>NZ_AFFX01000005.1:0-445158 GCF_000222125.1 Pseudomonas sp. S9 | reverse complement strand
GGCACCTCAGATTTGCCGTCAAGGGTTTATTGCGCATTTATTACTGTATTGGCACTTTTAGTTCCAATGCGCGGTAACACCGCAGCGACAACAGGGATGCGCAGACACATCAAGACGGCACCGATCAAGGCATACAGGCTCCACTCCTTGAGATCGGCACGCACCACCCAGAGCATATGCAGCAATCCCAACGCCAGGATGCCGTAAACAGCACGGTGCAGTTTTTTCCAACGCCGCCCTAAACGCCGCTGGCTGTAGCGGTTGGATGTCAACGCAAGCGCCAGCAAACCGATGAAGCCAAGTGCCCCCACTATAATGTAGGGCCGCTTGCTTAACTCCACGCCAAGCTGCGCCCAATCAAGCCCCAGGATAAACACGCAGTAGGCTGTCAAATGTAGCGCTACGAAGGCAAAACACCAGAGACCAAGCTGGCGACGGGTAACTATCCAGCCAGACCACCCCGTTAGCTTCTGCATCGGCGTCATTGCCAAGGTAATAAACAGCAACACCAGTGCACCCAGCCCAAGCCGGTCAACCAGGGTTTTGCCCGGATCGGGCCCAAGAGCGAAAGCCCAGGCTTCATACAGCCAGTAAAGCGGCACGGCTGCGACCACAATAAAGACCATCAAGCGAAATAAGGGGAAGCGCATCAGTAGTTAACCCTCAGATCCATACCCGCGTATAGCGATGCAACCTCATCCCCATAACCGTTGAACATCAATGTATCGCGCACATTTGGGCTGAACAGGCCACTGGGCAGTCGGCGCTCGCGCGCCTGCGACCAACGAGGATGATAAACATTGGGATTAACATTGGCATAAAAGCCGTATTCATCTGCTGGAATCGACTGCCATGTGGTTTTTGGCTGTTTCTCGACCAGGCCGATGCGCACAATCGACTTAATGCTTTTAAAGCCGTACTTCCAGGGCACGACCAGACGCAGCGGCGCACCATTCTGATTGGGCAGCACCCGGCCGTACATACCAACGGCAAGTATCGCCAGCGGGTTCATCGCTTCATCAAGACGCAGACCTTCGACATAGGGCCAGTTGATCAAGCCAAAGCTCGACTGCTGCCCCGGGAGATCCTTGCGATCAACCAGTGTTTCAAAGCGAATGTACTTAGCCTTGCTGGTCGGCTGCACTTGTTTAAGAAGCGCCGAGAGCGGAAAGCCCATCCACGGAATAACCATCGACCAGGCCTCGACACAGCGCAGGCGATAGATCCGCTCTTCAAGCTCATAGGGCTTGATGAAGTCTTCTAGCGCGTAGCGTCCAGGCTTTGCCACTTCACCATCGATAACAACACTCCAGGGCTCGGTCTTCAGCGCCGATGCATTGGCTGAAGGGTCGCCCTTGTCGGCGCCCAGTTCATAAAAGTTGTTGTAGTGAGTTGCATCCTTGAACGGGGTGATTGCTTCCCCCTTGAGGGTAACGGCCTGCCACTGGGTCGTCGGCAACTTTTGTTGAAAACAAGCAGCCCCATCAACCGCCTGGACATCGGGGTAACGCAAAGCATCTTGGGCAAATGCAGCACCTGGCGCCGCAGCCAGCGCCAAACCCGCGATAGAACCCCCAATAAAGGCACGGCGGGAAAGGTAAAATTCTTCAGGGGTTACATCCGACTCTTTGCAAGCGGATGCAGATGGGACCTTGATCAACATGAGGACTCCGCAGCTACAGGTTAGCGATGACCAGTAGACCACGAAGCCCCCATGAAATTACATCACGCAGTTCTATTGCGGCGACGTAACTGCAACAAATATTGAATGGGGCCCGAGAAGGCATAAGCGAGGAAGATAATCAGCAGGATACGTGGCGGATCACTGAAGACCAGGGCAAACCCCAGCACCACGGCCAAGATAGCTACAAAAGGTACGCGCCCCTTTAAATCCAGATCCTTGAAGCTGTGATACTTGATATTGCTGACCATCAACATGCCTGCGGCAGCAACCAGGACAGCGACCACAAAGGCCATCTTGGAACCCTGTATGCCAAAATCGCTAAACGCCCATACCGTACCAGCGACTACACCAGCCGCTGCAGGACTGGCCAGGCCGATGAAGTAGCGCTTATCGGTGCTCCCGATCTGGGTATTGAAACGCGCCAAACGCAGCGCAGCACCTGCCACATAGATAAAGGCAACCATCCAACCGACCTTGCCCAGGCTGCCCAGCGCCCATTCAAACGCCAGCAACGCAGGTGCAACACCAAAGGCAACCATATCGGACAGCGAGTCATACTCGGCACCGAATGCACTCTGGGTATTGGTCATGCGCGCAACTCGGCCATCGAGGCCGTCCAGCACCATGGCCACAAACACCGCCGCAGCCGCAACATAGTAATTGCCGTTCATGGCATTGATGATCGCGTAGAACCCCGCGAACAGATTTGCCGTGGTGAACAGGTTTGGCAACAAATACACACCACGGTGACGGACCTTGCGGCCCTGGTCGTCGTGGCCTTCTTCTTCGTGCTCATCAACCGGCAAAAGACTTTCTGCGTCGGGAGCCGCACTCGGCTCTTCTGGGCGTTCGCTCATGGATGTACCTTAGAACTGGGTTAAAAATTCAGCACCTATGTTACAGCGCTGCGCAGATTATATAAGCCTAATCGTGACGCGCTTTATACCAGATGGATACTTGCAGCATAAAAAAACGCGGCCATTAGCCGCGTTTTTTATGTAAGTCGCCAGGACTTAGTTTTTAGTTTTGTCGACGATCTTGTTCGCGGAAATCCACGGCATCATCGAGCGCAACTGCTCACCCACAACTTCGATGCCATGGGCAGCGTTGTTGCGACGATAAGCGGTCATCGAAGGATAGTTTGCAGCACCTTCCTGGATGAACATCTTGGCGTACTCGCCGTCCTGGATGCGCTTCAGAGCGTTGCGCATGGCTTGGCGCGATTCGGCGTTGATCACTTCCGGACCAGTGACATATTCACCGTACTCGGCGTTGTTCGAGATCGAGTAGTTCATGTTGGCGATACCGCCTTCGTACATGAGGTCAACGATCAGCTTCAGTTCGTGCAAGCACTCGAAGTAAGCCATTTCCGGAGCGTAGCCCGCTTCCACCAGCGTTTCGAAGCCCGCTTTAACCAGCTCAACGCAACCGCCACACAGAACAGCCTGCTCACCGAACAGGTCGGTTTCAGTTTCGTCCTTGAACGTGGTTTCGATAATACCGGTACGGCCGCCGCCCACGCCCGAAGCATAAGACAGCGCGACATTCTTGGCGTTGCCCGAAGCATCTTGGTAGACCGCGATCAGGTCTGGAATACCACCACCTTTGACGAACTCGGAACGTACGGTGTGACCAGGCGCTTTTGGCGCGATCATGATCACGTCCAGATCGCTACGTGGCACGACCTGATTGTAGTGAATCGCGAAGCCGTGGGAGAACGCCAGGGTAGCGCCCTGCTTGATGTTCGGTTCGATTTCATTCTTGTACAGCTGCGACTGGAACTCGTCCGGAGTCAGGATCATGACCAGGTCGGCACCGGCAACAGCGGTCGCGACATCAGCAACTTTCAAGCCGTGGGCTTCAGCCTTGGCGACAGTTGCAGAACCTTTACGCAGGCCAACAGTGACATCAACACCAGAATCTTTCAGGTTGCACGCCTGGGCGTGGCCCTGGGAACCGTAGCCGATAACGGCAACTTTTTTACCTTGGATGATGGAGAGGTCACAGTCTTTATCGTAGAAAACTTTCATGTTCTTGGCTCTTTTAGGCGAAAAGGATGGGTGCATAAGCACCGCGACGAACACACTTTAAGTGATCGTCTCCGTTGCGTAAAATGATATATTTGCAACACAACATGCCGATATATGAAATAACCATGGATAGCCACGCGCTTATGCTTTTCCTGTCTCTGGCGGACAATCTGCACTTTGGCAAAACCAGCCGCGAGCAGCACGTCAGCCCCTCCGCCCTCAGTCGCAGCATCAAGCAACTTGAGGACGAACTCGGCGCCCCGCTATTTCTTCGCGACAACCGCTCCGTGCGCCTGACCCGTGAGGGCCAGCAGTTTCGCGAATACGCCAAGGATGTAATCGGCGGCTTGCAAGCCATGCGCCAAGCCTTCAAGCAAGACCAACTGATCCTGCAGGGCGAGCTTTCTCTGTATTGCTCGGTAACCGCCAGCTACAGCTTTCTCTACGACATTCTCAGCAGCTTTCGCCAGGACTATCCGCGCATTGAAATGAAGCTGCACACAGGTGATGCCGCAAAAGCGGTGGAGCGCATCCAGCAAGGCCTTGAGGATCTTGCCATCGGCGCCCGCCCCGACAACCTGGCCAGTGGAATTGCATTCCAGTCCATTGCACGCTCGGAGTTGTGCTTTATTGGCCCGCAATCCCCTCAATTACTCACTGACGAGCAACTTAAAAGCCCAAGCGCAGCCACCTGGCGCGATGTGCCTATGATTCTCTCCGAAGAGGGGTTGGCGCGCACTCGCACAGACCGCTGGCTTAAAAGCCATAACATCAAACCGCGAATCTACGCTCAGGTCAGCGGTAACGAGGCCATCGTCAGCATGGTAAGCCTGGGTTTTGGCATCGGCGTGGTGCCGCAAATCGTGCTCGACAACAGCCCACTGACAGCCAGCATCCGCACCTACGATATCCAGCCGCCGCTGACCGCTTACGACATTGGCCTGTTTGCCCTGGAAAAACGCCTGAAAGAACCGTTGATCAATGCTTTCTGGAATCGCCAGCGTTAAATAATGGCGAAAAAAAACCTCGCAGAAATGCGAGGTTTTTTAAATCCAGCACACTCAGATGCTGAGTACTTTGTCGCCACGGGCAATGCCGGTAACGCCGCTGCGTACAGTTTCCAGGATCGAGGCGGTGCCTATGGCCTGGATGAAGCTATCGAGCTTGTCGCTGGTACCGGTCAACTGAATGGTGTAGACGCTGGTGGTCACATCGACGATCTGGCCACGGAAGATATCCGTTGTGCGCTTGACCTCGGCGCGCTGTGCGCCTGTTGCCTTGACCTTGACCAGCATCAACTCACGCTCGATGTGCGAGCTCTCAGACAAATCAACCAACTTGACCACCTCGACCAGCTTGTTGAGGTTTTTGGTGATCTGCTCGATGACATCATCGTGGCCAACAGTGGTCAACGTCAGGCGCGACAGGGTCGGGTCTTCGGTTGGCGCAACGGTCAGGCTTTCGATGTTGTAGTTACGCTGGGAAAACAGCCCCACTACACGGGACAGTGCACCCGGCTCGTTTTCCAGCAACAGGGAAATAATGTGTCGCATGATTAAGTCCGCTCCGTCTTGCTCAGCCACATGTCGCGCATAGCACCATCTTTGATATGCATCGGATAGACGTGCTCACTGGTATCAACCTGAATATCGAGGAAAACCAGGCGATCTTTCATCGCAAAGGCTTTCTCCATCATTGGCTTCAGGTCTTTGAGGTCAGTAATGCGCATGCCAACGTGGCCATAGGCCTCGACCAACTTAACGAAGTCCGGCAAGGACTCCATATAAGAGTGCGAGTGACGGCTGTTGTAGTTCATGTCCTGCCATTGGCGCACCATTCCCAGCGCACCGTTGTTCAGGTTGATGATTTTCACTGGCAAGTCGTATTGCAAGCAGGTCGACAGCTCCTGGATATTCATCTGGATGCTGCCTTCACCGGTAACGCAGGCAACATCGTCATCCGGAAAGCTCAGCTTAACGCCCATGGCGGCCGGGAAGCCAAAAACCATGGGGCCCAGGCCGCCGGAGTTAATCCAACGGTTAGGCTTGTTGAACCGATAGTACTGCGCAGCAAACATCTGGTGCTGGCCCACATCGGAGGTGACATAGGCATTGCCATCGGTCACTTCACACAGGGTTTCGATTACGGTCTGCGGCTTTATAATGCTGCCGTCGCCCTTGTCATAAGGGAACACGCCACGATCACCACGCCACTCTTCAATTTGCTTCCACCAACTGGCAAGCGCCTCTTTACTTGGCTTCTCGCCAATTTCCTTGAGGATTGCAACCATTTCGGTCAGCACGCTTTCAACCGGACCAACGATAGGCACATCGGCCTTGATGGTCTTGGAGATCGAAGCCGGGTCGATGTCGATGTGGATGATCTTTGCGTTAGGACAGAACTTGGCCGGACCATTGATAACCCGGTCATCGAAACGCGCGCCAACGGCAAAGATTACATCGGCATGGTGCATGGCCAGGTTTGCCGTGTAGCTACCGTGCATACCAAGCATGCCAAGGAACTGGCGATCAGTGCCAGGGTAGCCGCCAAGGCCCATCAAGGTGTTGGTCACCGGGATATTGAGCATCTGCGCCAACTCGGTCAGCGGCTCGGCTGCGTGCCCCAGGATTACGCCACCACCGGAATAGATTACCGGACGCTTGGCCGCGAGCAGGACTTCAGCCGCCTTGCGAATCTGGCCCGAATGGCCGCGCAATGCGGGGCTGTATGAGCGTAGCTTGACCTTCTTCGGGAAGACGTATTCGAACTTCTCCGCTGGATTGGTCATGTCTTTCGGGATATCGACGACAACAGGACCAGGACGCCCGGACTCGGCCAGGTAGAAGGCTTTCTTGAGCACTTCAGGAATTTCAGAGGCGTGCTTGATCATAAAGCTGTGCTTCACGATAGGACGCGAGATACCGATCATGTCGGTTTCCTGGAAGGGATCGGTACCGACCATGCTGCTCGGCACCTGACCAGACAGGACCACCATAGGAATGGAGTCCATGTAGGCAGTGGCGATACCGGTAATGGCGTTGGTCGCACCAGGACCCGAAGTCACCAGCACGACACCAGCCTTGCCTGTAGCACGTGCGTAGCCATCGGCCATGTGTGTTGCAGCTTGTTCGTGGCGCACCAGGATGTGGTTCACCTCTGGTTCTTTGAACAGCGCATCATAGATATGTAGCAAGGCACCGCCCGGGTACCCATAGATATTTTTAACGCCTTCGTCACGCAAAAAGCGCACGACCATTTCAGCGCCGGATAAAAGCTCCACGTTGATCACCTCTAAACGCCAGAAATCGCCCAAGAGGGGGCGATCTAAAATAGGTTTTACTGCTAAGCAGAGCATGAGCGACGGTGGTCGCCGACTACGTCAGCTACAACTGAGCAAGTATTGGGAATGCCCCAAAGTGTTGCGGGGTCTTCCCACCCAGCGCGAGGTAACGCGTTGCGGGTGTTGCTAGGTCGGCGCGGGTGTGCACCTCATCTCTACTGAGCTAAAGCCTGCTTGCGGCTGACTCCACTACAGCGAATGTTGGATTGTTGGGATTGGAAGCCTTTAAGTCAAGCAATCTGTGCATGAATCGACAATCTTCTGCTCCGATCTGGCGCAGGATGACGCCCGGGCATAATTGGTTATAGTAATCTTAGCTTTCGCAGTACTTCACTAAGGAAACAGCATGCGCCGTATGATTCTCGCCACCAGCCTGCTACTTGCTATCAGCTCGACAGCGATGGCCAGCCAGGTCTATAAGTGGGTTGACGCCCAGGGTGTGACCCATTTTGGCGCGCAACCGCCACAAGGCCAGCAAAGCACAACAATCAATACCGCAGTGCCTACCCCATCGGGCAAGCCCGCGGTAGAAGACCCTGCCCCAACCTTCAACGACATCGCCGACCCCGAGCAGGCCGAAATCGATAAAAAGGTCAAGCAGGAAGTAGCCGCCAAGGAAGCCGAGCGCAAACAGTACTGCACGGACGTGCGAACCAGCCTCGCGCAAATTGAGAACAATCCGCGGGTACGCATTGAAATTGATGGTGAAGTTCGACGCATCACCGAAGAAGAGCGCCAGCAGCGCATTGCTGAAACCAAGAAAGCCATCAGCGAAAACTGCCAATAAGCTTGGCAGTTTTCTTGGTTAACCCAGCGCCGGCGCGACTCAGTTCGTGCCGGTCAGGATTTCGTCAAACTCGCCGAGCAGCTTGATCAGCACACGCGCCTGAGCATTCCCGACGCCATACACCTGCTCTGCCATCGGCTGAATGCCAGAGACGGCTGGCAATGGCGCACCTTGCTCAAGCATGATTTTCATACGCGGCAAGAAGATCCATTGCAGCCACTGCTCAAGCGGCATGCTGTCTACGCAAAATGGCTCTGGACTGGCCATTGCCTTATCGCTTGGTGGCAACTCGGTCCACCAACCTTGCGTGCGCAACTCACGCTCAATCAACAGCAACTGTTCGGCAATTTCAACTGTGCGCGCGTCCATTACAGCGCGACCTTGGCGCGCTCACGGGCTTGCGCAGCGCCAGCAGGATCGCCCTGCTTTTCGCGGGCCTGGGCGACCAGATCCCACAGACTCGCCTGCAACTGAGGACGACCGCCGGCATAGCTCAGGCCGCGACGCGCGAACTGTTCCGCTTGTGCAGCATCACCTTGAGCCAGGCGAACCTCGGCCAGGCGATAAAGCACCTGCGGTTCTCGCGGCGCGATGCGCTGGGCACGCTCCAGGCTTGAGGCTGCGCCATCCAGATCACCACCGCCCTGCTGCTGCTGGGCCGTTGTCAGCAAGGCCAGCACCGGGCCATCCAGCTGCTCGTCTGCCGATAAACCGCCCGCCGCACCTGATGGGGTAGCGCTATTGTCGGTTGGCGCTTGTGGCGCGCTGGGCTGCGAATAGATGTTGCTGCCTGCGGAGTCGTTGGTAATGGGGCCGGTGGTGATTGGCCCCGGGGTAATTGGCGAAGTCGTCAATGGCTGGTTGCCACCCCCGGCACCGGGCACCATCACCACTACACCAGAGTCCTGCGGCTGAGCTTGCGGAGCATTAGCCGGTGCAGCGCCACCGCCGACACGATCCATACGGTTGGCGGAGGCTGGAGCGCCGGCGTCGACCACTGGAATCGAGCCATTGGGAACACTGGCGCAACCTGCCAATACTGCCGAAGCTGTTATTACTGGAATCAACCACTTAATCACGTTACGCCCTCTTGCCTTAATTCATCCAGCCACGAACCCAGTCCATGACTGAGTCAACCGGCGCCTGAATACCACATCCAGGCCCTGGTGCTGGCTCGCTGCCACGAATATACGGCATCTGCACGGCATTCGGGCAGCTGGAATCAGAACCTTGGCCGGTCTTTGCATCTATCCATGCCTGCACTACGTTATCAGGCTGCGGCATGTCCAATGGCAAGGGATCTGCTTTAGCCATAAAGCTGGTCCACACCTGCAACGCCCCGGTCGCGCCGGTGAGCGGCGTTGGGCCGTTATCGTCACGGCCCAGCCAAACAACGGCCAGAACATCCTGGCTGAAACCGGCAAACCAACTGTCACGGGAGTCGTTACTGGTACCAGTCTTGCCCGCCAGGTTCAGCGAACGTGGCAGCCTGCTGTAAACCGAACGTCCGGTCCCTTCACGCATCACGCGCTGCATTGCGCTTTGCAGCAAGTAAATCGAACCGGCATCAAAGCGCTGCTGAATCTGGAATGGGTAGCGCTTGAGTGGCTCACCTTCAGCAGTCAACACGCTTCGAATAGCACGCAATGGCGTATTGAAGCCGCCATTGGCGATGGTCTGGTACATGCCGGCAACTTCCATCGGGCTCAATGAACCTGCCCCAAGCAACATCGAGGGGTAAGCCGGCCACTCACGCTCGACACCAAGGCGCGCTAATGTTTTGAGCACATTGGGCACACCCAGTTCCAACCCCAGCTTGGAAGTCGACAAGTTGTATGAGTTGACCAGGCCCTGATACAGATAAATGGTGCCATGGGATTTGCGGTCATAGTTCTGCGGACGCCACACCTGCCCATCCTGGCCCTTGACCGAGAACGCCTGATCCTTGATGAAGCTGGTCAAGGTGTACTGGCTTGGACGCTCCAGAGCAGTCAGGTAGACAGCGGGCTTGACCAGCGAGCCGATGGGACGCACTGCATCAATCGCACGATTGAATCCGGCAAAGTTACGCTGGCGTCCACCCAGCAAAGCCTGGACTTCACCAGTTTCCGGGTTGGTTACGACCATGCCCGCTTCAACCTTGTCGACCCCTTTGCGTCCAGACAGGCGCTTGAGTGTTTCACTGAGTGAGTCCTCGGCCTTGACCTGCATGATCGGATCGAAACTGGTAAAGATGCGCAGGCCTTCTTCGGTCAAATCCTCATCGCGATAGTCCTGGCGCAACTGGCGCTTAACCAGATCAAGGAATGCCGGGAACGAGCCATTAGACATGTTGCCGCGCGTGGTCACCCCCAAAGGCCGGGCCTTGGCTGCGGCTGCCTGCTCAGGGGTTACCACACCTTGGGCGGCGAGCAGGTCAAGAATCATGTCGCGACGCGTCTTGGCGCGCTCGGGATGGCGACGCGGATTGTAGTAAGTGGGGCCCTTGACCATGCCAACCAGCAACGCGACCTGTTCCAGGTGCAGCTCGGACAATGGCTGGCTGAAAAAGTACTGGCTGGCCAGACCAAAGCCATGGACGGCGCGATTGCCATCCTGGCCGAGGAAGACTTCGTTGAGGTACGCCTCGAGGATGTCTTTCTTGTCGTAATGCAGCTCAAGCAGCACGGCCATCATCGCCTCTACGGCTTTACGCGTGAGGCTGCGCTCGTTGGTCAGGTAGAAGTTTTTCACCAACTGCTGGGTCAGCGTACTGCCGCCCTGACGTAACTGGCCTGAGGAAGCATTGACCCAGATCGCTCGGGCAATGGACTTCGGCGATACACCAAAGTGATTGAAGAACTCGCGATCCTCAACCGCCACCAGGGTTTCCACCAGATAAGGCGGAACCTGATCCAGCTTGATCAACACACGGTCTTCCTGATGCGCCGGATACAAGCCGCCGATCAGCATCGGCTCCAAGCGGGCAACCGCCAGCTTGCCACCATTGGCCTTGGACAGGCCGGCCACATAGTCACCCGAGAAGCGCACCCGCACGTGCTGCGCAGGCTCGGCACCTTCATAGAACTGGAAGCCGCGTGAATACAGTTCGATATTGTTACCCGCGACGGACACGCCACCCGGCCCATCAACGGATTTTTCACGCCGATAGCCCAGCGCGTCCAACTCCTTGAGGAAATCGGTTTTCGCCAGTTTCTCACCGACGAACAACTCCAAAGGCCTGGCATAGACCTTGGCGGGCACGGTCCAGCGCTTGCCGGAGAATTTCTCCTGCACCACTGCATCAAGGTAAACCGCAAAGCCTGCAAACACTACCAAGCCAACCAAACCGAGCTTTACAGCCCAGCCAAGCCAGGGACGAGTGCCGCGAGAGCGACGTTTAGAACGGGAACGGGAAGATTTAGGTCGAGTCATGGCGCGGCATTATACGCATTTTGCCTGCCACAAGCAGGCGCTACCCAGCGGTTTGCAGACTGGCATTCAAAGGCCATAATGAGTGCCACTATTTGTCGTTTAAAACCAAGGACCCTCCGTGAGCCAAGCCCTGATTGAAGCCCTGCAGAACCCGGCCTTGTACCCGCACCCGGTCGGCAGTTTCCAAGTAATAGAGACGCATATTTCCTGGGTTTTGCTCACTGGCGAGTACGCCTACAAGATCAAGAAGCCGGTTAACTTTGGCTTTCTCGACTTCACGCAACTGAGCGACCGCGAGCACTTCTGCGGCGAAGAACTACGCCTCAACCAACGTCTAACCGAAGGTTTGTATCTCGAAGTGATACCGGTTTGCGGCAGTGTCGAGGCGCCCAACCTGGCAAATGACGGCCCTGTTATTGAATACGCGCTGAAAATGCGCCAGTTCCCGCAAGACCAGTTGCTCAGCGAAGTACAGGCTCGTGGCGAGCTCAGCGAGGCGCACATCGACGAACTGGCCGAAAAAATAGCTCAATTTCACCTGAGCGCCCCACAGGTTGCACAGGATCATGACCTGGGAACGCCAGAAGCGGTGATGACCCCGGTGTTACAGAATTTCGAGCAGGCACGCCCAATGCTCTCGGAAAAAGCCGACCTGGAACAACTCGACGCGTTACAGGCCTGGGCTGAAACCAGCTATGAACGACTCAAGCCTTTGCTGGCCAAGCGCAAAGCCGATGGTTTTATTCGTGAATGCCATGGTGATATCCACCTTGGCAACATCGCCATTCTTGATGGTCATGTCACCCTGTTTGATTGCATTGAGTTCAACCAACCCTTTCGCATGACTGATGTCATGGCGGACGTTGGCTTTCTGGTCATGGACCTCGAAGACCGTGGCCTCAAGTGCCTTGCGCGCCGATTTGTCAGCAAATGGCTTGAATACACCGGCGATTACGCATCGCTCGAACTGCTCAACTTCTACAAGGCCTACAGGGCGATGGTCCGCGGCAAAGTCAGCCTGTTCCGCCTGGGGCAAGAGCAAAGCGCGGTGCAACGCAAGGTCATTTTGCGCCAGTACCGCAAATACGCTGCGCTGGCTGAAAGCTACAGCTCTATTCCTTCGCGTTTCCTGGCCATCACCCATGGCGTCTCGGCGGTTGGCAAAAGCCAGGTTGCCATGCGCATGGTCGAAGCGCTTGGCGCCATTCGCCTGCGCTCCGATGTCGAACGCAAACGACTGTTTGGCGAACAAAGCGAGGCCCAAAAAGGCCAGCAGGATCAGGGTATCTACGATCAAGACTCCAGCATTGCCACTTACCGACGCCTGCATGAGATTGCCGATGCGGCTCTGCATGCAGGCTTCCCGGTCGTCATTGATGCGACCTACCTCAAGCTGGAACAACGCCAGGCGGCGATGCAGGTTGCAGAACAAACCGGCGTGCCGTTTTTGATTCTCAGCTGCAACGCCCCCACCGAGGTGATTGCCGGCTGGCTCAAGCATCGCCAGCAGGAAGCCAAGGACCCTTCCGATGCGACTATGCAGGTTATCGAAGCCCAGTTGGCCAACCGTGAAGCGCTAACCGCCACGGAACGGGTCAACGAGCAATGCATTGAAACCAATGACAGTGCCAGCCTGGACAGCTTGGTTGCACGCATCCGCCAGCGCTTGCCTGGCCTGTAGCAAGCAGTCGATTACCGGGGCAAGATGCCCCGGTAAGCAGCAACCAGAACCGCCCCTGCCCCTGACACCGGTTACCTCTTCTGCCCCCTCGCCTGCATGGCATCCAATAAAGGACAGATGTCGCCGCGCGCCCGCACAAGCCCCAAGATGTCAATTCGCCACACATTTCTCAGTGTGCCGCTACACTTTCGTTCAAGTACACAAAGGCGATAGCTGCTAATCGCACATGGGCGGCGCCATGGAGGCTCAATGAACGACGAGCTGCAACACTTGAAAAACTTGGGGAAAACGTCTGCCCAATGGCTACATGCCTCGGGTATCCACAGCGCCAATGACTTGCGCAGGCTCGGTGCAGTCAGTGCATACCGGGCGGTAAAGGCACGGGGTTTCAGGGCGTCCAAAGTGTTGCTTTACTCAATCGAGGGTGCACTGCTGGACGTCTACTGGAACGAACTGCCAGAGGACCACAAAGCCAAATTAAATGGCCAACTAGACGCAGGAAGCTCGCGCAATAAGAGCTAGCTCACAACCTCCGCCAAGAGTGATTTACCAAAACGGCTGCCCAGCATATTGTCGGAGGGATGTTCGTGCGTTTATGCCTGCCAAGCCAGTTCAAGGAATCACATTATGTATCTACTCGGGGAGCAACCCGCTTACGCCGACCAGTTGATCAACCGACTGCAGAGTATTCCCAGTCAATTGCTCGAAGGTTTGGCCCCCTCAGGCGAGATCATCCATGTGGAACAAAGCGATGACTTGAGTGAGCATCTACCCGACAACACACTATTTGTCATTGAAAATGGCTTGCTTCACGCACTGGTAGATGAACGCCCCCTGTTCTACCTGCAAGAAGGCGATCTCCTCGGCCTGCGCCAAGGCCTAGACCTGCCAAGCTGCCGCTATAGCTGCGATGAACCCCTGAGCCTGATCCCCTATTCACGCAGCGAAGCCTTCAAGCACATCCATGCCGACCCGAGTCGCCAGGACTTGCTGATCCAATACCTGATCGGCCACACCGCACTGCTGTCAGATGCCCTGGCGCGCTTGAAGCAGCCGGAAATTCGCCCCTCTACCGGCTTCCAGCATTTTGCCGCCGGCGAAGAACTGATTCACCAGGGCGACGAAGCCGAACATGTATTCGTGATTATCGAAGGCCATGCCGAGGCCTTTGTTGACGGGCAAAAAGTGGGGGATGTGCAGAAAGACGAGATATTCGGTGCCATGGCTGTCTTCACTCACGAACCACGCAGCGCCACGGTTATTGCATCTGAAGCCTGCACCGTCATGCTGATTCCCAAAGACCAGTTCCTCAGCCTGATGCAAAGTAACCCGCGCATTGCCCACAGCCTGATAGAAAACATGGCCAGGCGCATCGACCTGCTTAATAAAGAAGTCACCCAGCTGCGCTTAAGCAACGAAGCCTAGTCTTTCAGGCTAAAGCAAAGCCGGCCAAGCGCCGGCTTTGCTGCATCTGGAACATGCAAAAACACCCACGCCCAAAAAACTGATTGCGACAATTGACATGATAATGAGAATTGTTATTATTAACTCAACTGGTCGCGAGATCAGCCGATACGCTCTAGAGGCCTTCAGTCGGACTCTCCAGCTTATCTCCTCATCAGGCTAATCACGGTTATTGACCCGGCACTTTGCCGGGTCTTTTTTTGCCTGCGCAAAGGCCTTTGAAATTAATTTGCCCAGACTGTTGACTTGATAATGAGAATTGTTATTATTCAAGCATCTGGTCGCGAGATCAGCTGATAAGCTCAGGAGTTCCTCAGTCGGACTCTTCAGATTATCTCCTCATCAGGCTAATCACGGTTATTGACCCGGCACTTTTGCCGGGTCTTTTTTTACCAGGGAAAAAGCGCCCGCATCAGGCTAGCCGTTAAGCCATCAAACGGAGCCTGATCAGGGAATGATTGCCTGGTGGGCAAGCTTCGCGTTGTCGCACCCTACATGCGGATCTCCATGCTAGCGCTTACGCATTTCAGCACAATAGTCCTTATCCTCGACCGCAGCGGTATACCAGACGTAATCCGCCTGTTCGGCGCTAACCGCTTTACCCACTTCACTGAAAATCAGTACTGCGCTGGTCGCGGTATCGCCCAAGTCACGCAAATGCACAGGCACGCCCAGGTCGCGGCGTGCATGGAAGGCTCCGGCCAGCAAGATCGTCGGTTTATCTGCCTGTTGCAGGCCCACGGCCATGCGCCGGTCACGCTGCTGTTGCACCGCCAGCATGGCTGGCAACTGGCTGTCGGGAAGCAAGCCGCAATGGGACTCGCGGATTTGCTCAAGCAATGGCTCCCGCACTGCGGCAGAGCTTGAAGCCGAGCCACTGAGTTGCGGCTGCTTGCGGTAGATCTGCATCATCTCGTCGCGGTTCAGGTTGGCGGCCAGCACAGGCGCAGGTTGCGCCAATGCATAACGCACAATGGGCCCGTACATGGACCAGTCCCAGCCGTCCTGCCAACCCAGGGCTTTGGGCAAGTCCGCTATTGGCTGGCCCTCACCTGAAGCAGCTTGTGCTTGATCAACCGCCTGTTGCTGGCCGCTGGTGAGCATTTCCATGAGGACGCTGCCCTGCTTACGTTGACTGGCGAGAGCACGCAATAGCCACAACTCCAATGCGTGATGGTCGGGATTATCATGCTGCTCGCCAACCAGCACCTGGTCGACGCCCGAGAGCCGCTCAACCAGTTCGCTCGCGGTCAATGTCCGTCCACTGCGCAGATCCTCGATCTGCCCCAGGTTGCTGGCGTCTCGCCCTTGTGGACTTTGCCAGTCAGGCAGCGGTGCCAATGCAGCCTGACAACCGGCAAGCAGGCCGATACAGATCAATAGCCCCAATCGCATACCAGGTCCTTATCGTGCAATCACCAATGGGTGGCCCCGTTCTGGGTGCTGTTGGATCAACACCTCAAGGCCAAATACATCACGTAGCGGCCCGGCCTGGAGCACCTCTGCCGGACTGCCAAGCAAGCAGGCCTGGCCACGGTCGAGCAGTAACAGCTGATCACAATAGCGCGCTGCAAGGTTCAGGTCATGCAAGATCACCATTACCGCTGCGCCGCCTTCGGCAAAGGTGCGCGTGGCCTGCAATGTGGTGTGTTGATGCAGTGGATCAAGCATCGAAGTGGGTTCATCGAGCAGCAGGGTTTGCCCTTCAACACCGGGCCACAACTGGGCGAGCACACGCGCCAAATGCACCCGCTGGCGCTCGCCGCCGGACAACGCCAGGTAACTGCGCCCCGCCAAATGCGCAGCATCCGCAGCGGCCAGGGCCTGGCCGATAATTTCCATATCTCGTGCTGCGCCACTGGCATGTGGCAGACGGCCCATTGCCACAACCTCCTCGACCAGAAAACCAAAGCTCAACGTTGAACTCTGCGGCAGCACGGCCAGGCGCCGCGCCCTCTCGCTACCGGACCATTGCGCCAGGCGCTGCTGGTCGAGGTAAACCTCACCCTGCGCCGCCTCAAGTTCGCCGCTCAATGCGCCGAGCAAAGTACTTTTACCCGCCCCATTGGGGCCAAGCACACCAAGCACCTGGCCAGGTTGCAGCTGCAGGGTAATACCGGATAGCACGGTACAAGGGCCGCGCCTGACCGCTAAATTCTCGGCTCGCAACATCAGGCACGTCCTCTCAACAATAAATACAGGAAGAACGGCGCACCGATCAGCGCGGTCACTATGCCGATCGGCAACTCTGCCGGCGCCAGCACCAGGCGTGCCAACAAGTCGGCAAAGAGCAATAGACTCGCCCCCCGCCAGTGCCGAGGCAGGCAAAAACAGGCGATGGTCCGGCCCAGCCAACAAGCGGACCAGATGCGGAACAACCAGGCCGATAAATCCAATCATTCCAGCCGCCGCCACCGCTGCGCCGACACCAAGGGCGGTACAGAGCACCAGTTCACGCTTGACCCGCTCGACATCAATGCCTAGATGCCGGGCCTCGGACTCTCCGAGCAACAAGGCATTCAATGCACTGGCCCGGCGCGGAAGCCACAAGCCAACGCCAAGGGTGACAACCAGCAATGGCCACAGGCGCGGGTAGCTGGCGCCATTGAGGCTGCCCAGGTTCCAGAATGTCAGGGTGCGCAGCGTTGCGTCATCGGCCAGGTAGGTAAACAGGCCAATGGCTGCGCCAGCCAAGGCAGTCAGGGCAATGCCCGCCAGCAACATGGTGCCGACATGGGTAACGCCATCGCGTCGGCCCAGCCGATAGACCATGGCGGTCACCAGCAAACCGCCAGCGAATGCACAGACCGACAACAGATAGGGGGAAATAGCCGCCGGAATCCCGCCGAGCATGGCACCACCGACAATCGCCACTGCTGCCCCCAGGGCCGCACCACTCGACACACCGACTAAACCGGGGTCGGCCAGGGGGTTGCGAAACAGGCCTTGCATCGCCACCCCGCACAGCGCCAGGACACACCCCACTGCCGCGCCCAACAGGCTGCGCGGCATGCGGATCTGCTCAATGATCAACTGCGCCTGCTCGGCACCTGCGACAGGAAACCCCAGCAGATTAAGCAAGGCTTTAGCGGTATCGGCGAGGGACAGGCTGACCGGCCCCAAAGCCAGGGATAAGCTGAATGCGCACAACAGCAACACGCCCAGTGCGATAAGCAATGGACGCGGTTTGACAACTAGATTCATGGGGTCAACTTGGCGTCGGCGGTCAAAGGTTGGCTCTCAGGATAAAAGGCTGCGGACAAGGCCGCCAGTCCATCCGGCAAACGCGGCCCCAAACCACCCACCAGCAGCGTCGGGTCCAGCCCAATAAGACGCCCATGCCGTGCCGCCCGAGTCGCGGCCAATCCTGGGTTTTGCTTGAGCAAGGCTTGCTTGGCCTGCTCGCCCTCAAGGCTACGGTCGGCAATCACTATAACCTGCGGGTCCAGCCCAACCAGCGCCTCGCTGGACAGGGCCTTATATCCCTGGTGACTGGCCAGATTGATGCCACCCGCCTGCTTGATGAGCCAATCTGCCGAAGTATCGACGCCACCCGCCATTGGGCTGCCGCCGCTATGCCCCAGCAGCAACAATACGGTCGGCGCGGCTTCATGTGCCTGCGCCTGACTCACCCACTGCTGCTGGCGTTGCAGGCGCTGTTGATAAGCGTCGAATACAGACTGCGCACCTTTGGTATCGCCCAATAATTGACCAATACGTTGCAGGTTGGCTTGCAATGCCGGTAACTGCGGACTGACCGATACACGCTCGATATCAACGCCCGCAGCCTGCAACTGAGCAAGCACGGGCGGCGGCCCCATTTCATCGCTCCCGAGCAGTAAGTCCGGTTTCAGCGCGAGAATGCCTTCGGCGGCGAGTTGACGTTGATAACCGATGCTTGGCAGTTCTCGCAACGCAGCCGGATGCTGACTGGTGGTGTCGACCCCGACCAGCTTCGACTCACCGCCCAGCTCGACCACCCACTCGCTGATCGAACCACCCGCACTCACCCAGCGCTGCGGCAATGGCTCTGCCTGGGCGATCCCCCAAAACATAACGCCTGCCGCCACACTCAAAACAAACCCGCCAATACCTATGTTCATAAATCCCATGCCACCTGTCCGCTTGAGGCGCCTGCTGACACCGCTGCCAAAAATCAATGGAAACTAGTGCGTTGCCGCTGGTAGCGACTCAACCAGTTCACGCCAGGTTCTAAGTTCCGGGATGCCCGGCTTGCGTGCGCCAAATAGCTGGATGACCAACTCGCCCTCGGCATCGAAGGCTTCAAGGCTGGTGATAACACCATCGCTGCTGGGTTTACGTACACGCCACAACTCGGTGATAGCTGGCGTTTTGAGGTGCAGATTGAACTCCGGGTCCAGTACATTGAACCAGGTATCCATCCACCGTAACTTGCTGATCGGCCCGGAATGAATCTGGATGCAATGACGGTTGCCAACAAACACCATGATGCCGATGTCGCGCTCCCCCGCCAGCTCCAACGCGCGGGTCAACTCGCTCGGGTCCAGAGATTCAGCCCATTCATTGCCCGCTAGGCGCAGCGCCTGGGTCCGCGCAGCACCGTATTTTTTCAACAAGGCAAAAAAATGGTGGGTGTCTTTAAGTGCAGACCAGCCCTGACGTAACCCTTGCTGATCAATCTCGCTGTCTGGCCTTACAACCAACGGCTCAGGTCGCGCTTGCAGCTGTAGCTCGGCACTTTGTTGCGGGGCTCGGAAACGCTCGACCAAAGGCTCCCAGGCAGCGAGTTCACTGGTATCAGTGAGAAATACCTTGTGGATCGCCATGCCTTGATGGTCGAACACCTGAATACTGCGCTGAATGCCTTTGTCAGTCTGCTCGGCGATAGCAAATACACTGTTCCATCCACCCAGAAACAAGCGCAGATCAATATCCGCCGACACCACCAGGCCCATTTGCCCGCCAGCACTCACGGTCACCTCGCGATAAAAGCCTTTGCGCTCATGCACGCAATGCTCGTTGCGGGTTAAAGCCATCACATAACCCAAGTCGCCCAGTGCCGGCAGCAACTGCGCCCAGTCAGGGCGCAATCGCACGGTATCGACAGCCAATCGGCTGGCAACCAGTTCAGCCTCACTGACACTCAAGTGCGCAGCCGCATCGCGTGCGCGCAGTCGAGGCTGAGCGCCACGTAGTTGTTGCCAGTTTCGATATAGATCACAGACCTGTGACGAGTTGAGATTACTCATGACTGAACGGCTCCTAATGAACGGTTTTTCCACTGCCGCACGACGAATGTCTGCGCCAGCAAAGGACGGTTGGCATTTTTTCTTTACTAACTAGATTTGATAATCATTTGCATTAGCATATCAATCTCATTACTGTTTGCGCAAATTCCAACAAGCACTCACAGAAGCTGCCCAACACACCTTTAGGAGTTTTCATGTTTGCTACAGCACCCTTCCCCTTGCGTTCATACCTGGCGCTTATGTTGCTCGGCCCTTCCTTAAGCCTTGCGGCAACAGAACCGGCCAAACTCGCCGACACAGAGGTCACCGGGACACCCATACAAGCGCCTTTGCCGACCACCACACGCACCGATGCCGAAGCGCTGGACAAGCGTTTTATTCGCAGTTTTGACGACCTGGGGCGGCGCTCGGAACCGGGGGTAAATTTCAACCGCAACAATGAGAGCATCAATATTCGCGGGCTTGACCGCGATCGTGTGCTGACCACAATCGACGGGATTCGCGTGCCCTGGATGACGGATGGCGCACGCAGCCAGGGGCCAACTGGCGGTGCCCAGGGCGGCTTGGATGCAATTGATTTCAACAGTTTGTCGGCGGTGGATATCGTTCGCGGCGCCAACTCCAGCCAGGCAGGCTCAGGCGCCCTCGGTGGTGCAGTGCAACTGTTCACCCTCAACCCGGATGACCTGCTCAGCGAAGGACAAGACTTCGCAACCCTGGCCAAAACCGACTACGACAGCGCAGACAATAGCTGGGGGCTCAATGCAGCGCTGGCGGGCCGCTACAACCACACCAAATGGTTACTGCAAGCAGGCAAACGCCAAGGCGACGAGCTCGAAACCTCGGGGAACGACAACCTGCTGGGCGCCGGACGCACCGAGGCCAACCCGGCAGATGTCGACCGGCACAATGCCTTGCTCAAGCTGCAGCAAGGCTTCGATGGTGGTCACCAGCTAGGCTTCACCGCCGAATACTTCAAGCGCGAAAATGACATCGACACCCGCACTGGCCAAGGCAGTACTTATCTGGCCGGTGAAAACAGTACCCAGGAAGACACCAAGCGCCAACGCCTGTCGCTGGACTATGACTTCAAGGCACAAGACAGCGACGGCTGGCTCGACCGTGCCCATGCAATCACCTACTGGCAGAAAATCGAGCGTGAAGACGACCAGGATGCCGTGCGCGCCCTCGATTCCCGTGCAGGTATTCCCGACTTTGTATTCCAGATGTTTGGCTTGCCAGAAAACCCCTACAAATACCCAAGCGGGGTTTTCCAGCGTAACAACCGTATCGAGAAAACCCTGTATGGCTTCACTGGTGAAGTGGGTAAAAAAAAGCAGTTGGTGGGCCTGGATCATGACTTCAGCCTGGGCGGCGAACTGTATTGGATCGAAACCCAGCAAGCCTCAAAAGGCCAGGATAACTGCCCGGCCAACCTGGTTTCACCCTCACCGAGCTCACCCGTCTACATGGGCCCGAGCGCGTGTGATTTCCTGCACACCAACCAGGCCGACAGCCCTGAAGCCAAAGGCCGCCAATGGGCAGTGTACGCTGCAGATGAAATCAGCTTTGCCGATGGGGTATTCAAGCTGACCCCGGGCTTGCGCTACGACGCCTATAAAGTCGAACCCGACGCAGGCGGCGACTACGCCGATAACGTCAACCCCAATAACAACTCGTCCCTTACCGACAGTGATGACAGCAAGCTGTCCGCCAGCCTGTTGGCCACCTGGCAGGTGGCCGAGCAAGCGCTGCTTTATGCGCAATGGGCGCAAGGTTTCAAAGCACCGGACGCCACCCAGTTGTACATGAACTACGGCGCCTCGGGTACTTATCTGCGCGTGGGCAACCCGGATCTCAAGCCAGAAGAAAGCAACGGTTACGAGGTGGGCGGCCAATTCGGCAACAACCAGTTGGGCGGTTCGCTGAGCCTGTTCGCCAACCATTACAAGAACTTTATTGATGAAGGCGTGCTGCTCGACAGCCAGCAAGTTGCCGATCTTGGCCTGGATGCCGCTGATTATCCATTCGGTGTGACCCGTACTGAAAACCGCGACAAAGTGCGCATCTACGGCGCCGAAGCGACCGCACACTGGGGCTTTAGCAAGGACTGGAAACTTTGGGGTGCAGTGGCCTGGGCGCGTGGCGAAGACCGCAAGACCAATCAAGACCTGAACTCGGTTGCGCCGCTGACCACCACCCTCGGCCTGAGCTACGAGCATGAGCGCTTTGGCAGCGACTTGATGCTGACCGCAGCCAGCGCTCGCGACAAGGTCGAGACAGACGCCGACTTTAAAGCCCCGGGCTACGGTGTCGTTGACATGACCGCCTATTGGCAGCCCGCAGCGTTGGACGGCGTCAAGCTGCAAGCGGGTGTCTTCAACATCCTCGACAAGAAATACTGGAACGCACTGAACGTACCAGACGGCGCGCTCGTCCAACCCGATGACTACTACAGCGAAGTCGGGCGCAGCGTACGGGTGTCGGCCTCCTGGCAGTACTAATGAACCGCGAGAAATGGTGGATAGAAAAGCGTGATCCACCCTACCCGGCTCAACCCAAACGCCGTCAGTAGGCTGTGACAACGCGAAGCTTGCCCACCACGGCGCTACCCAGGCTTTCAAATTGCGCAAGGATGCGCACCCTATTCGCCTCCCCGCTAGATGCGTGATAATGCGCACTAATTGTGGAGAGCCTCATGATCTACCTATGCGCCAGCACGGCGCTTGCAGAAAGCCAGAGCCTTGGTTTTGAAGTGGCAGGGCAACAAATCCTGATCGTGCGCAAGGATGCCCAGCTGTTTGCCTACCGCAACAGCTGCCCCCATCGCGGCGTCCCCCTGGAATGGCAGCCCAACCAGTTTCTCGACAGCAGCGCCAGCTTGATCCAATGCGCAACCCATGGTGCCTTGTTCCTGATCGAGTCGGGCGAATGCGTCACCGGGCCGTGCGAAGGTCAATCATTGGCGACCGTTGACTGCGGTGAAGACGCCCAGGGTATCTGGGTCAAGCTGTGACAGCAGGCTGCGCCAAGACTAAAGCCCAATGACGGGCAAGGGCCGCACCAACGTTATCCCCAAGGGGCTGATATCCACCCCATACGCCAGCACTTCGACGCCAGCCTGCCTGGCTTCAAGCAAAGCAGCGGCATAGGCCGGATCGATTTCACTGGCGGCGCGTACTGCGGTAATACCCGACAGATTGACGCAATAAAGCTGCACCGCACGCACCCCATCCCTGGCCAGGGCGGCTAATTCTCTCAGGTGCTTGGCTCCGCGCTCGGTACGCGCATCTGGAAAAGCCGCCACATCGCTATCGGCAAAGCCCAGGGTAACGCTTTTAACTTCCACGAAGGCAAAGCCTGAAGGGTATTGAAGCCGAAAATCAATCCGACTGCGCTCCTGCCCATAAGGCACTTCGCGCTTGAGCGCTGTAAAACCGCTCAGTTCGGCAATCCGCCCAGCCTGCAGCGCCTCTTCAACCAGGGCATTGGCCCGCGCTGTATTGATACAGGCCAGCCGCCCGTGCGGGGTCTCGCCTATTTCCCAACTACCGGGCAGCTTGCGCTTCGGATCACTGGAGCGGCTAAACCAAATCCGCGCGCCTTCGCTCATGCAATTGAGCATTGAGCCGGTGTTCGCGCAGTGGATGGTCAGCAGCTCGCCGCTGCTGGTTTCGATATCAGCCAAAAAGCGCTTGTACCGGCGCAGCAAGCGCCCTTCCTCAAGCGGCGGATCAAACTGCATGGCCACTCCAGCTTTTTAGGCCACGGCCAATACGTTCGACCGCTTCCTGCAAGCGCGGCAGGCTTTGCGTATAGGCAAAGCGCACATGTTGCGTCGCTTGATGACGGCCAAAGTCCAGGCCGGGCGTAAACGCCACGTGCTCGGAATCAAGAAAGTGCTCGCAAAATGCAAAGGCATCGCCACCAAACGCCGAGATATCTGCATATAGATAGAAGGCGCCTTCGGGCTCTACCGCAATTTTAAAGCCCAGCTCCCGCAATGCCGGCAGCAAGAAATCACGCCGTTTCGCAAACTGTTCGCGGCGTTGCTCGAGAATGTCGATAGTCGCCGGCTCGAAACAGGCAAGCGCGGCATGTTGAGCCATGCTCGGCGCGCTGATGTAGAGGTTTTGCGCCAGCTTCTCAAGCTCGGGCACAGCCGCTTCAGGCGCGACCATCCAGCCCAGGCGCCAGCCGGTCATACCGAAGTATTTTGAGAAGCTGTTAAGCACGAAGGCTTGATCATCGACTTCCAGCACGCTGCTGGCATCCACGCCATAAGTCAGACCGTGGTAAATCTCATCAACCACCAGGTGGCCACCCCGTTGCTTCACCGCTTGCGATAAGCCTGCCAACTCATCGCGCTGCAAGATCGTCCCGGTCGGGTTGGCCGGTGATGCAACCAGGGCCCCGACACTGGAGCTGTCCCAGTGCCGCGCAACCAGCTCGGGCGTCAGTTGATAGCGCACCTCAGGGCCCACCGGAACCAACTGCGCCGCGCCTTCGATCAAACGCAGGAAATGCCGGTTACAGGGATAACCCGGATCAGCCAACAGCCAATGCTTGCCTGGATCGACTAACAGGCTGCTGGTCAATAGCAAGGCACCTGAGCCACCTGGGGTAATCAGGATTCGCTGCGGATCGATATCGAGCCCATAGCGCTGGGCATAGAAACCCGAGATTGCTTCACGCAACTGCACAATGCCCCGGGCCGGGGTATAGCGAGTGTGGCCCGCAGCCAAGGCGGCCTGTCCGGCAGCCACGATAGGCGCGGCCGTGGTGAAGTCGGGCTCGCCAATTTCAAGGTGGATGACATCATGACCCTCCGCCTGCAACTGGTTGGCGCGGGCCAACAGCGCCATCACATGGAAGGGTTCGATCGCGCGACTGCGTGCACTATAGGATTGGGCCATGAAGTTGCCTTGGCAGGTAAACAAACGCTGGAGTCTAACCAACCGACAGGAAAAACGGCAGTGACCTGCGCTGAAAAGCCCTAATACGAAATAAAAACACTTAAATCTTCGGTTTATAAGCTTCTTGTTTAAACAAACGGCGAAAACCGCTGGAAGCCATCTATTACAGGCTTCTACTGCGGATGCAAAAGCGGATTACCAATAAAAACAGAGGCATATATGCCCATCAAGCCCACAAAAGCGTGACGTGCTAGACAACCGGGAGTAGCGCGATGGGTATTGATCTGGTAAGTTCGCCCGCTTGCAGCCGCAGGGCCGACTGAAAGTCGGCAAAGGGATATCATCCTGCGCAGTAGAATTGAGAAAGTGAGAGGCGGTCATCCATGCCCACCAAAGCAAAAGCAAAAAGCGGTCAACTGATCCGTGGCTTCGAACCCTACCAAGAGAGCAAGGGTGAAGAGTACATGGGTGAGCCCATGCGTGCGCATTTTACCGGCATCCTCAACAAGTGGAAGCTGGAACTGATGCAAGAAGTCGATCGCACTGTGCATCACATGCAGGACGAGGCAGCCAACTTTCCTGACCCAGCCGATCGTGCAAGCCAGGAAGAAGAGTTCAGCCTGGAACTGCGCGCGCGTGATCGCGAGCGCAAGCTGATCAAGAAGATTGACGAGACCCTGCAGCTGATCGAAGACGAAGATTACGGCTGGTGTGAGTCCTGCGGCGTTGAAATTGGCATCCGCCGACTTGAAGCCCGCCCAACCGCTACACTTTGCATTGACTGCAAAACCCTAGCGGAAATCAAAGAAAAACAGGTCGGTTCCTGATCTGGAAAACGGGGTGCCAAGGCACCCCGTTTTGATTCTCCCCGTGCCGTTTCCGTCGCGCACACTTGCCTGCATCAGGCTGGCTCGCTCCCATGAATAATCCTGACTACATCGGACGCTTCGCTCCCACTCCAAGCGGTTACCTTCACTTCGGTTCACTGGTCGCAGCCCTGGCGTCCTATCTCGACGCGCGCGCGGTGGGTGGCCGCTGGCTGGTACGGATGGAGGATCTCGATCCGCCCCGTGAAATGCCCGGCGCTCAAGCGGCGATCATGACATCGCTGGAGAACTACGGATTCGAATGGGATGGCGAATTAGTGCGCCAGAGCGAGCGCCATGAACACTACCAGCATGTTCTAGAAAGCCTTTTCAACCAAGGCCTGGCCTACGCCTGCACCTGCTCGCGCAAAGAGTTGGAGGCCTACCAGGGTATCTACCCAGGTTTTTGCCGCAATCTCGGCAAGCCACTCGACAATGCGGCAATCCGCTTGCGCGTACCCGAGCTGAGCTATCACTTTACCGATCGCGTGCAGGGTGAGTTTCGCCAGCATTTGGGCCGGGAAGTCGGCGACATGGTGATTCGCCGCCGCGACAGCTTGTACGCCTACCAACTGGCAGTGGTGATCGATGATGCCTGGCAAGGCATTACCGATGTCGTTCGCGGCGCAGACCTGCTCGACTCAACCCCGCGCCAGTTGTATTTGCAGGAGCTGCTGGGTTTTGCCCAACCGCGTTACTTGCATGTCCCACTGATTATCCAGCCCGATGGCCACAAACTGGGTAAATCCTATCGTTCTCCGCCACTCCAGGCCGAGCAGGCAACCGCCCAGTTGCTTCGCGCCATGCGAACCCTGGGCCAGGCAACGCCGGACGATGCCACGGGCTCCAGCCCCGGCGAATTACTGAAATGGGCGACCCAACACTGGGACAGCAGCCTGATACCGCGCAAGCTAACCTTGGCTGAGGCCCACTTGCGCTAGATACGCCCTATATTCTCAACCACCGCTCTGATACATACACAGGATGCCAGATGAAAACCCAGCTCGAAGAATTGATCAGTAAAATTAGCTCGGGTTGCATGCTCCCTGAAGAAGTGGCAAAGATCGCTGATGAAGCGGCGCAAGCCTATGCCGACCCGCAAGCGTTCCTGGCGGCCAACCCGGACATCAACTATGACGAGAGCTTTCCTATTCCACTGGGCGAATGGGTGGTGATCGGTAGCCTGCCGGAAACCGTGCTGTTTCAGGCCGACAGCTACGACGCGCTGTTCCAGCAGATTGTCGACTCGTTCGGGCCACAGGTCAGCTTTGTACTCAAGCCCAAGCAACTGGTGAAAGTCGAACCGCTGAAAGCGCTTAACCGTATCCAGGTGCAACTCGGCAGCCTCAGCCCGGAAACCAAGGGTTATGTGCTGGTTGACTTGAGCGAGCCGCTGGATGACGAGTTACAGGCAGTACTGGTTTACAGCACTGACCTTGAGCGTGTCATGGCCCTGGCGGTTGAAGTTGGGATCTACGCCGCGCCGTCCTATGAAGCACTGAAAGCGGCGCAAGCCGAACAATAGGCAGCACTGCGCCGATCATTGGTCGGCGCAGCGGTATTGCTAGAAAAGCTATAACTTGCCGTCCAGCGCCCGCAAGAACAATTGACTGTATTGCGCCGCGCTGAATGCAATGGGATTGGTGCCTGCCGAAGCATCAGCCTGGGCCATGCTGCCGACACGCTCGATCTGGGTATCGTCGATACCAATCTCGACCAGGCTGTGCGGAATGCCCAGTTCCTCACGCAGCGCCAGCACCCAGTCAAGCACACCGTTGAACCCCTGCCCCGGCAAATCCAGGTAGCGTGCCAGCTTCTCCATTTGCGGCGCGATCTGGGCCTTGTTCGCCTGCAGCACATAGGGCATCAGCACCGCGTTTAGCAAGCCATGGTGGGCGTCATACAGGGCGCCAAGCGGATGCGCCAGCGCATGCATGGCGCCCAGCCCACGTTGAAATGCCGTCGCGCCCATGCTCGAGGCCACCAGCATCTGCAAACGCGCCTCGACATCATCGCCATGGGCAACCGCTCGCGGCAAAAACTGCTGCACCAGGCGCATGCCTTCGAGCGCAATACCTTCAGCCATTGGGTGAAACAAGGGTGAGCAATAGGCTTCAAGGTTGTGTGACAGCGCATCCATGCCCGTTGCGGCAGTGATCCTGGCGGGCAAGCCCAAGGTCAATTCCGGGTCGAGTATCACCACAGCCGGGAGCATTCGTGCGTGGAAAATGATCCGCTTGATATGAGCCTCGGCATCAGTGATCACCGAGGCACGCCCGACTTCGCTGCCCGTACCGGCGGTGGTCGGTACCGCAACCACCGGCGCCATGCCGGCGACATTCACCCGGTTGCAGTTGTCGCCGATGTCTTCAAAGTCCCACAGTGGTCGGTCTTGCCCAACCATCAGTGCAATGGCTTTACCGGCATCCAAGGCCGAGCCACCGCCAAAGGCAATTACCCCGTCGTGCCCGCCGGCCTTGAACGCTGCAACACCAGCCATGACATTGTCCCCGGTAGGGTTGCCTTTAATGGCCGAGAACACGCCGACATTGAGACCGCTGTCACGGCACTGCGCCCTTGCGGCTTCAATCATCGGCAATGCGGCGAGACCAGGGTCGGTCACTATCAGCGGTGCCTGCATCCCCAAGCTGCTGCAGGCCTGCGCCAATTCGGCGATACGCCCGACACCCACACGCATGGCAGGCGGGTAGTTCCAGTTCATCCGGTACTGATCATGACTCATATCAACCTCACAATTCGGTTTTGAAGTGGAAGGATTTTGCCCGGGTCAGGTGCTCGAAGCCGACACTTGACAAGGTGCAGCCACGCCCTGAGTTTTTCACTCCGGTCCAGGCCAGCGCGGGGTCCAGATAATCACAGCGATTGAGAAATACAGTGCCCGCCTGGACTTGATCGGCCAACGCCATTGCCCCGTCTATATCGCGACTGAAAATTGCCGCAGTCAAGCCAAACTCGCTGTCGTTCATCAGGGCCAGGGCTTCTTCATCATCCTTGACCTTCTGCACCCCCACCACCGGGCCAAAAGATTCCTCGGTCATCACCCGCATGCGGTGGTCGACATCGGTCAGCAGTTGCGGCGCCAGGTAAGCGGTGCCGCGTTTATCCATGGCAAAATCTGCCGGATCAATATGTGCAGTGGCGCCCTGGCGCGCTGCCTCCTCGATTTGCCCACGGACAAAATCAGCGGCCTGGGGCTTGACCAAGGGGCCCAAGGTGGTTTCCGGGTCATCGGAACGGCCCAGCTTGTAGGTTTTGACCAACGCCACCGCCTGTTTGACGAAGTCCTCATACAGCGACTCATGCACATAAATGCGCTCGATCGCGCAACAGGATTGCCCTGAATTGAAAAAGGCCCCGTCGATGGTGGTTTCAACGGCATGGCTCAAGTCTGCATCGGCGCGCACATAAGCCGGGTCTTTCCCGCCCAGTTCCAGCCCGGTGCTGATAAAGCGCCCGGCTGCGGCACGCTCGACCATCGCCCCGCCCGGCACCGAACCGGTAAACGCCACGTGCTGCACGGCGGGAGCCTGTATCAACTTTTCTGTGTCTGCATGGCTCAGGTGCAAATACTGGAAGACCCCTTTCGGCAGCCCGGCCTCATGGAATGCCGCCACCATGCGTTCAGAACACAGTGGCGTCTGCGCGGAATGTTTAAGCAATACCGTGTTACCGGCCAACAATGCCGGGAGCACCGCATTTACAGAAGTGAGGTAAGGGTAATTCCAGGGTGCAATGACCAGCGCGACACCCAGCGGCTCACGACGGATAAACCGAATGAAACCGGCTTTGTCGGGAAGCTGGATATCCGCCAATGCCTGCTCGGCGATATCGGCCATATAACTGGCGCGCTCGACAAAACCTTTGATTTCGCCAGCGGCGTAGCGAATTGGGCGGCCCATCATCCAGCACAACTCTTGCGCCAGCAGGCCTTCTTTAGCGCTAAAGATATCGATCGCCTTGCGGGCAATGGCGATTCGCTCGCTCAAGGGCGTCTGCTTCCAGTGCAGCTGGGCTTTGTCAGCCTGTGCCAAGGCCGCCTCTATTTCATGGGCTGTCGCCAGTTCCCGCTCGACATAGACCGAGCCATCAATCGGTGAAATACATTTCAAGCTAGCCATAAAACACTCCAAAAAGAGGATTCTTAGCGACGGGACGTTGACCCAACGGCGCTAGATAATTTCAAAGTAGCGCTCCAGCTCCCAATCACTGACATGGCGGCGGTATTCACGCTCTTCCCACTCGCGACTCGCCGCAAAGTGCTCGACAAAAGCATCGCCAAACATCTCCCGGGCGGCGCTTGAAGCTCGTAACCGCTGAGCGGCGTCCCACAAGGTGCGTGGCAGGGCCAAATGCTCGGGATGCTTCTGTTCGTAGGCGTTACCCACGATAGGCTCGGGCGGCTGCCACTTTTGCATCACACCATACAGGCCCGATGCCAATGCCACGGATAACGCCAGATAAGGATTGGCGTCCGCCGCGCCGAGGCGGTACTCCTGGCGCTGCGACTTGTCGCTGCCGGGAATGACCCGCAGCGCAGCCGTACGATTCTCGACCCCCCAGGTCGCATCGGTCGGCGCCCAGAAACCCGGGATCATGCGCCGATAGCTATTGAGCGTAGGCGCGACCATGCACAAGAACTCCGGCATCAAGCGCTGTTGGCCTGCCAGGAAGTGGCGTTGCACTTCGCTCATGTTGTGCGCTTGGCTCGGGTCGAAAAAGGCCGACTTGCCATTGCTGCGATTACGCAGCGAAACATGGATATGCCCACTCTGCCCTGGATATTTCCCCGACCACTTGGCCATGAAAGTCGCCATCAAGCCATTGCGCTGGGCCAACACTTTCATAAAGGTCTTGAACAGCGCGCCCTTGTCGGCAGCGTCGGCGGCGTGGTCATAGGCAATTGCAGCCTCAAGCACGCCGGGCCCGGTTTCTGTGTGCAGGCCTTCGATGGGGAAATCCATGATTTCCGACATTTCGAGAATCTGATGGTAAAGCTCGGCATGCACCGAATTGCGAACCATCGAATAGCCAAACCAGTCCGGGGTGAAGGGCTTGAGGTTGCGGTAGCCCTTTTCGCGCACCGACTCGGGTGTTTCATCAAACATGAAAAACTCGTATTCCAGTGCTGCAAATGGGTCATAGCCCATGTCCTGGCAACGCTGGATAACCTTGCGCAAAGTACCGCGCGGGCAGACCGCTTCAGCTTGCTGGTCAAACTCGGCAAGGAACAACAGCATGCCGTTCTCGAACGGAATATCGCGGCAGGTCTGCGGCAGGATCCGCACCGGCGCATCGGGGTAACCCGTATGCCAGCCGGTGTAGCTGGCATTGTCGTAGAGCTGGTCTTTGACATCCCAGCCGAGCACCACATCGCAGAATGCAAAACCATGCTCCAGCGATGAGTAGAATTTGCTGCGGCTCATGTATTTACCGCGCATGACGCCGTCGTTATCGAACAGACCGACTTTGATATGACTCAGGTTTCGCTCCTCGATAATGCGCTTGGCATCCTCGATGGTTTTCACATCCCGCGGATTGAGCATGATGCCCCCTGTCTAATTGTTATGACCGACATCCCTGTCGATTTAGCGAACACATGAACTGGATGGATGATGGATTGCTTTGCCTGGAATCGCTGAAAAGGAGTATTCCAAGCAGCGCGTCAACACACTGATAGCTGGTGCAGTGGTTTTTCAGCGCTTCCCTGAACGCACAACGCCCGAGCCCGCTCGATCTCAGGCTCAGGCGTACCGGCCAAACGGTTATCGATACGGCGAACCGGCCTTGGCCATCAGTGCGTTGTATTTTTTGAATATCTCGACCACCTTGGCGCAGCGCGGGCTGGTCTTGGCAATTTCATCCCAGAACACTTGGGCTTCGTCTTCGACCTTTTTCCACTGTTCAGGTGGAATGCTGGTCAATTGCAACTTGCTGCCCTCGACACGCAACTGCGCCTCGCCGCCCCAATACCAGTGCTGGCGGTAGTAGTTTGAGCTGTCCATGCACAGTTTGAACAAGGTCTGCAGATGCTCCGGCACCTCGGCCCATTTTTCTGAATTAGCGAAGTAGGAACCGCACCAGGCGCCCGAAATATTATTGGTCAGGAAGTACTTGGTGACGTTGGCCCAGCCGACGGTGTAGTCCTCGGTGATGCCTGACCAGGCGATGCCATCGAGCTCGCCGGTTTGCACTGCCACCTCGACATCCTCCCAAGGCAGCGTTACCGGAATCACGCCAAAACGTGCAAGGAACTTGCCTGCGGTTGGAAAGGTGAAAATGCGCTTGCCCTTGAGATCATCAAGGCTCTTGATCGGCTCGACAGTGGCGAAGTTGCACGGGTCCCATGCACCAGCGCCGAGCCAGGTCACGCCCTCCACCTCACCGTAGGCTTCCTCCCAGATTTCCTTGAGGCCGTACTGCTCGAACAACACCGGCACATCCAGGCTGTAGCGCGTTGCAAAGGGAAAGTAACCGCCAAACACCGCAACATCGACCGGTGCTGCAATTGAGTCATCATCGCTTTGCACCGCATCGATGGTGCCGCGCTGCATGGCGCGAAACAGCTCCCCTGTCGGGACCAGTTGATCAGCAAAATACAGCTGAATTTCCATCTGGCCATTGGCTGCTTTATTGAAGGCGTCGATGGACGGCTTGATAACGTGCTCGGCCAGTGCGGGGCCTGCGTAGGTTTGCAATCGCCAGGTGATTTTTTTCGGTTCGGCCGCGTAAATATGCGCCGAACCCAATGCCGTGGCGCCAACTGCGCCGGTGGTCACCGCAGCGGTCTTCAGAAAATCGCGTCTCGTACTCATGCTGTGCTCTCCATAGTGTCGATTCAGATGCAATACAACCGCAGATTGGCGTCCACTCTTAAACAACCTCTGACCACTGCATCAGCTAGCGCCCAACTGACGAGCCGCTTACGACAGACCCTTTGCCAGGGTTTTCAGAGATTCCCTTCGGTGGACACGCTTTATAAGGCTGGCGATCACTCGCTAACCTGGCTGTGCGCACAACTGAACAACGCGCACGGTTTATCTGACACGGGCCTCAACGCGCGTAATGCCATTGCGGCAGCCACAAGGCTATTTGCGGGAACACCATCACCAGGATCAGCGCCAGCATCATGATCAACACGAACGGAGTCACGGAGACATAGATGTCACGCAAGGTGATTTCAGGCGGCGCCATGGCCCGCATCAGAAACAGGTTGTAGCCAAAAGGTGGCGTCATATAGGCGATCTGGCAGGTGATGGTATAGAGCACGCCATACCAGACCAGATCAAAGCCCAAGGCTCCCACCAATGGCACATATAACGGCGCAACGATCACCAGCATCGCCGTGTCGTCGAGAAACATGCCCATGAGGATGAACGAGACCTGCATCATGATCAGCACTTGCCAAGGACTGAGGTCCATGCGGTCGATAAAGAAGCTCTCAATCGCCTTGACCGCGCCCAGGCCATCGAATACGGCGCCAAAGCACAGTGCGGCAAGAATGATCCACATGAACATGCAGCTAATCGCCAGGGTTTTTCGCAGCGTTTCTTCCATCACCACCCGATTCAGACGGCGCTTGAACAGTGCCGCCAGGGTTGCAGCCGCTGCGCCCACGGCAGAGCTTTCGACCAGGCTGGTGATGCCCATCAGGAATAGACCGGTCATGCTGAAAAAGATGAAAAGCGGCACTATCCCGGCTTGCAGCAAGCGAATTTTCTGGCCCCAGGTAATCTCCTTGCGCTCCTCGGCGCTGAGCGCTGGCCCGAGGTCTGGTTGTAGGCGACAACGAATCGCGATGTACAACACAAACAACCCGGCCATCAGCAAGCCAGGAAATACGCCTGCCAGCCAGAGCTGGCCAACGGGTTGGCGGGCAATCATGCCGTAGAGCACCAGCACCACGCTTGGCGGGATCAAAATACCTAATGAACTGCCCGCCTGAATGACGCCGGTGACCATGATCTTGTCGTAGCCCCGGCGCAGCAATTCAGGCAGCGCGATGCTTGCACCAATCGCCATTCCGGCAACACTCAAGCCATTCATGGCCGAAATCGCCACCATCAGGGCGATGGTGCCAATCGCCAGGCCACCATTGAGCGGCCCCATCCACACATGGAACATGCGGTACAGGTCATCCGCCAAGCCAGACTCGGAAAGCATGTAGCCCATGAACACGAACAGCGGCAAGGTCAATAACGGGTACCACTTCATCAGCTTCATGGCAGCGCTGAACGCCACCTCCGAGCCGCCATCGCCCCACAACATCAAGGCGGCCACAACAGCGACGAAGCCAATGGCGCCAAATACGCGTTTACCGGTCAGGAGAAGCAACATCATTGAAGAAAACATCAGCAAGGCGATGAGTTCATACCCCATTACAAGGTCTCCCCACGCGCTGCAGCGACATCTTTGAAAAAGGTGGCGATTGCCTGGAGCAGCATCAGAAAGATGCCAATGCACATGACGATCTTGATCGGCGCCATATATGGCGACCAGGCCGAGTAGCTGGTCTCGCTGTATTCAAGGGCGTACTGGGTTGACGAAATGCCGCCATACAGCAAGAACACCAGATAGAAGATCAGCAAAACCACGGTGAATGCATCAACCAGCGCCCGCGTGGTGGGCGACCAGCGACTGTAGATAAGGTCCATGCGCACATGTGCATCAAGCTGCATCGAGTAGGCGCCGCCCAACAGAAAATAGGCCACCATCAAGAATTGCGCGCTCTCCAGCGTCCATATGGAGGGCTGGAAAAAGGTTTTGCTGATTGATGAGTACAACAAGACGCCCAGCATGGCGAAGATCAAGTACATTGCGAATCGGCCTACCAGCCGGTTGATCTTCTCCACTCCCCGCACAAAGCCACAGATAAGCCTACGCATGGCGATCCCTGCTTTCTGATAGTTATTTAGTCAGACTAGTCGAAGATCAAATAAAACCAACTCCGGCCGCTTTATGCCCCCAGCAGCCTGGAATATCCTCGGCACGCCTCTCGCGCCGGGCACAACTGAATAATTCACCCTAGGATTGAATATAGACGCGAATGCCGCTTGGAGGATGACTCCAGCCTGGCGGGAACTTCACAACCCAGCGTCGCGCAGGCGCTGTGCATGCTCCACATAGAGTCGCACAGGGTCCGCCCCCTTACCGACAAGGCCGAAGGTCTGGTTGATGATGTCGAAGTGATCAAGCGGATAATCATCGCCAATCACCTTGCCCAGATGCGAGCTGTAGCGTCCGACCATGCCGTCACACTGGCCGGCTTCGCGGCGAAAGGTCCTGGCAAATATTCGACACACCAGGTTGGGCCCATCAACCCGGTTGCCACCACGATTGGTGATCCCCGGCTGCAGAGTCCCGGACCACGAGTAGTAGCGAACGCCATTGACCTCGCCAGCGCCTTCGCCACCCCAATGTTCGGGCAAGCCTTGTGGGTACTTGCGATTAAACGCCGCAACCCCTTCGCTGGTGAGTGAGCCGTGTGCAGCCGAAATATCAACAGGCAAAGGCGGGCCTTTGTATCCGAGTTCAAGCCAGGCCATGACCCGCGCAAAACCAGCCAGCAGCAACCTCAGCCCTTTCTCGGCAAGACTGCCACTGGCGGCTTTGCGGGCCAGAAAATCAGCGAGTTCCGAACCATGATTGGGCCCTGCGATCGAAGTCACTGAGGCAACCCACTGTGGCTGCAATGCTGCCGCGTAGCGTGCAGTCAATGCACCTTGGCTATGCCCCAGCAGATGCACCTTCTCGGCACCGGTTTTGGCCAGCACATCACGGATATGCACCAGGAGTTGTTCACCACGTACCTCGCTGGAATTAAGCGGCGAAACCTGGATGGCAAAGACCTTGGCGCCGCTCTTGCGCAATGCCCCGACAATCCCATACCAATAGGGATATCCCAGCAGACTCACATACCCCAACATGCCAGGTACCAATATCAAGGGGTAGCGCACAGCCGCTGCATCACTCATCACCTGACGTCCTTGTTTCCACTGGGTTGAAAGACTCGCGGACCAAAGCCGCGCACTGGCTGTAACTGGGTACACTGCACAAGCACTTTTCGCTGAGAACTTAACAACGAACGTGCCCACCCAGCCTGATGCTGTAGCTTAGCCGCCCCTGGAAAAACAGCACCTCACAAGGACTTCAGGCGTTGCCAGCAGTCACCATCAGCGCAGTCGATGAATACTATTAAAGCGCTCAAGTTCTTATTTTTTGCCACATCTCTAGTATTGACTCCCGTAAGCATCACAACCCAATTCGAGGAGTCAGTCATGAAAAGCAAAGTCGCTATCAGCTTGGTCCTGAGCCTATTCGCCGCACAGGCATTCGCGCTGCCCAGCTTCAGCCCACAGCCATTGTTGAGTGAACTTAAAGGCAGCCAGGAACGAATCGAAGTTCTGGAGCCTTTGGCTGAAAATGGTTCGTCGCGCACCCCAGGCGCACAATTTCGTGTCGCCGAGGGTGGTGCCCAGCGCACCCTGGATGCCCGCACAACTGGCTAAGATCGTGCGATAAGGCGAACCACTAGATGACCAACAGAACCCAAACAGGTAGCGTCAGCGCCCCAAGAACGGTAGATAGAAACACCGTGGAGCTGACGCTACGCACATCATCCTGAGTTTTAGCAAAACCGAGAATATTTACCCCACTCGGGCATGCAGCCATCAATACCAGCACACTCCGTGCACCATCGCTCAATTGTGGCAATAACCCACTGAACCACCAGACCAGAGCAGGAAAAAGCACCAGCTTGGTCAACGTCAGCATCAGCACACTGGTGCTTGGCCGCAATCGAAAACGCGACAGGCTCGCCCCCAATACGATCAACGCGCAGGGCAATGCCGCCTGGCCCAACCAGGTGACCATTTTCCACAGCGGTTCCGGCGCAGCCCAGCCCGACAAGTTAAGCAACGCGCCCAGCAACAGGCCGATGATCATGGGATTGGCCAGGTTTTTCAGCAACGCGGCAACATTGACCCGTTCCGGGCTACCGAACGCGGCGTAGAAGCTCTGCATCGAAAACAATGTCAGGCTGTGGAACACCAGTATGGCGAACAGGTACACCAAGCCGTCATGCCCCATCAAGGTGGTGACGATAGGAATACCGACCAGCACATTATTGGAAAACGCAGCAGCCAGGCCCAGCGGTGTCGCCCCGCCGCGCTGGCGATGGACAATACAGTTGACCACGCCAAACACCAGCACCACGGGGATAAAGTAAGCGAGCAACAAGGTAATGGACAAGCCATCGGCCAGCGGTGCTTTGGCGATGCCGGCAAACAGCAGCGTCGGCATAAACAGCTTGAACGTGATATTGGCCAAGCCAGCGGCGCTCTCGACACTCAACCATTGGCGCCAACCCAACAGGTAGCCGAGTACGATCAGGCCAAAGATCGGCAAAATTGCTAGAACAGCAGGCATAGTCCCAAGGCTCCTCAACTACTTCATAACGGCCTGACGCGCCCTGACGTGCCAGCTAGAGAGCCTGCAAGCATACCTGCCGCGCACTTATAATTCGACGGTATACGCGCCCTGGAACACAACTTCTAAAGCGATCTAGAGTCATAAGAGCCATACACTGAAATGATTGCTGACTTTCAACAGGAGAACACCATGAATAAGAACGTTCTGGGCGTTGCCTTTGTTCTAACCGCCCTCGCAGGATTGTCTGGCTGCGCTGGAGACAAGCCTGAGAACCCGGTTGACTACTTCACCTTCAATGACCAGCCACTGGTCAGGGATGTGGTGGATGACATGACTAAAAAGGAAGTCCTGCAGGTCGGCGGCCAACCCTCATCGGTCATTAACCGCAGTTTTGAACCTGGCACCTTTAACAACTCCATCCTCAACAATGATGACCACCAGCAGCCTTACTATGTGAGTTTCAACTCAGCAGACCGGGTCGACAGCAAAGGCTTTATGACCTGCCAGCAAATGGAAGAAAACGCCCGGGCCCGCGCCCGCGTGCTGGGTTATTGATCCAGCACGCGTGGACAATGCGTCACAGATACTGCGTTTAGTGCCCGCAGCAGGTCCAGGCACGCTAGAATCGACGCCCTTGCGAGCCATTTGTTAAAGTGTGCTGCAATCTTCCGGAAGTCTTGACTGATGCAACCTCGCGCCGAACAAAAACTGCAAACCCGCCACGCCCTGATGGATGCGGCGCGCAGCCTGATGGCCGGAGGTCGTGGCTTTTGCAGCCTGAGCTTGCGTGAAGTCGCACGTTCAGCCGGCATAGTACCGACAGGTTTTTATCGGCACTTCCAGGATATGGACTCACTGGGCTTGGCCCTTGTGGCTGAAGTCGGCGAGACTTTCCGCGGAACCATCCGCAAGGTTCGCCACAACGAGTTCGAGTTGGGCGGACTGATCGACGCCTCGGTGCGCATCTTCCTCGACGCAGTGGATGCAAACCGCCCCCAGTTCATCTTTCTCGCCCGTGAGCAATTTGGCGGTTCGCTGCCTGTGCGCCAGGCAATCGGCGCCTTGCGGGGTCGCATAATGTCCGACCTCGCAGCCGACCTGGCCCTGATGCCCAAACACCAGCACCACGATAGCGAAGAGCTGGAACTGCTCGCCGACATGATCGTGAAAACGGTGTTTGCCACATTGCCCGAGTTGATCGACACCCCGACAAAACCACTGCCGCCTCACCTGCAGCCCGCCGCCAAGATGATCGAGCAGCTACGAGTCATCTTTATCGGTGCCAAGTACTGGCATGTACCCGGCACCCAGCCCTTGGCCAAGCACCTGAGGCGCACCAAAGTGGCGCAATAGACCCTGCATCGCACCAAATAAATCCCAAGCTGCGCCTCAACAACTATCACACAGACGCTACAACCCGCACCATTTCAGCGCTTCACAGCATTGGCAAGCCCCTTGCTCTGTAACGCTGCATTGTCTTGCTGGAACCTAACGCATGCTGGTGATTCATCAACGTATCAAGCCTCAGGAAAAATGGGACGCAGAGCTGCTGCTGACCTTTGAGGCCCGCAGTAAAAGCCGCCTACGCTGCTTTACAACAACCGGTGAGGACGTCGGCCTGTTTCTTGAGCGCGGCCACCCCCCCCTGCACGATGGCGAGTGCCTGCAAGCTCAGGATGGACGAGTTATTCGTGTCGGCGCCCGTGCCGAGCAACTGCTGCACGTGACCTGTGACAGCCCCTTTGAGCTGATGCGCGCCGCCTATCACCTGGGCAACCGCCATGTTGCCTTGCAACTGGGCGAAGGTTGGCTGCGGCTACCCGATGACTACGTACTCAAGGCCATGCTCGAACAGCTTGGGGCCAAGGTTGAGTTGATCGAGGCACCTTACCAGCCCGAGCATGGCGCATACGGCGGCGGTCATCATCACTCACATGCCGGTGATGCCGAATTCAGCTATGCACCGCGCCTGCACCAGTTTGGTGTGCGCAAGTGAACAAAGCCTGGGCGCTGTTACGCCTGGCCAGCCCGCAACTGCCGATCGGCGGCTACAGCTACTCACAAGGCCTGGAAATGGCAGTCGAGCAAGGCATGGTCAAGGACGCGGCCAGCGCACAACGCTGGATCAGCGACCAATTGCTATGCAACCTCGCACGCTTCGAAGCGCCCCTATTGCTTGCCCACTGCCAGGCAGCAGAACGCGACGACTGGGAAACACTGAAACTGCTCGCCGAGCAACATAGTGCCAGCCGCGAGACCCGCGAGTTACGTCTCGAAAGCCGGCAGATGGGTTATTCAATCCAGCAATTATTGCAGGGCCTTCCCGAACTGGACACACCCGCTCGCGAGTTCTTCGAAACGCAGCAAGAGCCAGGGTTGGCGCTCGGCTGGGCCTTGGCTGCGCGGGCCTGGCAAATCACCCCTGACGACGCATTGGCCGCATGGCTCTGGGGCTGGCTGGAAAACCAACTGGCAGTGCTGATGAAAACCCTGCCTTTGGGCCAACAGGCGGCACAACGCCTGACATCGACCCTATTGCCGGTGCTGCAACAGGCACAACAACTCTGCAATCAAGCTGAACCCGCCCACTGGGGCAGTGCCACATTTGGCCTGGCCTTGGCGAGCATGGCGCATGAGCGCCAGTACAGTCGACTATTTCGCTCCTAAAAGGAAACTCCAACATGAATAGCCAACCCTTGCGCGTCGGCATCGGCGGCCCGGTCGGTTCCGGCAAAACAGCCCTGACTCTAGCCCTGTGCCTGGCCTTGCGTGAACGCTACAACATTGCCGTCGTGACCAACGATATCTACACCCAGGAAGATGCCCAGTTCCTGGTGCGCAACGAAGCCCTGGCGCCAGAGCGAATCATCGGTGTTGAAACCGGTGGCTGCCCGCATACCGCAATTCGCGAGGATGCCTCGATCAATCTTGAGGCGGTAGATCAGTTGAACAAACGCTTTCCAGGCCTCGACATCATTCTGGTTGAGTCCGGCGGTGACAACCTGTCGGCCACCTTCAGCCCGGAACTGTCGGACCTGACCATCTACGTAATCGATGTCTCCGCCGGTGACAAATTGCCACGCAAGGGCGGCCCAGGCATATGCAAGTCTGACTTGCTGGTAATCAACAAAATCGACCTCGCCCCGCTGGTTGGCGCATCGCTTGAAATCATGGACCGCGACACCAGAAAAATGCGCGGCGAAAAACCCTTTGTTTTCAGCAACCAGAAAATTGGCCAGGGCCTCGAAGACATCATCGCCTTCATTGAACGCCACGGCATGCTCAACGCCGCCTGACTCGAATATCCACAAGGACGCTTAATCATGAACCTGCGTAAATCCCTGTTTAGCCTTGCTCTGTTCCTCACGCCTGCACTGGCATTTGCCCACCCCGGCCATCACGAATCCGGACTTATGGCCGGTCTGGCCCACCCGGTGTTTGGCCTTGACCATCTGTTGGCCATGCTCGCTGTAGGCCTCTGGGCAGCCCAACAACAAGGCGCGGCACGCTGGGCATTGCCGGTAACCTTCGTCAGCAGCATGCTGTTCGGTGGCGTACTGGGCTTTAGTGGTATCGAGATGCCGTTGATGGAAACCGCCATTGCTGGCTCAGTCCTGGCGTTCGGCGTGCTGGTTGCGGTTGCCGCTCGCCTGCCAGCAGCCTTCGCCCTGACGCTAACCGCAGTCTTTGGCCTGAGCCACGGCATTGCCCACGGCCTTGAACTGCCAGCACTGGCAAGCCCTGCCAGCTACGCAATAGGTTTTATTGTGGCCACGGCGGCGTTGCATGCCAGCGGCTATGCGTTGGTGCGCTTTGTGCCACAAGCAGCCGCGCCACTGATACGTATCGCGGGCGCAGCCTCGGCACTGACCGGCGCCTGGTTGCTTGCCAGCTAGCGACAACCTGCCTATCGCTCCTGAACCTACAGCCTTGCGGCTGTAGGTTCTCCCCAATGCCCGCAACTGTGCTCCAGTTCATCAGCCCGTTCGCTTCTACTCTGTCATAGTCAGTAAGCCCCCGGCCCGGACAGAAAAATCATGTTGCGCCTCGCCCGCTTCCTTATTGCCCCAACCCTGCTTATCGCCGTTGCACTGGCAGTACTGGCGCTCACCAGCAAACCTGCAAAAACACCCAAGGTACTCAGCTCATTTGGCCAGCAGCCCCTGGTCATTGCGCACCGTGGCGGCCGTGGGCTGTGGCCAGAAAACAGCCTGTTCGCCTTCCAGCGCGCCAGTGCACTAGGCGTGGACATGCTGGAAATGGATGTGCGCCTGACAAGCGACGGGCAAGTCGTGGTTATCCACGATGAAAGCGTTGATCGCACGACCGACGGCGAAGGCCTTGTGGATAGTTTTACCCTGGCGCAATTGCAGCAACTGGATGCGGGATACAGATGGACTGCCGATGGCGGGCAGAGCTATCCATATCGCGCCCAGGGCATCGACATCCCGCTATTGGATACAGTGCTGCAGGCTGAACCGCAAATGGCCAAGATCATCGAGTTGAAGCTGGCAGACAATAGCCTTGTGGACAAAGTCTGCCAGAGCCTGGACCGCAACAAGCAGCGCGATCGAGTGATCATTGCCAGCTACTACGAATCCAACCTGGTCCGCCTGCGCCACTACTGCCCCGGGGTCGCAACCTCAGCCAGCCCAAGTTCGATACGCCTCTGGCTCGCGATGGAGTGGCTGGGCCTGGGCCGGGTGCTTTCGCCCTCCTACCAGGTATTGCAGATTCCCCCGCGCCACAGTGGCGTTGAGCTTGCCAGCCGAGCATTGATTGAGTCAGCTAAAGCACGCGGCCTCAACGTACAGCTGTGGACAATCAACGAACAGCCCGCCATGCGCAAGCTGATTGACCTTGGCGCCCAAGGCTTGATCACAGACTACCCTGACCGCGCACTCCAGCTACTGGGCCGCTCTACCCGCATTAGCGCCTTGAGCCAATAACCAAGCGAAGCCCAGAAAACTGGTCAAAAAACGTACAACATCGGCAACACTTAGTCTTGCGTGGCTCACAGGGCTTAACACGCAGGTTATCCACAGAAGCTTGCACAGAGAACTGGGATAACTGAGCCCTCGAAAATAGTAAGCCACTGAAATGGCTGAATAATTTCTTGACTCTTTAGCTTTGCCACAGGCTTTTTTTGAACTGACAAAGGCTGTACAAAAAACAACCACCTCGCGTGAAGCCTTGATTTCATTGGGCTGTAACAATGCATACCCTAGTTATCAACAAGGCTGCCCACAGTAGACGGGGACAACTTCAGAGCCTGTCAAAAACCCCAAACAAAACAGCTAAGCCACTGATTTAACAGTTTAATCTTTACTGATCAAAAAACGTACAGCAGCGCACAAGCCTAGTCTCCCGGGGCATTGCCAACTTAGCACGCAGCTTATCCACAGAGCCCTGCACAGAGAAACTGGATAACTCCTCATAACGCCTCGACCAGATTGTAAATAGTTGATTCTTGGCTTGACGAATGGCTGTTTCCCTCGGGGATTTGTCCTCTGAGAACGACTGTTCAAAAAACAATCAATTCTCTATAACCCCCGGTTCAAAAGGCTTTGCTCAATACATACCCCAGTTATCAACAAGACTGCCCACAATTGCCGTGGACAACTTTCATGACGAGATCGAATAGTTCTGAGTGTGGGACTAACTCATTGATTTAACGGCTAATTAATATTGATCAAAAAACAAACAGAAGGCTAAACACCTAGTGTTTAAAGGCTTTGCTGGCTTAGCACTCAGGTTATACACAGAGCGCTCCACAGAGAAGTTGGATAACTGTGCATAGACCGCTTTCCAGGTGCATAAATAATTAACTTATTGCTTGACTAATCCTCTTGAGAACCCTGCTTTTTACACCTCAAGCGGGCTGATCAAAATTCAACCAATAGCCTGCAAGCCTTTGTTTATATGGCCTTCAGCGATACATCCCCTAGTTATCTACAACCCTACCCACAGTAGTCGTGGACAACTCTATTGCGCTGAAAAAAGCAGGTGGATAACGCCTTAATACACAGCAAGCTGCTTTTGATCAAAAAACGTACAAACATCTGTAAGCCCCGGATGACTAGCCACGCAGACTGATACGCCCACCTTACCCACAGCTCACTCCACAGTCTTTGTGTGCAACTGCTGGTGAATACTATTAAGTCGATCAATTAAATCAAAAAGCCAGTGCCAACCCGCAAGGCTAACCTGACTTCATCAATCAGGAGCCACTTTTATGAACAGCCAACAGAATCATCTAAACCAACTCTTACAAAGCCTGCTGGCAGCCTACGCAGGCGGCAACAGCGGTGTTAGCCCATAGAGCCTGGACAGGCCCAGACGCCGCATAGTCGATTTGAATCCCCCAACAAGGCCGACCTGCGCAGGCAACGAACCCTCGATAAAACATTGCGCTTGGTATTGTGCGGCAGCCGTTGGTGCGGCATCTGTTCTGCGACAGCCTTCGGCTGTTACTCACCTTGGATGTTGCACCTTATACTCTGGTCGCTCGCTAGCTTTTCAGCGATTCCCAAATTGTCCAGGAGCAAATCCATGAGTTTGCGTTCGATCTGCGTGTTCTGTGGTGCCAGTACCGGCGCTAACCCCATCTATCAAGAAGCGGCCGTAAAACTTGGCCAGCACCTTGCCCAACAGAATATCCGCCTGGTGTACGGTGGCGGTGCTGTTGGCTTGATGGGCGTTGTTGCAGATGCCGCGTTGGCGGCAGGCGGTGAAGTGATCGGCATCATTCCACAGAGCCTCAAGCGCGCTGAAGTTGGCCACCAGGGCCTTACCCGGCTCGAAGTGGTCGACGGCATGCACGCGCGCAAAGCACGCATGGCTGAGCTTAGCGATGCCTTTATCGCACTACCCGGCGGGCTTGGCACCCTTGAGGAACTCTTCGAAGTCTGGACCTGGGGGCAGCTTGGCTACCACAACAAGCCCTTGGGCTTGCTCGACGTAAAGGGTTTCTACAGCAAGCTTGGCGCCTTTCTCGACCAGTTGGTGGAGGAGCAGTTCGTGCGCGCCAATCACCGGGCCATGCTGCAACTCAGCGAAACACCAGATGAACTGCTCGCATTGCTGCAAAACTGGCAGCCCCTGGAAGCGCCGCGCTGGCAGGGCAGCAAGCCGGACTAGGCCCGCAACGCCCCGTACTCAAACGGGGCACGAGGTTTACAGGCTATCGGTAGTTAGCCCTGCATACAGCCGAGTCATCTCATTGAGCTGACGAAACATCGAGTCGGCATTGATCGCAACAATTGTCGGAACGAAGTCCTTGGAGGAAAGCGCCTTGCTTGCGAACTGCCACTTAGCGTCGGTCTTGCGAAGCGCTTCTGCGATTTCCGGATTAGGCGCTTTGCTGGCCTGAAGCTCCTGCATGATGCTGCCGAATTCCTTTACCGACGCCTGAAATTCGGCATCCAGGTTCGATGCAGTTACGCCCCAGGCACGGGCCATGTAGAACATTGCCGTACGTTGGGTCAGCACGCGGTTCCAGCCACTGCGATTGATTGCGTGCGAAGCCGCATCACCATTTTGCTTCTCCAACAGATCAACCGTTTGCTGGCATTCCTTGACCAGCTTTTCGGCCGTGGCCAACACAAGCGGGGCCTGGGCTTTATCAGGCTGGGCGGTGATCAGTGGCTTTTACTCTGCCCAGATTGCCTCGACCTTCGCCAGTGACGCTCGGCTCTGTTCATCAGTGGCGTAGTCTTTCAGCTGCTGGTGATGCTTCTCGAACAGCGCGATACTCTCGTCTCGCTGGCGTACGGCAGAAGCCACCTTCACATCGGAGCCGATCATCATGTAGTCCTTGGCGATAATCTGCCCAAGGCTGCGCTGCAGGCCAGCCATGTTCATCGCTTCCAGGGTCGCCATCTGCGCCCAGCTGGTAGAACTGATCAATAGACTGCAACCGAGCAGCAACGCACGCATAAAACCTTTCATAAACAGAAAATTCCTTACATCGCCTTCAAGGCGAACATCAAAAGAACATCGATCACAGCGCAAGCAAGGGCGTCGTGAGGACAGAGGGACGCTGTATTGTTCTTATGAATGGGCGTGCGTGAATGAACGGGAAAGCATTCCGACGCTAGCAGCGGGCAGGCATTCTAATTCATCAAGGTGCCAGCAGTTTGCTACTGTTCACAAAGTTTGAAAGCACTGGTGAGATTTCAGCACAGGCTTAGTGAAGGTATCGCCCAGTGGAGGCAAGCGATGGCGAGCCCGTTAGCGTCGATATTTCCCGAAGGATTCCCAGAAAACAGCGAACGGCGATAGGCGATAGGCGATAGGCCAGGATGCAACTACCAGCGCAAGCAACCCCCAAAGGTTGCCGCAATAATACCGAGCGAGGTTACCTGGGGGTTAGCGAGTACCAGCCTGACAGCTACACACTTTTTTGCTGGGAACATACTTGAAAAGGGTAAAAACCTTTAGAGCCTCCGATAACAGCAGCAAGCCAAGCGTAATAGCAATGCTACGGGAACCTTGAGGGCCTAGCACGCCTAAGGTTGTCAGTGAAACCGAAGGCACATAACAAATAAGCCTTAATGGAATTTGGCAATAATAAAACCATTTGAACCCGGGCTTGCGCGCCAACAATAAAAGCGCACTGACGACAATCGATGCCTGCAACACCCACATAAACATCACATAAATATTAACAACAACACCCTGCTCCGACAGCACCCGAAGTGTTTCAGTAAAGTCAGTCACATAAGGTATGCGATGTTCAGAAAGGCTAGTCACGACAAAGCGAGCCACATAAAAAGCATCAAATGCGCCCCACACCAACAGAACTCGATCTTGCCTGACCAACAAAAAAACGCCCCTTATCAATCAGTATTACATAACAATCTCAATCTATATTCGTTGAGGTTAAAATCAGCCAATTACTCAACCGGTGTAACGCGCAAAAATGCCATAGAGCGCAGCCTGAAAACAAGAATCAGCAGAATGACCAAACCAAGCCTTTCCATTGCAGGAATTATACCCAGTCAATACAGCAACTGACTGGATTCGTTATGTTTGCAGCACATCGATTTTACCAACCGTATACGGCACTTCAGGTCGCAGCCGTTGCTGGATAAGATCATTAACTTCTTGCTTTATTTTTTTATCGAAGAAAACATACATCCGCCCTCTTCCTAGTTCTTTCTGCCCTTCGCTAACCGCCAGATACAAAAGCTCGATCATTGTTCTATTTGTACCCAATGTCATCGCTGTTATCTCAGAGAACTTGAAAAACCTATGATAGTAATCAGACTGCATCTCTTGGTAATTTTTAGAATTCAACATCATCCAAGACATCAGCCCTATCGCCCCCGGCCCCAGTATCCCGGCGAGCAGTGCCGAAGGGTTATCACCGGCCAGGCAGATCACCACCAGTGCAGCTATACCCATAAACCAGTTAAGCCCCACCAGCATCCAGCGAGGCAAGTCTTTCCAATTGCAGCACTCGATGCCTGACTCTGACAATCGATAGGCAAAGTTCATTCGTTGATGGGTCATGGAAACATTTGCAGCCAAAAGCACCACAAATGCCAGAACTGCCGCAGTCACCTTGGATACAATATCACCCTCAAACAAACCAATATAAAAAAAGCATGAAACACAAAGTGTTACAGCCAAATAAATCCAAAAAAGAATATTAGCCACAAACGTATTATAGCTTCTTGCTCTTATTGCCCAGTTGATCAGCTCCGGCTCATGGGCATATTCCCATGTAAGCTGACCAGGTATAACGGGAGGTTTAATAAATTTCATAACAGCCATTAAAAAGATTCTGCCAGCGCAAGCGGATCGTCAAGCGCCCAGATCAGTACTGCAGCACATCAATTTTACCAACCGTATATGGCACTTCAGGTCGCAGCCGCTGCTTGATAAGATCATTAACCTCTTGCTTTATTTTTTTATCGAAAAACACATACATATTCCAATCATCGGTCTCGCCATCTTTATTGGTCACATATAGAAGTTCAATCATTGTTCTATTGCTACCTAAGGTCATCTTATAGATTTCTGACCACTTAATGTAGTTATGCCCATATCTTGACTGCATCTCTTGATAGTTTTTAGAATTCAACATCATCCAAGACATTAGCCCTATCGCCCCTGGCCCCAGTATCCCGGCGAGCAGTGCCGAAGGGTTATCACCGGCCAGGCAGATCAGCACCAGTGCAGCTATACCCATAAACCAGTTCAGCCCCACCAGCATCCAGCGAGGAAAGTCTTTCCATTTACAATATTCGATACCTGACTCTGATAATCGATAGGCAAAGTTCATTCGTTGATGGGTCATTGATAAAGCTACAAGTGTGCTAAGCACGAATACAACCGAAGCTAAAATACCACCAAAAAGATGATTATTTTCAACCATAAAATATAAAAAACAAGCAACACCAAATGACATACATAGATTAATAATTGAAAGAATATTCGCCACAAACGTATTATAGCTTCTTGCTCTTATTGTCCAGCTGATCAGCTCTGGCTCATGTGCATATTCCCATGTAAGCCGATCAGGAATAACGGGAGGTTTAATTAAATTCATCACGACTCTTTATTATCAATTAGGAACAGGCAGCGCTAACTGTTGCGTTGAATTATTTGCTAACACAAGCGCTTTATTTAACGCAGCTTCAAAGGCGTTATTTTGCCGATCGGCCTGGTCAACTGAAGTACCTATGGCCAGTTGCAACATATAGCCACGACCATCTCTACGCCGCATCACTTCAGATGGATAAGTCACTTCCAGCTCTAGCACTGGGCCCCTAAGCGGTGTATCGATCCAGGCTTGCCAGAGGCGATGCGTATCTTCCTCGTTATAACGGTAATCCGCAGGCAGTGTATTACCGCCTTCGGTTGTAGGCAGCGTTTGAAAGGTTTTAGGGTCGGCCCAGAAACCATTAAGAAACTGCTCGCTGTACCCAGCAGGAGTGGCGTGCAAGGTATCCTCAGAAAACCAATTTGTGTCGACCATTGCTGGTTGCAACATGACATCATGGCCGGCAACGAGTTTGGGCAGTAATAGCTGGAGCCAAAAGCCCTTAGGAGTAGAAACCGACACGCCACCACCATAAGGTGTGCTGTATTGATGAACATCCTCAACTGCACGGCTGACCAAGGTGGGTTGTTGCAGCGTTTCAACCAGTGCGTTCATCTGTGCGGCATGCCCGGTATCGGTCTCGACCGACCACTCAGGATTTGGTTCACGGCCCCAGTTGCAATGAAACAACCAGCGTCTGACGCCTTCACGGTGGGCATTATTGATCATCATCGAAAGAATCAAATACGCAGCCCCAAGCACAGCTAGGATAATCCCAATTGGCGTAGCCATTACCCATGCAAAACCAAAGAAAAAGCCAGCTAAAGCACCACCCAATTGAACAACTGCAATCAATCCCATAAAAGCGACCACACCCGTTTTTACATATATCAGTGATCTCTCCTGCTCACTGGTCGCATGCTGACTATCTTTATAAAGCTGCCAGGCCTCCAAACCACAGGCGACAGCCCCAAATACAGCCCATGTTGCAGTGCGTAAAATCAGTGCCTTGGAAAAAGCCGCAAACTCTCCTGCGACAGCTGAACCACCTGCTCTGGCCTTTCCAATCCATGCTTTGTATGAAACCTCCGCAACTTTAGCGACTCGGCTATCAAGCTTTGTCGCCATCCCCGCCGCTCGTTCCCACATGGGCGCCACTGCAAAAGTCATCATGGCGTTGGCGGTAAAGGCCGCGCTTGAACCCATATTGCGCCACTCATCTGCACTGAAGCTGCCGTCGTTCGCCGCTTGCTTGCTGACGCTGTAGAAGTTCCAGGCGTTAAGCCCAACCAGCAAGGCCGGTAGGGATTTACCCAGGTTTTGCCCAACCCAGGCTTTAGCCCGCTGGCTATAAGCGGCAGTGTTGAGTGCTTTAAGCCGCAACTGGGCCGCGACTTCAGCTTGCCCCAAGTCGCTGAGCAGAATTTGCACTTTGTCCGGCCCCAGGCTGATGCGCCCACCGCCTTGCACCTTTGCAAAGGTTTCGAGCGGACGTTGCAGGAACAAGGCATTGAGTTCTTCATCCAGTTTATTCAACTGAATACGAGCCGAGCGCTTTTCGCGCGCCAAACCAGGGCGATAGAGCACCTGCTGCAAAGCAGACTTTTGACGGTTCAAGGGTATTACCTTACGCGTCCAGGCTTGAAACTCGCTTGCATAGTTGGGGTTTTTGACCAGTTGCGTCGCACCGGATATTTCCGTGGAGATCAGTACTTGCAGGGCGCTCAGCTTGATTGCATTAACCTCTTTCATTGCAGGTATCAGCAACTGGCTCAGCCCATGCCAGGCTTCGCTGGCGATATCGTTGGCAACAAGACGCAAGGTGTCGAATGCTTGTTTGGCATCGCTGCTCAGGGCTTTGTAAACCGCTGTTTTTTGCAGAACGCCGGTATCGAGCACGCCTTTCAGCTCGGCAACCCGCGTAGACACATTGGTGATGTCGCCCGGTGACGAAGGGTCAAGCAATGGAGAGCTGCCATCACCCTGGCCTTGATCATCCAGGGAACCTGTCGCGGCAAAGTTGGCAGACACTTGTTTGACCATGGCCTCCAACTCCGGACTGAAGTTGAACAGAGCCATGCCCAGCAGGTTATCAGGCGCTTTACCCTGCTTTAGCAGCCACTCCTTGCCTGCTTCGCAGCCCGACAAGGCCACATAAACCGCATAGGCGAGACCAAGCAGCTCGGTCGATTGCGCAGCATTGCAGCTGTCGTAATAGACCGCCTCGGCATTGGGCTTCAGCGCATTGAGCCAGGAGATCAAGTCATGTTCGCTACGCTGGCAATGTGCTTGCAGGCGCAGCAGTTGCTGGGTGGTTTCAGCATAGAAGCTGACGACATCTTCAAAAAACACATCCTCGCGCCACTTGCTCTTGGAGTTCCAATCCTTGAGGGTGGCTTGCCATTGTTGATCGCTGATATGCGCGCCCCATTTGCTGTTGAATGCAGCCTGGGCAGCTTCGGCGATTTGCTGCGCATCAATGAACCGGGTGTCCGGCATCCCATGCATGCCCTGTGCAATGGGGCTCATGCTGTTACGCAGCGCAGTGGCCTTGTCTTCGGCGCTCAGTCGCTGGTAGATATCCTTGGCACAATCTGCGCGCTGCACCGGATCTTTTACTGAAGCAGGTGTAAGCGCATCAGTGTCCACACCGCACAATTGGATTACAGACTGCGCGCTTTGCAGTTTGTGTTGATGCTGGTTTTCATACAGGCTTTGCTCAGCCAGCCGCCCCATCAGGTTCATGTTGAGGTCTTCTACCAGCGCAATCGGGTCGTCAAGCGCAACAAACAGAGCTGTATCCTGGTCTGGCACCTTGCCTCGAACCAGTGCTTCTTCGAATGTCGCCTTGAAAGGCCCGGCGGGCTCATCATCTCCAGCTTGAGTCGGCAGCGTGGTGGTCGCGAAAGTAGGCTTTTTCGGCGTTGGCAGAATATCTGCCAGGCTTTCGCCCAGCGCCCTGATGGGGCCGCCGTTCGCCACCCGTCCGCTCAGGCAAAAGGCCGGCAGGTTGACTTCACGCATCCACTGGCCTTGCTCTTTGGTGCTGCTGCGCATTAGCTCGCAGATTCGCCATGTCCATTGCACGGGTGAAAAGGCGATGCGTAAACGACTGCGACGTGGATAAAGCAGGTAAGGCAGGCTTTCACCCGGATTGTTACGCACATCCTGGTTCAGTTGCTTGTCAGTCCACTTATGGCGGGTGAATTGTTCACCTTTGACTTCATATTCATGAAATGTCTTGTCGATGCTATCCCAGACGTAGACCCAGCCATCGCGCAATTGACGCAGGGTATAGCTACGAGTCTGCAGCGGTGGCAAGGCACCACCCTGCCAATCGCTTGGAAGCGGGTTGGGGCCTTGGTTGGTGCCTTTTTCTGGGGATTCATCAAGCGCATAACGCACAGGAAAGATCGCGACCTCTCCCGCCATTAATGAACATTGGCCATGAGATAAAGGCGTGTCATCAAATGCCTGGTTGCGCTGCGCCTGTTTAATCTGAGGGGTTGTCGCGGGCTGAGTCATGACACGTCCTTGTTAAATTCAATCGCCAAACAGTCGTTGTCCATCTGCTGGATCCGCATTTCCGGGGCAAGTTTGAGTGCTTCCGGAGTACGTTCCAGCCATTGCTGGTAGGGCCCATTGGCTCGCAGCGTGAAACCCTCGCCCCAACGCAGGCTGTACTCGACCCAAATGGCCAGGCTACGCTCGGTGGCCAAACCCCAGGCTTGTGCCTCGTTGAGACGCTGATCAAACCAATGCGTTCGTTGTTCAGGGGAGATTTGAGCGAGCAACTGTGGATAGTGTTGCTGGAGTATCTCGTTGAGTCGCTCCATAAAACGCCAGCGCGCTGCGCTATCGAGCGCGTCCAGCTGCTCCTGGCCTAGCAGGGCATTGTGTTCCTTCCAGTTTTGCGCGGGTTCAGTGCGAGTGAAGCGCTGCCAGGCAATGGGCGCCACTGGCTCCCAACTGTGATTAAACACGGGGGTCGACCAGGCTTCGATTGGCCCCAACAGGCTGTTTAGCTGCTGCTGGGGATAACTGGCGAGCCAATGCTGAGCCACCAATGGGTCGGCAAAACGCAATAGACCCTCGCCGCCCAATATGTCAGGCGGGCTGATCAAATGACGCAAATGATCGGCCAGGGTTTGAATCGGCGCTGAAGACGAAAGAAAACAGGCATCTTGTAACTCCATTGCCCGTGCAGCCCATTCATCAATGAGGCGACGCCCTCCGTTTGCGCAGACCAAAATAGGCCCAATGTCGTGCAACTCAGCCCAACGGGTACCAATGTACAGAGGCTGGATATCCAGCGCCTCGCCACGCTGATAAAGCGTAACCAGCGCGTCAGGGTTTATCACACCATCAACTAAAAGGTAATTGGCCTCTACAAAGGTAGTCACGCAGCGCCTTCCTCAGCCGCCTTTTCACAAATCGCGCAGCGCGGGGCCTTGCGCATCAAGGCCCGACGCTGTGCAGGCACTAGCAATTCCCCCGGCACGGCCTGGTCTGCCGGCTGGCCGATTTTAGGCAGTAGCAAGGCAATCCCGGAGCCAACGCCCGGGGCGCCGCCGGAATTGATCTTGATGGTCGCGCCGCTGAAGGTAATGCCGCTCGGGTCGACTTTGACAAAGCTGCCACCGCCTTTGGCGGTCAGCTCCATGCCTGCATCGATAACGACCTTGCTGCCCGCGTAATAGTGGATTTCGGTACCGGCTTCGACGAACTGGCCCACACCTATTTTTGCATGTTGAGTCACGCCGACATTCAGGTGATCGCTGGCGTCGACCGCAGTCTTGCGGTCTAAGTGGGTCATGCGGTGTTCTTCGGCCTTGAACTCGCTGTAGCTGTTGGCTTCTACTGTGTCGTGGCGCTCGTTGCCAACATGGATTTTCTGGTCGTTTTCGACCCGCTGATCCCAATCGCGCTGGGCGTGGACGAAGATTTGCTCCTGACCGGCCTTATCCTCGATGCGCAGTTCATTGAACCCGGCGCCACCAAGGCTGCTGTTGGTTTTGAAGGTGCTGCGGGTTTTGTTTTCAGGCAGGGCATAAGGTACGGCGTGTTCCTTGTGATACAGGCAACCGCTGACAATGGGTTGATCGGGATCGCCCTCGAAGAAACTCACCAGCACTTCCATGCCGATGCGCGGGATGGTCACCGCGCCATAAGCATTGCCTGCCCAACTGTTACTCACGCGCAACCAGCAACTGGTTTGCTCATCGGCCTGACCGACGCGGTCCCAGAAGAACTGAACCTTGACGCGGCCGTATTCGTCGCAATGAATCTCTTCGCCCTTGGGGCCGGTGACAATCGCCCGCTGCGCGCCTTGGACCTTGGCTTTGCGGTGTTTGAGCGGCGGACGGGAGGTGATGTCCCAGGGCGTGGCGACAAAGCTGTTGCGATAGCCCTGGATGAAGCCGTCTTCTGCCTTTACATCGCTGCTGACCGACTCCTCAAGCACCTGTGGCTGGCGCCCTTGGTGCTCGACGCTGTGGATCAGCCACAGGTCGTTGTATTGCGCACGCGGATGGTTGCTCAAGCTCAGGAAACTGCCGCTGAGCAGGCTTGCATCACTGCGTCCAGCCGCTATTTCATAACCGGTACGCAAGCGCTCCAAAGCGCGTTTGGCCAGGTGCTTGCCGCGCGCACGCTCGGTAAAGCGCCCCGGATATTCATAGACTTCCAACTCGGGGAGGAACTCGGCCTTGTATTCGCCATCGAGGGTCAGCTTGGGCTTTTCGAAGTTGTAGTCACGAAAGCTGGCAGCGCTGCTGCGGGTTTCCAAGGTGACCAACAGCGACTTGACCACCGCATTGGCCGCCGCCATGCCACTGTCGGGGTGATAGGCCAGCGGCGCCAATGTGGGAAATACGGTTTGGTCATCGCCAAACACCAGCACATGGCTGTCGGCACTGTGCTGGAAGTGGAAACTGATGCCTTCTTCTTCGCACAGGCGCTGAATAAAGTGCAGGTCGGTTTCATTGTATTGCACGCAATACTCGCGCTCAGGGTAGACGTACGAGCCAAGCTGGAAGCGATAGGCATCCGCTTGAATCCCGTTTTTGTTGAGCACGTCGCTGATGATTTGCTGCACGGTCATGTGCTGGAAAATGCGTTGGTCGACGCTGTGCATCAAATAGGCGAGTTGCGGCATTAGGCTGATGCGATAACGGGTCAGGCGCTTGCCGGAATCCCCTTGCTGCGCTGAATAAACAACCCCATGAACGCCCTTCTGCTCAGGCCCAAAGCTCAGGTAGGCGGGCTGATTGATCAGGCTGTCGAGGTCAAGATCAGGCGTTTCGCTCACCAGTTCTATATCAAACTGATACAGTTCGTTAAGTGCTTCCGAGCCATCGAACTTCAGTACTTGCAGGTCTGAGTTGAAACCTGAAACCGTCAGCGAAATATGCGCCTGATTGGCATCCATCGAGCCTAGCCTCCGTCCATGGGTTGTCTGAGAGGCTCAAGAGTGCCGCACCCAGCGCTGTAGGACAATGCTTAGGTGCAATTAGCTTGCGACAGATCACCAATATCCATGAAAAACACATCCAACGGACACTAGATCTCCAAGGAGCCGCTGGGAACGGTAGCCAGCGCAGTCGTTTTCAGAGGTTCGCTAAATGCTTGATTGTTGGGCTAAGGTACTGCTCAGATACTTCAAGCTTCGTAGACCAAAGGAATTCCCTAGATGGCAGGCAGTAGCCTTTTAACCCTTTTAGATGACATCGCAACCGTGCTCGACGATGTGTCGTTGATGACCAAGGTTGCAGCCAAGAAAACCGCAGGCGTCCTGGGCGACGACCTGGCGCTCAATGCCCAGCAGGTTACTGGCGTGCGAGCCGACCGGGAACTGCCGGTGGTGTGGGCTGTTGCCAAGGGCTCACTGCGCAACAAGTTGATTCTGGTGCCTGCAGCCCTGGTCATCAGCGCCCTCGCGCCCTGGGCTGTTACACCGCTGTTGATGCTCGGTGGCGCCTTCCTGTGTTTTGAAGGCTTCGAGAAACTGGCCCACAAGTTTTTGCACTCCAAGGAAGAGGACCAGCAAGAAAAAGCCGAATTGCTTGAAGCGGCGAGCAAATCACCTGAGCAAGTCAAAGCATTCGAGCGAGAAAAAATCGGCGGGGCCATTCGCACAGACTTTATTCTTTCAGCAGAAATTATTGCGATTACCCTGGGCACAGTCACCGGGGCGCCAATGACGCAGCAGATCATAGTGGTCTCGGGCATTGCGTTGGTGATGACTATTGGCGTTTATGGGTTGGTCGCGGGCATCGTCAAACTGGATGACGCCGGGCTCTATTTGAACGAACGCCAAGGCGAAGGTTTGTTCACACGTGCTACGCGCAGTTTTGGCCGGGGTATCTTGTTCACAGCCCCTTACCTGATGAAGAGCCTGTCGGTGATAGGCACCGCCGCAATGTTCCTGGTCGGCGGCGGCATCCTTACCCACGGCGTGCCTGCGGTGCATCACTGGATAGAGCAGGCATCCGAGCACCTGGCCACCAGCTCTGGCTTGGAGTTGATGGGCAGTGCAGCACCTGTGCTGCTAAACGGCGTAGCGGGCATTATCGCGGGTGCGATCGCGCTCGTGGTTGTGACGCTGGGGAGCAAGCTCTGGAAGGCGGTCAAAGGCTCATAAGTTGTATCGCCTACTGACGTTGTAGGGCGGGCAACGCGAAGCTTGCCCGCCCTTGTTCAACCGGCTGAAAGGCCAATAGGCCGCTACACCCAGGCTGGATTCAACCGGCCTGCTGCATGATCACCGTTTGCGCGGGCATTGGTGCCGGGAAGCCCGCCTCGCCCAGCGCATCCTTGATCATTTTGTTGGTGTCGAAAAACCCCTGCCAATAGTGTTGGGTGTGGCAAAAAGGACGCACCGCCATCACCGGCCCGACCAGTTTGAATTAAAGGATTTAAACATCCACGGCGGGTTCGGCCAGCACGTTATCAATCCCGGCAATCCGCTCTCGGAGCAGCGCAGCCGCCGCCTTGTAGTCGGTGGCACCTGAAAGCTGGGCCTTGAGGTCCACCCGGCGGAATGCGTTGTGCGAGAAATTCTGGATGTTGTCACTGAAGATCTTGTTGTTGCCCCCCAGCGTCAGCACATTATCAGGGGTGTTAATGGCGGTGACGAACAAGCCAATCTCGGTAACAGTCCCCGTTACACCGCCGGCACAGATGAAGTCACCAACCTTGAACGGACGCAAGATGATGATAAAGCCGCCTGCCGCCAGGTTTGACAGCAAGCCCGACCAAGCCATGCCGATGGCCAGGCCAATCGCGGCGATCAAGGCAGCAAAGGTTGTGGTCTGCACCCCGAAGAAGCCGAGGATGCCAATGACCAGAAGAATATTCAGGGTAACGGTGATGAAGTTGCCAACGTAGCGCAGAACAGTCGGATCAACATGCTGGCGCCCCAGGCCTTTTTGCACCAAGCCCACTGCAAAGCCAATCAGCCAGCGTCCAATCACCCAGAAGGCGACAGCTGATAGGATCTTTATGGCAAATGCGGCGCCGTACTGCGTCACCAGGTTGTACAGCGCGTTCATTTTTTCCGTGCCAACATTAACGATGGTTGTATCGTCCATGGTCGTGCTCCACTAAGGAATAGGTACAGCGGTCCTTAAAAAAGCTAGCACGGGGAAAAAAACTTGCTGGAATATTGCATTCAGGCCTGTGCGATCGCCCCGTCTTCCGTGAGCGGCAGCACTGTCACCTTCACATCCGGGTCATGGCTTCCGCCCCCCAGGATGACACCATGCAATGGCGAGACATCCGCGAAATCACGGCCCCAGGCCAAGGTAATGTGTTCAAGCGCCGGACGAATGTTATTGGTCGGATCAAAGTCGACCCAGCCCTGGCGCGGGCAATACACCGAAACCCAGGCATGGGAAGCATCGGCCCCAATCAGACGCGGCTGTCCCGGCGGTGGCTGCGTCAGCAAATAACCACTGACATAGCGGGCTGCCACGCCCTGCGAGCGCAAACAGGCCAGCATCAGGTGGGCAAAGTCCTGGCATACGCCCCGGCGCTCTTGCAACACCTGCAACAAAGGCGTCGCCACCTGCGTGGCCACTGCATCAAAGGTGAACTCGGTAAAGATCTTGTTCATAAGCGCCTGAACCGCAAGCAACAGTGGCCTGCGTGGCACAAAGCAATCCGCCGAGTACTTGGCGAAATTGTGCTTTACCTGAACATAAGGCGACTGAAAGCGAAACCTGCTGGCATCCAGCAAATCAGCAGGCAACGCCGTTCCGCTATAACTCAGCGCAGCGCATGCATCTTCCCAGGCTGGAGAGTCTTGCAACACCGCAGCCGGGCGCGCCAGCACGTCCAGGCGCATTTGGGCGCTGACTTTCAATGTGTCGTGCGGACGCTCAAACACCAAACGCGTCAGCGGATTGCCAAACACGTCCAAACCGTCATGGCGCATGCAGGGTTTGGGGCTGACTTCAAGCTGGCATTGATGCTTGACCTGCCAGGCACAATCGCGCGGCACCAAATGCGCCAATTGTTGCGCAAGTGATACAGGGGCCGAGTAACGGTAATGGGTGTCGTGAATCACCTGGTAGCGCGCCAGCTTTACCTCCGCCTCGTCATTGATAACCTGTGGCTTGCTCATGATGATTGCGTCCGCTGGCTGGCATCAACATGGACGAAGAAACGCAACGCCAGTTGATCAGATATCTCGGCACTGGCCTGGGCAATACTCTCGAGCAACTGCGCCAACCCATTCAAGACGGCACGCACGCTGCTGGGTCCGAACAGGGAGTTTTCCAGGGTTGCAAGGCTAAAACCGCTGAGCTGACGCTCCAGGCTGGCCAGCTTCGACGAAGCAGGCAGGTCAAAGCGCTCGACCAGTCGGGCTTGGGAATTCAGTAGGGTTCGCAATTGGAACAACACCGCGTGTGGGTTCTGGTCATCGAGCAATAGCAGGTCGAGAACCGGAATGAGTTGGGCAGTCGCAAGGTAACGGGTACGGTAGGTGATGCTACTGTTACCCAACTCCAGCAGCCACTCCAAAGCCGACTGATCATCGACCATCGGGCTGCGAATAAAACTGGCAATACTCTCGCTCATGAACTGAAGACGTTCAATGCAGCGACCTATCACCAGAAAGCGCCAGCCGTCGTCACGCGTCATGTCGCCCAGGGCAAACCCTGAAAGTGCCGCGAGCGACATCACCAAGCCATTGAGGAAATCCAGCGCCTCGCCAAAGTCCGTCTGCTGAACTTCAAGCTCCTGCGCCTCGATCTGCAACTCCAACAAGGCCTGCCAGTTGGCTTGAGACAGCTTGCCGCGCACGCTGCCCGCGGTCCAGATCAGATGCTGCAGGTTAGTTCGCAGGCTGACCGGCCATTCATCGCCGAGCAATGCCTGTTCCAGGCGCTGCTCCAATGTCTGGCCGCCCCCCCCATCCGGCAACAGGCCAAGGCGCTCGCCCAGGCTCAACACGGCCTCAAGCGCGCGCGGGTCATCGTCATCATCGACATAGCGCGACAGCATGATTCGCAACAACCGTGCATTGCCTTCACAGCGAGAGCTATAACGCCCGAACCAGAACAGGTTTTCGACGATTCGCGACGGGAGATACGGGTCACTGCGGACCAGGTCGGCAACGCCCAAAGGTCGCATGCCCTGCCAGGACTCACTGCCCGTACTACGACTGCCCAGTACCCAAGTGTCTTTACTGGCGCCGCCGCGCTGCATCGAAACGACTTCCGCATCAGCTTGCGCGGCAACTCGGCTCAAGCCTCCCGGCATAACCCGATATCCATTTGGCCCGGCAACCGCAAACACCCGCATGCCAATGGCGCGCGGCGCCAAGCAGCGCTTGTCACTCTGCCAGACCGGGGCCTGCGACAACTGCGCAACTTCTTGCGCAACATAGGCGTAAGGTCGATTCCTAAGGCGCTGCTCCAGGGCTTCGCGCTGCGGTTCGTCGAGGTCACGGGCGAATACCGGATCAAAACTTTGCGAGGGGAAACTCGGGCGAATCAACAACTCAGGTAATTTGCCAAGCGCCTCCTCCAGCACTGGCGGCTCTCCGCACCACCAACTGGCAATGCTCGGCAACAGCAAAGGCTCGCCCAGCAGTTTTTCACTGATAGCGGGCAAGAAGCCAGAGAACCCCGGGGACTCAAGCACGCCACTACCCAATGCGTTGGTGACCAGCACCCGCCCCTGGCGCACGGCATCGAGCAGGCCAGGTACGCCGAGCGCCGAGTCGATACGCAACTCCAGCGGGTCGCAGAAATCATCATCCAGACGCCGTAAAATCGCATGAACCCGGCGCAACCCGGCGAGGGTTTTAAGGTACACCGTGGCATCTCGGACGGTTAAATCGGTACCTTCAACCAATGGATAGCCCAGTTGACGGGCCAGATACAGGTGCTCGAAGTAGCTTTCGTTGAGGCGCCCCGCCGTCAGCACCACGACCAGCGGTGTCTCGCCGTCGGCAGGCGCTTGCCTGGCAATGGTTTCTTGCAGTGTGCGGAAGAAACCAGCGAGATGCTGCACCCGCATGTCACGGTAAAGATCCGGAAAGGCGCGTGAAACAATCTGCCGGTTTTCCAGGGCATAGCCCGCGCCAGATGGCGCCTGGGTTCGGTCTGCGGTGACCCACCAACGTCCATCGGGAGCACGCGCCAGGTCAACCGCATAAATATGCAGGTAGGTTGCGCCTGGTACCTCGATGCCCTGACAGGGCCAGAGAAAATTGTTGTGTCCAAAGACCAGCTCAGCGGGCAGCAAGCCATCAGCGAGCAAGGTTTGCGGCCCGTACAGATCCGCCAGCACCTGATTGAGCAACTCGGCACGCTGGGCGATCCCTTTGGCGATCACCTGCCATTCATCCGCAGCAATTACATTTGGCAGCAGATCCAGCTCCCACGGGCGATCGGCGCCTTCCGGGTCGGCATAAACGTTGTAGGTAATGCCATTTTCCTGGATTTGCCGCGCCAGCAAGTCCTGGCGCAGTTGCAACTGAAACGGCGTGTTACGCTGCAATTGCTCGACAATCCGCCGCCAATGAGGTCGTACCTGCCCGTCGGTGTCGAGCAGCTCGTTGTAGGCAGCATCATTGAGCGAATAGTCGGCAAGCAGGTCAGCCATCAAAATCTCAGACAGTCATTAACATGCGCGAACTTTAGCATTTGCGCGTAGGTATTTTTGAAGCATATCCGTAAATGCACCACCGGCCAGCCCTCGCACGACAGCGAATACAGGCTGAGCCCGGAGCTCCACTGGCGCAATAACCCAAGCCATGGTTGCTGATTCGGGTTATTGCGCGCGGATAAGGCGCCATCAAACTAAAGGTTAGTCTTTGCGACCAGAAGGGATCAGACGCAAGTCCAGCGTCATCGGCAATTCACCATTTGCAATCACCGCCCCTGGCGCGCGCTTGCCTGGACTGTGGCCGAGCCTGAAGAAGCGCGCCAAACGCCGGCTTTCAGCCTCATAGGCATTGACCGGCAGGGTTTCGTAATTTCGCCCGCCAGGATGCGCAACATGGTACTGGCAGCAACCCAGAGAGCGGCTCATCCAGGTATCCAGCACATCAAACACCAAGGGCGCATGCACGCCAATGGTCGGTTGCAGGCAGTTGGCGGGCTGGCAGGCTCGATAACGAACCCCTGCAACGAACTCGCCCACCTTGCCGTTCGAATGCAAAGGAACGGGCACGCCATTGCAGGTAATCACGTAGCGATCCGGCGCCATGCCGCGCACCTTGATCTGCATGCGCTCAAGGGATGAATCGACATAGCGAACAGTACCGCCTGCCGTGCCTTCCTCACCGAGCACATGCCAAGGCTCAAGCGCCTGGCGCAACTCCAGGTCGATGCCTTTGACATTGAAATCACCGGCTTTCGGGAAGCGGAACTCAAAGTGCGGCGCAAACCACTCGGCGCGAAACCTGTAACCCTCGGCGTTCAACTCCTGCAAGACATCATTGAAGTCCTGCTCGACATAATGCGCGAGCATGAACCGATCATGCAGCTCGGTACCCCAGCGCACCAGCCTTGCGGGTTGATAGGGCTGTTTCCAGAAACGTGCGATCAGCGCACGCAGCAAAAGCTGTTGAGCCAGGCTCATTTGCGCATGTGGTGGCATTTCAAAGGCGCGCAGCTCAAGCAAGCCAAGCCGCCCCGAGGCTGAATCCGGTGAATAGAGTTTGTCGATGCAAAACTCGGCACGGTGCGTATTACCGGTAACGTCAACCAGCAAGTTACGCAGCAAGCGATCGACCAGCCACGGCGCGCACTCCTTGCCGGGTTCAGGCATTTGTGCGAAGGCCACTTCCAGTTCATAGAGTGCATCGTTGCGAGCTTCATCCACGCGCGGGGCTTGCGAGGTCGGGCCAATGAACAGCCCTGAAAACAAATACGACAGTGACGGATGATTGTGCCAATAGCTGATCAGGCTGCGCAGCAAATCTGGCCGCCGTAGAAAAGGTGAGTCCGCCGGTGTCGCGCCACCAAGCACGAAATGATTACCGCCTCCAGTTCCGGTGTGGCGACCATCTATCATGAATTTTTCACTGCTCAGGCGGCACTGCCGGGCAGTTTCATAAAGAAACTCGGTACGCTCGACCAATTCATCCCAACTCGCGGATGGGTGAATATTGACCTCAATGACCCCCGGGTCGGGCGTGACCCTGAAAAACTGCAGGCGCGGATCACGCGATGGCTCGTAACCTTCGAGCAACACCGGGCAATCCAGCTCAGCGGCAGTGGCTTCAATGGCTGCAACCAGCTCCAGATAATCTTCCAGGCGGGCCAGGGGCGGCATAAATAGATACAAGCGACCCTCGCGGGGCTCAGCACATAAAGCCGTACGCACAATGTCCTGGGCGGATGTGTGCAATGGCATTGGCTTTGCGGGTGTTCTTTGATTGCCTTGCCAGACGCCACGCACCTGATTTTGAACCTGGGTAGCTTGCGGCAACGGCGCCATTGGCTGTGAAGGATCGACCGGGTTGACGTAGGGATAATCTGCTTTGCTGACCCAAGGCTGGGACTCCAGGGGCAAGCGATAGCCCAACGGCGAATCACCTGGAATCAGCCAGCAATGCTCATCGCGCAGCTGCCAACTGCCGGTCTGCCACTCGGTTTCAGCGGCGTTACGCGCCAAGGGCAAGACATGGCCAATAATCTTATCCAGCCCCTGCTCGAAGACCTTGCGCAGGCGTGCGCGATCCAGTGGGTCGGCCAGGCGCGGATCATCCGGGGTCACGTTGCTGGGTAATTTGCGCTCACGCCACAGGTAATAAAAGCTATCTTCATAGGCGGGAAAGAGGGGCTGGGCTGACAGCCCCAGGCGCCCGGCGAGGGTGTGGAGGAATGTGGCGGCCAAAGCTTCATCGGCGCCGGAATCATTGTGTTCATCAGCATACAACCTGGCATCTTGCCAGATTGGCTGGCCGTCACGCCCCCAGAAGCAGTTCAACGACCAACGCGGCAACTGCTCGCCGGGGTACCACTTGCCCTGGCCAAAATGGACCAGGGCATTGGGCGCGTAATGCTCGCGCAAACGGTGAAACAAATCAGCGGCCAGCAACCGTTTGTTCGGCCCCAACGCCGCAGTATTCCACTCGGCATCGTCGGGGTAATCAAGCGCCACGAATGTTGGTTCACCGCCCATGGTCAAGCGTACATCCACGTCTTTGAGCGCTTGATCGATCTGTTTGCCCAGGCTTTTGATCGCCAGCCACTGCGCTTCGGTATAGGGCTTGGTGACACGTGGTGCCTGCCAGATACGTTCAACGCGCATTTCGTGAGAAAACTCGCATTCACACTCATCAACTCCACCACTGATTGGCGCAGCCGACGAAGGCTCGGGGCTGCAGGCCAGCGGAATGTGACCTTCGCCAGCAAATAAGCCGCTGGTAGGATCCAGGCCAATCCAACCTGCGCCCGGCAAATAAACTTCGCACCAGGCATGCAGGTCCGTGAAATCGACATCGGTGCCCGAGGGCCCATCCAGCGATTTCACATCAGCCGTCAGTTGAATCAGGTAGCCAGAGGCGAAACGCGCGGCCAGGCCCAGCTGACGTAACAGTTGCACCATCAGCCAGGCGGTGTCGCGGCATGAACCCGATGCATTCTCCAGGGTTTGCTCAGGCGTCTGTACACCTGGTTCCATGCGGATCAGGTACTTGATATCGCCCGCCAGGCGCTGGTTGATCGCCACCAGAAAATCAATGCTCGGCAATGGCTCGCGGGAAATACCTGCCAGGTACTTCGCAAATAATGGTGTGCTTGGCAAGGTCACCAAATAAGGCGCCAGCTCGCGCTGCTCGCTTTCGGTGTACTTGAACGGGATTTTTTCCGCGTAGGGTTCCAGAAAGAAATCGAACGGATTAAAGACCGCCATCTCCGCAACCAGGTCGACCTCGACCTTCAGCTCGCGCGTTTTTTCCGGAAACACCAAACGCGCCAGGTAATTGCCCTGCGGGTCCTGCTGCCAGTTGATAAAGTGCTCGTCAGGCTCGACGTTCAGCGCATAGGAAAGCACCCGGGTGCGGCTATGCGGAGCTGGACGTAAACGCACAATCTGCGGGCCCAGGTTAACGGCCCGGTCATACCGGTAATGGGTAACGTGATGTAATGCGATATGGATCGACACAGCGGGCCTCCTGCTAGCCTGAGCGATAAACATGCTGCGCAAAACTTATGCCAGGGCCCTACTCCGTGGGTGTTCGAACCCAGGGCCAAGCGTTGAAGCACCAGAATCGCGCAGCCACGCATCTGCCACCGATCATACGCACAAAATAAGGTCCACAACCGGCGGCTTGGCTCGAAACACAAGATTGGCTGATGGCCATTGCAGTTTAAAGATACAACCCAAGCTGTTATTCGTATCAGGCTGGCGCGCCTTGACGATGTTAACCATCAAGCATTCGCAAACTACGCAGCCGCGCACGCATCCGGTAACATCAGCAGACTCACGAAAAGAGATGCGGCATGTATATCTATCGACTCGTGCTGATTCTGGTGGTGGGAATTTACCTGTTTTCCCCGGCCATCATGGATTGGTGGATTGACCCCAACGGTGCCTGGTACCGACCTTATCTGCTTTGGCTGATTCTGATCGTGGTGACATTTATTCTGCAGAGTCAACGAGATGCCGATGAGCTTTAGTCTTGGCCAGCTGATACTCATCAGTGCCGCTTACCTGCTCATGCTGTTTGGCGTGGCCTGGGCCAGCGAGCACGGTTTGATCCCGCGTAAAATCATCCGCCATCCGCTGACCTATACCCTTTCCCTGGGTGTATACGCCAGCGCCTGGGCGTTCTATGGCACGGTTGGCCTGGCCTACCAATATGGCTATGGTTTTCTCGCCAGCTACCTGGGGGTTTCGGGCGCCTTCCTGCTGGCGCCGGTGCTGCTCTACCCGATATTACGTATCACCCGGACCTACCAGTTGTCCTCGCTTGCCGACTTGTTTGCCTTTCGCTTCCGCAGCACCTGGGCCGGCGCGCTGACCACCATTTTCATGTTTATTGGGGTATTGCCGCTTCTCGCCCTGCAGATCCAGTCAGTGGCCGACACCATCAGCATTCTTACCCACGAGCCCATGCAGGCACGTGTTGCGATCAGTTTCTGCGTGCTGATCATCCTGTTTACCATTCTCTTTGGCGCACGCCACATCGCAACGCGAGAAAAGCATGAAGGCCTGGTTTTCGCCATTGCGTTCGAATCGGTGGTCAAGCTGGTGTCGATCAGCGCCATCGGTCTCTATGCACTCTATGCGGTATTTAACGGCCCCCACGATCTGGAACAGTGGCTGGTGCAGAACCAGGCAGCCCTGACCAGCCTGCATACACCGCTGCAGGAAGGCCCTTGGCGCACCTTGCTGCTGGTGTTTTTCGCCTCTGCGATCGTAATGCCACACATGTACCACATGACCTTTACCGAGAATATCAACCCACGGGCAATGGTTAGCGCCAGCTGGGGCCTGCCGCTGTTTCTACTATTGATGAGCCTGGCCGTCCCCCTGATTCTCTGGGCGGGACTGAAGCTCGGTGCGACCACCAATCCCGAATACTTCACCCTTGGCCTGGGCATGGCGGTCAATAGCCCGACACTGGTACTGATCGCCTATGTCGGTGGTTTATCAGCCTCCAGCGGCCTGATCATTGTCACCACCCTGGCGCTCTCGGGCATGCTGCTCAACCATGTGGTGCTACCGCTGTACCAGCCCCCGGCCGAAGGCAATATCTACCGTTGGCTGAAATGGACCCGACGCGCCCTGATCGTCTTGATCATCATGGCCGGCTACGGTTTCTACGCCCTGCTGCGTGCCGAGCAAGACCTGGCCAACCTGGGCATAGTGGCCTTTGTCGCTACCCTGCAGTTTCTTCCGGGGGTGCTCTCGGTTTTGTACTGGCCAACGGCCAATCGACGCGGTTTTATAGCCGGGTTGCTGGCAGGCATCATCGTCTGGGCCGTCAGCATGCTGATGCCATTGCTCGGCAACCTGCAGAACATCTACCTGCCTGTCGTAGAAATAGTTTATGTGCTCAACGACAGCAGCTGGCACCTTGCCGCAACCGGCTCCCTCGCCGCCAACGTGTTGGTCTTCACCCTGGTCTCGCTGTTCAGCGAAGCCAGCGAGGAAGAAAAAAGTGCCGCACAAGCCTGCGCCGTGGATAACGTACGCCGCCCACAGCGCCGTGAACTGCTGGCTGCATCACCACAAGAATTTGCCACCCAGCTTGCCAAGCCCCTCGGTGCCAAGACTGCTCAACGGGAAATCGAACAGGCGCTGCGCGACCTGCACTTGCCCTTCGATGAAAGCCGCCCGTATGCCCTGCGCCGATTGCGTGACCGTATCGAAGCGAACCTGTCAGGCTTGATGGGGCCCAGCGTGTCACAAGACATAGTCGAGACTTTCCTACCCTTCAAAAGTGGCAGCGAAGCCTATGTGACCGAAGACATACACTTTATAGAGAGCCGCCTTGAGGACTACCACTCACGCCTGACCGGTCTTGCAGCAGAGCTTGATGCACTGCGCCGCTATCACCGCCAGACCCTGCAGGAGCTGCCAATGGGAGTGTGTTCGCTGGCAAAGGATCAGGAAATCCTGATGTGGAACAAAGCCATGGAGGAACTGACCGGTGTGCCCGCACAGCGCGTGGTCGGGTCACGCCTGGGCACCCTGGGCGAGCCTTGGCGCAGCCTGCTGATGGACTTCATCGAACTGCCCGACCAGCACCTGCACAAGCACCGCCTGAGTGAAGACGGCATGATTCGCTGGCTCAGCCTGCATAAAGCCGCCATTATCGAACCCCTCGCGCCCGGCAACAGCGGGCTGGTGATTCTGCTCGAAGACATGACCGACACCCAGGTGCTCGAAGACAAATTGGTGCACTCCGAACGTTTGGCCAGTATTGGTCGGCTCGCCGCCGGCGTGGCCCACGAAATCGGCAACCCGATCACCGGCATCGCCTGCCTGGCGCAAAACCTGCGCGAAGAGCGCGAGGAAGACAGCGAGCTGACCGAAATCAGCCAGCAAATCATCGAGCAAACCAAGCGCGTATCGAGAATTGTCCAATCGTTGATGAGCTTTGCCCACTCGGGCTCCCATCAACACGCCGATGAACCGGTGTGCCTGGCTGAAGTGGCACAAGATGCCATTGGTTTGCTCTCTTTAAACAGGCAAAGTGTCGAAGTACATTTTTATAATTTGTGTGATTGCGATCACTGGGTCGTGGGCGACCCGCAACGTTTGGCACAGGTGTTGATCAATCTGTTGTCCAATGCCCGCGACGCTTCATCCGCGAATACTGCCATCCGGGTCAAGAGCGAGGCTTTCGAGCATACCGTTGACCTGATTGTAGAGGACGAAGGGAGCGGCATTCCCAAGGCGATAATGGACCGTTTATTCGAGCCGTTTTTCACCACAAAAGATCCTGGCAGTGGAACCGGACTCGGCCTTGCGCTGGTCTATTCCATCGTGGAAGAGCATTATGGACAAATAACAATCGACAGCCCGGCTGATACCGAACTGCAACGGGGCACCCGAATCAGGGTGACATTGCCGCGGCATGTTGAAGCGACGTCAATAGCGACTTAAACCAGCGACCTGAGACCGTCGAGAGACCGAATTAATGCCTCATATTTTGATCGTCGAAGACGAAACCATTATCCGCTCTGCCTTGCGCCGCCTGCTTGAGCGCAACCAGTACGAAGTAAGCGAAGCCGGATCCGTACAAGAAGCCCAGGAGCGCTTCAGCATCCCCGGCTTTGACTTGATCGTCAGTGACTTGCGCTTGCCTGGCGCGCCCGGCACCGAACTGATAAAGCTCGGTGAAGGCACGCCTGTACTCATCATGACCAGCTACGCGAGCCTGCGCTCAGCCGTGGATTCGATGAAGATGGGCGCAGTCGACTACATTGCCAAACCATTCGACCATGATGAAATGCTTCAAGCCGTTGCCCGCATCTTGCGTGACCATCAGGCCCTCAAGAGCAACCTGGGTGCAACTCCTGAACGCACGACTGGTGCGCAACCGGTCAGCGACAAGGCAACCGACACCAGCAACGGCGAGATCGGCATCATCGGCTCATCACCGTCAATGCTTGAGCTTTACAGCAAAATCCGCAAAGTCGCCCCGACAGACTCCAATGTCCTGATCCAGGGTGAGTCGGGAACCGGTAAAGAGCTGGTAGCCCGAGCGCTGCACAACCTGTCCAAGCGCGCGAAAGCGCCACTGATCTCGGTCAACTGCGCTGCAATTCCGGAAACCCTGATCGAATCCGAGCTTTTTGGTCACGAAAAAGGCGCCTTTACCGGTGCCAGTGCTGCACGCGCGGGCCTGGTTGAAGCCGCCGATGGCGGTACCTTGTTTCTTGATGAAATTGGCGAGTTGCCACTCGAAGCGCAAGCGCGACTGTTACGCGTATTGCAAGAAGGTGAAATTCGACGGGTTGGCTCGGTGCAATCACAAAAAGTCGACGTCCGCCTGATTGCCGCCACCCACCGCGATGTGAAAACCCTGGCCAAAACAGGGCAATTCCGTGAAGACCTTTATAACCGCCTGCATGTAATCGCGCTCAAGCTTCCAGCCCTGCGCGAACGCGGCAAGGACGTACTGGAAATTGCCCAGGCATTTCTCCAGCGTCAATCGGCGCGCATTGGCCGTAGCGACCTGCACTTCGCCGCAAATGCCGAACATGCAATTCGCCAGTACCCCTGGCCGGGTAATGTGCGCGAACTTGAAAACGCCATCGAGCGTGCGGTGATCCTGTGCGAAAGCCCGCTGATTACCGCCGAGCTGCTGGGTATAGATGTTGAGCTCGATGATATGGAGGACGATGACTTCGACAGCAGCATGTCGAACAGCGCCCAGACCAGCAACAACAGCCATGAGCCGACCGAGGACCTGTCGCTGGAGGACTACTTCCAGCACTTCGTCCTTGAGCATCAGGACCATATGACCGAAACCGAGTTGGCGCGCAAATTGGGCATCAGTCGCAAATGCCTGTGGGAACGCCGCCAGCGCCTGGGGATTCCTCGGCGCAAATCCGGTGCGGTCAACGGCTAAGCGCACCAGGCCTGGAGAGACATTCGAAGGCTGACAGGGTTCCACAGACTGTTACCGTTTCAATACTTAGTAACAAAAGCCGGGAGTTACGGTAACGTCACCCCGGCTTTTTTGTATCTGCCCATGACCTTCAATAATCGTAAGTCGTTGATTTTAAAGGATTCACAAAAGCTGGCACGGCAAATGCTTTATCTATTGCACAACAACAATAACAAGCAGCAAAAAAGATAATAAAAATAAAACGTAACGACTCCAGTACAACAAAAACAACAGGACAGGAGGCGCAGAAAACTGATTCTTTTGGAGAGGATGTGCTTTTGGGGCTTGCCCCGCGACCAGGTAGAGAACAACAAAACTGCTTATAAGCAGCACCTGAACTGGTTGGATCACGGAACGATCATTGCAATGTCAGCATCCAAAGAAATCCGTTTGCTACTAACTCCCGACTTGGGAGATTTTCCTCAGGCCTCAGGCCAAAAGGAACGGGCAATTGAACAAAAACAACAAGCCCGAAATAATAATAACAATAAAGCACGTAACCATTTAAGAGGGAGCTTCGGCTCCCTCAGTGCTTTACGCATTTCGACAATGATTCACCTCCCTCCTACACCATATCCCCGCATAATGCTAGAATCCGCGCCAATCCTGCGGTCAACATTAATTCTGGCCGGCCATTTCGCTATACAGTGCATCCCATGCTGAAAAAGCTGTTCAAGTCGTTACGCCCTCCTGTACGCAATGCAAAGCATGCGCACAGCACTCCTGTTGTGCTCAATAGCAACCAACACCCTATCCAGCGCGGGCAAATCAGTCGCTACGCCATAAGTGTCGTCGAGCGCCTACAAAACGCTGGCTATCAGGCATTCCTGGTCGGCGGCTGTGTCCGTGACCTGCTGCTCGATGTCGAACCGAAAGACTTCGACGTCTCAACCAGTGCCACGCCTGAACAGGTACGCGCCGAATTTCGTAATGCCCGGGTTATCGGGCGCCGCTTCAAACTGGTGCATGTGCATTTTGGTCGCGAGATCATCGAAGTTGCGACCTTTCGCGCCAACCACCCACAGGGTGATGAAGAAGAAAACAGCAACCTGTCTTCACGCAACGAGAACGGTCGGATCCTGCGCGACAACGTATACGGCAATCTGGAAGACGATGCCCAACGCCGCGACTTCACCATCAATGCGCTGTACTACGATCCATCCAACGAGCGCATTCTTGACTACGCCAACGGTGCCCACGACATCCGCAACAACCTGGTACGCCTGATCGGCGACCCGACCCAACGCTATCAGGAAGACCCCGTGCGCATGCTGCGGGCGATTCGCTTCGCGGCAAAGCTCGATTTTGACATTGAGAAACACAGCGCTGCGCCAATCTACAAGCTGGCGCCGCTGCTGAATGAAATTCCTTCTGCCCGCCTGTTTGATGAAGTGCTCAAACTGTTTCTCGCAGGCTATGCGGTCTACACCTACGAACTGCTGGTCGACTACGGCCTGTTTGGCCAACTGTTCCCTGCCTCAGCTGCCGCACTCAAGCAAAACCCGGAGTACACCGACGACCTGATCCACAATGCGTTGGTCAACACCGACCAGCGCATCAAGCAGGGCAAGACCGTAACCCCGGCGTTCATCTTTGCCGCGCTGCTCTGGCCTGCACTGCCCGCCCGGGTTCTTCGCTTGCAGGAACGCGGTATGCCGCCGATCCCGGCCATGCAGGAAGCCGCGCACGAATTGATTGCCGAGCAATGCCAGCGCATCGCTATTCCCAAGCGCTTTACCATGCCTATCCGTGAAATATGGGACATGCAGGAACGTTTGCCGCGCCGCAGCGGAAAACGCGCCGATGCACTGCTGGACAACCCTCGCTTCCGTGCCGGTTATGACTTCCTGTTACTGCGTGAAAGTGCTGGCGAACAAACCAATGGCCTCGGCGATTGGTGGACTCTCTACCAGGACGCCAGTGACAGCGAGCGCCGCAACATGATTCGCGACCTCAGCGCCAAAGATGACAGCGCAGGCGCACCGCGCAAGCGTCGCCGGACCAACAATCGCCGCAAACGCAACCCGGCGGCCGACAACAGTCCCGCCCAAAGCAACGACTAACGACTAATGACACGCGTCTATATTGGCCTGGGCAGCAACCTGGCAACGCCGCAACAGCAACTCAATGCAGCGTTGGCGGCGCTCGCCAGGATTGAGCAAACGCAGTTGGTCGCACAATCGAGCTTCTACGCCAGCGACCCGCTGGGCCCAGCAGATCAGCCACGCTACCTCAATGCAGTGGCGGCGCTCGACACTCAACTGAGCCCGCTGCAGCTACTGGACGCCTTGCAGGCCATAGAGCTCGAACAGGGTCGTGAACGCAAAGATCAGCGCTGGGGGCCTCGAACACTCGACCTGGACATCCTGCTGTTCGGCCAGCAAAGGCTCAACGAACCCCGCCTGACCGTGCCGCACTATCATATGCATGCGCGGGCCTTTGTCCTGTATCCGCTCGCCGAGCTTGCCCCTGAGCTGCGATTGCCGGATGGTCGATCCTTATCCACCTTGCTTGCCCAGTGCCCATTCGAAGGCCTTGAACGCCTGCCAGGCACAGGCCAGTCGTCACCGAAGTAACACCTCTTGATAGCGAGCAAAATCGCGGCTTGGAGGCAGTGTTTACGGGCCCGGCAAGCCATCGAGACCGACATCGCAATACAACCTCGGTAACAAGCGGGTAACACCTGCAATTGACTTAGGGCTTCGTCATCAGGACTATAGGCGTCCCGTTGCCCAGCACCGGTGCAAACCGAGGCCAATGCAGGCCAAATTAGAGCAGCTATCTGCTTGATAATGCCTGAGTGAGGACAATCTAAATGCCTGATATCACCCTGACTACTCTGCAAAGCCTCAAGCAAAGCGGCGAAAAGATCGCCATGCTGACCAGTTACGATGCCACCTTCGCCCATGCGGCCAGCCAGGCTGGTGTGGATGTGATACTGGTTGGCGATTCGCTGGGCATGGTCCTACAAGGCCACGACAGCACACTGCCCGTAACCACAGCTGAAATGGCTTATCACGTGGCCTCTGTCAAACGCGGCAACCAGGGCGCGCTTATCGTTGCTGACTTGCCATTCATGGCCTACGCGACCACTGAACAAACCATGAGCAACGCCGCAAGCCTGATGCAGGCCGGTGCGCACATGGTCAAGCTCGAAGGTGCGCTCTGGCTGGCTGAACCCATCCGCCTGCTGGCCGAACGTGGCATCCCGGTGTGCGCGCACCTGGGCCTGACACCCCAGGCTGTAAATGTGTTGGGTGGCTACAAGGTACAAGGCCGCCAGGAGGCCCAGGCCCGACAAATGCGCGCCGACGCCATGGCCCTCGAACAAGCTGGAGCGGCCATGCTGCTTCTCGAGTGCGTGCCGAGCGAACTGGCGACTGAAATCACCCAGGCGGTCAATATTCCAGTGATAGGTATCGGCGCCGGTGGCGGCACAGACGGCCAGGTACTGGTGGTCCATGACATGCTGGGCCTGTCACTCACTGGCCGTGCGCCCAAATTCGTGAAGAACTTCATGGTCGGACAAAATAGCATCCAGGGTGCCCTGACTGCCTACGTCAGGGCCGTCAAAGACCAAAGCTTCCCAGCTGCCGAACATGGATTCTCTGCATGAACACGGTTAAAACCGTTCGCGAATTACGTGCTGCTGTTGCGGCCGCCCGTGCCGAAGGCAAACACATCAGCCTGGTCCCGACCATGGGCAACCTCCATGCAGGGCACGTGGCACTGGTCGAGAAAGCCGCTCAACGCAGCGACTTCGTGGTGGCGAGCATATTTGTAAACCCGCTGCAATTCGGGGCCAATGAAGACCTCGACAAATACCCGCGCACCTTGGCTGCCGATCAAGAAAAACTGATCAAGGCCGGTTGCAACCTGCTCTTCACCCCTAGCGTTGAAGAGATGTACCCACAAGGCATGAACGAACAAACCCGGGTCAGCGTCCTCGGTGTTTCCGAAGGCCTGTGCGGCGCCAGTCGCCCTGGCCACTTCGACGGCGTGGCGACTGTGGTCAGCAAGCTGTTCAACATGGTCCAGCCTGACCTGGCGATCTTCGGCCAAAAGGACTTCCAGCAACTGGCCGTCATCCGCACCCTGGTCAACGACCTGAACATGCCAATCCAGATTATTGGCGAACCGACGGTCCGCTCGGCCGACGGTTTGGCGCTATCGTCTCGCAACGGTTACCTGAGTGACGAGCAACGCAAGGCCGCAACCGTTCTGTACCGCTCGTTGCAGGAGATGGCCGCGGCACTCAAAGCCGGCGAGCGCGACCTTGAAAAGCTGATCACTCATGCACAAAGCCAGCACACAGCGGCTGGCTTTCGCCCGGACTACCTTGAAGTGCGTGAGGCCAATACTTTGCGCCCGGTCACCGCAGAAGACCGTCATCTGGTTATTCTGGTTGCAGCCTTTATCGGTTACACCCGACTGATCGACAACCTGTTGGTCGATCTCGACACGCCCGCATAAGCATCCCGCTCATGGATGAGCCTGCCCCTGCATCAGTGGCGGGTCTCTAGACAAGTTGCCAGGATAAGCGGCTAAGCTAAAAGCTGCTTGTGCGGCTGGTAACAAGGCCCGTTCTAGCAGTAACGTAGCAACTTGCAGTTGGCTGGGGTCAACGCAGGATGCAATGAACCTGTGACCGCAACCCTGGACAAACCTACAATTCTCCATAAAAGGAAGCCCGCGCCAATGCCGTATTACCAGCAGCCTCTCGATGTTACTGCCCAGCCCATTTGGCAAGCGCTCCAGGCACATCGAACCAGCTTGCAGAACTTCAGCATGCGCGAAGCATTCGCCAACGATCCCCAGCGTTTCTCGACTTTCAGCCTGAGCGGTTGTGGCCTGTTCCTCGACTATTCGAAGAACCTGATGACCACTGAAACCCGCGACCTGCTGGTCAAGCTGGCGCGCGATGTTGACCTGCAAGCCGCCATCGATGCCATGTTCCGCGGCGAACATCTCAATGCCTCCGAAGGCCGTCCCGCCCTGCATACCGCCCTGCGCCGCCCTATCGGAGACAAGGTGCTGGTCGAGGGCGTCGATGTCATGCCTCAGGTCCAACAGGTACTCAACAAGATGACCGCTTTGGTTGGCAGCGTGCATGACGGCCTGTGGCGCGGTTACACCGACAAGCCAATCACCGACGTGGTCAACATCGGCATCGGTGGCTCCTTCCTCGGGCCGCAACTGGTCTCCGAGGCCTTGCTGCCCTTTGCCCAGCGCGGCGTACGCTGTCACTACCTGGCCAATATCGACGGCAGCTCATTTCACGACCTTGCAGCCAAGCTGCGTGCCGAAACCACACTGTTTATCGTCTCGTCAAAATCGTTCAGCACCCTGGAAACCCTGAAGAACGCGCAAGCGGCGCGGGCCTGGTACCTGGCCCAAGGCGGCAGCGAGGCGGAGCTCTACCGCCACTTCATTGCGGTGTCGAGCAACACCACGGCCGCTGTGGCCTTTGGCATTCGCGAAGAAAATATCTTCCCGATGTGGGATTGGGTAGGCGGTCGTTACTCGCTGTGGTCGGCGATTGGCTTGCCGATTGCGATGACCATCGGCATGTCCAACTTCAAGGAATTACTCTCCGGTGCCTACAGCATGGACCGGCACTTCCAGACTGCGCCGTTTGAACAGAACATGCCGGTTCTCATGGCGTTGCTCGGTGTCTGGTATGGCAACTTCTGGGGTGCCCAGAGCCAGGCGATCCTGCCGTACGACCACTATTTGCGCAACATCACCAAGCACTTGCAGCAGCTCGACATGGAGTCCAACGGCAAGTCGGTGATGCAAGATGGCAACCCGGTGAACTGCGCGACAGGTCCGGTGATCTGGGGCGGCGTCGGCTGTAATGGCCAGCATGCCTATCACCAACTATTGCATCAGGGCACCCTACTGATTCCGGCAGACTTCATCGTGCCAGTTGTCAGCTATAACCCCGTGGCCGACCATCACCAATGGCTGTACGCCAACTGCCTGTCGCAAAGCCAGGCACTGATGCTCGGCAAGAGCTTTAGCGAAGCCCAGGCCGAGCTGCGTAACCAGGGCATGGATGAGGCTAAGATCGCCGAACTGGCGCCGCACAAGGTGATTCCCGGCAACCGCCCCAGCAACACCTTGGTGCTGGAGCGTATCAGCCCACGTCGCCTCGGCGCGCTGGTTGCCTTGTATGAACACAAAGTCTTCACCCAAAGCGTTATCTGGGGCATCAACGCCTTCGATCAGTGGGGTGTGGAACTGGGCAAGGAACTGGGCAAGGGGGTTTATTCGCGCCTGACGGGCACCGAGCAGAATGACGCAGAAGACGCCTCGACCCAAGGCTTGATCGACTTCTTCCGCGCCAGGCATCGCGGCTAAATACGTCTTGCAGCTCCCCATAGACCCCGGCAATTGCCGGGGTTTTGCTTATCCGCACAAAGATTGTATGCAGAGGTTACCGCTTGGCCTTGAGCGCCATACCTATCGACAATCACTGCTCATGGGGTGCTAACCTAAAACAATCGCGGATAAAAAAATAAGGAGCCCGCCATGTTTGAAGTCACTCGCCACCCGGTTGCCGATGATGTTCGCCAGCTCGCGCACATCAATAACGACGACTACTTGCGCCTGTACCAGCAATCGATCGAGCAGCCTGAAACCTTCTGGGCCGAACAGGCCAAGGCATTCCTCGTCTGGTTCGAGCCCTGGCAAAGCGTGCGCAAGGTCGACATGCGCAAGGGCCATGCGAGCTGGTTCAAGGGCGGCAAGCTCAACGTCAGCTTCAACTGTATTGATCGTCACCTTGCCGAGCATGGCGAGCAAATTGCGCTGATCTGGGAGGGTGACAACCCGGCAGAGTCGGCCAACATCACCTACTCCAAGCTGCACCACAACGTATGCCGCCTGGCCAACGTGCTGAAAAGCCGTGGCGTGGAAAAAGGTGATCGGGTCTGTATCTATATGCCAATGATCCCGGAAGCCGCCTACGCCATGCTGGCCTGCACACGCATTGGCGCCGTGCACTCGGTGGTGTTCGGTGGTTTCAGCCCCGATGCCCTGCGTGACCGGATTCTCGACGCAGACTGCCGCACCGTGATCACCGCCGATGAAGGGGTACGCGGCGGAAAATACGTGCCGCTCAAGGCCAATGTCGACAAAGCACTGCAAAGCTGCCCGAACGTCTCCACCGTGATCGTTGCCCAGCGCACCGAAGGGGACGTGCAATGGGTTAAAGGTCGTGACATCTGGTATCACGAAGCCATGCACGACGCGAGCGCCGACTGCCCGCCAGAGCCGATGGATGCCGAGGATCCGTTATTCATCCTCTACACCTCCGGCAGTACGGGCAAGCCCAAAGGCGTATTGCACACCACCGGCGGCTACTTTCTACAGGCCGCAATGACCCACAAATATGTGTTCGACTACCATCCGGACGATGTTTACTGGTGCACAGCCGATGTCGGCTGGGTCACGGGCCACAGTTATATCGTGTATGGCCCACTGGCCAATGCCGCAACCAGCCTGATATTCGAAGGCGTGCCCAATTACCCCGATGCCTCGCGTTTCTGGCAGGTGATCGACAAGCATCAGGTCAATATTTTCTACACCGCACCAACGGCCCTGCGCGCGCTAATGCGTGAAGGTAACGACTTGGTCAAAAGCACTTCGCGCAGCAGCCTAAGGTTGCTGGGCAGCGTCGGCGAGCCGATCAACCCGGAAGCCTGGGAGTGGTATTTCAATGTGGTCGGGGACAGGCGCTGCCCGGTAGTGGACACCTGGTGGCAGACCGAGACAGGCGCCATCATGATAACCCCACTGCCAGGTGCCACTGACCTGAAGCCCGGTTCAGCCACTCGCCCATTCTTTGGCGTGCAACCGGTGCTGCTTGATGAGCAGGGCAAGGAAATCGACGGCGCCGGCTCGGGTGTCCTGGCGATAAAAGCCAGTTGGCCAAGCCAGATCCGCAGTATCTACGGCGACCACCAGCGCATGATTGATACCTATTTCTCGGCCTACCCCGGCTATTACTTCAGCGGCGACGGTGCACGCCGTGATGAAGATGGTTACTACTGGATCACCGGACGGGTCGATGACGTCATCAATGTCTCCGGCCACCGCATTGGTACCGCAGAAGTCGAAAGCGCGCTGGTGCTGCATGACGCGCTCGCAGAAGCCGCAGTTGTCGGCTACCCGCATGACCTCAAGGGCCAGGGCATCTATGCCTTCGTCACGCCAATGAATGGGGTGGAAGTCAGCGACGCCCTGCAACAGGAACTACTGGCGCTGGTCAGCAAGGAAATTGGTAGTTTTGCCAAGCCGGAGTTAATGCAGTGGGCGCCCGGCTTGCCGAAAACCCGTTCAGGCAAAATCATGCGCCGCATCCTGCGCAAAATTGCCTGCAACGAGCTCGACACATTGGGCGACACCTCAACCCTGGCGGACCCATCGGTAGTCGACGATCTAATCGACAAGCGCCTCAATCGCTAAAGGTCAGGCGCGCGCCCCGTTGAAACCCATAGCCAGGTTTTAAGGGGGCCAAGCGCCATATTGCCGTCTATCTTGTAGCCCTGGCGGATAAACCGCACACTTGCGCCATGGAATATATTCGCCGAAAAATCGAAACTCAGGTTCTAGGGCTCAGCGGCATAGCGCTGGGGCAAATCGACTTTGAGAATCCCAAGGGCGACCCCGGCCTATTTGGCCCCGAATCGATCAGCTGGCAGGTGCATGGCGACTTCACCAGCATGCTGGTCGGCGGTATCAGTGCCCTGTTATTGCAGGCGCTGCATCCATTGGCCCTGGCTGGGGTGTGGGATCATTCGAACTTTCGTGAAGACTTGCTTGGCCGCTTGCGACGTACCGGCCAGTTCATATCCGGCACCACCTTCGGCGCCAAGGCCGATGCCGACTGGCTGATCGAAAAGGTCAAGACCATTCACTTGCACGTCACAGGTGTTGCCCCTGACGGACGCCCTTACGCGGCCAGCGACCCGCAGCTTCTGACCTGGGTTCACGTGGCCGAAGTGCACAGTTTTCTGCAGTCGCACCTGCGCTACCGCAACCCGTATTTATCCGGCGCGGACCAAGATCGCTACTACGCCGAAGTGGCACTGATTGCCGAACGGCTGGGCGCAACCGAGGTTCCGCGTTCACGTGCAGCAATTACCCAGTACCTCGAAGACATACGACCGCAGTTACTGTGCGATGAGCGCTCACTGGAAATTCTGCGAATCCTGCTCAATGCCCCCGCGCCAAGCGTGCTCGCGGGACTTGCCGCAAAGCTCTTTATGCAAGGCGGCATTGACCTGCTGCCGGGCTGGGCCCAGGACATGCTGGGGCAGTCAGTCAGCAAGCGACGAAGCCGCCTGATTCGTCTGGGCATCCACCGCCTTGCGCCTCTGCTGCGCTGGGCTGTACGCAACGGTTCGATACATCGCGCGCGCCGCCGCCTGGGCATTGCCAACTAAGCTCAAGGCTGGTCGCACTTCCAGGCGATGTGCCAACATAGGGCCCATCCACGCACCAGCGCCCACTACGGCACATGCGTAAATCCGAAATTACGGTGAACAAGCCTCGCCTTGTTCACCCTTTGGAAATGAGGACAGAACCATGCAAGACGTCGTAATTGTCGCCGCCACACGTACAGCCATTGGTAGTTTTCAAGGTGCGCTGTCGGGCATTCCAGCGCCAGAACTGGGCGCAGCAGTGATCCTTCGCCTGATCGAGCAAACCGGACTGCCCGCCGCAGAAGTCGATGAAGTCATCCTCGGCCAAGTGCTGACCGCAGCCTCGGGGCAAAACCCCGCCCGCCAGGCCGCGATCCTTGCCGGGCTGCCAAATGCAGTACCGGCGCTGACCCTGAACAAGGTCTGCGGCTCTGGCCTCAAGGCCCTGCATCTGGGTGCCCAGGCGATTCGCTGCGGTGATGCCGAGGTGATCATTGCCGGCGGCATGGAAAACATGAGCCTGGCGCCGTACGTCATGCCGGGCGCTCGCACTGGCTTGCCCACGGGCCACCCAAAAATTATCGACAGCATTATTACCGACGGTCTTTGGGATGCGTTCAACGACTACCACATGGGTATCACCGCCGAAAACCTGGTCGAGAAATATGACATCAGCCGCGAGCAGCAAGATGCGTTCGCTGCCGCGTCGCAAAAAAAAGCAGTGGCGGCCGCTGAAGCCGGACGCTTTGAGGCTGAAATCACTCCGATCATGATTCCCCAGCGCAAGGGCGATCCAATTGCCTTCGCCAAGGATGAAGGCCCGCGTGACGGAGTGACTGCCGAGTCACTGGGCAAACTCAAGCCCGCGTTCAAAAAGGACGGCACGGTAACAGCAGGCAATGCCTCGAGCCTCAACGATGGCGCGGCAGCGGTCCTGTTGATGAGTGCGGACAAAGCCAAGGCACTGGGCTTGCCTGTGCTGGCACGTATCGCCAGCTATGCCAATGCGGGTGTAGACCCGGCGATCATGGGCATAGGCCCGGTTTCGGCCACCCGTCGCTGCCTGGAGAAAGCCAACTGGGCAATTGAAGACCTCGACCTTGTCGAAGCCAACGAGGCCTTTGCCGCGCAAGCCCTCTCGGTTAACAAGGAGTTGGGCTGGGATGTGCAGAAGATCAACGTTAACGGTGGCGCCATTGCCCTCGGCCATCCGATTGGTGCATCCGGCTGCCGGGTGTTGGTGACCTTGCTGCACGAAATGATCAAGCGTGATGCCAAAAAAGGCCTGGCCACCCTCTGCATTGGTGGCGGCCAGGGTGTTGCCCTTGCCATTGAACGCGATTAAGTAACACCCTTCGCCTAAATGCCGGTGCTGTTGCTCAGCACCGGCATTTTTATTGATAAACTAGCCTACTTCCCTTCTTGAGTCGTCGCGCATGTCCGCTCTCACATTGGCGCTGCGCGCCGCACTGGCAACCCGCCAACCCTTGATCGAACAGCTGCACAGCCAGGGCACCGACTGTTATCGCCTGTTCCACGGCAGCCAGGAAGGCGCCGGTGGCTTGACAATAGACCGCTACGGCCCGCAACTGTTGGTTCAGAGCTTTCATCAGAGTCTGGCGATAGAAGAACTCCTGCAGCTCGCGGATACGTGCAATGATTTTCTCGCCCCAGCCGCTACTGCTGGTCTACAACGACCGCTCGAAGGGTAATTCGCGGATCGACCGCCAGGACCCGGTATATAAGGCCCAAGACGCAGCACTCGAAGATCTGATCGGTCACGAATGGGGGCTTAACTACCGGGTGCGCGGACGCCACGCCGGGCAGGACCCGCTGCTGTTTCTCGACCTGCGCAACACGCGCGGCTGGGTCAAGCAACACAGCGCAAGTAAAAGCGTGCTCAACCTCTTCGCCTACACCTGTGGCGTTGGCTTGGCTGCAGCCGCTGGCGGGGCTAAAAGCGTTACCAACCTGGACTTCGCCGAAGGCAACCTGGCCGTTGGCCGTGAAAATGGTGCGCTCAACCCGCAGTTGCTGCCCATGCAGTTTATTCAATCGGATTATTTCCCGGCTATCCGCCAGCTCGCAGGCTTGCCTATTGCCCAGCGCCGTGGACAAAAACTGCCAAGTTATCCGCGACTCGCCCCACAACAATTCGACCTGGTCTTGCTTGATCCTCCCGCGTGGGCCAAAAGTGCGTTCGGCACGGTCGACCTGCTGCGCGATTACCAAAGCCTGCTCAAGCCTGCGATCCTGGCCACTGCCGACAATGGCGTTCTGATCTGCTGTAACAATCTGGCCAAGGTGGCGATTAGCGACTGGCGCGAGCAAGTGCTGCGTTGCGCAAACAAACTGGGGCGCCCCGTGCGTGACTGCCAAGTAATCAGCCCTGCAGCGGACTTTCCATCGACTGACGGCCAGCCGCCCCTGAAAACCCTGATCCTGCAGTTTTAAGCCATCGGCCGGTGCGGGCGAAAAGACGCACCGATTTCATTGAACCCATTCAGGCGTGCCATACTCATAAGCATTTCTTGACGGGACAGATGACGCTTAGCTATGTACAAAGGACTGAAATACACCGCTGGCACCCTTATCTTTGGCATCGGCCTGTATGCCTTGCTGGGTTTTTTGATCATTCCGGGCGTCGGCCTGCGCGTGATCAATCAACAGCTGGCACAGTACGCCACCCAACCGGCCAAGCTCGAACGCATGCAGTTCAACCCCTTCAGTCTGGAACTGAAGCTCTGGGGCATGAGCATTGGCGCCGGAGAAACCAAGCACATTGCCTTCGAGCGCCTGTATGCCAATGTCGAGACCGACAGTGCCTGGACCAAAGCCCTGCACCTGGCTGACATTGAACTGGACAAAGCCCACAGCGAAATTCTTTTCGACAAGCAAGGCGGGCTGAACCTGACCCAATTGTTCAAGCTGCCGGAAAGCCCACAGCCTGAAGTTCAAGAGCCGCCCAGCGAACCCTTTCCAGTGCGTATCGACAGGATCAAGCTGGTTGACGGCTACCTGCACTTCCAGGATCTGCGCCCCAGCGAGCCGATCAATTTCGTATACGATGCGCTAAACCTTGAGCTGAACAACCTCAGCACCCTGCCCGATGACAACGCCGCGATGACCCTCGCGGCCACGGGCCCGCACGGCGGGCGTATCGACTGGACCGGAAAAGTCAGCCTGGTGCCGATCACATCAACCGGCAGCATCAAGGTCACCGACGCTCAGATGCAAGGCTTCTGGCCCTATGTGCGCGATGCCGTGCCGCTTGATCTTGAAAAAGGCGTGCTCAGCCTGTCGAGCGACTACAGCCTCGACCTGTCCAAAAGTACGGAGCTGCGCCTGGACAAGATCAAGCTGAAAGTCTCACCCTTCGCCATCAAGGCGCCAGACGGCCGTCCACTGGTCAACCTTGAAAACCTTGAAGTCAGCGATACAACCCTCGACCTGGCAAAGCAGGAAGTTGTAGTCGGCAAGATTCGTAGCCAGAAACTTGAAACCTGGGCCAGCCGCGAAGCCGATGGCGAGCTCGATTGGCAAAAACTCTTTGCCAGCCAGCCTGCGCTGAAGAAAACCCCGGAAAAACCAGCAGCTGCGCCAACCGCCGAACCAACTGACACGGCGGCGAGCAAGGCAGAAACCGCACAGTCCGTGGCCGAAGTTGCGCCAAGCAGCGAACCCGCCCCGGCAGACAAGGATGCAGCGAAATCCGCCAACACGCCTGCCACCACAGACAAAGCCAGCCAAGGTGAACAGCTTGCTTCCACCCCGCAAACCAAGCCCGCAGCAAAGGCTGACACCCAGCCCGAAGCAGGCAAGCCCTGGATCGTGCTGCTCAAGGATGTGCAGTTACGCGACTATCAGGTGCATCTGGCCGACAAAGTGCCTGAAAAAGACCTGGCCCTCGAACTTGGCCCGCTCAATCTGGACATCAAGAACTTCAACAGCCAGGGCACCACGCCGTTCGATATCAAGCTCGACACCGGCATAGGCAAGCAAGGCAAGCTCCAGGCAGAAGGTAAGGTTCAGCTGACGCCAACCACCGCCTACCTGAACGTCACCACCAACAATATCGACCTGCGCGTTGCGCAAGCCTACATGGACCCATTTGTGCGCCTGGAACTGCGCAGCGGCATGCTTGGCAGCCAGTTGAATGTTGCGCTGACCAGCACCGACCCATTGCAACTGAGCGTTACCGGTAACGCCCAAGTGACCCAGCTGCACACCCTCGACACCATCAAGCAGCGCGACTTTGTGCGCTGGAAAACCCTTGATCTTACCGGTGTTAATTATCAGCACGGCGACAGCCTGAGCATCGACAAAGTCAGCCTGGACAACCCTTATGCGCGCTTTTTGATCAACGAGGACCTGACCACCAACGTCGGTGAACTGGTGATCCCGCAGCCTGCTGATCCCAATGCCAAAGCCGAACCGGCAGGCAAACCGCTGGGTATCCATATTGGCGCAATCAATATTGCCGATGGCTCGGCCAACTTTGCCGACTTTAGCCTGACACCCAACTTCGCCACAGCTATCCAGCAACTCAACGGCCAGATTGGCACCATCGATAGCCGGGCGCCCAAACCTGCAAAAATCAATATTGCCGGTAAAGTCGACAAATACGCCCCCGTTAGCATCAAAGGCAGCCTGAATCCTTTTGATCCGCTGGCCAGCCTCGATATCGCGACCCAGTTCAAGCGCGTCGAGCTCACCACGCTTACGCCCTACTCCGGCAAGTTTGCCGGTTATCGCATTCGCAAAGGCCGACTCAACCTGGACCTGCATTACAAGATCAATAACGGCAAGCTCAATGCCGAAAACAGCGTGGTCGTAGAGCAACTGCAACTGGGTGAAAAAGTAGACAGCCCAAGCGCCGTGGACCTGCCGATCAAACTGGCGGTGGCGCTGCTCAAAGACAGCGATGGCAAGATATCCCTGGCACTACCGGTTCAGGGCGATCTCAATAACCCGCAGTTCAGTGTGATGCCCATCGTCTGGCAGACCCTGCGCAACCTGGTGGTTCGCGCGGCAACTGCGCCCTTCAAGTTCATTGGCGGCCTGGTTGCCGGCGGCAGTGACGTCGACCTGAGCAATGTGCAGTTCGACGCTGGCAGCAGCGAGCTCGACAAGTCCGCGAAAAGCTCACTCGACACCCTGATCAAGGCCCTCGGCGAACGCCCTGCCTTGCGCCTGGAAGTGGAAGGCATGAGCGCGCAAACCGCTGACGGCCCTCTGCTGGCCGAACAGCGACTGCAAAGAGAATATCAATCGACTTACTACAAAATGCTCCAGCGCCGCGGTGATACCGTGCCTGCCGATCCCGACGAGCTTGAGGTGCCAGATGACATCAAAGGCCCCATGCTCGAAGGCATTTACCGGGCTCGCCTGAAAAAGCAGCCCCCCGCGCAGTGGGCTGAACTGGATGACGAACAGCGCACCAAGATGCTCAGCGACGCAGTTCTCGCGCAATGGAGCACCAGCGAATTGTTGCTGCGCAAACTGGCGCAAGAGCGCGCGGCTAGCATCAAGGATTACCTGGCCCAGAATGGCTTGAGTGATGAGCGTATCTATCTGCTGGACGTTAGCTTGGGCAGTGCCGAAGCAGACGGCCGTGTAGCCACACCACTGCAACTGGGTAGCGAATGACTGGAAAGTTGATGCAAAGCCTGATTCTGCTGGCGCTTGCGCTCAGCGCGGGTGTCGTCCATGCCGACGACACCATGCGTTGCGGCAGCCAATTGATCAGCACCGGGGACCGCGCATTCGAGGTCGAGAGCAAATGCGGAGCCCCGGCCTTTCGCGATGTAGTCGGCTACACCCTGGGCCCTTATGAGCGCCGCGAGATGAAAATCGAGGAATGGGTCTATGGCCCCAACAACGGCGTAAACAGCATCCTCACATTCGAGGGCAGCCGCCTGCTGCGTATTGAGCGCAAGCGCCAATAGAACTGCGCCCAATTTCTGGACAAGGAATATATGTGAAGCGATTTCTGGCAGCCTCGGTGTTACTCAGTTGCAGCAACCTGGTCTTGGCCGACAGCCTGCGTTGCGGCAGCGCTCTGGTCACCACTGACGACACGACCAGCGAAGTCTCCGCCAAGTGCGGCGAACCTGTCAGCCGCGACTTTCTCGGCTATAAACAAATCGTCGACTCATTCGGCTATACCAATGAGGTGGCCATTGAGGAGTGGGCCTACGGGCCGCGCAGCGGCATGTATCATTTTATTCGTTTTGAGGGCAACCGCTTAAAACGCATCACCAGTAAACGCGGTAACTGACAGCATAAACAGCTGGTGGTAGGCTCCAAGCCAAAATGCCATCACGGATCGATTGCTGATGCTAATACTCCCCGCTGAGCACCCGCTGGACTGGAAAAAACCTCCGGTCATGACCTTGCTGCTTATCGCCCTTAATGTGCTGATTTACTTCGGCTACCAAGGGGGCGACAGCGCTCGCGAAGCCAAGGCGGTCGACAGCTACCTGCAAGCAGGCTTGCTGAGCCGTGAGCGTCCACTTTTTGTTGAATCTTTCAGTGCCCGGCATGAACTGAGCGCCAGCGAAACCACACAACTCGAACGCGTACGCCGCAGCCAGATGGCGCGCATGGTGCTCTACGACCTTCAGTTTGAGAACGCTATTCACCACAACCCTGACTATCTGGCCGACAGCAACTGGCAAGCTCAACGCAGCAAGGTCGAGCAACTGCGCGACCAAATCAGCAGCATGCGTTTCGGCTTTATTCCAGCGCGCTTTAGCCTTGAAGGCCTGTTCGGCGCCATGTTCCTGCACGGCAGTTTTTCTCACCTCGCGGGTAATATGCTGTTTCTGTTTATCTTCGGCTTTGCCCTGGAGATCGCCCTTGGTCGCTGGCTCTATCTTGGCCTTTACCTGACTTGCGGCGTCGCCTCCCACCTGCTCTGGTGGATCATGGACCCGGCGTGGGTCACCGGTGTTGGCGCCTCCGGAGCGATTTCAGGCTTGATGGGCATGTACCTGGCAATCTACGGCCTGCGCAGGATCAACTTTTTCTACTGGCTGGGGCCATTGTTTGGCTATTTCCGAGCGCCGGCACTGTGGATTCTACCGGTGTGGATGGGCAAGGAACTCTATGGCTTGCTCATGGCCAACGACAACACCAACTACTATGCACACCTGGGCGGGCTGGGCGCGGGCTTTCTGGCCATCTACCTGAGCCAGCTGGGCGGTAAACTCAGGGTTGATCAAGACTACCTGAATAAAACCGATCCAGACGCACAGTTCAAACGTGAGCTGGGCAGCCTCGACAAGCTCATTGCCGACTTTGAACTGGAACGCGCCAGCACCCGGGGCCTGACACTTGTCGAGCAGTATCCTAACCGCCCCCAATTGCTGGAAAAGCTGTACGCACTGGCTCTCACCCGCCAGGATAAAACCTTACTCAGCGCCGTACTGAAGCAGGCTTTCAAACTGCCTGACTCAGCGCAGAGCCTGGCACTCTTCAAGCGGATGGTGGCTGATAGCAGTGGCACGCAACAGCGCTTGCTCAGGCATCCAAGCGTGCAACTGCATCTATTGCAGCGGCTTCTTTGTGTGGATCAAGGCCCTTGTGCTCTTGGCCCCTGGCGCCTGCTTAGCCAAGCCAAGCAACGCCCACCCATGCTGCCGGCGATGACCCTGCAACTGGCAAAACAACTGGGTCGCCACCAGGACCTCAAGGCACTGGCCGAAGTCTCGCAGTTTCTTAATCGTGTCTACCCCGATGCCGAACAAACAATGCAAGTGCATATCTATCGCCAGCATCTGAATAACCAGCCGAGCTGAAACGACAAAGGCCCAGGGCATTCAACCCTGGGCCTTTGTCGCTAGCCTGACTTACAGCTTGTCGCTGAAGTCACGCAATTCTTGCTGAGCTTTTTCCTTGGTCCAGCCATAACGCTCTTGCAGCTTCCCTGCGAGGTATTCGCTGTGACCTTCAGCTACATCAAGATCATCATCTGTCAGGTTGCCCCAACGCTCTTTGATGCGGCCATTGAGCTGCTTCCACTTACCTTTGATTACATCAGAATTCATGGTGTGCTCCTGTTCGAGACCGCTGAAAAAGCGACTGCACTCCCTGCAGCTCCAGAGGTCTCTAAATTGCGAACATTAACTAGCGTTGAAGACAATTGCACTTGGCAACCTGGCAAGCTGAATTAGTCAGCTGTTTTCAGGCCATCAGCCGAAACGTCTTTAACACCGTTGATTTCCTTGGTTTTGGCCACTGCCAGATCACGCTCTGCATCGCTGGCCACGACGCCGGACAACGACACAACACCTTTGTTGGTCTCGACCTTGATATCCAGGGCGCTGAGGCTATCGTCAGCCAGGAAGGTCGACTTAACTTTGCTGGTGATCCAGGTATCGGTTACAACTTCACCGGCTTGGTCCATGGTGTCGTTGGCGGCCAGCATGGTTGGCTGCATGGCGCTTGAGGTATCGGCAAATGCGGTACCCGCCAGCGGCAAGCTCAGGGCGGTCGCGGTGATAGCGGCAAAGGCGAACTTATTAATTGGCGTTTTCATGGGTATCGCTCCTGTACATTTTGATTATTCTGCATGCCAGATCCTAGCTGCAGTCTCACCAGTACTATTGCAGGCCCTGTGCCAACTTTTTAAACAGATAAAAACCCTTTTAAATCATATACTTAACAATCAAACCAATTTTCAGCTTTCGTGCAATGCGCATGTTCGATCAAATTCTACCGGGCATATTGCACGATATAATCGGATCAACCCGGCATGCCGGATAATTTGGCCAGGGTCGCCTCCAGGTTGGCCACCTCGCCGAGCAAGGGCGACTGTGGATAGCGCAGGCGAACGAACTGCAGCAATTTTTGCGCTTGCTCAACCTGCCCAAGCCCTTCGGCAAAAATGCGTGCCGCCAGCAGATAAGCCCGCGGAATTTGTGGGTAATCAGGTGCCCGTTGATGCAGGTTACGTAGCAGGCTCAAGGCCTCACGATTCTTGTGGCGCATAGCCAGGGCCTCGGCAATACGCTCACAGACCAGAGGATCATCAGGCAGGTAATCGGCCTTGAACCGACGGGCATTAAGCAAGGCCGTCGCTCCCAGTGCCGGGTTAAGCCGCGCAGCCAGCGGCATATAATGCTGAAGATGGCGCAAGCAGCGCTCGCCTGAATTGAGATTGAAAAGCAGTTGGTGAAATCGCTCATTGAGCTTGAGATCGTCAGGATGCTTCTCAAGTGCCGCGGTCAGCGTTTCAAGAGCATTATCACTCTGCCCTTCCTTCAAGCGGATCTCGGTTTCAGCCAGCGCCTTGCGCCGCTGGTATTCATCTGCCGCAAACCCTGCCTGGCTATCTTCATCGACGATCACGTAGCCCAATGCACCTTGGTACTGGAACACGACGTAGCCCATCATCGCGCACATCACCACGCCGAAATAGGCGAAGGCAAAGGCCATGACCGGCAGCAAGATCACTCGGGGCAAGCCATGTGCCAGCATATAAGCGACCCAGCCCGGTGACTGCCAGAGGATGAACAGGAATGCGCAAAGAATCAGATAGCGCCAGCCCATGGCGGTGATGACCTGCCCGACCTGCTCCGGACTCAATGCCGAAGAGAGGTCCTTATCCAGCGCCAAACGTATGATGCTCGCGGGCATAACCAGCAACAGGCCGATGTTCACACACCAATAAAGCGCTTCGCTGTTGAAGTCCGCCGCGAGCCAAAGGATCGCAAAAGCGATGAGGAATACCGCCAGCTGCTTGAAAAACAGGCTGAAGCCCTCGCCAGTAAAAGCACTGGTCAAACTTGGCGCAGCCTTTACCGCAAGGCTGTTGGCCTCAATGACGCTGTGAAAATACTTGGTGGCGATACTGAACAGAATCACCCACAAGATAATCGAACGCGGCATAAAGATGCTGGCAACAGCCAACAGCGCGGCAAATGCCAGCGGCCCGGGCTGCAAGGCGTAGAGGAAAAATGCTGGCAAACGCTGCCAAAACGGCTGCGCAGTATTGGCAGCCCCCAGAAACTCCAGCTGGCTGCTGCACATGGGACAACGTGGCGCGTCATCCGGCGCATCCATATTCAACGGAATACAAAAATCGCCATAGCTGCGCTCGCACGAGCGACACAACTAGGTCGCTGGCTGGTCGGGGTGATAGCGGCAAGCGGTCTTTTCCATAAGTTATATTCCTGAGAGCTCGATATGTACTTAGCCATCCACCGCGATAGCCTAATGCCAGCGGGTATTATCTGCACCTGGAAAACACCAGAGCCATGCAGCGCATCACGCTAGGCACTTGGGTTTGCCCCATTACTGCCTGGTGACTTGAACATTATTCCTGATTGTTCTGAACCTTTGCTCCCGACAAACAGGGCGAATATTGCAAGACCTTGAAAGCATCCAGCCATAGCCAGTATGAACAACTCCCCCGCTCCCCCTGCAAAGAATGATCTGGCCCCGCCAAAAACTACCGGAGCGAAAGCGTAGCAACCTTGTGCAGTCGCAACGATCAGCGTCACCACCCGTTGAATCTGCCGGCGAGCAAACTCAGACTGAGCAATAAGCGGTGGCAAGGACGTTGCATTACCAATGCCCAGGCCGAAAAGGACCATGCCGACCCAAAGCAGCTCTGGAAAAGCACCTATGCCCATCAAGCTCAAGCATCCGGCGAACTGGCAGCCATAGCTCATGCCAGCAACCCTACGGCGACTTGCGCTTGGCGATAGCAGCCAGCTGGACAAAAACCTGCCCGCTATCGCGCTTACCGTTGCCAGCCCCATTGCCAACCCCGCCTGTTGTTCCGCGACGTGACCAACCAATAGCAAGAACAGCTGGCTGATCAGCCCAATCTGAGCGAACAGCCCGAGTGACATTGCCACCGTTAACGTGAGGAACTGCCTATTGTTCCATAGTGATATCACTGCCGGGCTTGACGATTGGGCCTGCTCAATTGGCGCATAAGACTCACCATCCGGGTATTGGCCTATCTGTCCAGGCCGAACCCTGAAAACGTAAAAGCAGAGCAGTGCGATAACGAACACCGACAGAACCCCGACGCCAATTGAGGCCTGTGAAAATCCAAACCGGCCAATTAGATAGACCCAAACAGATGAAAAGATGACACCACCGATGCTCGCGCCGTTGTAGGCCATTGCCAAGGCACCTGGGCGCTTGCTGACGAACCAGGGGGCAATAATTGCATTGACCGCTGCAGCGCCCATGGTGACCCAACCGAACCCGCTGAGGATTGCGGCTATGAAAAACTGATACGGCTGGCTGGCTATCGACCACCCGTACACACCCAAAGCAAGGGTCATCGCGCCGAAAAGCGTCGTTAAGGGAATACCTGCACGTTTATATAGAACAGGTAGCTTCACGACTACCAAGGTGCCTGCCAGAAAGTGCAGGGTCACAGCTGCCGAACACAGCGCCAAGGACCAGCCGGTCCTCTGCATCACGGCAAAAATGAATATCGGCGGGCCATAAAAACCAATACCCCAGCCGAAGACAGCCATCAAAAAAGTTGCAGCCACTACCTTTTTGCCAAAAAAACTCGATGCGTTCATCAACCTGTTCCTTCCTATGCTTTTGCCGAAGTATGATGATTTCGCACATGGACACTTCGGGAAAAGCTGAACTATGGATGCTGAATCTGCAGATCTTTCTCTGGCGGCGGTAGCAGGTGCAATCGCTGACCCTGCCCGCTCAAAAATGCTTTGCGCGCTACTGGACGGCTGTGCTCGCACGGCGACTGAACTGGCCGCGCTGGCCGATGTTGGCGCCTCGACAGCAAGCGCTCACTTTGCGCGACTTCGCGAGCAGGGCTTGGTAGAGATGCATGTTCAAGGTCGCTATCGTTATTACCGGCTAAGCAATGCCCAGGTGGCCAAAGCGTTGGAGTCGTTATTGTCGATAACGGACCACCAGGCAATGAGGTTCAAACCCAGCACGCCTTCAGCCTTGAGGCATGCGAGAACCTGTTATGACCATTGCGCAGGCGAGATTGCGGTCGGGTTGCACGATGCACTGCTGAATGAGGGCTGGATTTATCTACAAGACAAGGATTACTGCCTGAGCGAACAAGGAGCAGACAGCCTTGCCCGACTGGGGCTTGATGTAGACAGCGCATTAAGCCAACGCAGGCGTCTGGCCTACCCCTGCATGGATTGGAGTGAGCGATCTCCACACATCGGCGGTGCATTGGGAGCAGCATTACTTAACTTGATGCTTAAACAAGGCTGGATGAGCCGTCACCTCGACTCAAGGGCGCTCACCTTGACCCCAAAAGGGGCCGCCAAGCTGAGCAAAACATTTGGCATTCAATGCTGAGCAGCCGCGCCCACCCGACACAATCAAAACCACAATTATCACAGCGCAAAAAAAAGGGCCCGCAAGGGGGCCCTTTTCTAGACTACAGACAGCTCGCGATTAAACGCCCGATGCCTTGGCAGCGGCAACGTCCTTGATCGACAGCTTGATACGGCCGCGGTTGTCCACGTCCAGTACCAGCACTTCAACTTCCTGACCTTCCTTCAGAATGTCGGTGACCTTCTCAACGCGAGCATCGCTCAACATCGAGATGTGCACCAGGCCGTCTTTGCCCGGCAGGATGTTTACGAAGGCGCCGAAGTCAACAATACGCTCAACCTTGCCGACATAGATCTTGCCGATTTCAGCTTCTGCGGTGATGCCCAGGACACGCTGCTTAGCGGCTTCAGCTGCGTCCTTGGTTTCGCCGAAGATCTTGATCGAACCGTCGTCTTCGATATCGATCGAGGCTTTGGTTTCTTCACAGATCGCACGGATGGTCGCGCCGCCTTTACCGATCACATCACGGATCTTGTCCTGATCGATCTTCATCGCGATCATGGTTGGGGCATTTGCCGACAACTCAGTACGCGACTGGGCGAGAACCTGGTTCATCTGGCCGAGGATATTCAGGCGCGCTTCCAGGGCTTGGCCCAGAGCGATTTCCATGATTTCTTCGGTGATGCCCTGGATCTTGATGTCCATCTGCAGCGCGGTAACGCCTTTGTCGGTACCCGCTACCTTGAAATCCATGTCGCCCAGGTGATCTTCGTCGCCGAGAATGTCGGTCAGGACTGCGAACTTCTCGCCTTCCTTAACCAGGCCCATGGCGATACCGGCAACCGGAGCCTTCATCGGAACACCGGCATCCATCAGCGCCAGGGAAGCACCGCAGACCGAAGCCATGGAGCTGGAACCGTTGGATTCAGTGATTTCCGATACCACACGGATGGTGTACGGGAACTCATCGGCGTTTGGCAGCATGGCGGGGACCGAACGGCGCGCCAGGCGACCGTGACCGATTTCGCGACGACCCGTAGCGCCCATGCGGCCACACTCGCCAACCGAATACGGTGGGAAGTTGTAGTGCAGCATGAACGGGTCTTTACGCTCGCCTTCAAGGGTGTCGAGCAACTGTGCATCACGGGCGGTACCCAAAGTGGCCACGACCAGCGCCTGGGTTTCGCCACGGGTGAACAAGGCCGAGCCGTGGGTCTTGTCCAGAACACCGACTTCGATGTTCAGGCCACGCACGGTACGGGTGTCACGGCCATCGATACGCGGCTGACCGTTAACGATGTTCTCGCGTACGGTGCGGTATTCGATTTCACCGAAGATGTCTTTGACTTCGCCGGCAGTCGGCTGGTCTTCTTCACCGGAGAACTTGGCAACGACTTCATTGCGCAGCTCGCCCAGGCGCGCATAGCGCTCGTGCTTGACGGTGATGGTGTAAGCCTGGGAGATAGCATCGCCAAACTCGCTACGAATAGCGTTGAGCAGTGCAGTGTTCTCGGCTTTCGGCTGCCAGTCCCAAGTTGGCTTGGCGGCTTCTGCGGCCAGTTCGGCAACAGCGTTGATCACGACCTGGAATTCATCGTGGGCAAAGAGCACAGCGCCCAGCATCTGGTCTTCGGTCAGCTCTTTGGCTTCCGACTCAACCATCAGTACGGCGTCTTTGGTACCGGCTACAACCATGTCCAGGCTCGAAGCCTTGAGCTGCTCGTAGTTAGGGTTCAACAGGTAGCCTGTTTCCGGGTGGAAAGCCACGCGCGCAGCACCGATTGGGCCGTTGAACGGGATGCCCGAAATCGCCAGGGCAGCCGAAGTACCGATCATCGCAGCGATGTCCGGATCAGTCTTCTTGCTGGTGGAGATAACGGTGCAGATTACCTGCACTTCGTTCTGGAAGCCTTCTGGAAACAGCGGGCGGATCGGACGATCGATCAGGCGCGAGGTCAGGGTTTCTTTCTCGGAAGGACGTGCTTCACGCTTGAAGAAACCACCAGGGATTTTACCAGCAGCGTAGGTCTTTTCCTGGTAATGCACGGACAGTGGGAAAAAGCCCTTGCTCGGATCAGCGGTCTTGGCGCCAGTTACAGCAACCAGAACAGTTACGTCGTCATCAACTGTGACCAGCACAGCGCCGGAGGCTTGACGGGCGATACGGCCTGTCTCGAGGGTAACGGTCGATTGACCGAATTGAAATTTCTTGATTACCGGGTTCACGGTGTTTTCCTTCTCTATATTGCCTTGGGGGAAACCTGAAGGGGCTGCGAAAAGCGACGGCGTCAGACACGCACATGGGGCTTTGCGAAACCACCTGAATGTTGCATAAAACAATTCGTGGGCAGCTGCGGGAGTCGGCCCGAGACTGTCCAAAATGCATGTAGCTGAAACACAAAAGCTGGAAGTGGGGTAAACCCACTTCCAGCTTCAGCATTCAGCTACGCGCAAGCATCGCTTAGCGACGCAGACCCAGGCGACCGATCAGGGCGCTGTAACGGCTAACATCTTTACCCTTCAGGTAGTCCAGCAGCTTACGACGCTGGTTAACCATACGGATCAGACCACGACGCGAGTGGTGATCTTTACCGTTGGCCTTGAAGTGGCCTTGCAGCTTGTTGATGTTGGCAGACAGCAGTGCAACTTGCACTTCCGGGCTACCAGTATCAGTTTCAGCTTGCTTGTAGTCGTTTACGATTTGGGCTTTTTCTTCAACGCTGAGTGCCATGTTGGCTTCCTCTCATTCAAGCAACCGCAGAGCGGTCGCAATAGGCTGGGAACTGCTTCCCATGTTTTAAAGTGAGGAGTGACCGTGCCTATTAACAGCCATCCTCGGTGTGAGAGCCCCTTATAGCTAAGCAGCTCTCAAATTCTGTCTCAAACTTAGATCACTAAATTCTCTGGCCGCGCATTCTACTACGGTTTGTTCACTCAGCGCGAATCAACCGACGTGGTGCAATACGGCCATCTTCGCTGACTTCGCCAATCCCGATGAAGCGACCGTTGTGATCCTGAACCCGAACCATGCCGAACTTTGGCGCATCTGGAGCGCGTACCGCCTGGCCCTGTAACCAGTAGAACGCGCTGTGCTCGGAAAACTGCAACAGCGGCCAGTGCTCCAGACCGCTATCGACTGGCTGCAAGAAGCGGTCAACGGCTTCATTACCGCCATCTGCATGGACAGCTTCAAGCTCTTCCAATGTGACGGTTTGAGTCAGATTGAACGGGCCGGCCTTGGTTCTGCGCAATTCGGCAACATGAGCGCCACAGCCCAGCAGATGGCCGATATCCTCGACCAATGTGCGGATGTAGGTGCCCTTGCTGCAATCGACAGCCAGGCGCGCAACTTCTGCCTCGCAGGACAACAACTCCAAGTGGGAGATGGTCACGTCACGCGGTTCACGCTCGACGACCTCACCGGCACGAGCAAGCTTGTACAGCGGCTGGCCATCACGCTTGAGTGCCGAGTACATCGGTGGAATCTGCTTTATGTCACCGCGAAACTGCGGCAATAGCGCTTCAATATCGGCGCCTTGGACATTAACCTGCTTACGCTCGATGACTTCACCCTCGGCATCGGCCGTGGTGGTGGTCACACCCAGTTGCATCAGGGTTTCATAACCCTTGTCGGCATCGAGCAAATACTGCGAAAACTTGGTCGCCTCACCAAAGCACAAGGGCAATACACCCGTAGCCAATGGATCAAGACTGCCGGTGTGGCCAGCTTTCTCGGCATTGAGCAACCAGCGCACCTTTTGCAGGGCTGCATTGGAGCTAAAGCCCTTTGGCTTATCCAGCAGGATGATGCCGTTGACCTTGCGGCGAATACGCTTTACCTGAGCCACGCACTTACTCCTTGGCGTCAGTTGCTTCGTCATCGTGCTGACGATCTTCAGTCACGGCACGCTCGATCAACGCCGACAACTGGGCACCACGAATGACGCTTTCGTCATAGTGGAAGCGCAGGTTTGGCACGCTACGCAATTTCATTGCCTTGCCTAACTGCATCCGCAGAAAACCGCTGGCATCGTTAAGCACCTTGACGCTCTGACGAATGCTCTCGGCATCGATCTCGGCGCCCATCACAGTGACAAATACCTTGGCGTGGCTTGCGTCGCGGCTTACCTCGACGGCGGTCACAGTCACCAGGCCACTGACGCGGGGGTCTTTGACTTCGCGAAGAATTAACTGCGCCAGCTCACGCTGCATCTGGTCGCCGATACGCTGGGCACGGCTGGACTGCATCTGGTCGCCGATACGCTGGGCACGGCTGTATTCTTTTGCCATTTTTACTACCTAATTACCCGCCTGAGGCCACATAAGCATCAGACTCAAAAGCGGCAAACGCCCGGCCGTGCTTGAGCAGGGCCGGGCGTTGCATGTTGCAGCAGGCTGCCTTACAGGCTGCGAGCCACCTGGACTTTCTCGTACACTTCGATCTTGTCGCCGACCTTGACGTCGTTGTAGCTCTTGACGCCAATACCGCACTCCATGCCGTTACGCACTTCGGCCATATCGTCTTTGAAGCGACGCAGCGACTCGAGTTCGCCTTCGTAGATCACAACGTCGTCACGCAGTACACGGATTGGACGGTTACGGTAAACAACACCTTCAATAACCATACAACCGGCAATGGCGCCGAACTTAGGTGAACGGAACACATCACGCACTTCGGCAGTACCGAGGATATTCTCGCGAACATCGCTGCCGAGCATGCCGGTCAGGGCCTTCTTGACGTCTTCGATGATGTCGTAGATCACGTTGTAATAACGCATATCCAGCGACTCTTGCTCGACGATCTTGCGCGCACCTGCGTCGGCACGCACGTTGAAGCCGAACAGTACCGCGTTGGAAGCCAGCGCCAGGTTGGCATCGCTCTCGGTGATACCACCGACGCCGCCGCCAACCACACGCACTTGCACTTCGTCGTTACCCAGGCCGCTAAGCGAGCCTTGCAAGGCTTCCAACGAACCACGAACGTCAGACTTGAGGACGATGTTAAGCGTCTTCTTCTCTTCCTGGCCCATGTTCTCGAAGATGTTTTCCAGCTTGCCTGCGTGAGCACGCGCCAGTTTCACTTCGCGGAACTTGCCTTGACGGAACAGAGCCACTTCACGGGCTTTCTTCTCGTCAGCAACAACAGTCATGTCGTCGCCAGCTTCAGGTGTACCGTCGAGACCGAGGATTTCAACCGGAATCGAAGGACCTGCTTCCTTAATCGATTTGCCGTTCTCGTCGATCATGGCGCGAATGCGGCCGTAGTTCGAACCGACCAGAACCATATCGCCCTGACGCAGCGTACCGTCCTGTACCAGCACGGTTGCAACTGGACCGCGACCTTTATCAAGGCGCGATTCAACCACTACACCGCGACCTGGAGCCGACGGAGTTGCCTTGAGTTCCAACAGCTCGGCCTGCAGCAATACCGCTTCAAGCAGCTCATCGACACCAGTACCTTCTTTAGCCGAAACCGGCACGAATTGAGTGTTGCCACCCCACTCTTCCGGCACAACTTCACGGCCTGCAAGGTCGTTCTTGATACGATCAAGATCAGCGCCCTGCTTGTCGATTTTGTTGACGGCTACAACCAATGGAACGCCAGCAGCTTTAGCGTGCTGAACAGCTTCCTCGGTTTGTGGCATTACGCCGTCGTCGGCAGCAACAACCAGAATCACGATGTCGGTCGCCTTGGCACCACGAGCACGCATTTGGGTAAATGCAGCGTGACCCGGAGTATCGAGGAAGGTCACCATGCCACGATCGGTTTCTACGTGGTAGGCACCGATGTGCTGGGTGATCCCGCCGGCTTCGCCAGAAGCCACCTTGGCACGACGAATGTAGTCGAGCAGCGATGTCTTACCATGGTCAACGTGGCCCATTACGGTCACAACCGGCGCACGAGAGATGGATTCACCGTCGTACTTCAACGATGCGGCCAATTGCTCTTCAAGTGCGTTATCGCTGACCAGCTTGACCTTGTGGCCCAGCTCTTCGGCGATCAACTGGGCAGTTTCCTGGTCCAGTACCTGGTTGATGGTCACCGGAGTGCCCATCTTGAACATGAACTTGATGACTTCAGCGGCTTTAACCGACATCTGCGCAGCGAGTTCGCCAACAGTGATGGTTTCGCCAATGGCAACTTCACGAACAACAGGGCCCATCGGGCTCTGGAAACCGTGCTGATTGCGTTTTTTCAGTTTCGACTTGCCACGACCACCGCGACGGTGACCATCGCTCTCCTCGTCGACTGTACGAGGCGCAACGCGTGGAGCCGGTGCTTTCTCTTTAACAGCTGGACGATGCGAACCGGCCTTACGCTCGGCACGACGGTCATCGTCATTGCGTGTTTTATCTGGACGACGAGGCTCGTCTTTCTTGCGCTCTTCAACCACCGGAACATCGACCGGCATCGGAGTCGCAACAGGCTCAGGCACTTCAGCTGCGGCAGGCGCAGGCGCGTCAGCAACAGTTGGCGTTGCCGTAGGAGCATTCTTGGCTTCTTCGGCAGCTTTACGCTTGGCTTCTTCCTCAGCTTTCAGGCGAGCAGCCTCGGCTGCAGCACGCTGCTCTTCGAGCTCACGCTGCTTCTCGGCTTCGATCTCTTCAGCGCTGCGCTTAACGAAGGTTTTCTTCTTGCGCACTTCAACACTGATGGTCTTGCTGCCAGCTACACGTAGCGTGCTGGTGGTTTTGCATTGCAGAGTAATCTTGCGCGGCTCTTCAGCCTTTTTATCGCCGTGACTACTCTTGAGATGAGCAAGCAATGCTTGCTTCTCGTTATCGGTGACAACTTGCTCGGCACTGCTGTGCGGCAATCCCGCCTCACGCATCTGCTGCAGCAGGCGCTCTACCGGTGTGTCGACCACTTGGGCCAGTTCTTTCACCGTGACTTGCGTCATGCACTTCTCTCCTCAGGCCGTAAAACTACTCGAACCAATGGGCTCGGGCGGCCATGATCAGCTTGCCGGCACGATCTGCGTCGATGCCGTCGATGTCGAGCAGGTCGTCAATCGACTGCTCGGCCAGGTCTTCGCGGGTAACCACACCGCGTACTGCCAGTTCCTGGGCCAGGCCTTTTTCCATACCCTCTAGCGAGAGCAGGTCTTCGGCTGGCTGGGCGTCTGCCAGTTTTTCTTCTGTAGCGATGGCGCGAGTCAGCAGGCGGTCTTTAGCCCGCGAACGCAGCTCATTGACGATTTCTTCATCAAAACCGTCAATGCTGAGCATCTCTTCCATCGGTACATAGGCGATTTCTTCCAGGCTGGTAAAACCTTCTTCAACCAGCACCTGCGCCAACTCCTCATCAACTTCCAACTCATCGATGAAGCGCTGCAGAATATCGCCAGTCTCTGCCTGTTGTTTCTCTTGGATATCCGCCTCGGTCATCACGTTGAGCGTCCAACCAGTCAGCTGACTTGCCAAACGCACGTTCTGACCGCCACGCCCAATTGCTTGAGCGAGGTTGTCTTCGCCGACGGCGATGTCCATGGCATGGGCATCTTCGTCGACAATGATTGCAGCAACTTCGGCAGGAGACATCGCATTGATAACGAACTGCGCAGGATTGTCATCCCACAGCACGATGTCGACACGCTCACCAACCAATTCACCAGATACCGCCTGAACGCGTGAACCACGCATACCAATACAGGCGCCTTGCGGATCAATACGCTTGTCTTTCGAGCGCACTGCAATCTTGGCGCGCGAACCCGGATCACGGGACGCGGCCATTACTTCAATCAACCCTTCGGCGATTTCTGGCACTTCAATGCGGAACAACTCGATCAGCATTTCAGGCGCAGTACGCGAAAGGATCAACTGGGGACCACGGTTCTCGGTGCGAATTTCCTTGAGCAGTGCACGCAGGCGCGCACCGACACGGAAGGTCTCACGCGAGATGATATCTTCGCGAGCCAACAGCGCTTCAGCATTGTTGCCCAGGTCGACAATCACGTTGTCGCGGGTCACTTTCTTGACCGTACCCGAGACGATCTCGCCCAGACGCTCGCGATAGGCTTCAACTACTTGAGCACGTTCTGCTTCGCGAACCTTTTGCACTATGACTTGTTTTGCAGTCTGTGCAGCGATGCGACCGAATTCAATCGACTCAATCTTCTCTTCAAGCACGTCACCGACTTTGGCGTCGGATTTCATTGCCTGCTCCATATCTGGAGTCAGTTGATGTGCCGGATCATCCAGCTCTGCATCTTCAACAACCGTCCAACGACGGAAAGTCTCATAGTTGCCAGTGTGGCGATCAATCGCTACACGCAAGTCGACTTCGTCTTCGAATCGTTTTTTGGTCGCCGTGGCCAAAGCCAACTCCAGCGCTTCAAAAATCACACCGGCCGGTACACCTTTTTCGTTGGATACCGACTCAACAACCAGCAATACTTCTTTGCTCATCGTACGCCTCGCCTTTCGCAATCCATTGGATCCGCGGGATCCGCGTCTCAATCAAACCTAGGGATAATGTTGGCCTTGTCGATCATATCGATCGGCAAAAGGAATTCATGATCATCAACCTGCACCACGACATCCTGCTCTTCAATACCGCGCAGAAGGCCTTGAAAGTTACGGCGCCCTTCGAAAGGCGAACGCAGCTTGATTTTTACTTGTTCACCGGTGAATGCAGCAAACTGCTCCAGGGTGAAAAGTGGTCGATCCATACCTGGAGATGAAACTTCCAAGGTGTATTCAGCCGTGATCGGATCTTCTACATCCAGAACACCACTGACCTGCCGGCTTACTTTCTCGCAGTCTTCGACGAGAACACCATCGGCATGATCAATATAAATTCTTAGCAGCGAATGCCGCCCCTGAGACAGAAACTCAATGCCCCAGCACTGATAGCCGAGTTCCTCGACTATCGGGGCCAGCAAGTCCTGCAACTGTTCTAGCTTGCTCGACACTCGAACCCCTCGCGCATGCTGTGCAAATAAAAAATGGGCGAAACGCCCATCCATTTAGCTTACCTCTTCGCAAGGCAAGTAAAGCTGTCTCTCAGCTAGCAAAAAGCCCCTTGGAAAGGGGCTCAGCTACTACTGGTTGCGGGAGCTGGATTTGAACCAACGACCTTCGGGTTATGAGCCCGACGAGCTACCAGACTGCTCCATCCCGCGTCAAAGGTGGGGGCCGGATTATACGGCTGAACCTTGCTACGGGTCAACCAGAGCCCCATCGACAAGAAAGCCCGCATGTAGCGGGCTTTCTTGAAAATTGGTACCGAGAAGGGGACTCGAACCCCTACACCCTATGGGCACAACCACCTCAAGGTTGCGTGTCTACCAATTCCACCACCTCGGCAAATTACGTTTTACTGCTGCTCTGGAGCTTGAGGTACATCAGCGGCCTTATCGACTGCTTGCGGCTCTTCGAGCACCGGCACATCTTCAACTGCCGGTTTGGTCTGAGGCGTTTCCAAGACTGCCGGATCTGGCAAACCTACCTGGGTCAACGCATCAGCTTTTTCATTAGCTAAGTAGCCTAAGCCCAAGCTAGTTATGAAAAAAGCGGTGGCGAGTATAGCAGTAACTTTACTCAAAAAGGTAGAGGAACCTTGGCTACCGAATACAGTAGCTGAAGCGCCCGAACCAAAAGATGCACCCGCATCGGCACCTTTGCCCTGCTGCAGCAAAACCAGCACAACAACGCCAATAGCGCCCAACAGATGAAGTACTACTATGACTGTTTCCAGCATTTTTCAGTTTCCCGCGGCGCGACAGATCGCACCGAATTCATCCGCATTCAGAGAGGCTCCACCTACAAGCCCCCCATCGATATCTGGCATGCCGAATAACTCGGCTGCATTGGCGGCCTTGACACTGCCGCCATATAAAATTCTTACGCCGCGAGCTACTTCAGCGTTTTCTGCTGCGAGCTGTGCGCGTATCGCCGCATGCACGCTTTGCGCTTCATCCGGCGTAGCCGTCAAGCCGGTGCCAATTGCCCAAACAGGCTCATAAGCGATCACAGCCTGGGCAAAAACCCCAACCCCCAGCGACTCAATAACACTATCAAGCTGGCGACTGACTACTTCCAGCGTCTTGCCTGCCTCACGCTGCTCGCGGGTCTCCCCCACACACAGGATTGGCGTCAAGCCACATGACTGAGCCGCTGCAAACTTGCGCGCCACGGCTTCATCAGATTCACCCAGCAACAAACGCCGCTCGGAGTGCCCAACCAAAACCATCTTGCAACCCGCATCATGCAACTGGCTCGCAGCCACTTCACCTGTCAGCGCGCCTTGCAATGGCTCATACGCACAGTTCTGCGCACCTACAACCATCGACTTACCAGCCAGACCTTCAACAACCTGGCTGACGTACAAACAAGGTGGAAACACCGCGACATCCACGCCAGTCGACAACGCCAACTGACGAAGACCCTTGATCAGCTCTGCGACGCTGGCGCGGGTACCGTGCATTTTCCAGTTACCAGCTACCATGGGGCGACGCATGCAATACCTCGTCGATCAAAGAGGGCGCAGATGATACCCAGCGCGGTCGTGACTGGCAAGCTGTTCAACCACATACTTGTGCAACAATTTTAGATAATTCATCGGCATAGCCGCGAACCAGGGCTTCATCCTCACCCTCGACCATGACTCTAACCAGCGGTTCCGTACCCGATTTGCGCAGCAAAACGCGCCCACGGCCTGCCATTTCCTCGATCACGCGCGCGCAGGCATCCTTAACCAATGGATCCTGCAATGGATCCACACCACCCTTGAAGCGCACATTAATCAAGACCTGAGGGCATTTGCGCATACCTTGACGAACTTGCGCCAGCGGCTGTCCACGTCGACGCACAGCGAGCAATACCTGCAAGGCAGCGATAATGGCGTCCCCGGTCGAGGTGTGCTGGAAACACACAATATGACCCGAGTTTTCGCCACCAAGCACCCAATCGCGCTCAAGCAACTCGGCAATCACATAGCGGTCACCGACATTGGCCCGCTCAAATGGAATATTCAGCTCGGAACAGGCCAGCTCAAGCCCCAGGTTACTCATCAGCGTGCCGACCACACCACCCTGTAGCTTGCCCCGCTCCTGCAGGTCACGGGCGATGATAAACAGCAGCTCGTCACCATCGACCAGAGCACCTGTGTGATCAACCATCAATACGCGATCAGCATCGCCATCGAAGGCAATGCCCAAATCAGCTTCACGGGCTACCACCTCAGCCTGCAGTGCTGAAATATGGGTGGAGCCACAGTTGTGGTTGATGTTCAAACCATTTGGCTCGGCTGAGAGCGTGATCACTTCCGCACCCAGCTCACGAAACACACTCGGCGCAACCTTGTAGGCTGCACCATGGGCGCAGTCGAGCACCACCTTGAGCCCTGCAAAGCTGGTGCTGCTGGGCACACTGCTCTTGCAGAATTCGATATAGCGCCCAGCGGCATCATTGATTCGCGACACCTTGCCCAACTTGGCGGATTCAACCACCGTCATTGGCGTATCCAGCAAATCCTCGATCAACTGTTCGACTTCATCTGGCAGCTTGGTACCCTGCCCCGAGAAAAACTTGATGCCGTTATCGTCGTGCGGATTGTGCGAAGCGCTGATTACGATGCCCGCATCGGCATGAAATGTACGTGTCAGATAGGCAATAGCCGGGGTCGGCATTGGCCCGAGCAGCATTACATCGGCTCCGGCAGCAGAAAATCCCGCCTCCAGCGCCGACTCGAACATATAACCTGAGATACGCGTGTCTTTACCAATCAGGATGCGGCACGCCCCCTGCTTGCGAAAGGCCATGCCAGCCGCCCAGCCAAGCTTGAGCATAAAGTCAGGAGTAATGGGATAGTCACCCACACGGCCACGAATACCATCGGTGCCAAAATATTTACGTGCCATAAATCGTCTTCCCTAAATAGTTATTCTGCAGCCTCAACCGCAGTAATCATCCGCACAACATCAACTGTTTCAGCGACATCGTGTACCCGCAGGATATGCGCGCCCTTGGCAACAGCGAGTGCGGCCAGCGCCAGGCTGCCATGCAAACGCCCATCGACCTCGTGCCCTAGCACCCGACCGATCATACTCTTGCGCGAAACGCCCACCAGCAGAGGGCGCCCCAAAGCATGCAGCGACTCCAAACGCTTGAACAAACCCAGGTTGTGCTCAAGGGTCTTGGCAAAGCCAAAGCCAGGGTCCAGCAACAGTTTATCCTGGCCGATACCAACTGCCGCGCAAGCGGCCATGCGCTCAAGCAGGAAGCCCTCAACCTCGGCAACCACATCAGGATATTGCGGGTTCTGCTGCATGGTCGTCGGCTCGCCACGCATATGCATCAGACACACTGGCAAACCTGTTGCAGCCGCAGCCGCCAAAGCACCTTCACGCTGCAATGAGCGCACATCATTGATCAAGCCTGCGCCCAGGCGCCCTGCCTCGATCATAACCTGCGGGGTTGAAGTATCGACCGAAATAATCACATCCAGCTCGGCCGCAACAGCCTCAACCACCGGCGCAACGCGTTCGAGCTCCTGCTCGACAGAGACAGCCTGCGCTCCGGGGCGAGTTGACTCACCACCAATATCGATCAGCGTAGCGCCTGCGCGCAACATTGCCTCAGCGTGACGCAAGGCTGCATCTCGCTGGCTGAAACGCCCGCCATCTGAAAACGAATCCGGCGTTACATTGAGAATACCCATCACCTGGGTGCGAGTCAGATCAAGAAACCGGCCACCACAAGGCAGCGGGCTAAATTTGTGTTTTAGCGTCATGTATAACCCGAAAACCCCGCGAGCGATTCAAGCCAGGCATTTTACCCAGCCTGCATCAGCGAGCAAATTTTCCTGACCAGCAAAACAAAACGCCGGAATACCCCTCATCGAAGTATTCCGGCGCTATAAACCTAACCGCTATGAAACAGCAACCGAGTCTTAGACTTCTGTTGCGGGTCCACCAATCGGCTTCTCAGGTGTATCTGGCTTGTTATCCGCGCCCAGGGACGGATCAACTGGCGTACCTGCATCACCACCGCCTGTCCAGTCACGAGGCTCACGTGGAGTACGACCACTCATGATGTCCTCAATCTGATCGGCGTCGATGGTCTCGAACTTCATCAGCGCCTCGGCCATCGCCTCGAGCTTGTCACGGTTTTCCTCAAGCAATCGCTTGGCCGTGTCGTAGCAGCCATCAATGATGCTGCGAATTTCCTCGTCAATCAGCTTGGCCGTATCGCCCGAAACGTTGCTGCCCTGGCTGCCCATGCTGCGACCCAGGAAGACTTCACCTTCTTCCTCGGCATACATCAGCGGCCCAAGCTTCTCCGACAAGCCCCACTTGGTCACCATGTTCCGCGCCAACTGCGTGGCACGCATGATGTCGTTGGAAGCGCCGGTGGTAACGCCATCAAAGCCCAGTGTCATTTCTTCGGCAATACGACCACCGAACAACGAGCAGATCTGGCTGATCAAGGCACGCTTGCTCAGGCTGTAGCGATCTTCCTCGGGCAGGAACATGGTCACGCCCAAGGCACGACCACGCGGAATGATCGAAACCTTGTAAACCGGGTCATGCTCAGGCACCAGGCGACCCACGATGGCGTGGCCAGCCTCATGGTATGCCGTGTTGAGCTTTTCTTTATCCGACATGACCATGGTTTTGCGCTCTGCGCCCATCATGATCTTGTCTTTGGCCAGCTCGAATTCCTTCATTTCAACCAGGCGCTTGCCAGCTCGCGCAGCAAACAGCGAGGCTTCGTTGACCAAGTTGGCCAGATCAGCACCGGAGAAGCCTGGAGTACCACGGGCAATAACCGCAGCATTGACATCTTCCCCCATTGGCACTTTGCGCATGTGCACCTTGAGAATCTGCTCACGACCGCGAATGTCCGGCAAGCCCACGACCACCTGACGGTCGAAACGACCTGGGCGCAGCAAGGCAGGGTCGAGCACATCGGGACGGTTGGTCGCGGCAATCACGATGATGCCGTCATTCATCTCAAAGCCATCCATCTCGACCAGCAACTGGTTGAGCGTCTGCTCGCGCTCATCGTGACCGCCACCCATGCCAGCGCCACGGTGACGACCGACCGCATCGATCTCATCGATAAAAATGATGCACGGTGCGTGCTTCTTGGCCTGTTCGAACATGTCACGAACACGCGAGGCACCCACACCGACAAACATCTCGACGAAATCAGAACCGGAAATGGTGAAGAACGGCACCTTTGCCTCACCGGCAACAGCCTTGGCCAGCAGGGTTTTACCCGTACCCGGCGAACCGACCATCAGTACGCCGCGCGGAATACGTCCGCCAAGACGCTGAAACTTGCCCGGGTCACGCAGGAACTCGACTAGTTCACTAACCTCTTCCTTGGCCTCGTCGCAACCGGCAACGTCAGCAAAGGTGGTTTTGACCTGATCTTCGGACAGCAGGCGTGCCTTGCTCTTGCCAAAGCTCATTGGCCCGCCCTTACCGCCGGCACCGCCTTGCATTTGGCGCATGAAGAACATGAACACAGCGATGATGACCAGAATCGGGAAGCTGGCGACCAGCAACTGGGTCCAGATGCTCTGGCGCTCAGGCTGCTTGCCCACGATATCGACCTTGTTGTCGATCAGGTCCTTGATCAGGCCATTGTCCTGAATAGCCGGACGCACGGTTTCAAAGGAGCTGCCATCGGTATGCACGCCGCTGATTATGTAGCCATCAACAGTTACGCGCTTGACCTCGCCCTCTTGAACCTGCTGGATAAACTCAGAGTAATTGAGCTTATTCGACTCGTTCGGACTCGAAAAATTATTCATCACGGTCACAAGGACAGCCGCGATGATCAGCCACAAGATCAGATTCTTTGCCATGTCGTTCAATTACCTACCCTCTGAAGCAAGCCCGTGCGCGAGCATGCCTCGCATGACGACCAGTTATGTACCGATCTAACTTACTACACAACGCGCCTTTCTTGCAGGCACTGTCTGTAACCCTTTATGAGCCGCCAACAGCGACTCGCGAAAACCCAATCCGTAAACCCTTGTAATACCTGGGTTTGGTTAAGACTGGCAAGCCCGACCTAGGTTTCATAGCGCCAGTCTCTCAAGCCGATTAATTACCGCGATAGCCACGCCCGAGCAGGTACTGCTCGCGCGAACGGTCACGCGAAGACAACGGCTTGCGCATTTGTACCTTTTCAAACATCTCGCGCACTTGCTTGTGGTATGCATCAAAACCTTCGCCCTGGAAGATTTTGATCAAGAAATCACCGCCAGGCTTGAGCACGCGCGCGGACAAATCCAGAGCCAGTTCGCACAAATACATTGCACGAGCCTGATCTGCAGTCCTTACCCCACTCATATTGGGGGCCATATCCGAAATCACAAGGTCTACCGGATTATTACCGATGGCATCGAGGATCTGCGCAAACACATCGTCCTCGGTAAAGTCACCCTGAATGAAGGTCACATCAGGGATGCTGTCCATTTCCAGGATATCGGATGCTATCAAAGTGCCCTTGTCGCCAATCACCCGACTGGTCACCTGCGACCAGCCACCCGGCGCCGCACCCAGATCGACCACAGTCATGCCCGGACGCAGGATTCGATCCTTTTCCTGGATTTCCAGCAACTTGTAGCTGGCACGCGAGCGATAGCCGTCCCGTTGCGCCATTTTGACGTAGGGATCATCGAAGTGTTCTTTCAGCCAACGCTGGCTGGTTTTGGAACGCGCCACGTGGCACCTCTAATAACAATCGTGAATTTCTGGGCGAGCATTACAGCGCTCGGGTAAACTGGGCGCCATATTTTCACCAGATCAGACGCAGGGATCAGATTATGCCGCTCACTCAAGAGCAGAAGAAACAGTACAAGTCTATCGGCCACCACCTGAAACCGGTAGTAATGATTGCCGACAATGGTTTGACCGAGGGCGTCTTGGCCGAGCTAGAACGCGCGATTAACGACCATGAACTGATAAAGGTACAGGTTCGCATCACCGAACGCGAAAGCCGCATCAGCGCAATTAATGAGCTATGCAAGTCAGCTAACGCCGAATTGGTGCAGATCATCGGCAAAATGGCGTTGATCTACCGCAAAAATCCAAAAGCGAATAAAAACCTGTCGAACGTCAGCCGCTTTCAAGGTTGATGCATAGAGCCCGGTTGCCCACCGCAGCCTGCGGTGGGTGGGTAGAACCTCACCCACCCTGCCTGGCAGGCACCGGCTGCAGCACCAGCAGCAAGCCACAGAATGCCAGCACCATGTAGTTGAACAGCTGCCAGCGTGGCGCCTCCAGCCCGAGCCAGTGCACGCCAAAGTAGCCAGAAACCATCAGCATTGTCGTCAGCAGCAATTGCCCGCGAATATCGCGCCACAAGGCAGGCAAGCCCAGCGCTGCCACCAGCACAAGCGCCTGCAATCCAGCACAAACTGCCGCCAACCCCAGCAGCAATGGCTTGAGCGTCGCCGCCAAATCATCGACCAGCAATGGCGCCAGCCCCAATTTGCTCAGCGCGGGCAACACCAGGAACTGCAGCAACCAGATACCGCCGACCCAGAAGGTCTGGGCGATCAACCAACTGATCGCCCCCGCACTCAGTCGCGAAGCAGCCCCTTGCGGCACTGCACGCGCATCGCCCGACTTAAATATGACGGACTTCGACAATTTCGTACTCAATCAAGCCGCCAGGTGTCTTGACCACGGCCACATCACCTTCTTCCTTGCCGATCAAGGCACGAGCGATAGGCGAACTGACCGAAATCTTGCCCAGCTTGATATTGGCCTCGTCATCACCAACGATCTGGTAGGTGACGCTTTCGTCAGTTTCGCAGTTTGCGATCTCAACCGTAGTGCCGAAGATTACCTTGCCGGTGTGCGCGATGGTGGTGACATCGATAATCTGTGCGTTCTGCAGGCGGCCTTCAATATCACGAATACGCGCTTCAACCATGCCCTGCTGCTCGCGAGCTGCATGGTATTCAGCGTTTTCCTTGAGGTCCCCCAGCTCACGCGCCGTACCGATGTCTTCACTCAGCTTGGGGCGCACGACCTTGGTCAGGTGCAAATGTTCTTCTTCCAGGGCGCGCGCGCCCTGGACGGTCATTGGGTATTTTGTCATGCCTTGATTCCTGCATGGAGATCCTGCAAGCGGCGCACGGTCTTCTCGGGACCAAACTTCAGCGCTTCACAGATCGCCGCACCCGCCGCCAGGGTGGTTGTGCAGCAAATCCGGTGTTGCAGGGCGTTACGACGGATCGAGTAGGAGTCAGCAATAGACTGACGCCCCTCAGTGGTATTGATGATCAAGGTAACTTCATCGTTCTTGATCATATCGACAACATGCGGACGACCTTCGGTCACCTTGTTGACGCGGCGCACAGGCAAGCCTGCAGCCTCGATCACTTTAGCAGTCCCGGCAGTGGCCACAACCTCGAAGCCCAGCGCAATCAGGTCACGTGCAACATCAGCCGCCTGCGGCTTGTCATCATCACGCACGCTGATAAAGGCACAGCCAGAGTTTGGCAGGATTTCACTGGCACCCAGCTGAGCCTTGCCGAAGGCTTCGCCGAAGCTGTCACCAACGCCCATCACTTCGCCAGTGGACTTCATTTCCGGGCCAAGGATAGGGTCGACACCCGGGAACTTGGCGAATGGGAAGACCGCTTCCTTGACGCTGAAGAACGGCGGAATGATTTCCTTGGTGAAGCCGATCTCGGCCAATGTCTTGCCCGCCATTACCCGGGCAGCCACTTTAGCCAGCGACTCGCCGATGCACTTGGAGACGAACGGCACGGTACGCGATGCACGCGGATTCACTTCGATGACAAAGATGTCTTCGCCCTGCACAGCCATCTGCACGTTCATCAGGCCGACCACGTTGAGTTCGAGGGCCATTTTCTTGACCTGATCACGGATCTCGTCCTGGATGTGCGCAGGCAGCGAGTACGGCGGCAGCGAGCACGCCGAGTCACCGGAGTGAACACCGGCCTGCTCGATGTGCTGCATGATTGCGCCGATTACCACTTGCTCACCATCGCTGACCGCATCGATATCAACTTCGATTGCGCAGTTGAGGAAGTGATCAAGCAATACCGGGCTGTCGTTCGACACCTGAACCGCTTCGCGCATATAACGACGCAGCTCGTCTTCCTGGTAGACAATCTCCATGGCTCGACCACCCAATACATAGGATGGACGCACCACCAGCGGATAACCGATGGCTTTCGAGGCCGCAAAGGCTTCGTCTTCACTGCGCGCAGTGGCATTTGGCGGCTGACGCAGGTTCAGGCGCTCAACCATTTGCTGGAAGCGCTCACGGTCTTCAGCGCGGTCGATGGCATCCGGGCTGGTACCAATGATCGGCACGCCAGCTTCTTCAAGGGCACGGCACAGCTTCAACGGGGTTTGCCCGCCGTACTGCACGATGACGCCTTTAGGCTGCTCGACACGGACGATTTCCAGCACGTCTTCCAGGGTCACTGGCTCGAAGTACAGGCGATCAGAGGTGTCGTAGTCGGTCGATACGGTTTCCGGGTTGCAGTTGACCATGATGGTCTCGTACCCGTCTTCGCGCATCGCCAGGGCCGCATGTACGCAGCAATAGTCGAACTCGATACCCTGGCCAATACGGTTTGGACCGCCACCCAGGATCATGATCTTGTCGCGCGTCGACGGATTCGCTTCGCACTCTTCCTCGTAGGTCGAGTACATGTAGGCGGTGTCGGTGGCGAACTCGGCAGCACAGGTATCAACCCGCTTATACACCGGCAGCACTTTGAGCTTATGGCGGTGGCTGCGCAGGTTTTTCTCGGTTACACCCAGCAGTTTGGCCAGGCGCGCATCCGAGAACCCTTTGCGCTTGAGCTTGAACATCACATCACGGTCGATGCTGGTCAGCCCCTGGGTCTTGATCCGCTCTTCATCCTTGATCAGGTCTTCGATCTGAACCAGGAACCATTCATCGATATTGGTCAGGGCAAAGACTTCTTCAACTGTCTTGCCCGCACGGAAAGCATCACCGATATACCAGATGCGATCCGCACCCGGCACTGTCAGCTCGCGCTTGAGCGTGCCTTCGCTTTCCGGGTCCTTCAGGTCCAGCTTGGGATCAAGCCCGACGACACCCACTTCAAGGCCGCGCAAGGCTTTCTGCAGGGATTCCTGGAAGGTACGGCCAATCGCCATGACTTCGCCCACGGACTTCATCTGGGTCGTCAGGCGCGCGTCGGCTTTCGGGAATTTCTCGAAAGCAAAACGCGGGATCTTGGTCACGACATAGTCGATAGCCGGCTCGAACGAGGCAGGCGTACGACCGCCGGTGATGTCGTTCGACAGCTCGTCGAGGGTGTAGCCGACGGCCAGCTTGGCAGCAATCTTGGCAATCGGGAAGCCAGTAGCTTTCGAGGCCAGAGCCGAGGAACGCGACACGCGCGGGTTCATCTCGATCACGACCATGCGGCCAGTGTTCGGGCAAATACCGAACTGAACGTTGGAGCCCCCGGTTTCCACGCCGATTTCGCGCAGGACAGCCAGGGAGGCGTTACGCAGAATCTGGAATTCTTTGTCGGTCAGGGTCTGTGCCGGCGCCACGGTGATGGAGTCACCGGTGTGCACGCCCATAGGGTCAAAGTTTTCAATGGTACAGACGATGATGCAGTTGTCCTTTTTATCGCGGACAACCTCCATTTCGTACTCTTTCCAGCCGATCAGGGATTCATCGATCAACAGCTCGCGGGTCGGCGACAGGTCCAGGCCCCGGGCGCAGATTTCTTCGAACTCTTCGCGGTTGTAGGCAATACCGCCACCGGTGCCGCCCATGGTGAAGGACGGACGAATGATGCATGGAAAGCCAACCTTTTCCAGCACCGCGTAGGATTCTTCCATGCTGTGCGCGATACCGGAAACCGGGCACGCCAGGCCGATGTCTTTCATCGCCTTGTCGAAGCGCGAGCGGTCTTCTGCCTTGTCGATGGTGTCGGCATTGGCACCGATCATCTCAACGCCGAATTTTTCCAGCACGCCGTGTTTTTCAAGATCCAGCGCGCAGTTCAGTGCAGTCTGGCCGCCCATGGTTGGCAGCAGCGCATCCGGACGCTCCTTCTCGATGATCTTGGCCACGGTCGACCACTTGATCGGCTCGATATAGGTGGCGTCAGCCATCGCCGGATCGGTCATGATCGTCGCTGGGTTGGAGTTCACCAGGATGACCCGGAAACCCTCTTCTTTAAGCGCTTTACAGGCTTGAGCACCCGAATAATCGAACTCACAGGCCTGGCCGATAACAATCGGGCCAGCGCCGAGGATAAGGATGCTTTTTATATCAGTACGTTTTGGCATTTTTACTCACTCGAATCCGTTGGTCACAGTCAGCAGGCTTAGCGGCGCTTGGCCATGGCTTCGATGAAGCGGTCAAACAGAGGCGCGACGTCGTTCGGGCCCGGGCTTGCTTCGGGGTGGCCCTGGAAGCTGAACGCGACCTTGTCGGTACGCTCGATGCCCTGCAGCGTGCCATCAAACAACGATTTGTGAATCGCCCTGACGTTAGTTGGCAAGGTCGCCTCGTCCACAGCAAAACCGTGGTTCTGGCTGGTGATCATCACAACCCCGGTATCGAGGTCCTGTACCGGGTGGTTAGCGCCGTGGTGGCCATGGCCCATTTTCAGGGTCTTGGCGCCCGAAGCCAGGGCCAGCAGTTGGTGACCGAGACAGATACCGAAAACCGGGATTTCGGTTTCCAAGACTTCCTTGATCGCCTGGATCGCGTAGTCGCAAGGCTCTGGATCACCCGGGCCGTTGGACAGGAACACACCATCAGGATTCATTGCCAACACTTCGCTGGCTGGCGTTTGCGCCGGCACAACAGTCACACGGCAGCCGCGAGCCACCAGCATGCGCAGGATGTTCAGCTTGACGCCATAGTCGAAGGCAACCACGTGATAAGGCAATTCACTGGCAGGCACTTCAGCGTGGCTGTCGGTTTTCAGGTTCCAGACGGTTGAGCGCCATTCGTACTGCTCGGTGCAGCTCACCACCTTAGCCAGGTCCATGCCCTTCAGGCCTGGGAAACTGCGCGCCAGCTCCAGGGCTTTTTCCTCGGTGGCATCGTCGCCAACCAGGATGCAGCCATTTTGCGAGCCCTTTTCACGCAGAATACGGGTCAGGCGACGGGTATCGATATTGGCGATTGCGACAGTACCGTTTTCTTTCAAGTAATCAGGCAGCGATTGCTTGTTGCGCCAGTTACTGGCGATCAGCGGCAGGTCACGAATAATCAAACCAGCAGCCCAGACGCGGTTCGACTCGGCATCTTCCGGCGTGGTGCCGGTGTTGCCGATATGCGGATAGGTCAGGGTTACGATTTGCTGGGCATAGGAAGGATCTGTAAGGATTTCCTGATAGCCGGTCATGGCGGTGTTGAAAACCACCTCTCCAATTGTGTGGCCGTCGGCACCGATGGCCTCCCCACGAAAAATGCTGCCATCAGCAAGGGCCAAAATGGCAGCTTTAGGGGCTGGCTTACTCAAGAAAACCTCCGAAAATCAAAGCTTGAAGCAAACGCAGATTGTAAAAAAGCGGGATGACGTGTGAACCGTCATCCCGCTTTTTTTATGAATTCATTCTGCGTAACTTTTAGTGGGCACACTAAAGCAGAAAGCTTACAGGAAACTGCATTTTTGGTCCACCCAACTTGAGCTAAAAACCTCAGGATACAGTCAACTTTTTGCCGACCCCGCCAAAGCGCCTAGTTAAGCTCCAGAACATCCTGCATATCGTAAAGTTTTGCCGGCTTGCCCTGCAGCCACAAAGCTGCCCGAACGGCGCCCTTGGCGAAGGTCATGCGGCTGGATGCCTTGTGGGTAATCTCGACACGCTCGCCTTCTGCGGCAAACAGGACCGTGTGGTCGCCCACCACGTCACCGGCGCGCACAGTGGCAAAACCGATGGTTTCACGATCACGGGCACCCGTCTGGCCTTCACGACCATAAACGGCAACCTTCTGCAGATCACGCCCCAGCGCACTGGCGACAACCTCGCCCATGCGCACCGCAGTTCCAGAGGGTGCATCCACCTTGTGCCGGTGATGCGCCTCGATGATCTCGATATCAACCTCGTCACCCAGCACCCGCGCTGCGGTGTCGAGCAGCTTCAGGCACAGGTTCACACCCACGCTGAAATTTGCCGCGAACACAATGGGAATCTGCTTGCCCGCTTCGCTGAGCAATTGCTTTTCTTCGACGCTGAACCCGGTAGTGCCGATGATCATCGCCTTACCGGCCTGGCGGCAGATTTCGAGGTTTTTCAGGGTGACCGTTGGATGGGTGAAATCGATCAACACGTCGAAATCATCAACGACACTGCTCAAGTCGCCAGACAACTGCACGCCGATCTTGCCCAATGCAACCAATTCGCCGACATCAGCGCCAACCAGACTACTATCCGGACGATCGACAGCAGCACTCAGGCTAGCGCCATCAGCCTGCGACACCGCTTCAATCAGGGTTTTACCCATACGCCCGGCGGCGCCCATCACAGCAATACGTTGCATATCCAACCACTCCAAACTGAAAACCTACGAGCCAGCACCTGCGCGGATGCGGCTCAAACGAAAAAGCCGCTTAACCCGCAGTTTACTGGGTAAACCTGCACATTAAGCAGCTTTTTCAATACCAGCGACAGAGTTACAGGTCGCCAAAGAAACGCTTAACACCCTCAAACCAGCCATTGGCCTTGGGGGAGTGCGACCTGTCCCCGTCTATCGACTTGCGGAACTCCTCAAGCAGCTCACGCTGACGGCGATCCAGGTGCACCGGTGTCTCAACCGCGACACGGCACATCAAGTCACCAGCGCCACCGCCACGTACCGGGGCAACGCCCTTGCCGCGCAGGCGGAACAACTTACCGGTCTGGGTGCCTTCAGGAATCTTCAGCTTGACCCGACCATCCAGCGTCGGCACTTCAAGCTCACCACCCAAGGCCGCATCAGCAAAGCTGATTGGCACTTCACAATACAAATGCTTGCCATCACGCTGGAAAATCGCGTGCTCGCGCACATTCACCACAACGTACAGGTCACCTGCCGGACCACCCATCGCGCCCGCTTCGCCCTCGCCCGAGAGCCGGATACGATCGCCAGTATCAACACCCGCCGGAACCTTGACCGACAAGGTCTTGTGCTCTTCGACACGGCCCTGGCCATGACAAGAATCACATGGATCAGTAATCATCTTGCCGCTGCCGTTACAGCGCGGACAGGTTTGCTGCACCGAGAAGAAGCCCTGCTGCATGCGCACCTGGCCGATACCGCCACAGGTGGTACAGGTCACAGGCGTCGTGCCCTTCTTCGCGCCGGAGCCATCGCAAGTCTTGCAGTTTGCCAGCGTCGGCACGCGAATGGTCACGGTAGTGCCGCGCACGGCTTCTTCAAGATCCAGCTCAAGGGTGTAGCGCAAATCGCTGCCGCGCTGTGCACCACCACGCCCCCGGCCGCCAGCTCCCGCCGCACCGCCGAAGAAGTCGCTGAATACATCACCGAAAATATCGGAGAAGTTGGCACCGCCAAAGCCTGCACCACCAGCACCAGCGCCCCCCATGCTTGGATCAACACCGGCATGGCCGTACTGATCGTAAGCGGCGCGCTTGCTCGAATCGGACAGGACTTCGTAAGCCTCGTTGGCTTCCTTGAACTTTTCTTCCGAGACTTTATCGTCAGGATTACGGTCCGGGTGATGCTTCATCGCCAGGCGTCGGTAAGCTTTCTTCAGCTCAGCTTCGCTGGCGCCGCGCTCAACACCGAGCACCTCGTAATAGTCACGTTTAGACATAAATCCTCAACACCTCGAACAAATCGTTAAAAAGCTATCGCACCTGCGTCTCTGATTAACGCCTTGCAAATCATTCCCTCCAGACACGCCAACGCGGGAGCAAGCTCCCGCGCGGCGGATCATACAGGTTGTGACTCACGCCACAACCGGCTGGAGCCTTAACGCATCGTTGAAACCACCAAGGATGCGCCTAGCAAGCTTGCGCTTACTTGTTGTCTTTAACTTCTTCAAACTCAGCATCAACAACGTCATCGGCAGCGCCTTGATCATTGCCTTCTGGCTGGGCTTCAGCACCAGGCTGTGGCTGCTCGGCATACATCTTCTGCGCCAGTGGTGCAGTCGCTTCCGAGAGTGCCGCCACCTTGGCGTCGATCTCTTCCTTGCTGTCGCCTTTGACTGCAACTTCGAGTTCGCCAATGGCTTTCTCGATAGTCGCTTTTTCTTCCTCGGTGGCCTTGTCGCCAGCCTCGGTGATCATTTTGCGGGTTGCGTGAACCAGTTGGTCGCCCTGGTTACGTGCAGTGGCCAACTCTTCAAACTTGCGATCTTCCTCGGCATTGGCTTCGGCATCACGCACCATTTGCTCGATTTCTTCCTCGGACAGACCCGAGTTAGCCTTGATCACGATCGACTGAGTCTTGCCAGTCGCCTTGTCTTTGGCGCCTACGTGCAGGATACCGTTGGCATCGATGTCGAAGGTTACTTCGATCTGCGGCACGCCACGTGGAGCTGGTGGAATCTCGGCCAGATCGAACTTGCCCAGCGACTTGTTCTGCGAAGCTTGCTTGCGCTCGCCCTGCAGCACGTGAATAGTCACCGCGCTCTGGTTGTCATCAGCAGTCGAGAACACTTGCGATTTCTTGGTCGGAATCGTGGTGTTTTTCTCGATCAAGGCAGTCATCACACCGCCCATGGTTTCGATACCCAGGGTCAGAGGCGATACGTCGAGCAGCAGCACGTCCTTGACGTCGCCAGCCAGAACCGCACCCTGAATTGCCGCGCCCATGGCAACAGCTTCGTCCGGGTTGACGTCCTTGCGCGCTTCTTTACCGAAGAAGTCAGTTACCAACTTCTGTACCAACGGCATGCGAGTCTGGCCACCGACCAGGATCACGTCGTTGATCGCACCGACATCAACGCCTGCGTCTTTCAACGCCATGCGGCAAGGTTCGATGGTGCGCTGAACAAGGTCTTCAACCAGCGACTCGAGCTTGGAGCGCGAGATCTTCACGTTCAAGTGCTTAGGACCGGACGCATCTGCGGTGATGTACGGCAGGTTTACGTCAGTCTGCTGGCTCGAGGACAGCTCGATCTTGGCCTTCTCGGCAGCTTCCTTCAGGCGCTGCATGGCCAGCGGATCACCTTTGAGGTTCATGCCGCTTTCTTTCTTGAATTCGTCGACGAGGTAGTCGATCAAACGAATATCGAAGTCCTCACCACCGAGGAAGGTGTCGCCGTTGGTCGCCAACACTTCGAACTGGTGCTCGCCATCAACCTCGGCAATTTCGATAACCGAAACGTCGAACGTACCACCACCCAAGTCATAAACGATGACAGTGTGGTCGCCCTTGGCCTTGTCCATACCGTAGGCCAGAGCGGCTGCGGTTGGTTCGTTGATGATGCGCTTGACGTCCAGACCCGCAATACGGCCGGCATCTTTGGTCGCCTGGCGCTGGCTGTCGTTGAAGTAGGCCGGAACAGTGATCACGGCTTCAGTGACCGCTTCACCCAGATAGTCTTCGGCAGTCTTCTTCATCTTTTTCAAGATTTCAGCCGAGATCTGTGGCGGCGCCATTTTCTGGTCGTTTACTTCAACCCAGGCGTCCGCATTGTCAGCTTTGACAATTTTGTACGGCACCATCTGGATATCTTTCTGTACAACTTCTTCGTCAAAACGACGACCAATCAAACGCTTGACCGCGTACAGGGTGTTGTGCGGATTGGTCACTGCTTGACGCTTGGCCGACTGGCCCACCAGGATTTCGCCATCGTTTGCATAAGCAATGATCGATGGAGTGGTACGCGCGCCTTCGGCGTTTTCAATAACTTTAGCTTTGCCGTTTTCAAGAACGGAGACGCAGGAGTTGGTTGTCCCCAGGTCAATACCGATAATTTTACCCATGTTTACTCTCCCGAAACTTTGATAATTGCGCACTGGCTCTAAGACAGTTGCGCTAGCACTAAAACGCTTGGTTGTTTAATGGGGGCTTAAAAAATAATTTCAAGCCTTTTCATCGATTGATGGTGTCGGAGCGGCGGGCGCCTTGCTCACTACAACCATCGCTGGACGCAACAAACGACCGTGCAACTGGTAACCCTTCTGGAACACCTGGATCACACTGTTTGGCTCCAGGGTCTCGCTTTCCTGCATCGCCATTGCCTGGTGCAACTCCGGGTTGAACGGCTGGCCATGCGGATCAATCGCTTCCAACTGGTAGCGCGACAGCGTGTCACGGAACAACTTGAGGGTTAACTCCATGCCTTCACGCACTGCCTTGATCGCCTCATCGTCCGGGCTCGACAGCTCAAGGCCGCGTTCCAGACTGTCGACAACCGGTAGCAGGTCGTTGGCAAACTTCTCCAAGGCAAACTTGTGTGCCTTCTCAACATCCTGATCTGCACGACGGCGTACGTTTTGCAAATCAGCAGCCATGCGCAGCGATTGATCCTGCGCAGTAGCCAACTGCTCTTCCAGCGTTTGCACGCGAGCAGCCAACTCATCACCCGGCGTGGCATCCACTGCTGCTTCTGCCTCGGGAATCTGCGTATCCAGGGTCTGTTCGTCAGCCATGCCTCATTTCTCCTCTAAATAACCGGCGTAAGTCTTAATTCACGCTTCTGCCCCTTATATGGGGGCGGTTTTTACTGCTTCAAGGGCAAAACGCCCGCAAATACCAAGATTAAACACAGGCCGCACAAGGATATTGCCAGCAGCGAAAAAACTACTGTATAAATAACCATATCAAACACCTCGGAGACCTCACCATGCTGGTGCACCTGTCCGTACACAATTACGCAATCGTTGAACATCTCGATCTAGAGCTGGAGCGCGGCATGAGCGTAATCAGCGGCGAGACAGGTGCAGGCAAGTCGATCATGCTCGACGCACTCGGCCTGACCCTGGGCGACCGTGCAGACAGCGGCGTCGTGCGTCCCGGCGCAGACAAGGCCGACATACTCGCCAGCTTCGACCTTGATGATATCCCCGAGGCCCGCGCCTGGCTGGCAGAGCGCGACCTGGACAATGACGGCCCCTGCATTTTACGCCGGGTGATCACCGCAGAAGGCCGCTCACGTGGCTACATCAATGGATCACCCTGCCCCCAGGCCGACCTGAAGGCCCTTCGGGAGCTACTGATTGATATTCACAGCCAACACGAACATCAATCACTGCTCAAGGCTGAAACCCATCGCCGCCTGCTCGATGAGTTTGCCGGCAGCCAGGAACTGGCTCGCCAGGTATCACTGGCAGCGCAACGCTGGAAACAAACCCGGAACGAGCTGGAACGCATTTCCAGCATCGGCGATGAACAACGCGCGCGCCACCAGTTGCTCAGCTACCAACTCGAAGAACTGGACAACCTGGGCCTGGTCGACAACGAACTGGAGCAGCTTGAGCAGGAGCACAAGAACCTGACCAACGCCGAAAGCCTGCTCAGCGCCTGCCGCCAGGTATTGGAGCTTTGCAGCGAGAGCGACGCAGGCAACGTACTGTCAGCCCTCACAGGCAGCCTCAACCGCCTGAGCAGTTTTCAGGGCCAGCCCGGGGCACTGACAGAAGCCAGTAATATGCTCGCCAATGCCCAGATTCAAGTCGAAGAAGCCGTTGGCGAACTCAATCGCTTTATTGATCATTTCGATGCCGACCCGGAGCGCCTGCAAACCCTTGAAGAACGCCTCGATGCTATCTATACACTGGCGCGCAAACACCGGATCCAGCCCGACCAGCTGCCGCACATGCAGCAACAGCTGTTCGATGAAATCGAAACCCTCAACGCCGACGACCAGGCAGCAGAGCGCCTGAGCGAGGAACTCAGCGCATTCGAGCGCCATTATCAGGAAAAAGCCGCAGAGCTCAGCCGCCTGCGCAACAAAGGTGCCGACAAGCTCGGCAAGGCGGTCCAAAAGGAAATGCAAACCCTGGGCATGCCCGGTGGACGCTTTAGCATCCAGCTGCATGCCAGCAGCAGCCCCGAACCGCAGGTCAACGGTTTGGAGCAGGTTGAGTTTCTGGTCAGCGCCAACCCGGGCCAGCCACTCAAGGCCCTGGCCAAAGTAGCTTCGGGCGGCGAGCTGTCCCGTATCAGCCTGGCCATCCAGGTCATCACCGCGCAAACGTCACGGGTACCAACCCTGGTATTCGACGAAGTTGACGTGGGCATTGGCGGCCCGACTGCAGAGGTCGTCGGTCAGTTACTGCGCCGCCTGGGCGATCGCGGGCAAGTTCTGACCGTCACCCACCTGCCACAGGTTGCGGCGCAGGGGCACCAGCACCTGTTCGTGCACAAGGCGCGTGGCAATGACGCCACTCGCACAGCAGTGAGCAAATTGAGCAACGATCAACGTGTTGAAGAGATCGCCCGGATGCTTGGCGGCGTCGACCTGACCGATAAATCCATCGCCCACGCCCGAAAAATGGTCAGCAGCGCCCAAGCCTGAGTGCACTCAGTCCATAAAAAAGGCGACCAACGGGTCGCCTTTTTTGCATCACGACGCGAACAAATCGCGCCAGGCAAGGAGCTTCAGGGTTGCCCCGGAAGATCTATCAACGTTTTTTACGTACGTAGAGCACTAGATTGTGGTCTACGAGCTCAAAGCCATGCTCGCTTACAATTTCTTTTTGACGCTTTTCAATCTCGGAGTCGACAAACTCGATCACCTCGCCAGAATCCACACAAACCATATGGTCATGGTGGCCGCCATCGGCTAGTTCAAACAATGCATGGCCGCCATCGAAGTTATGACGATCAACCAGGCCTGCGGCCTCAAATTGCGTCAACACCCGGTAACAGTGGCCAAACCAAAGTCCTCACCCGCCTCCATCAGCGATTTGTAGACATCCTCTGCACTCATGTGGCGCTGACCTGCAGAATCCAGCATTTGCAGGATTTTCACCCGTGGTAGGGTTACTTTCAGGCCAACCTTGCGTAGTTCGTTATTTTCAACCATGGTCTGCTTTCTCGAGGAAGCGGTTTCGCAGCTTCCCTTATTACGGGTATGATCGGGGTTTACGTTGCCCAGCCAAGATAGTGGAAGTCACGCACCGATGCAAAAAAACAAGCTCCTGCTGACCAGCCTCACCTTTACGGGGCTCATCGCACTCGCCGGTTGTTCATTCCCCGGGGTTTATAAAATCGACATTCAACAGGGCAATGTCGTCACACAAGACATGATAGACCAGTTGCGCCCAGGAATGACCCGCAAACAAGTGCGGTTTATCATGGGCAACCCGCTGATCACAGATACCTTCCATGCAAATCGCTGGGATTACCTGTACAGCATGCAACCGGGTGGTCGTCAGCGTTTGCAAGAACGCGTGAGTCTGATGTTTGACGACAACGACCAGCTTATAGGCTTAGCCGGCGACTTTATGCCAGGCGTCAGCCGTGACCAGGAAATCATGGGCGACGAGCCTGCGACTACAGTCACGCCTGCTGACGGCAGAGAAGAGCAGCCGCAAAAGGACACGCCGCAAGTTGACGAAGCGCCACCGGCACCTGGCTCGCTCCTGGAGCAGATCCAGAATGACGTCGACAGTGCGGAGCCTGCTGCCGTGCCGACACCTGAGCCACTGGATACCGAATAAGGGTCTCCAGCTGCCAGCAATAAAAAAACCGGTGAAAACCGGTTTTTTTTATTGCTGGGCACACAGGCAAGACTTTTATCATCTCCCCAGGGGCCTGCGTGTCGAGCGCTGACAGGTGATGCCGTACCTAGTCCTTGGTCTTGGCCTTGGCTGCTTTGGCGGCACGCTGCTTGCGCACCTCCTTGGGGTCGGCAATAAGCGGGCGGTAGATTTCAACTCGCTCCCCCTCCTCCATCACACGCTCTTCAGGCTTGGCCACGGCCTTGCCAAAGATACCCAATGGGCTATTGGCTAGATCGAGGCCCGGAAAATGCGCCTGCATACCCGACATCTCCGCTGCCTGGCGCATGGTGGTGCCGTACGGCAGGCTCAATCTCAGCAGCTTTTGCTTATCAGCCAGGGCATACACCACTTCGACCGCAATGGTTTTGCTATCCATGGGACGGATTATCCATATAAGTTCTTGGCCCGCTGGCAGAATGCATCGACCAGGGTGTTGGCGGCCTGGTTGAACAGCGGTCCAAGGGTTGCGCGGACAATGGAGCCCGCGTAGTCAAAGGTCAGATCAAGACTGATTTTACAAGCCTTGTCGCCCAGAGCCTTGAACTCCCAACGTCCATGAAAATGGTTGAACGGGCCATCTTCAAGGTTCAACTCGATCGACTGCCCCGGGATCAGGGTATTGCGCGTGACAAAGCGCTGGCTGAAGCCGGCCTTGGCCACTTCAAGACTGGCGACCATCAGCTCGTCGGTGACTTCAAGTACCTCACTGGCGGAGCACCAGGGCAGGAACTCTGGGTAGCTCGCCACGTCATTGACCAAGTCGTACAGCGCCTCTGCCGGATAAGGCAACAGCGCCGAACGTTGAATATGCGTACTCATAAATCTGCGACTTCATGCAACACGAACATAATTCTCACTTAGTCAGTTCAGCAACAAACACAATCAAAACACCAATAGGTGCCACGACGCGAATCAACCACAAGGCCATGTTGAACAGCAGCGGGCTTTTGATCGATAACTCATCGCGCACCGAGTCGCGAGTCATGACCCAGCCTGCAAACATGGCGAACGCCAGGCCACCGATGGGCAGCAAGATACGGCTGGTCAGGTAATCGATGCCCTCGAAGAAGTTCTTGCCACCTTCTGCGCCCAACTGGAACAGGTGGAAGCCGTCATTGGCAAATACAAAGAACTTGGCATCGGCGCCGATATTGAACGATAGCACTGTCCCCATGCCCACAACCCAGCAGAACACAGCCAGCATGCTGGTCACCGCCGTGCGACTGCGCCCGGTACGCTCGACAAAGTAGGCAACTGCCGGCTCGAGCATGGAAATAGACGAACTCCAGGCAGCCAGGGCGACCAATACAAAAAACACCAGACCCATGACCTGTCCGAACGCCACATTGCCAAAGGCAATCGGCAAAGTGACGAACATCAGCCCCGGCCCACCACCCGGCTCAAGCCCGGCGGCAAACACTATAGGGAAAAGCGCCAGGCCAGCGGTGAGCGCGACCAGGGTATCAAGCAACCCGACCGTGAGCACCGTTGCCCCAATCGAAGACTTTTTCGGCATGTACGAGCCGTACACCATGATCGAACCCACACCCACGCTGAGCGTGAAGAAGGCATGCCCCATCGCGGCAAGAATCCCGCCCTGGACCTTGCTGGGATCAAAGTGAAACAGGAAGTGGAAGCCTTGCATGAAATGCCCGGTGGTAAAGCTGTAGCCGAGCAGGATCAGCAGCAATACAAACAGCATAGGCATCATGATCCGCAAGCTGCGCTCAAGCCCGGCCACAACGACCTTGGCGATGACAAAGACAGTCCCGAGCATAAACAGCGTATGCCACAGCGCCAGCCGCCACGGTTTATCCGTCAGGCCGCCAAAAGCAGCGCCAGCCCCCTCAGCGCTGATGCCGGAGAAATTACCCTGCCCCATGCCAATAATGTAATCCAGCGACCAGCCTGCAACCACGCTGTAGAACGACAGGATCAGTAGCGCCGCAACCATGCCGATCACCGCTGCGACTGACCAATAACGCGAACCGCCAGACTCTTTGGCCAGGCTGCGCATGGAATTGACCGGGCTTTGCCGGCCACGACGACCGATCAGGGTTTCAGCCAGCATGATTGGCAGTCCAACCAGGGCGATGCACACCAGATACATGGCCACAAAGGCACCGCCACCGTAAAGGCCGGTCATGTAGGGGAATTTCCAGATATTGCCCAATCCAACCGCCGACCCGGTGGCGGCCAGAATAAACACCCAGCGGCTGGCCCAGGCGCCGTGAATCGAGACTTTATCGTTTGCCATGTGCGGCTAGCCTGTTGTGCGGATTAAAAAAGATCGCGCATTGTCCGAGATAACGCGGGGCGGCTCAAGCTCACATGGCACGCGCGCCGAGGAATGGATGCAATGCGAGACAATCAATTAATCAATTGTCATGCATCAGCAGATAGCGCGAGCGCGTGTGACTCCCTATAATGCGCCGCCTATGGCTAAACAAAAGAAACAGAGCGAAAACACCATCGCGCTTAACAAAAAAGCGCTGCATGACTATTTCATCGAAACCAAGTTCGAAGCCGGGCTCGCGCTCGCTGGCTGGGAAGTGAAAAGCATGCGTGCCGGCAAAGCCCAGTTGACCGACAGCTATGTGCTGTTGAAAAACGATGAAGCTTGGCTGATGGGTTGCCACATCACCCCGCTGACCACTGCAAGCACCCATGTGATTGCAGACCCGACACGCACCCGCAAGCTATTGCTCAACAAGCGCGAGCTGGAGAAGCTGTTCGGCGCGGTCAACCAGAAGGGCTATACCTGCGTTGCCTTGTCGATCCAGTGGAAGGCCCACCTGGTCAAGTGCACCATTGCGCTGGTGAAGGGCAAGAAAGACTTCGACAAGCGGCACACCGAGAAAGCACGTGATGCCGACCGTGAAGTTCAGCGCGCCATGCGCACCAAGGGCAAAGAGTAAAACGCGGCTCTCAATGACCGCGACTTGCCCGGCTCGGCGCCGGTCTAGGGATGGCGCGTCGAACGGCGCTGCGCCCTGGCCTCGCGCTGAACTTGCTGCTGCACCTCGGCAAGGACTTCCTGCACGTAATCAATGTGCTGATTGGACAACGCCCGCGCCTCATCCGCACGCCCGCCAATAATCGCCTCATACAACGCCCGGTGCTGGTTGATCAGCATGTCCCGGGTTTCGCTGCGCTGCTCATACATTCCGCCGATATTGGTCACAACGTTGCGCTTGAGCAAATCAAACAGGCCACGAATGGTATGCAGCAGCACCGCATTGTGACTGGCTTCGGCGATAGCCAGGTGAAACTGCGCATCGGCAGCCCCCTCTTCGGCCCGGGTCACCTTGCCACTGCGGTTATAGCAATCCTGTAGAGCATCGAAGGCACTCTTCAAGCGTTCAAGGTCGAGTTCGGTCGCACGTAGCGCGGCGTAATAGGCACAGGAACCTTCCAGGGTATGGCGAAACTCAAGCAGGTCGCGCTGCGCCTCGGGATTGCTCTCCATCAGCAGCAGCAATGGATCACTGAAGGTCGAGCCCAGTGTTTGCGCCACATAGTTACCGCCGCCTTGACGACTGACCAGCAACCCCTTGGCAACCAGCTTCTGGATAGCCTCACGCAGGGACGGCCGCGAGACACCGAACCGCTCGGCCAGCACGCGCTCAGCCGGAAGACGCTCGCCAACCTTCAGCGATCCTTCAAGAATCATGGTTTCCAGTTGCGCCACGATGTCGTCGCTGAGGCCACGCTGGCGCAAAGGCCCAACTTCCATAACTAACCCTCAATGGTTTGACCATTCGTCACTTGGAGCAGTGCGAAGAAACAAGCCTATATCCTGGCCCACAGCCGCACAACAGCAGGCCATCCGACCAAAGTCTTAATCTCGCGGTTTGACAGCCAAGCCCACTACTTTTAACCTGAGCGCTACATTTTGTAAATTGGTATTACCAATTTATCGAATTTTTAATAACAATAACTTTTGAGGTTCGCCATGTTTTGCTGCTGTAAACAGCCAGCTTCGCTCGCACCTCCATGTCACACCTACGCGCTACTGAGCGGAGATTACAGATGACTTCCGGTGTACTCGCTTTACTCGCTTTCTCGCCTATTTTGCTCGCTGCCATTTTGCTGATAGGCCTGCGCTGGCCAGCTAAACGGGCCATGCCTTTGGTTTACCTGCTGACTGCCGCGGTCGGTTTGCTGGCCTGGGACATGAGCTTCACCCGCATCCTGGCCTCAACCCTGCAAGGCCTGCTGATCACTCTTGGCCTGCTGTGGATCATCTTCGGCGCGATCTTGCTGCTCAACACACTCAAGCATTCTGGCGGCATCACCGCGATCCGCGCCGGGTTTGCCACCGTCAGTCCCGACCGCCGCATTCAGGCGATCATCATCGCCTGGCTGTTTGGCTGCTTTATCGAAGGCGCATCAGGCTTTGGCACGCCGGCGGCGATTGCCGCGCCACTGCTGGTTGCCATTGGTTTCCCAGCCATGGCCGCTGTGCTGATGGGCATGCTGGTGCAAAGCACACCCGTGTCATTCGGTGCCGTCGGCACGCCGATTATTGTCGTTGTCAGCACCGGGTTGGACAGCCATGCGATTGGCGCACAACTGCTGGAGCAAGGCTCATCCTGGGCGCAGTTCCTGCAGTTGATCACCAGCGAAGTGGCAATCATCCATGCCATTGTCGGCACTGTGATGCCGCTCTTTATGGCGATGATGCTGACCCGCTTCTTCGGTCGGGAAAAAAGCTGGAAAGCCGGCTTGGAAGTACTGCCGTTTGCGATTTTCGCCGGCCTGGCCTTCACCATCCCCTACGCCTTGACCGGTGTATTCCTCGGCCCTGAATTCCCATCGCTGATTGGTGGCCTTACCGGCTTGGCGATTGTTACCAGCGCTGCGCGCATGGGTTTTCTGGTGCCGAAAACAAGCTGGGATTTTGCCCCGGCCAAAGACTGGCCTGCCGAGTGGATCGGCACGGTCGAAATGAAACTTGATGAACTGGCCAGAAAGCCAATGAGCTCGCTGCGCGCTTGGTTGCCTTATGTGCTGGTTGGCGTATTGCTGGTGATCAGCCGCATATTCCCCGAGGTTGGCAACGCGCTTAAGGCCGTGGTGATCAACTTCCCGGACTTGCTGGGCGAAGCCGGCGTCAGCGCTAACTTCCAGCCACTGTACCTGCCGGGCGGAATCCTGGTTACCGTGGTATTGGCAACCTTCTTCCTGCACGGCATGAAAGTACGCGAACTGACGGCTGCGGTAAAAGAGTCCAGCTCGGTATTGCTCAGCGCGGGTTTTGTCCTGCTGTTCACAGTGCCAATGGTGCGTATCCTCATCAACTCCGGGGTTAACGGCGCGGAACTGGGCAGCATGCCAATCGTCATGGCGCGCTGGGTGGCAGATAGCGTTGGCGGGATTTACCCATTGCTCGCACCAAGCATCGGCGCCCTGGGCGCATTTATTGCTGGCTCCAACACCGTCAGCAATATGATGTTCAGCCAGTTCCAGTTTGGCGTGGCCAGCAGCCTTGGTTTTTCCAGCGCATTGATTGTTGCCGTGCAAGCCATAGGCGCCGCCGCCGGTAACATGGTGGCTATCCATAACGTCGTGGCGGCATCGGCTACCGTTGGCCTGCTCGGCCGCGAAGGCAATACGCTGCGCAAAACCATCTGGCCTACGCTGTACTACGTGCTATTGACCGGCATCATTGCCATGATTGCCATCTATGGCCTGGGTATCAGTGATCCATTGTTGGCCACGCAGTAACAGTTGCCATGCGACATGCCCGGCATTTCCGGGCATGTCGCTGCCAGCAACCCCTATATTCCAGAGCGCGCGCAAGGCTGTGCACGCATCGTTGAGGACAGCGCCCGCCTGGCAAGCTCCTCATAATCAACATCACAGGGTGCTTTATTGATGATTATCTCTGCCTCTACTGATTACCGCGCTGCTGCCCAACGCAAGCTTCCACCATTTTTGTTCCACTACGCCGACGGCGGCGCTTACGCCGAGCACACGCTGCGCCGCAACGTTTCCGACCTGGCCGACATCGCCCTACGCCAACGGGTGCTGCGCAACATGTCCGAACTCAGCCTGGAAACCACGCTGTTCAATGAAACCCTGTCGATGCCCGTGGCGATAGCACCTGTCGGCCTGTGCGGTATGTTCGCCCGTCGCGGCGAGGTTCAAGCGGCGCGCGCGGCCGATGCCAAGGGCATTCCGTTTACCCTGTCGACCGTTTCGGTGTGCCCGATCGAGGAAGTCGCCCCGGCGATCAACCGCCCCATGTGGTTCCAGCTGTATGTATTGAAAGACCGCGGTTTCATGAAAAACGCCCTTGAGCGCGCCAAGGCCGCCGGGGTTACCACCCTGGTGTTTACCGTTGACATGCCAACTCCAGGCGCGCGCTACCGTGATGCCCACTCTGGCATGAGCGGCCCGAACGCAGCGGCACGGCGCATGTTGCAAGCTGTGACTCACCCCTCCTGGGCGCTCGATGTTGGCTTGCTTGGTCGCCCCCATGACCTGGGCAATATCTCGACCTACCGTGGCAACCCAACCGGGTTGGCCGACTATATCGGCTGGCTGGCGAACAACTTCGATCCATCGATCTCCTGGAAAGACTTGGAGTGGATTCGTGATTTCTGGGACGGCCCGATGATCATCAAGGGCATCCTCGACCCGGAAGACGCCAAGGATGCGGTCAAGTTCGGCGCCGACGGCATCGTCGTCTCCAACCACGGCGGTCGCCAGCTCGATGGCGTGCTCTCCAGCGCCCGTGCGCTTCCAGCCATTGCCGACGCGGTCAAGGGCGACCTGAAAATCCTTGCCGACTCGGGCATCCGCAATGGCCTCGATGTAGTACGCATGGTCGCCCTGGGCGCAGATTGCGTAATGCTCGGCCGCGCCTTCCTTTATGCACTGTCGGTAGCGGGTGAAGCTGGCGTACGCAATCTGCTCGACCTGATCGAAAAAGAGATGCGCGTGGCAATGGTGCTCACTGGCGCTAAATCCATCAGCGAGATCAGTGCGGAATCACTGGTGCGTGAACTAGGCCGCTGAAACCTTATAAAAACCCGGCACTGGGGCTCATGCCAGCCCCAATGCCAGCGTTCAACTACCGATGACCCACGGAGCTCGCATGAGCCTGCCTGCTGCATTCCTGACTGAAGTTAAACGCCTGATTCCGACCGAGCGCCTGTTTGATGACCCGCTCTCGACACTGGCATTTGGCACGGACGCCAGTTTCTACCGCCTGGTTCCCAAGCTGGTGGTACGGGTCGAGTCAGAGGCAGAAGTCGTCGAGCTGTTGAAGTCTGCCGCCACGCATCAAGTGGCGGTGACGTTCCGTGCCGCAGGCACCAGCCTTTCCGGCCAGGCCCTTAGCGATTCGGTACTGATCGTATTGGGTGACAACTGGAACGCACGGGAAGTGCGTCAGCAAGGGGCGCAGATTCGCCTGCAGCCCGGCGTCATCGGCGCCCAGGCGAATATGGTCCTGGCGCCATTCCAGCGCAAGATCGGCCCAGACCCGGCCTCAATCAATGCCTGCAAGATCGGTGGCATAGTCGCCAACAACGCCAGCGGCATGTGCTGCGGTACGGCGCAAAATAGTTATCACACACTCGCCGGTATTCGCCTGGTATTGGCTGACGGCAGCGTGTTCGACAGCGAAGACCAGGCCAGTGTTGAGCGCTTTCAACAAAGCCATGCCGAGCTGCTTGCTCAACTTAAAGCGCTAGGCCAACAAACCCGGGCCAATACCGAGCTGGCGGCAAAGATCCGCCACAAGTATCGGCTGAAGAACACCACCGGCCTGTCACTCAACGCACTGGTCGACTTCGATCAGCCGCTCGATATCCTCAGCCACCTGATGGTCGGCTCCGAAGGCACCCTAGGCTTTATCAGTTCAGTCACTTACGACACGGTGCCGGATCATCCGCACAAAGCCAGCGCCTTGATCGTATTCCCGGATGTCGAGACCTGCTGCCGCGCGGTCACTGTCCTGAAAAACCAGCCGGTGTCCGCCGTCGAGCTGCTCGACCGCCGCAGCTTGCGCTCGGTCGAGAACCAAAAAGGCATGCCGGAGTGGGTCAAGGCGCTGTCCGCCAACGCCTGCGCATTATTGATTGAGGCGCGCGCCGCGGGCGAGAGCTTGCTGGCCGAGCAACTGAGCCAGATCAGCGCCTCCATCAGCCATTTCCCGGTGGAAAAACAGGTCGAGTTCAGCAGCGACCCACTGGTCTACAACCAGCTGTGGAAAATCCGCAAAGACACCTTCCCGGCCGTCGGCGCCGTACGCGAGACAGGCACCACTGTCATCATCGAGGACGTCACCTTTCCGGTCGAACAGCTTGCAGAAGGGGTTAATCGCCTGCTTGGGCTGTTCGACAAGCATGCCTACAGCGAAGCCATCATCTTTGGCCACGCACTCGAGGGCAACCTGCACTTCGTCTTCACCCAGGCATTTGATTCACCCGAGCAAGTGGCCCGCTACGAAGCCTTCATGCAAGACGTTGCCCAATTGGTGGCGGTGGAATTCGGCGGCTCGCTCAAGGCAGAACACGGCACCGGCCGCAACATGGCGCCGTTCGTTGAATTGGAATGGGGCCGCGATGCGCATCAATTGATGTGGCAAATCAAGCGCCTGCTCGACCCACAAGGCATCCTCAACCCGGATGTTGTGCTCAGCACCGACCCGCAGATTCACTTGAAGCCCCTCAAGCCATTACCGGCGGCCGATGAAAAAGTCCACAAGTGCATCGAGTGCGGTTTCTGCGAACCGGTTTGCCCCTCAAAAGGCCTGACCCTGAGCCCGCGCCAGCGCATTGTTATCTGGCGTGATATCCAGGCCAAAAAACGTGCAGGCCTCGATACCACGGCGCTTGAGCGGGACTATCACTATCAGGGCATCGACACCGCCGCAGCCACTGGCTTGTGCGCGCAGCGCTGCCCCGTAGGCATCAACACGGGCGACCTTGTGCGTAAGTTGCGCGCCGGAGAGGCCACACATGCCCGCACCGCCAATTGGCTTGCCGATCACTTCGAGACTGCACTCAATGGCACGCGAGCCACGTTGACACTGGCCAACGGTGTTCGCAAGCTTCTCGGAGCGCCACGCCTGCAAAGCCTCTCCACTCGCTTGAGCCATGTATCCAGGCAACGGATTCCACAATGGACGCCAGCCATGCCCCAAGCGGTACGCCCCAAACCCGTCCACCCCCCAGCCAATGACGCCCGCCCTCGCGTGGTCTACCTGGCTGCTTGCGTTTCACGCGCCATGGGTCCGGCATTCAGTGACAGCGAGCAAATGCCACTGATCGACAAGACCCGCAGCCTGCTGGAGAAAGCCGGCTATCAGGTTGTGTTCCCCGACGCCCAGGAAAACCTCTGCTGCGGCCAGCCTTTCGCCTCCAAAGGTTACCCTGAACAAGCCGATCGTAAACGAACTGAGCTGGTAAATGCATTGCTCGAAGCCAGCCGTGGTGGGCTTGATCCAAACTACTGCCACACCAGCCCCTGCACGCTACGCCTGATCCAGGACGGCATCGATCCACGGCTCAATCTGCATGACCCGGTGAAATTCATTCGCGAGCATTTGCTTGATCGCCTGGAAATAACCCCACAAGCCAAGCCCATTGCCTTGCACGTGACCTGCAGCACTCAACACCTGGGGGAGGCCCAGGGCTTGATCGACATTGCCAGGCGCTGCGCAACCCAGGTTGTCATTCCAGAAGGCATTCACTGCTGTGGCTTTGCCGGTGACAAGGGCTTTACGACACCGGAGCTCAACAGCCACTCGCTGCGTGACTTGAAAGACGCTGTGCAGATCTGCGATGAAGGCATTTCGACCAGCCGCACCTGCGAAATTGGCCTGAGCCATCATGCCGGAATTGACTATCACGGCCTGGTCTACCTGGTTGACCGGGTTTCCCGACCACGCTCGATTTAAGCCTTTGCCGCACACTTGCGACCACAAGTGTGCGGCTTTATGTGCTCAATCGTCGCCCCCGCAACCAAAGCCTGGCAATTGGAAAAATCTGAACTTTCGATCAGTGGACAGGGTCATTTTCAGTGAGCTCTTGAAAATTGGCTTGAGAATCTCCGTAGGCGTGACTGAGTCAGCTCACGGGATCAACCACTGAAAAGGATGACTATCATGAAACGTATTTCAGCTTTTGTTATTGCAGCCGCCCTGACAGCACCAGTATTTGCAGCAGATGACCTATGTGACGTTAACCTGCAAAAACTGACCGACAACTCAGCCGTTATCAGCACGCTGGGCTCCCCGCTGAAAGAGCAGGTCGAAGAGCATTTGAAAGCAGCCAAGGAAGCCCAGGCTGCTGGCGATTTGAAAGAATGCGGCAGCCATGCGGAACAAGTACTGCAGATGCTCAAAGGCCCCAATGGCGACACCAATACCGACGCAGGCTAAACACTGCGCCACGACAGGTGGCGGGTTACCCCGCCATCAGCGTTAGAAAGCCAGCTTGAGTGCTGGCTTTTTTATGCCAGCGCCAAACACCTTGCACAGCTGCAGCACCTGCATTACAGGGTTCATAAACGAGTTGCTTGATTTACAAGGTGCAGCGACGACAGCAGCAGACGACGCAAGGTCTTGAGTTCCACCGGCTTGGCCATGCACGCCCCGGCACCCAGCACCCGCGCCTGCGCAAAAAGATGCTCATCAGACTGCCCACTAATCACGATGATCGGCAAACCAGTGAACGCCGGATTACCGTGGATACTGCCGAGCAGCTTCAGCCCTTCGCCTGGAGTGGGTAAATCGAGGTCCAACAGCAGCAGGTCTGGCAGCTCTTCATCGAGCGCAGTCAAGGCCTGCTGGGCACTGCTGGCGCCACGCACATTGGCCAAGCCCTGCAAGACATCATTGGCGAGCTGCGCCATGACCAGGTTGTTATCGACACAGAGCACCAGCGGTATTTGCTGTGCCAGCGAGCCGTCATCCTGGCGCTCGCTCGGCTTTCCGGCGCTCGCTCGGCTTTCCGGCGCTCTGTAGATCAATCCAGAAACAGCTGCCCTGCCCCAGCTCGCTGGTAACGCCGATCTCACCCCCCATCAAATGGGCAAGCTCGCGACAGAGCACCAGCCCTATACCTGTGCCAGGAATGTTCGAGCTTTCTCGACCGAGCCGCTGGAAGGGTTCGAACAGCTGCTTGACCTGCTCCTCGCTCAACCCATCACCGCTGTCGCAAACCCACAACCGCACCGAGTCGGGACGCACCTCGTAGCCAAGCCTGATACTGCCCGGCGGAGCGTTGTACTTGATCGCGTTAGACAAGAAATTGAGCAGTACTTGCCTGGCTCTGCGCACATCTGCGAATACGTACAGCGACACATCCTTGTTAATGTCCACATCGATGTTCAACTCACGACGCCGCGCTTCAGGCTGGAGCAATTCAGCGCAACCATGTAGCAGGGCGGAAACGTCGACAGCCTCCATGCGCAATTGCTGGGTACGACTTTCAATGCTCGACAGATCAAGAATGTCATCAACCAGTGAAGTCAGGTGCCGGCTGGCGTTGACGATTTCCTGCGCGTAGTCAGCCTCTTGCTGACGGCCTGGCTTGCCTTGGGTATCGAGTTCAATCAGTTGGGCAAACCCCTGGATTGCATTGAGCGGCGTTCGCAACTCATGGCTCATGCTCGACAGGAACCGGCTTTTGGCCTGACTGGCAGACTGCGCTTCCAATGTGGCGCTGCGCAGCTCTTCCTGGGCGAGCTTGAGCCGCGTCACATCGACATAGGTACCGGCAATACGAGTGGCATGGCCCTGCTCGTCACGTTCCAGCACCTTGCCGCGGCTGAGCAGCCAGACGTAGTTACCCTGAGCATCGGCATAACGGTATTCCGCCTCAAAATGTTCTTGATCACTTTGGGAAAACCGCTCGCGCAAATGACGCAGGCGCTCAACATCATTAGGGTGCAAGCGCTGGTTGAAATCAGTAAAGGTGACCATCTGAGCCGGCAGCCCAAAACGCTTGCGAAACCGCTCGCTAACCCTGATCGTCAGCATCTGCCTGTCTACTTCCCACAAGCTCTCGGTCGTGCTCTCAAGCACTAGCTGCAGTATGCCTTGAGCTTCCTGGCGCTTGATCTCGCTTGCCTGCAGTTGCTCGGCAGTCTGCAGCACTGCGGTTGAGATTGACTCCAGTTCATTGATTTCACTGTGCACCGCTTGCAGCTTGTATTGCCCGCCACCGAGTTGACGCAGCATTCCTACGATTGCATCAATCGGATCAATCAACAAAGCGCTCAACCGCTTGGAGCGCAGCCACATCCAGCCAAAAAACAACAAGTAGAACAGCAGCAAACCGACAATCATCAGGTAGCCGATACTCTGGTAGTGACTGGCGATACGGTTGGTCTCGCGAAAGATATTGACCTCGTCTACCACCAATAGCAGCTTCCAACCCGTTTGCTTGACCTCACTCCATGCAACCAACTGCTTGCGGCCATTTAAATAGGTCTCGGTCACCGAGCTATCCCCCTGCTCCATGGCTGCCAGCAGAGATTGCATATCTTTGCGGCCAGTCAAGCTGAAGCGCTTGGGCTTCAATACTTCAGCACTTACCGCACCACTGTAGGACGCCTCGGTAAGCTCCTCCAGGCCAAAATCCTGCTCACCCGCCTTGGGCAGCACCATGATGGTGTTTTGCGGCCCGATAAGCACGGAATAGCCATTCCAGGGCACAATCAAATCGCTGACTTCCTCGATCAACTCACTGACAGTGACATCCAGGCCAGCCACGCCCTCAAGAAAGTCGCCGCGATACACCGGCGCAATCGCCGACATCACCCAACCCTGGCCCGCAGGATCGAGATAAATATCGGTCCACACCGTCTTGCGCTGCGGGTTGTGTTCGGCGTCAGCCTTGTAATAGAAGTTGAACTTGGTCATATCGAAGTCACGCGGGTATTGCGCAAGCGTATCGATAGAGGGGTAAATCCGGTTGTAGCTGTCCCAGGGATTGAAATAGGCCGCCCCCACGGTCGGGTTCGCCGCATGAATAGAGCGCAGGAGCGGATCAATCTGGGCGAGTCGCAGGACCTTCTCGTGATCTTGTTGCGCCAAGGGGGTCAGGTTTGAGTAAAACGATGCCGCACGATTTTTCAGTGCTTGGGAGTAGTAAATACCTTCAGGGGTCGTTCGGTAGCGATTAAGCTCAAGGGCATCCGGCTTGAAATCCTTGTCCTGCAGCGCCTGCAGGGTTGCATCGCGTAGCAGTTCAACCTGAACCTGCACGCCCCTCAAGCGACTCTCGATCACCTGCCGCTCGCGGTCGACGGAGGTCGACAACTGGCTAAGTGCATTTTCACGCAGATAGCCCATCTGCGCTTCACGTATTGCCGAATTGCTCAGCATGTAGACAGCAATCAAAACACACTCGACCAGCACCAGCGGAATCAGCGAGCTCTGTACAAATGCCCGCCATATCCATTGGCGCAGCGGATAGGGCGATACCCGTGATGACATACCCTTGCCTCTTCCTGAAGACCCAATGGCTAGCAGTCGCCATCATACATGCATCAGAGCGGGCGACTCAGCAATCAAGTATTGGCGGTCGACGCACACAGGGGCTTTGTCGTACACTAGAGCGGTCTTAGAGACGCACCACCGTTTGGGGCCGATTAGGATTCGACGCCGGTAGCGAAACTCGAGGGGCATGCCGAGTGGGTAACAGAACTCGTAAATCCACTGTTGCAAACTTTATAATTGCCAATGATGACAATTACGGTGCCCAACTAGCTGCGTAAGCAGCCTAGTCGCACTTCTGGTAGCTTCGGCTCCAGCAATCATTAGGGGATGTCTGTAAACCCGAAATGATTGTCATATAGAACAGAATCGCCGCGTAGTACGTTGTGGACGAAGTGGCTAAAACTTACACAACTCGCCCAAAGCACCCTGCCCGTCGGGCGGCCAAGGGTTAACTTAATAGACACGGCTAAGCATGTAGAACCGACAGCGGAGAACTGGCGGACGGGGGGTCAAATACCCCCGGCTCCACCATTTAGTCTTCCCAGGAAGACCCAGAAAAGCCGTAAAGCCTAGAGAAATCACAGCTTTACGGCTTTTTTCTTGCCCGCGTTTTCCCACCTAATCCCAGGGCATCCCACGGTTGACGGGGGCATGTAAGGGGGCATAAAACGCTCATCAACTCGCTCGGAGAGGATGTGCCCCCAATGCCTTTAAAAGACATTAATTGCCGCAACGCCAAGCCCCAAGATAAGCCCTACCGCCTCTATGACGCACAGGGCCTTTACTTGGAAGTGCAGCCCAAAGGTGGCCGTTACTGGCGCTTGAAGTACCGCTTTTTAGGAAAGGAAAAGCGCCTGGCGCTTGGTGTTTATCCTGAGGTAGGCCTGCAGGAGGCACGACGCAAGCGTGATGACGCTCGTGTTCAGCTTGCAGGCGGACAAGACCCTTCGCTGCAAAGGCGTATGGCCAAGGTAGTCAGCCAACTCGATCACCAGCACACCTTTGAATCGGTTGCTACGCAATGGCTCAGTGTTCGCGAGTCCTCATGGGACCCCGAGTACACACGCACGGTCCGGCAGCGCCTTGAGCTCAATGCTTACCCATGGTTGGGCAGACTCCCTATCAGCAGTATCAGCACGCCCATGCTGGTCGAAAACCTCCAGCGCATCATCAAGCGCGGCGCTCGCGAGACGGCGCGCCGTGTTGCCCAGATCTACAAACAGATTTTCGAGTTTTCTGAAGCCGCCGGGATCACCCCTCCGAACCAGATAGGTAATCTGTCGCGCACGCTTCCGAGCAAAAGAGTGAAACACTTTGCTGCCGTAACCGATCCTGAAAAACTCGGCGCACTGCTCAAAGCAATGGACAGCTACACCGGCACGCTGCCTGTTTGCTGTGCGTTAAAACTGGCACCGCTGCTGTTTTGCAGGCCTGGAGATCTGCGACACATGGAATGGTCGGAGGTAGATCTGGATATTGGCGAATGGTTGATTCCCGGCCACAAGATGAAAGGCCTCACCACTACCAAACAGGATCGACCAGACCACCTGGTTCCACTCAGCCGACAGGCCGTCGCCGTTCTAAGCGACTTGAAACCACTTACCGGCCGGCATCGATATGTTTTCCCATCAGCACGAGGAGGTGATCGGCCAATGTCCAACAACGCCGTCCTCAGTGCCTTACGCCGCATGGATATCGGGAGCGACGAGATGACCGGACACGGTTTTCGTGCCACAGCCAGAACTGTTGGTGCTGAAGTGCTGGGATTTCGCCCCGATCTTCTCGAACATCAACTTGCTCACACGGTCAAAAATCCACTGGGACGCGCATATGACCGCACTTCATTTTTGCCTGAGCGCCGCGAGATGATGCAGACTTGGGCTAACTACCTCGACACCATCAAAGTAAAAAGCCACAAAGATAAGAGAATTGTGAAAATTCATGTTTGATGGTTGCAATCTTTGGCTTATTGCTGGTAAAAAATACACAACCTATGCATGTGCCATGCACAACATGGGTTCGCCGAACAGGCACTCTAAATTTACCCTTCTGCGATGGCAGAACGGTTTCACGCTTGTCTTATGACTAGCGACAAATACAAAGTGACAGTGACGCCAATAATCCGTCCTGTTGCAGTTAGATTTTCTCACGTCTAACTCCGCGCATTCGCGTTAGCCTTCCCCAGGCTATCTGCCGACCACAAAACTCAGCACCGCCGAGACAAAATAGTTTCCGCGCTATCAACACTGAGTTGGTCAACTTTCTTTCACTCGACATTTCTGCCCATGAGGACGGCAAAAGTGTTATTGCGCGAGAGCCCAAACATGGCAATGCGTAGCACCAAAGACTTTGACTTCGAAGACGGAAAACGCTTCTTGCGCCTCCCTGAAGTTGAATTTGTAGTCGGAAAAAAGCGCTCATCGATCTACAGAGGTATCGCCGCAGGTGACTTTCCTGCTCCATACGAACTAGGCAGCAGCAGGTCAGTCGGATGGCTCAGTACCGAGATAAATGCATGGGTTCTTAGTCGATCGCGTGTACAGCTCCGCAGGAGCACGAACAATGAATAAGACCAAGATGCGCTCGCATACCAACCAGAATCACTATCATGCTCCGACTCAGTGGTTTCACATTTTCAAAGCGATGTTCGATCAAGGGGGCGTAGCCAAAATAGGGCCTTATGCTTTTACCGTGTATGCCGTGATCAAATCACATGCAAATTACAACACTGGAAGAGCGGGGCCTGGCATTGATGTGATCGCTGCAAAAGGCGGTATTAGCCCCTCCCAAGTGAAGCGGGAGCTGGATGTACTCGAGGCTGAGGGCTACATCACAAGGAGCAAAACAGGCCGCTCAAATCGATACACACTCGCAGAAAAAATCCAAATCACTAACGAGGAGGGTAAAGCCAAAGCCATAGCGTCTTGGTCATACAGTCCGAGCAAAACCTCAATCGCGGTTAGTAATCTCAAAGGCGCGATCGAAACTGGTGAACTTGCTAGTACAGAGATCGTGAGTATCCGGCACCTAAAACAGACGCCAACCGTCAAAGTGCAAGAAGAACATATCGACTTTGATGCACTAATGGCCGCCTTAGAGGAACTGCCCACCAGCATGCAAGAAAAACTACGAAGCAAGCTTGAACTGCGAAAGGGAGTTATACACAGCTCAGAGTGATACATGTCAGCCTAGGCCGCAATCGACGTCTAAATGGCTCTCCTTGAACCTAATCACGTCGAAATGCGGCTCAGGCTGAGCCTGTAAAAAGAACTTTTATGAATTAATATAAGAGCGGCCTTCAGCTGAGGAACCGGTCTTTTTCATCCCTCACGCTCAACTATAGCCATGCGGAAAATTGGCTATCTAAATCGCCTTAACAACCGCACATTAGTTCATGAGCAAAAAGTCTTGTTTTTAAACTCAGACTGACGAATAAGGCTTATCCACCTCGCTGGCGGGAATACTCTAAGAGCCTTCGGTATTGGGCGTCCTGAGCCAGCCTTGGATCTACCGCCACAATTGCCTCTAAAGATTGCCTCAACTCACGGGGTGCCCACTGCTGATCCTCGATGATGTTATTCAGCAACCGCAACGCTTCTGCTGGAAACCGGCTGCATAGCCCGGACTGCAGCAATCTGTGTACCACATAGTGCGGATGTTCGATCGGGCGTAACCAGTCTTGGACTGCCCTCAAGGCTGCAGGGAACTCAGCACCCGCAGCAATGCTCAAACGAACGAGAGATTCAGCAATGCGGGGGGTGGCGAGGTCGCGCGACTTGGGCCAGGCGTGCTGCCAGAATGGCTGGATACGGTTCCGCCAGTACTCCTCTCGCTGATCAGCCGCTCCTTCAAGAGCCTGCGAGAGCGCTTGTGCAGACTCCTGGAGCCCCTCCTGGGGCAGCACTCCAATAGCGTCTCGGAATTCCTCCATCGTGTAGCCATCAGTCGGCCCTAATGCTGCGTAGGTCAAAAAAGCGGCGTACTGCTGGGCATGCTCACCCAAATCGGCGTAGTGACGCGCGGTATCAAGGAACTGTGACTTGAATGCGATAAGCAATGGGCGATACAGACGAGGCGACCACAAGAAGCCCTCCCATACAGCCCTAGCCTCTACCCCATCGACCGCCCAATTGAACAGTGGCAGCAGGTGCTGTTCGGTCCATGGGCGATCCACTCGGAAGAGCGCGATCAATCTCGCCCCTAGCAGCACCCTGCCGTGGCGGAACCGATCTACCTGAATATTGCAGAGCTCAGTGAAGAAAGGTTCAATTTCTGCTGGAAGCAGATCGTTATCGCTTGGCTCACGCTCTAACCAAAGGTTCAGCAGAGCTTGTGTAACGTGCCCAATCGGGTGGTTAATTGCCTCGGAAACAGGCTCGTTGATTGGTTCACCGTTTCGCGTCATACCGGAATTAGCCTCAAGCGGTAGACTCAACACACGACGGCATAGGTCTAGCAGCATGGCCTCATCTTGCTTGATCGACTTAGAAACTTCCTGCAACCAGTGCGTCACGCCATGCGTAATTTCCAGTAGCACAGCGTCCGGCATGTTCTGAACAAGCGGTGCAACGTAGCGCCAAGACCGCAACACCCGTCCCTTTTCGCTCCAAACTTGTAGTGCCTCTCGCCAGCGCGCCACAGGCCATAGATCCTCTTGCGCCAAGTCACTCAACGCAAATAGGCTGTTCAGTAAATGTTTTCGACAGACCTCACGCCAGGTGTCCTCGTGGAAGGGGTGTGGACTGGACGCTGGCTGCTTGAGCCACTGGACGAGTTCACGCCGTTTGTGTGGCGCTATATCGACTTCTCGATTGTTTTCATAGTCCGGGTCACCGGTGCCACTCATCCAATGCGAGAACTCGTCGCGCTCATTGGGTGCCAATTGCCACCGCGGATAAGCACGTGAAAGGTCGGCCAAGCGCACTGTGGCGGCATCGCTCAGCGCGAGCCCTGAAGCGTTTAATTTGGATAAATGCAGCCACACAGAATGCTCGACCAAGTCATGCCAACGATCCGGTTCAAGGTCATCTCGGTACATCTCGCGCGGCGGCCCAGCCAAGATAGCCGCCTCCAAAGCCCCCTGGACAGGCTGCTCCAATCGGTGACCTTGCAGTACCAAGAGCCGGAATACCTCTCGCTTCGTATCCGAAGCCCACAACCACCAAGCTCCATCGCTGAGCAGCCAGTCCACCCAGTGCTCAGGGACGATACAGTTATCCTGGCTAGCAGCGAAGAAGGCCAGGCGTTTGAACGTCGGGTAGGGGAGTTCAAACCATGCCCGCGCGATCGTTGTAGCACGGGCAGCATTAACCCCACGAACCGCCAACCACGCATCGCGCAGAAGTTCGATCAGCGAGACCCAGTCACGGTAACCACGGTTTTGCCAGTGTGGGGTTATCGATGGCAGATCCCAATAAGACCGATCACTACGATCATCGGCTTCGCCTAACTCACCCAGCAGGTCTAGCGCATCACGCAGTAGTAGCTGAAAGTCCTCCAGCAATGACGGTAAGGCTGACTCCCACCTGTCGCCTGAAATATCCCGAAGCATAGAGTTAACGTGATCTGCGGCCAGAACCAAGTCCCAGTCCACCAACTGCCTTATGCGTGTGGGCTCATCTGAGGTTTGGGACTCTTCGCCCCAGCGGAATGGCTCCTTCAATCTAACCACAGGCGCAAGTACCTCGCGGAGCTCAAGTCGCAACGTGGTTGTCAGACCATCCCGCTCCAAGCGATCTTTCCAGCGGTATAGATCCGCTTCGCGCCACGGCGACTTTACCCGCCCGCTGAGGAGCAGACCCCACAAGATTCGCATCAGCGGCGCAGGCATGGCATTGGGTGCATTACTACGGATTTCATCCAGCTCGGATGTTTTGCCCTCGCGCTCAAGGCGTGCAAACTCATTCAGCCGATCCTCAATCAGCCAGGGCCAGCGACCATGCAGTTGCCCGCCTCGTTCCGCGATCCAAATGATCAACTGCGGATCATTTAAGTGTCTCACCAACCAGCGGGAAAGTTGAAACATGACAGCGTCCCACTGGGAGGCCGAGGTGCCCCCAGATACCAGCATCATTGTCTGCGTTAGGGTATACGGTGACGGACGACGAACTAAGCTGAAGCGCAGTTTGGTATCAATCTCGTTGCTAGGTGATACGCCGAAACGGATTAGATCACCATGTTGATAGCGCTCCTGCGAAAACGCATCAAATAGCCAGTCCAGCGATGGAGTAGGATTGAACTCCGCGAACTGTCGGGCTGGCAGCCCGGATTTGTCAGACAGAGCCCAAAGCATCCGGCCAACAAAATCATCCTGTCGCGTACTGGCCGATGGCCTTGCAAGGGCATGGCTGACGACAATGCGCTCCTTGCCCAGCACACCATCACGGTAAGTTTCTCCCCAAGCGTGCAAGGTCTTGTGCAGCGCCGAATGGTCATAACTGCCGGCAGGAACATCGTACAAGATTGGGATAACGCCCTTAGCTTCCCACTCGATAGTCTTGCCTTCTTCTTGCCCTGGTTCACAATCGCCCAATGCCCAGGCCTGCGGCGTTATTTCGCCCAGCATTCGATCGGCAGCTAGTGCATCCATCATGTAGCGCAGCACCGGGTCATTGATGCTGTACCCGACGAAGCACACCACATAATTGCGGAAGAGTTCGCTCACAAAGCGAGCGGCCCAGCGTTCCGTGAGGTATGCAAGGCCGAAATCACCGCTGGTCATCACCAGGCGGTTCAATGCAGTGTCATCCGCCTTTTTGGGTAGTAGGCCATGCAAATAGACCAGCCCGTTCCAGCGACTGTTCTTTGGAATGGGTAGCATCGGCGCGGAATATGCCTGGAACGGTTGCCCCGTGCGTTTGGCTGCCGTGTCAAACACGCGATCGAAGTTGGTGGTCACGAGGCGCAAAGCTCCCTCACGATTGCGGGCCAATCTCAACAGGGCTGCATGGGTTTCTGTTGCACCTTGGCGACGCAACTTGGGCTTCAGGACTTGCGCCAAGACTTGCCGGACGGCGAGTCGTTGCCCTGGAAGGCGTCGCTCCAGCAGGTCAAGCGTGGCATCGAACTGGTTACGGGCAAACGCCCCCTGCTCGATGGCGGTGCGTGTTGTGCCAGCTTTCTTATATATCTGCTCCACCAACCCCTTGAAGTCAGGTAGACCTGCGGGATAGGAAATGCCGGCACCGCAGAAAAAAACTACGCGCCCCTCCTCATGAGCCTGCAATAACTCATCGGGAATATCAGGGCCATTAGCGACAAACTGCATTCTTTGCGCCTCCTAAGCTCGGCTGATGCCACGGCTCTATCTTGGGGATAGCTACGAGGCATGCATTAAGGTGTTTGCATATTGGCATTCTGGCCGAGTCAAGTCAGCTAAGAGCCGTGCCAATTATTGCTCCCCCTCCCGGAGCGACTGGAAGTTCAGAAATGTGAATCTTTAACGCACTACAGCAATGTCCTGATGCTTGAGCTGTTTGCTAACGGCTGGTTTAAGTGCACAAAAATGAACTTTTCATCCACCTGAACGCTTTTTAATGAACCGCCCTCGTTCTTCCCTGAATAAAGTTCACAAAAGTGAACCTTTTGTGCACCTAGCACCAAGGGTGTGACCGGCACGCAGCCGGGCCATTTTTCCGCTTGTCAAAAACCACAGTATCGTGGAATTATTGATCCGTACTGACGACGCATGTGCGGCCGTCAACCCGAGCTGGGGCCAGCACTTATCAAACTGTTCACGTGTGAGACCAATCGGCGTGATCACCATCCAAACAAAGATTTTTGCCTACCAAACGGCAATGATGTTTGCACTGCAGAATGCTGCACATGCCTCTCATCTTCGACCTTAAAGTCACAGCATTGTCCTGACGATCGTCAAAGACCATAACTGTTGCCTTGTGGCTTCCCTGAAAAATACCAGTTTCAACAACAAGCTGTTACGACAGCCATTCTCGCCATGGTCTCGACTATCGCTAGAAAATGACTTGCCCTAGACAGAGACGGCCTTGGTCGGGAAAGCTCAAAGCCACGCCGGCTGGGACTTTCACCCATCAGTCCTTCAGACATTTCTACTGACAATCACCAGCTTCTAGCTAGCAAGATGGTGCCAATACATACGCTGCGTCCCCAATGGACCTCTACCTGACCCGTAGACCTGCAGCTATGCAGACCTAAAAAGCTTTGCGGTTGTTTTTGTCACTCAGCCAGCCTTCCCGCCGCCCGTTCGTTAGGGCTTTCAGGGCCATGCATTGCAAATGGGCGCATCTCCGCGCTCCGCAGTTTCTCTCATCAGCCAGTGCGCACATCGCGTTAACACTAAACATCCCCGGCGGGAGTTGGCTGACTGTTTCTGCTCTACCTGAACATCCACTTTCCTTAATATTCGCCTTTAAGTAGGTAAGGAGCATCCATGTCAAAAAATCACAGTTCACGTGACAGCAGAAACTACGGCTTCGGCCGGAAGTTGTATTTCGCATTCACCAATGGCCTCCGTACGCATTTCGGCCAAGGACATTTCGCGACAGTACAGGCACATAGCGAGCGTTGCCGGCTGTTCTGCGACTGGCTGTTGTCATCGCATCAAATTGCAGATGCTCGTCTTATCAACCAAGAGGTTTTCTTTGCGTACGCTGCCCATGTTCGCGGCTTGCTAGAAAACGGTGACATCTCCGTCAGCACTGCAACAAATAGAATTTCCAGCGTAAATGTGGTCATGAAAATTCTTCGTGGCGATACAAAGGTCTATATTTCCAAGATCGGAAAGGTTTTAGGAGAAAAGCGCTGTCACATTCGAACCATGGCCCCTCAAGGAATGGTTTTCGAACAGCTCGACCCATTGATAGAAGAACTGATCAAGACCAATTTTCAACGCGTTGCCGCGATAATCATGCTTACAAGGACTACAGGTATGCGGTTGAGAGAGACTATCCTTGCGGACCTACCCCGTCTGAAGCGTGAGGCCTTGAGGCTTGGGGAGATCAACATCCAAGACGGCTGCAAAGGTGGACGCTCTGGTGCATTTGCACCTCGCTGGATACCCGCAACGGACATGGTACTTTTAGCAATAGAGTTCGCCATTAGTGCCTCCCCGCCAGGTAGTCGAAACCTACTGTCTCCTACCGAAAGTTACGTTGAATTTTTGAGGGGCACAGTTAATGCCTCACGCAATATCCTCAAAGCTCATGGTCTTCAGCGTTTTCATGACCTGCGCGCAGCTTATGCCTGCAGCCGGTATCAAACATTAACTGGGATTCCCGCTCCCGTGTGCGTATCGGACGATGAATCATCCATTCTACCGAAGTCGTGCAATCGAGAGGCACGCCAGATCGTCAGTCGAGAACTTGGGCATGAGCGGTTGGAAGTCACCAATGCATATTTAGGGAAGAAAACCTAATGGCTGTGTGCATGAAAAATTTTCTTGGTGGCGTGCTAAGCGGGTCTGATAACACAAAAAAACGCCACATCGTGCAGGCCACCAACATTCAAGAAGCTATTAACGAACGCTGGAAACGTGACCATCCAACACGGTGGAGGTGGAAACACGTTCACTGGTTTCTCGATGTCCACCTCAAAAATTCATCACAAGAAACTCGATATCGGTACTGGCTGACCCTACGAGTAATATTTTTGCGGCTAGGGAAAGCTCGCGATTGGGAGCCGAGGCTCCAGGGCAACTGGGTAAGCCGTGCCGACTCCAAAATTCTTTAGTCGCCATGGCAACCGTTGCATTTTCAAAAAACCTGGCACGATGACTATGACTTCACACATCACAGCTCATAGGAGATCAGTGCGTGATCATCGTCATTGGTAACAACAAAGGCGGCGTGGGCAAAACGACGCCCGCAACCAACCTAGCCGTAGCCTTTGCAATTCGGATGAACAAGGTGGTGCTCGTTGATGCGGACCCGCGGGGATCCTGCGCTTTATTGGGGCTAAGTACGGCAGCAAAACAACACACAACACTTGTTCCTGCCGTACAGCGACGAGGAAACCTTGTCGATACTCTGAAGGTTTTAAGCCGCCAAAACCAGGTTGTAATCGTTGATGTTCCCGGCAGAAACAGCCCAGACCTGATCAGTGCAATGTCCGTTGCGGACGTAGTTATCTCTCCTCACGCGTGCAGCCAACTTGACCTAGAAACACTGTAAGAATTATAGGACTAGGTTCGCGCTCTTCGCCCGTTGAATCTCGAATTAAAGGTGTTGATTTACCAATCGATGGGGACAACTAAACCTACCAGCCCTTAGGCTCTCCAAACCTCCGCCGTCAGCGGCAACTCATTCAGTTCAGCACGCGCCTCGCGCCAGGTTGGGTAATGCTCGGTGAGGATAGATATAAAGCGCTCGTTATGGGTAGGCTCAAGCAAGTGCACCATCTCGTGAACGACCACGTACTCAAGTAGATCTTTCGGCTTCTTCACCAATTCGGTATTCAAGCGAATGTTGCCGACCTTGTGGTTACAGCTCCCCCACTTAGTTTTCATTCGCTGCAGGTAATAGCCCGACACCTCAACCTGAAGTTTGCGTTCCCATTTCTTGATCAGCACAGGCACCACCGCATGCAGCTGCTGCTTGTGCCATTCATGCACAACCTCAGCGCGCTTTAGTGCATCGCTACCGGGGCGCACCGTTAAGGTGATGCGTTTGTGGTCGAGCATTACCGCAGGCTTAGCATCTTGGTAGTTCACCGCCATGAGGTAGCGTCGTCCCCAGATGTAGTGGCTTTCTCTTTCCACAAATTGACGCGGGGCCTCTCGAGCCTGCGCGTCCAATTTACTCTGCTGATCACGAATCCAGCCCAGTTTCGAAATCGCGTACGCCCGCGCAACCTCAAGCCGTGTGCTTGTTGGAGCAACTAGCGTCACTCGCCCCTCAGGCGGATGCACACTCAGGTGGACATTCTTGATGTCCTTACGGGTCACCAAAATAGAAATTTCGCCCAGCTCAATAATCTCGTTCATCAATAGCCCGATTGGTTCTTGATGATCTCGAATATCGCTTGGGTCGCTACCCGGTCACGGCCCATTAGAGGGTACAAAGCATTAAGAACTTGCGCCTCCCGCGCGGTATCCCCTCGCCAAGATGCAGGCGCCGAGCCGCGCATCGCCAGATCAAGATCCAGGGCCAGCCTCACCTTCTCATCCTCGTCTTGCGGACACTGAAAAGTGCTCGCATCAATGTTATCGAGGTTATTGAACAACACAGTGGCCCCGCGATGACCGTTAAGTGCCGCCGGTGAATTACCTGGCCCCTTATGCCCCAGCAGCCTAACCAACACCTCAGCCTTGCGCAGAAACTCCTCGTATGCTGCTGCATCATCACGGCTCTGCTTGATCAAATCCTCCAGCAAGCGCGACATCCCCTCGTAGAACCTTGGGTCAGTCAACTGTTCGCGGATGATGGTCTTGCGAACGTTATTGATGATGCCTTCGGCAATTGCATCCTTAGAGAGCTGTCCCTTGGCGTTGAGTTTCTTGGCGATAGCATCGTGAACGCCCGTCTGGATGATCAACTCAACCAGCGAGAAGTTATCGACTGTACTTAAAGGGTCAGCGGGATCTGCCTGGATATAGGTATTGAGCAGGTGCCGCATGTCCGCCTCGAACGGCTTGATATCCAACTCTTCACCCGCGTGTTTTTTGATCGCTTCACGCAAGTCGGCATAAAACTGCACTTCAGTTTGCAGCCTGCCCGCTTCAGCCTCCGAGTAACCCGCCTCGGTCAGGTGCTGTGCCAAATCAGCAAACGCACGCACGAATGAAGCTACGGCTTTGTAGAAGGAAATCCGCAGCGCTTCAGTCTCGTCCAGGCCATTGGCATCAGCAGCCATGCCACAGAAGTAATGAATAAACTGCTCAACCTCGCGCGGCGGTGCCACTGGCGCACATAGATAACTCAATGCCTCACGAGCTGCGTCCAGTTGCTTCTTGCCCTCAACCAGCCAGTTCTTCAGTTCAACGTTATTGCTACCACCGCCACCCGTATCGATATCCAACTCGTCGGAGGTGTAAACAGAAATGGCATCCTGCACGTTGCCGAACAGCTCTTTGAAGTCGACGATATAACCAAAGTCCTTGTCATCACCGTCGAGTCGGTTGGTGCGGCAAATGGCCTGGAACAAGTTGTGGTCACGCAGCTCGTTATCCAGGTAGATATATGAGCAGCTGGGCGCGTCGAAACCGGTTAGTAGCTTACTCACCACGATGAGCAGCTTCAGGTTGGCAGGCTCCTCGATAAAGCGACGTTTGGTCTCTTCTTCATAAGCCGTAGTGCTCTCGCCTTGCTTCAGTACATACTGCGTGTAGGTATCGAACTTGTAACGCTCATCGCTTTTCGCCGGCTCACGGGAGATCGCATTGTGGTTCGGCTCATAAGACGTAACGATGCCGCAGTACTGGCCGAACATAGTCCCATCAAACAGGCGGAAATAATGGCAGGCATCGTAAATGCTAGCCGCCACCAGAATGGCCGTACCTCGATCATTGTTCAGCCGTGGCTTAAGGCTGAAGTCCTCGATGATGCTGGCGATGATGCGCTGCTTGCGTTCCTGGGCGCTCATCAGAGCTTCCATGGTTGCCCAACGCTTGCGCAAGATCGACTTCTGATAGTTGTTCAATGCTCTGGTTGCCCGCTCAAACCAGGCGTCGATGGCCTCACGCGAAGTCAAACGTGCAGGCACATCACGCGCCTCATACTTCAGGTCCAACACTACCTTGTCCGCTACAGCCTCGTGGAATTTGTAGGTGTGTATATAGGTGCCGAATACATCGCGCGTGGTCTGTTTGTCTTTACGCAGCAAGGGTGTACCGGTAAAGCCGATGAACAAGGCATTAGCCAGCCACTGCTTCATTTGCCGGTTCATGTCACCACCCTGGGTACGGTGGCATTCATCCACGAACACGTAAAAGCTACCGCGCATGGGTGGAGGCGGCACGCTCAGATCAGGCTCAAATTTATGCAGCAACGCGCACAGCAAACGCGGCGTAGTAGCGGACAACTTTTGCACGAGGTCAGCGCGAGACGTGATGCGCGGCGAAGGTGAGTCACTGCCGATGACACCAGCATTGCGCATCACCCCGGAGATTTGCTTGTCCAGCTCGTCGCGATCCGTGATTACCAGAATGCGTGCATCCGGGTCATGCTCCAGCAACCATTTGGCGATCAACACCATCAGGATACTCTTACCACTGCCTTGGGTATGCCAAATCACCCCGCCCTCTTTAATGCGTACACGCTCCTGCGCAGCCTTCACTGCGGCGTATTGGTGAGCGCGCGGCACTTTCTTGATACCCGCATCGAAGATTATGAAATTGCGGATCAAATCCAGCAGACGCGACTTCTCACACATCTGAGCCAACGGGTTATCCAGCAAATAACCTGATTGCCCAAGCTCTGCCCCAGGCAACAAGTGATAGTTCGCCGGGATCTCACGCTGGATATTCAGCTCATCGGGCTCGGGGTTTACCGCCGTAGCCTTCCACTCAACAAAGAACTCGGCGCGAGTGGTGGCGGTGCCATAGCGCAAGCCCTGCGAGTCGCTGCCGGCAAAAACCAATTGCACCGTACTGAAGAACCCCAGGTTGAAGATTTCCTCCTGGTTGGTGATCAGCTGGTTGATGCCATCCCCCACGTCCACCGAACTGCGTTTAAGCTCAATCACGCCAACGGCGATACCATTCAGGTAAATCACCAAGTCAGGGCGGCGCTCGTGGCCCCCGCGCAGGGTCACTTCCTCGGCGATGGCAAAATCATTACGCTCGGGGTGCTCCCAATCTACCAGATGCACCGTCTCATGGGCCTGGCCAACGGCTACCTGAACCGGCACACCGTAACGCAGCAACTGATAGGTCCGCAGATTGGCCTGGTACAGCGTGATGCCCGTGGCATCCGCCGCCGCCATCAAGCGTTGCAGCGCCGCCGAAATGTGCGCATCGGAATAGCCGCGCTGCTTCAGGTTGGCCTGCAGCAGCTCCGCTTCAATGTTGCGATTTTGCCCGCGCTTGCTCCACTCGCCCAGGTAGTCGTAGTCGAGGCAGTCAGGCCGTGTTTTGTCCGTAAACAGGGCCACAACACGGTTCTGCGTGCGGCGTTCGGAGCGAGGTTGTTGGGTCATCAGATGCATCCTGCTGGGTTTACTCGGTCTCGTGTTTGCTGGTGAGGCTCTTCAGCAGCACGTCCATCATTTGCTGGTAATGCGCGTTTATAGCATGGGCATCCCAAGGCTCAGTTTTCATCATCAGGTGCTGCTTAACGCTGTCGATGCTGTTGTTCTGATAAAATTCTTTCTTCGCCGAGGGCATGAAGTTGCTGAGGCGAGAGTTCTTGTCATGGCTGATCAGGCACAAGTTGCCAAACGAGTTCAGGGGTTCGGCATCGAGCGGCGCATGGCCGGGTAATGGGTGCTGCGGGTAGTAATGCTCCACCGAACTGCGGAAAGTTAATTCGTAGGATTTCACCGGTTCACTCGCACCGTGCTCAAGCCACAACAGGTAATCCAGAAAGTTGAACACCAGGTTGTTTTCGATATTGCCGAAGCTCAAGCGCGGCTTCAGCGTATCGGCCGTTACGTCCTCGCGACGGGTCTGACAGACGCCCTTGTTCCCGTAGATCATCGCGAAGTATTCCAAGCCCGCCTCGGCAGCCAGAAAGCGGTCGAAGACAAATGCCTTCGCGACTGACTCCATGTGCTGCAGGTAGGCCTGAGCCTCAACCTGCTCGACGTGAAACAGGTAATGCAGCGCTGCATTCAGCCAGTGCTTGTAAACCAGCGTTGGGGTGGACAAATGAAAAGCCGACAGCAACATCAAGATGCGGCGATTGATTCCTTCCCTGCCGTCCTCCCCCCCGAAGGTATTTACATAGCTGCCACGACCAGCACGGCTGCGCTCGCCGCCGTCGCTCCACTTGAAGCGTTTAAGGCTCCAACCATCCGCGCCCTTGATGAACTCACGCTTGATTACGTACTGGTCAAACAGGTACTTGCAACGCAGCAGGCTGAAGGTAAAACGCTTCACCGCCGCAGCCGAGTCTGCTTTTCTCAGCACATGTTCTTCAAAGGTATCGAGCAGTCGCTTGTCATCCAGAGGGATGTCCGCTTGCGTATAAACCCTGAGCACATGCAGCAAAAAGTTTGGGAAGTTAATTACCGTATTAAACCGCTCAGGCGCTTCTTCACCGTTGTCGGTTTTTTCCGCACTAACCGGTGGCCTGGCAATGATGTCCGTGAGGGACAACTTAACCCCCTCTTTGTAGTCCACCTCTTGCGAACGATGCAGCGCAACGGTCAGCTCATCAAAGTTCACGAGCTCAAACCGGCCCCAATTCTGCTCACCAAAAATTCTGCTGCGCTGGCCGGGTGTGAAGCCCATCTGCACGTAGCGCTCCATATTCGCGCAGGCTTCCCATACGCTGTGCAGGCAGTTCTGGCTTTGCTGGCAGCCCTGCAGCTTCTCCATCATCCGCGCCTTGAGCACCTCGTGCTTTTCCAGCTGCTCACCGCGGTTGTTCATGATTTCAAAGTAATGGTTCAGGTCCGTATCCGCCGGCACCTTTACCCGCATGATCTGCACATAGCGAAACAGGAAATCCGCAAACTGCTGTGCTGAAACGCCGTTCTCTTTAAGCTTCTGCGGCAAGACCTTCTGGATCAGCCGATAGCCATTAAGGATGCCGGTATTGATCTGCTTTTCAGCCAGCCCCTCGGCAGGGTCATCCTTGAAACGCCCCTCGAAGATGGCCGCAAAGGTTGCCCGCGAATGCTCGCGGCTATCGAAATGGATACTCAGGTTTGCATACCAATCGAGATCGACGACCTTGGTGTTCTTCAGATAGGACGTCAGCAGCGACAGCGTTGTCAGCCGCTGCTGACCATCGATGGTCTCGAAGACCGGTGTTTTGCTGTCCGGTCGCTCATACACCACCAGGCTGCCAATGTAGTAGTTACGTGCTGCATCGCCTGGCTTCGGCAGGTAGTCGATCACGTCCTGAATCAGCTGGGTGATCTCACCCTCTTCCCAGGCGTAATTGCGCTGATACATCGGGATCACGTACTCGGCATTACTACTGAGCAGTCGTTGGATGGACAGCTGGGTAATGGCCTCACTCATAGTATTTCATCGCCTTAAACAGCGCCTCGATTGACCCAGTCTTGGTCGAACTGCTGCCGGTGAGTGATTTAAGCGGATGATTGATAAAATCAGCCGGGCGGGTGGCATCCTTGATCAGCCTGAACAGATTGTTCGCCAGCACGTAGTTATCCATGCTGGCCAGCTGCACCACCTGCATTTGCAGGCGCAGGCTGTAGGCCCAGATAAAAATTTTCTCGATGGCCCGTGACAGCTCCGCGTGGCCGAACTTGTCGATATAGTAGATCAACAGGCAATCGAACATTGCCCGTACGTAGCAATCGCCCGTGCGGGTTCTCGCCGGGTAGCTGTTGAGAACATCCATGATTTTTTCCGCATAGCCATCCAGGCCTGCGGCCCCCACCAGCTCATACCCATTCCAGGACTCGGCGCTGATCCGCGCCACCTTGCTCTGATAATGGCTGATCAGCTCAAAAAAGCGGCGGCCATTGATGATGATCTGGTCCAAATGGAAGGGAAAAGCCATCTTTCGCGCGTCGATCTGGCGCTCATATTGGCCGTTGTAGTTATCGACAAAATGGTGGGCGATCCGCAACTGCTCCACATAGGGGTAGCTGGCCACCGTATCGATATTCACACCCTTGAATAGGTCGCTGTCGTCCTTGCTGAAGTAACGTGCCGACGCCCCTTTTGACCAATTGCGGATGCGGTACAGGTACTGCGAGAACAGCGTGGCCAGCTCCTTGGTATCACTGTTTTCCCAACGCGCCACCGTGGCCACCTTCAATGGCTCGTCACGCGGGCTGAACTCACGCAAGTGATAAGCCTTGAGCAGGTCGTGAGGCTCAAGATCGCGACCGCGCGCATTCTGCGAGTCGAAGAACTGGAAGGCCTCGGACACATCCGTCAGCCCCACCGCTACGACCTGGCACTTGTTCAGGAAGAAGTCGATATGCGCCTCGGTAAAGTCCGCTCGGGAGACGATGCGGGCCACCTCAAGGTAATTGCTGTGGATATTCTTCTGCGAAATCTCGCTGGTAAAACTGGGGTTGACCATTACCTGCTCAAGTTTGAGCAATCGCTCCTGCAGGTCTTTGCGTTCGAGCTTCTTTTCCTTGCTCCGCTGAATCAATGCACGGGCCGCCAGCAGCAGGCTGATGGTGCGCTGCTGACCATCGACGATGTTGTTTTTCTCGCCCTCCCGGTGAAACACGATGGTTCCCAGCCGATAGGCGGACTTGTCCTTGTGGATGACGATATCGGAGAACAGCTGGTTGATATGCTTGCCGGTCCATTTGTATGGGCGCTGGTACTGGGGAATTTCCAGCGCCGTGTCCATGAGCAAGTCATACACACTGATGATCGTGCTGGAGAGTTCGGTGGCCTGCTGCGCTTGTTTTGCATCCATGCCCAAGTCGGTCATACCAAGCGCGTCCTTCCGGTTAGCAGTTCCTGCATCATGCCTTGCTTAAGGGCGCGGGTTTTGGCCAGGCGCTGTTCCAGTGCGACCAGCTCGGCGTCCATATCGGACAGAACGGTGGCGATGGCGGTTTGCTCGGCTTTGGTGGGAGGCAATCGCATTTCGAAAGTCAGAAACGTCGGAAGCCGGAGCGAGTCCACTGTCGCCTTTACGGTGTTCTGCATCGCCCAAGCACCGAAGTTCTTGGAAAGATAGAAGTGGATGAACCGGCCAGAGATGTCTGGGATGAACTTGGTGATAGCGTAAACACGCTGATGTACGTCGAACCGTCCATTGATGTAGTGAAAGATGTCCCCAATCCTGCCTTCACCAGGCACGAGGATGGCCTCGCAGTCATGCGAGTAGCTGTTGATGCGTTCAACAAACTCTGAGCGCACAAAGAACGGATACAGCCCATCTTCAACTTTGTGCTCATTGTTGCGGCTACCGGTTTTTACGTGTGCAATATCCCCGACCAGCTTAACTACCCACTCACCCTGGAAGCCAGGCAAGCGGGTTTGGCCGGTGAGGAGTTGTTGCATGGCGGCCTGTTTAAGATCGCGCTTCTTGGCGATTAGCCGCCCCAGCGCATCCAGCAGCGTATCCACATCACTCAACGCCGTAGCGATGGCGCGTTGTTCGGGGAGGGACGGAAGAGCTACTCGATATTTTGAGAACTGGACGCCTGTAAGCTGGGGGATGCCACCAGTTTCGACAAAAATGCTGACTCTCTCATTTATGTAGGTTGCAAGAAACCTAGCATTGACACGACTTCCAACTAAGAGAACAAGAAGCCTACCGACCGCACCATAGCCTCCTGTTCTAGCGAAAGCGGTACCTAGGCCGACTCCGCGCCCAACAACCGTCAAACTATCGCCCTCGTACTCTGGGGTTGAGTAGAAGCCATACAGACCGAGCCCAGCCACTGTATTTGAGTAAACTGGAAACCTGTAAGTTGAATCACCGAACGTTGAAAACTTATCTTCTTGCAGGTCCCGGCCTACACGAATGTCAGTTATCTCCCCGATTGCGGCAACTCTCCATTCCTCCGGGATGAGGCCCACCTCCGTCTGCTTGTAGCCCGGCGTCACTCCCATACAGCCCCCATCTTTTTTAGATGCTCGTCCACTCGGCTGGCAAGGGTGGCGACCTCATCAGCGAGTTGCGGCAATGGATTGGCATAGCGCTCGCTCAACTCACGAATGCGCCCGGTCAGGGTTTTCGACACACGATTCAATGCACCCTGTACGGCGATGGCCAAGGCGGCCAGCCACTTATCGTCCACCACCAGGGTCTTGATCTCGGTTTCGCTTAGCTGCGGATATTTGCCGTGGATCTTGTTGTCGAGGTCTTCCTCAGCCTTTTTCAGCTTGGCTTTGAGGTTGCTTTGCTGGTCGAGCAGCTCGGCGTAGTCGGCCAGTACCTTGAGTTCATCCTCATAATCCGGGTCGCTATCAATTTCGCGCTGGCGAGCCTTGATGGCTTTGGCGGTGACCTTCTGCTTGTCGCCCTCACCTTCGACCACTTCGCTAAGCGAGCCATCTTCGCCGCTGTGCTCTTCGAGCAGTTCGCTCAGGCTTTGCTCGATGCTGGCCAGTTGCGCTTCCAGCTCTGCAAGGGCAGAGCGCTCAGCGCTGAAGTAGCGGGCAACCACCAGCTCGACCGGAATCAGATCGGACTTGAAGCGGCGCTTGCCTTGGCTGTAGTCGTGCTTTTCCGCCCAGACCAGCTTGCCATTCTTGTCCTTCACCTTGTGCAGCTCACGCACCGCCGCGCCCGCCTTCCAGCCGTCGGCGCTGATCAGGTAGCAGTCGTCCTGCATAGCCTCGGCCCAATAGTCCATCAGGTGCTGGTAGATGTCGTAATGGTCAAGCAAGGGCGCCTCGGCAAAGGCGCTGAGCAGGTCTTCCGAGAGTTTGTAGATCAGCTCCTTGGGGTGGCGGCTGGCGGCATCGGCCGCAAAGCCTTTGAGCAGCGGCGTGCTGCTGGCCAGCCACTGCTTGAACAGTGCATCCACCCCGGCCCTGAACGCCGTGAACCGCGGGTGGCCGAAGATCACCGGCTTGACATCACGGTTGACCAGCTCGAAGTAACCGGCGTGGCTGGCGGGTTTGAACAGCGGGGCACGCAGCTCCGGCATCACCTGCCAGTAGCGCCCCAGGGCATCGATATCGCGCTCGGGAATACCGCCGCGCAGGTGGCCAAGGATGTCCTGAACATCCTCCGCCTCCGTACTGTCGATATAGCGCGGCAGGTTGAGGTTGAAGTCGTTCTTCGGGTCGCTGATCTCGTCGAAGCCGACCATCCGCGCATAACGCGTCACATCGACCATGCGGGTAAATGCATCGACGATCTTGTGCACGTCCTGATCGCGCAGGCGGTTCTTCGGGCCGTCTTTGATAAAGCCTTTGGCGGCATCGATCATAAAGATGCCTTTGCGCGCACTGGCATTTTCCTTGTCCAGCACCAGGATGCAGGCGGGAATACCGGTGCCGTAAAACAGGTTGGCCGGCAGGCCGATGATGGCCTTGAGGTAACCGGAACGCACCAGTTTCTCGCGAATCACCGCTTCGGCATTGCCACGAAACAGCACGCCGTGGGGCAGAATGCAAGCGCCTTTGCCAGTGCTCTTCAATGAACGGATGATGTGCAGTAGAAAGGCATAATCACCCTGTTTGGCTGGTGGTTCACCCCAAGCAAAACGCTGGTAAGGATCATTGGCGGGCGTTAGGCCAACACTCCAGGTTTTAACCGAAAACGGCGGATTGGCCACCACGTAGTCGTAGGTGCGTAGCTGCTCTCCGTCCTTGAACTTGGGATTGGACAGCGTGTTGCCCTGCAGAATGTTGGCGGTCGGGAAGTCGTGCAGAATCATGTTCATGCGGGCGAGACCAGCGGTGGTCACGTCCATCTCCTGCCCTTCCAGGGTGATGTGCTTGCCAGCCTGATCGGCCACCTTCAGCAGCAGTGAACCAGATCCGCAGGTCGGGTCATACACGGTGGTGGCGGCCACCGCATTGGCCGGGCGGATGCCGATGACCTTGGCAATGATGCGGCTGACCTCGGACGGGGTGTAAAACTGCCCCTTGCTCTTGCCGCTTTCGCTGGCGAAGTGGCGCATCAGGTATTCGTAGGCGTCGCCGAGGATGTCGTCGTTGTCGGCGCGGTTTTTCGAGAAATCCAGCTCGGGCTTCTCGAAAATGGCTACCAGATTGCTGAGCCGTTCCACCATGTCCTTCCCTTCGCCGAGCTTGCTCGGGTCGTTGAAGTCAGGGAAGTCACTGCGGGCAAGCCGGGCATTGGCATCGATCAGCGGCTGAATGATCTGCGTGTTGATCTTGTCACCGATATAGGGCTTGCCCTTGAGGGCGACCATGTCCTTAAAGCTGGCACCAAAGGGGATGGTCACCGGCGGCGCGAAGTCATCCGAGTTGCCGTACTTGTCGGAGATGTACTTGATGAACAGCATGAACAGGACATAGTCCTTGTACTGGCTGGCATCCATCCCACCGCGCAACTCGTCGCACGAAGCCCAGAGGGAGGAGTAAAGGTCGGATTTCTTGATAGCCACGGACAATCCTTGCTGGTGTAAAAAATAAGTACGCAGGCGCGCCCTCAACCATCCCCGACGACTCGCTTCAGAGGCTGGCTCAGCATCAGCAGATGCATTGAAGTAATAGGCGATAACTAACTGCGATTAACCTTCGAACTTTAACCTCTACGGCAGCATCGGGCCAGCATGGTTGTGCATTCAGATAAGGTTTTGGTGCCTGCCTTAGCTGCCCATGATTAGGTCGACGAGTTTTGGCTTGAGCAAGGCAAGGTACGGAGCCCAGAGGCAGGATGGAGGTATACAGGACTTACAGGGGTTGCCCGATTCAATGAGGCAGGTAGTAGCAAGCCGAGACAATTGCCTAACCCGACCCACAAACTGGGTCAGATTGGCCACTTTTAGGGTCTCCACTGATGAATTATGAAGTGGCGACGCACGTCGCTAAAACTTAAATATATGGAGAGACACCCATGCAAAATCTCATCGCTGATCAATGCCCCCTAGCAAAACGTAACGCGGACAATGCCCGCCGAGCAGCAAAGCTTGAGCTGAATAAAATCAAATCAGAAATGAAAACCATGGTTGATGTCGTCACGCTCAAAGCTGGTCTATGTCCAAGTATCCTCCTGGCGCTTAACAATGGTGACCTTAAGGTTAAAACACCAAATCTATCCTGGGTCGTCGGCTCAAATCTACCTACCTCGAATGGCAAGTGGCCACAGAGCTTCCGGAGGCTCCATTCACTGCAGGACTACTACAACCCGGAAAAACACTTCATTAAAAATTCTGAGACCACGGCCATTCTTGAGGAGCTCTTTAACAACGTTGAAGAGCTGAACAAACAGGCAAAAGCAGCTTTCAAGGTCGATCGCATGCTGCGCCCAAAGGGCCGCAATAGTAAGTAATATGATCCAACGATTGTCGGCCGTATTATTGCGGCCGGCAATCGGCTTATATGTGAAACTCCGACCAGGTTTCAGTATCTCGAACCACTGGAACTCCGCGCACTTCCTTGAGCCATCGGAAATAGCTCTTCGCTAGACCGAGCTCACGACCCATCTCACCCGAAACATACCCAAACCTCCCTCTCCAGACTTGCATACCCGTAAGCACGTGCTCACATAGTCGTGCGTGCCTGAATGCTTAGGCACACCAGTATGGCGATATGTCTTGATAAAACACGTTATCAAGACTAATCGACTGGACCCGTTTGGCTGTCCGTTGCGGACCCACAACGTCAGTTCTTAGCCCTATAAATGAAGGCGCTCACGATGAAAAATCTATCCGTCCATAACGGACAGGGTGACATCCGCCTGACTGCGACAGAGTTCAAGCAACTGTCCGACGTTCCGGCTGTGGCCGAGTGGTTTGCCAATCTCGACAACCCGCAAACACGACGTGCTTACCGGTCAGATGTAAATGATTTCTGCAGTTTTATCGGGATTGAGCGCCCCGAGCAGTTTGATGACGTCACTCGAGCACACGTGCTCGCCTGGCGTAGTCAGCTAGAAAAACGAGCTTTGGCTGGGGCCACATTGCGACGCAAACTTGCGGCATTGGCGAGTCTGTTCGACTACCTCCTAGAGCGCAATTCGTTAATTGGTGGCAACCCTGTAAGCGGAGTTAAACGGCCAAAAATAGAAAGCAATGAAGGCAAGACTCCAGCCCTCGGTGATCACCAGGCCAAAGCGCTACTCGAAGCACCACCAAGCAACACGGTAAAGGGCCTGCGAGACCGAGCAATCCTGGCTGTGTTTCTTTACCACGGACTACGCCGGGAAGAAGTCGCGCGTTTGAGAGTCGAAGACATTCAAGAGCGACGCGGTATTAAACATTTACGGGTGCACGGCAAGGGCAGCAAGATTCGTTACCTACCGATGCACCCGGCTGCGCTTGAGCGAATTCATAGCTACCTAGAAATGGCTGGGCATCACTTAAAGGAAAGCTCACCGCTGTTCCTGCCACTTCGAGGGCGTCTGACAGGTGCGGGGCTTAGCGCTGATGGCATTTACTCAATCGTAGGTAACTGTGCCAAAGCTGCCGGGATTCATGTAGAAGGGCTCGGCGTCCATGGTTTGAGAGCAACAGCAGCTACGAACGCACTAGAGAACCAGGCAGATATCGCCAAAGTCCAGCAGTGGCTAGGTCACGCAAATATCAGTACTACTCGCCTTTACGATCGACGGCAATCTCGACCGGAAGACTCGCCAAGTTATAAAGTCAGCTATTAGCGCCCCACACGCTTCCAGACAGCTCTTGGGCCCATCTGAGTAGAATAGCGTGCCCCAGTAGGGCCAAGTACAAAAGGCTCTTCGATTTGCCAACTGCAATGGTTACTGACCAGCTTTTGTGCCTGACTTAACCATCTCACGGGCTCACAACGCCAAGACAGTAGAGGTCCAACTGGTGGTCTTGCGTAAGTCGCGACGAACATTATGCAAACTACAGCAGGCGTGATTAGCACCTCCAACCACTAGCTCAGACATAACATGTATTATCGTGAAGATTAGTGCAGACTCCGCGCCCGCTCGAACTCTCGCTCACGGTCTATCCGGATACTGGTTCCCCCACATACTCAGCCACTTCGCTGATAAACAGTCGCCAGCAGAGGCTTCTCGTTGGCTGGGAAAAGGATGACCCCTTGCCAGCCTGATTGAGTATTGAGATATCGAGTAGCATCGTTCGCATGTGCATAGGTTCGGCTCTTATGCTGGACAACATGCGCCGGTAGCAGGGCCTCTTGATCAGCCTCACGCAGAATTCTGCAAACACGTTGAAAAACCTGATCCGCGCGCCCCTCACGATTAGTTGCCTCGTAGTAGCGTTCAACGGCGTGGTGCGTGACACGCACATGACCTAAAACAGGATTTTCTATCTCGGGATAGTCTGGAGGCAAACCATCCCAGCGCACGCATGCAGAAGTGCAGACGTTTGCTGCCCACGCGGAAGTCTTATCTACCTCAATATCGTTCAAGCCGAAAAACTGAGTACGCAGAGCATTGGTGAATGAAAAAAGGTGTGCTTTTGAGCTGCTCTCGCGCAGAAGACGCTTAATCGCCCCGCGGGAAACGATTAGCTTGAGGTTTTTTGCGCTGCGTCCCTGCCCTGCAATCTCAATGCTCATCAGGAAATACCAGATGCCGAAAAGTTCAACGTAATCGAGCGCATCGCTGCCAAAATCGACCGTAGAATGAACTTCTAGCTTTTGTAAACAACGTTCATCACCGTTGAACGCTACTTCGTAACAACAATCCCCTAGCCCCTTGCTCGTGTGGAACTTCACAACTTGATAAGTCACAGGTCGCCTGAGAACGAAGTGTCGTCTAAGCCAAGACCCGTACCCAAAGCCATAGCTGGATCGTTGTCCGAATCAAACATGCCTAAATATGGCGCGCTATCGACGGTTAGGATGCCAACCATTGCGTCGAGCACCCCTTGCGCTGGATCGCTTTTATATGTGAATGGCTCATCCTTCCAATTGGGGTAATCCGTATTCGACAATGCAGACATCTGACCGAGCGCAACGGGCAGCACACAATCCCAACCCTCATCAATATGACCCGTAAGTGCTGGGCCAAAATCAAATTCTTCCGAAGGAGTGTTACTGCTCGCAATGAATACGGGAATCGGACGATGCACAGAGTGCCTGCGTGTGTAGCGCTGCCTGGATGCCCTACCTGAGTGAGCGGGAGAGTCTACAGGCTCTACAGCAAACGTTTCTGATGACCGCCAGCTTGGCTGGTTGGCGATAATCTGCTTTTCAGCCATTTGTGCCCCGGCCTCACAAGCCCGCAAGCAAGAGAGGAAGCGAGTACGCTGCAAAGCATCCGCCGGACTTTTCAGGTAAGCCAACAGAGCTGACTGCAGTCGCAACAGTCGATTACGCTGGGCGGGGTCTACAAATTGTAAATCTAAGGCTGTGAGCCTTGAAATGGCCTCAAGCGCATCAGCTTTTCGCACCATAAAGGAAGCGGTAAGAGCAGTTAAACGGTTTTCGATATCAGGGCTAAAAACACTCATGTGATACACCTCAAGCTGTGTTGTGCTTCCACACAAACACGGCTTTTGGAATATGCAACCCGGGGGACTCGGCTTCAGTTGAGCGACTGATGCCCCTGAAAGTCATCACTACCACGATCAATTGCACGCCCGAATGCTTTCTGGCTCTCATCGGCCGTAGGCCAATTACCTAAAATACGACGGCCAAAGTGACTTCAGTCGTTGCGGCATGCGCGTAAATGCATTGAAACACCAAGCAGATATTGCTCAACCTCAGCACTGTCTAGACCACTCTGGCATCAGCACCACCCGGCTTTGTGATCGCCGCTAAAATCGCGCAATCAACTCCTCTTCATTCTAAGTTCAATATGAACACAGAAAAAATCAGGTCACGGCATCAAAACATCACCCTTGAGTGGGTTGCATATCCAAGAAATCATGCTCACCTGATGACCCACCTATCGAGGTCATCAATGATGTACAAAACATCTGAAGCAGTGCGCGCAGCACTTTGGAGACAGCTGCTCTATAGCAGCCAGTCAATCGTAATAGTCGTCTCCGCTCTGATGCTAAGACTTAGCTACCTGGAATATCCACCCGCCACGTCAGCACCCCAAATAATTGAAATAGCCCTTTGGCGACTCGCCTTGCTCCTGTCATTCCAATCGGCCCCGCTGGCATGGACTCTTTTTATCTTCAAAGGCTACAAGCACAAACGCCTACTTATTCCGCTTCACGAATCCATGAGGTTGCTGAGGCTCCCGCTTGCGACGTGGATATGTGCGTGCCTGCTCACCAGCATCGTTCTATGGCCAATGCTGCGTGCTTGAAAGTTACTCCTCTCATCCATCACTAAAATTTGGTCAGCCAAGGTATGCCATGTCTCGAACTATCCTGATTACCCTTTTCATATCCGTCTTGAGCGGATGCGGCCTGCTCCCCCGAACCGGAACCTCATCATTGGCACTGCAAATAGCAGATGCGATGAGCATTCCCGCCCATGACATATCACGCGCCGAGTACGAAGAAACCTTTGCATTGACTGGGTCTCGAGGTCGCAACCTTGATCACTCACTAAGCGGAGCCGCACAGCTTATTGCGTCAGGAGACCCAACAATGTTGCTGTTGAGTGGATTAACTCCGGGGAGCCCTGCCGCTCGAATACAAATCGCCGCATGGGTGCCTGAAAGCCTGGCATCAACTCCGGAGAAAGCTGTGGCTGTTGCTTCAAAGGCATATATAGAAGCGCGCGCGGATGTTTACGGCAAGGATGAACATGGCCGGGAAAAGTTACTTTCGACCAAGGTTAGGCATGTGCTCGGCCAACCATTCGGTGAAGGTGGTTTGGTACAGACCTATGCCCAACTATTCGATCTGATAACTGACCACTCCCCAAATCTGGCACAGGCGCCTTCATTCATGAAGGGCGAGGGAAATGTTTATGGCCCAATTTTCCTGGATGCTTGGGGGGCACCTGCAAATGCAGACGACATTGTCTTGATTACCAAGTTCTCAGAACAACTTCCCGCATGGTTCTTCATTTATAACCCAGGCCTGCCCGGGGTTAGCGCTCGGTCTATTCTGAACCGAGGACAAAAGCAGCTTTTCGTCGAGCCATAAACGCTCATGGCCATGGCGGGCTGAGGCTCTGCATACTGGCAGGGTTTCGTTGCCAAAGCCCTGCCTTTGAGCGCATTCCCACGCAGCTTGCATTATTAAAATTTCGGGGAAACTGGAACCGTAACCCAAACGGAGCCATACCATGTCACTCGAAGAACAAATCACGTTCACACCTGATCAACAGGTTCACCTGAATGCTTGGTCATCGGTTTACATCGATGCTCAGATACAGCAAAAGCTCGACATTACGCTCTCGCAATTCCTGATAAACCCGGGAAAGTATCTTTTCCTGGCCTGGCTGACAGCCCCTCACATCGCGACCAATGACGGCTTCTTACCGCTGTTACCTGCACGGGTAGCAGCTAGCCGGCGTATTCACCAACGGTGGGCAGAAGAGGACGAGGACGAATAAGTGCAGAACGCGAATATTGGATCTAGAAAAACACCAAAAACAAAGGAGCAAAACACATGTATGTAATCGCTGCGTTCATCATATTCATAGTAGGCTGCGCACTTCTCGCCGATTGGCTCGCAGGCGACCTAAGGAAGCACAAACACGAAGCCTGGCTGCGCTTTCCTAATATTGAAGAGTACGCTCGAAAAACTCAATTGAGCCGCATTCAATGCTGGCACTGTAGGTCATGCAGCCTCCGACAATATGGTCTTGAGGCACGTAATGACCAACGCCGAATCCATGCATGCAACCAGTGCAATACAAACCTATATAGAACGACGCGCGGCTAACGATAAGCAGTTTTCCTCACTGCCCCAGTGCCGGTGGGGAAAAGTTTAAAGGTACCTATGACATTTGAAAGGCCTTCAGAGACTACTCAAGGCTTTTTGCTATTTAGGCTCCGCTCGAGCCGCTTAGCGAACAAAAAACCTCCGGTTCCGATCAAAGCAATCGCCAATACCGTACCCCAAATAAAATACCCAAGAGGTTCCATACTGCCTCCCATGATCCTCTCAACGGATTGTTAATGAGATCAGCATACACCCCTCTCTGAAGAATGCTGCCCTACTTCGCATGCGGCCAACAAAAACCAGCCCAAAAGGCTATTTTCTCAGCCACCGGCAGACACCGCTCGGTCACTTGCGTGACTGCTTCGATTTTGAATTCTTCGGGATAACGTGGATTGCTCATAGCACCTCCTAATGGGCCGTATTATTAGGCTTGGAGGTGTCTATTGGAGCGGGGGTAGTCCAGCAGCCAGTCAAATGCGTCTAGGAAATCAGGGGCGATTCAAGAATCGTCGAGAAAGGCCGACACAAAAGCATCAATACACACTTCCCTGGCAAGGAACGATCACTAAATGCCGGCTTGGCAACCATGTGTTTGGCCAACAAGGAGCGTTACCCAATGCTAGATCTCATTTACATCGTAGAAGATCATTTCGCCTCAGACACCTCACAGCCAAATGACAGCGGCTACACCCCAAACTTCACACTTCCTGGCCAAAATACGACACCGCTGACTGGAAAAACTGCATATTCCGGCGTAGCGGCAGCTACGGCCGCAGCGGCTGCAGCATCGTCATTCCTGATTCCTATTCTGCCTATTTCTATGATTATTGGCGCAGCGGCCACCGCTGCCGGTGTTGCAGGCGCGAGTGCATCACTAATCGCCAAAGATCGCAGCGCCACAACCGATGAATCAGCCCCAGCTCTAGCCATAGCCGAAGAAACACGTTTGCTCACTGCTTACGTACAACGCCATTCGCTTTCCCGTACCCAAGCCAAAGAGGCTGACTATCGTTTCCAGCCAGGGCACCCAGTCGTTGGCAAGGCTTACCGCAAACACCCACTGTCCGACTACTCGAACCCGGATAACAGGAACCTCTACATTCCCAGCGATAGCTACGACGCAATCCTGCTGGAGGAGCGCGAATCGGAACTGGTCAAACTACTGGTTCAACTCGGAGCGACCAAAATCAGCATCACCAAGAAAGTATCCGATAAAACCCGCGGCTCCATCAGCGCAGAAGCATCGGTGCAAGTTGGCCCTATGGGTGGAGGCGCAGTCAGTTACGCAGGTAAAACTGAATGCGATACTGATTCACTCGATACACGTGAATTCTCGTTAACCGGCAAGCCTTGGAAAGCAGATAGCAAAGTCGATCGTGAGAACTTCTTTTGGCTGCCGTATGAGCCTTCGTGGAAGGCGGTCGTGTTTGCACGCGAAGTGGGCGGCTGTCTGACTGCTTCCCTAGAGATTAAAGAAAACACATCATTCTCCACAGACAAAAATTTGGAACTGTCAGTCAAGGCAAAGCTAGTAGAGGTTGGTGCGCAGGCCGGTATATCGAATCTCGAAACCGGAGAAATAACATATTTTGTGAAAGCAGAGTTCGCACCGGTAAGCCACAGCGCTTGACCAAAACCAAGCGATTTAGCATTGCGAGTAAACAGGAAGGAGTGCCCTTTACAGAGGCACTCCTTTTTTATTTGGCGATTATCACCGATTCAGGGAGTCGCGTCCGACTGCTCATCGAAATACTGACTGCTGATGGCAACTCACGAATGACTCCTTTTGGCCCAGAGTGTGTAAAAACGCTCAGTTCAAATCGAAGTACGTGCGTCTGCGTGAAATCTAAAATTTGTTGCTATGTCAGCAGACCAAGATTTCGTATAGAAGCGCGATTTTCTGCGCAGCTGTGGGCGCCTAGTGTGCTCAAAAACGTTTTGATGGTCTGACTCGGAACAAAAATCGCGTTCCTACGCAAACTTCAGGTCTGCTGACAGACCAAGCGGCGGTAGATTCTAAGTAGCAACGCAGACTTCAAAACGGCGCCTGCGTTTTTACACAGCCTGGGCCAATAGCGGTCGTCGAGTTACTATAAAATCCAGAGCGATGCAGCTAAATCTGGCAATAGGCGGGCAAAGCGGGACATGGCCCACCTAGACTTCAGTTGTTGTCTCAACTTAGATGGAAACAACGTAAGGCCGCTAAACACATACCCTGATTATCGCGCTAAAATGGAATCTCTGCGGGTGTATGCTCATTACCTTCGGATTTTCCAAATAATACGGACTTTGCGTGATCAAATAGTGCAGCTGTTAATGGGAATTTTTTCGAGTCCAGCGTTAGTGTGCTCAGGGTTTTGATGTGATCTTTTTTGATTTGCAGCTTTGCTGAACAAATTGCTAAGAGAAACTCGGGCAGCGCTTCGGAGGTGCTTGCTTCAGGGGTTTTGATCATACGCTCGATCAACGTGCCAATAATCTTGCTGCTTTCATCATCGGCACTGTAATCAAGCTCTCTTGGCTTCGCGGATCGAAGGACAGAAGCCTGTATAACTCCTTCATTGAATCGGTCAAATAACAGCGGATCAAGCTGCTTTAGGATATAGCCAGATTTAAGAGGGGAGGAGTCTTTGGGGGATTTTGTATGCCTCAATCCTTGCAAGACGCTTGAGATGGTGAAATAAACGCTCCCTTGATGTTCCCACTCCTGATTGTTATCCCGATCGCTCCAGAAGGCAAAAGTTTTACCCAATACCATGTCATTCCCTGCAGGGCTTTGCAGGAAAATTTTATCTCCTAATCCTTGTGTAGTGCTATCGGTGGCCTTGCGTAAATCTAGCGATCTTTTATTTAGTTGATTTAGCGCATTTTTTGATAGCTTAGTGCTCTGCTTGACGAGCTTTAAAACCTCATGCTCTCTCTCCCATGAAGTTTTTCTATGCTCATTTATTGGCAGCATGATTTCTTCGATAGCTTTGAATTGATGAGGGCCTAAATTAGGATTTCCATTATTGTAGCAAAGATCATTTTTTAATTTTGAGTAACCGGCCCAATCATTAAACTTAGCAAATCCGATAACATAGCTAATTGGCAGTTTATCAAATTCCCGCAATTTGCGACTAATGTCTAATAGTGACTTTCCTGTCTGGATTGAGCCTGCGACCACTACAATGCCATATTTTGGCGACTGGCTACTTATATCTTCAAGAGATGATATTGCGATGTCTTTGCCCAGCTCTTGTACCTTCGATTTTATTTTGCTCGCCAGGTCGCAAGCACCTTGGTCATTAGCGTGCACAATAAGGTCAGCGCTGAGTGGGAAGCTTCGTGCCACATAGTGTTTGATTTTTTGGTCGTACTTTGAGTTTTGCTTAACCAGAGTGCTTACGTCAATAAAGTACTCTGGTGTAGTGCTACTATTACCACCAAGCCCATCGTACAAACATTTGAAAACCTTGCTATCTTTATAGTTTGAGATTATTTCCTTCAGTGCAGCGCTGGAGTCTTTTGCAAGCGGCAAATAGAGTTCGGATTTTGGAGCCTCAAATACAAACTGACTATTGGATAATGAAAGCGGGATGGATTTTTCATAAATGCACATTTCACACTCATGTTCTGAGGCGGATGTAAAATTCGCAAACAGATCCATTTTATAGGTTCTGTAGTAACTTGTTAGATTAACAAGTGCCGAATATTTAGAATCTGTGGTGGGTGTGAATAGTGATACGATCCGAGATTTTTTTAAGCCTGATTTAATTTTCAACTTGTTTGACAAATCATCACTGGTTGAGGCCGATATAAGTACGAGTGTGTTTTTGCTACCTGCAAAGGTATAGCTGTCAAGTCCATTGTAACTTCCAAATGAGTCGATGAACTCGCAGGGCTCATCTGAGAAGCCGCGTTTTATTGAAATCAATTCATAGGCAAGCGGAAATATGCCGGCTGTGTCCGTATAAATTTTATCGATTCTAGGACTAATGTGCTTTAGAAGATTTATCGCTAGAAAAGATATCTCCGCGCTCCGCTGCATGACATTAGAAGCCTTCATGAATTTCTTCGAGTGCTTACCCGAGGGCTTTACAAAATGATAGTTTGATGACGACTCCATAACTAAATTATTTCTTGAAATAATATCTATCAAGCCGTGATCAATTATTTTTTTGAAACTGGTCTGCAGGCTAAATTCTGAGCCCGCATCATCTTCTATTTTTTTGTGAAAGGAGGCATCACCTTTCGAGTCAATTAGCGCCAAATGAAGGTTTAGGTTTTGATAGTTATTGATACTTTGCTTCAATTTCCTAATTTCATCTGGGCATTCAAAGAACTCATTTAGAATACAATTCTTATTAAAATCTGCTGCTACTAACACAAGCTCTCTGGAAAACGGGGAACCTTCAAACGCGTTTTTAATTGCAGATTTAAATCTAACTAGATCAAACCCAGTGCTTGCAATGTAACAGACTAGGATATTTTGGTAAGGAGCAATATCTGCTCGGTATAGGTAAAAGCTATTCATTTTAGCGGCACCAAAATGGTATAACTGACACCTTCCACTTCGCTCATCTCGGTAAAGATATTCTGATGATTGGTTACTTCATCGAAGAGCTGAATATCTGGAGCTTCTGTATCAGCCTGCTCGACAATGGGATTGGCCTTGTAATCTCTATACATAGCCAAACGCCCAGTTCTGACAGATAGGAAGCCTTGCCGGTCATTCAATATCTTACGCGCCCTGTCTAGACCTCGACCTACACCTATTCCATTCGGCTTTGACGTAATGCCATCTTTGAAGCTGTTAGTGACCAATTCAGACTCCTCCTCTAGGGAAGGGAAGTCTTGGGATTTTGGGAAGCTCCTATATATTCCTGGGCCACTATCGAAGACTGAAATTTCAAGTAGGCTCAGGGTTTTTTTGCGAGGTCTAACTGATTCAATGTAGGAAGCAATGGAGTTCTGTTCTCCGCAGATGCCAGATGCATCAACGCCAGTTTGAATCAAGTGGGAGTTCACAACTATAGCTCGTACAGATCGAGGACTCCTTCCCTTTGCATAATCTGATCTACCGTGCTGATCAGTGTTATTAGCCAACTCTGCGAGCAACTCACCGATCCCAATGTAGTCTCGAATTTTAAGTGTTGAGTCCTTTGCAACGTCCTTGAGATACTCTTGAATAACATCAAAATAGTATGATGGACTTTGAGGTATCTTTGCCTCTTCATTCGAATGGTAGAAACATTCAGGCCTGGCATACCTATCTATGGAATGGTCAATTGCAAACATTTGGATTTGGCGCCCTTTCTTAAACACAGGGGTATCAAATCTGTTTACAAGAAGACTAGACAACTCACGTTTTATTGGCTTTTTATCTGCACCAATGATGTCGTCGGCCATTAATAACGCAGCAAGGCAAATTGGATCTGTGACAATGTCGGTAGAGCTTTTTTTGTTCTCTGGATTCACCCAGGAGAAATATAAAGGAGCATTATGCTTCTTTTCTTGGGTAATGAAGAACTGGGATAATCTGGATATCAGCCCAATGCGCAGTGATTTAAATCCGTTTGGTAACAGTAAAGGATGTCCATTGCTATGACTTTCATATAGATTTTCGATGTGATCAATTGAAATGTCCTTGGCAATTAATTTTGGCGAGTTCATCAGCTAATTCCTTGTGGACTCTATTTCTGCCTATCTATCCGTAAAGGAGTAATGGGAGCTGTGACCATAGTGGTAGGTCCCTATGGGCGGGTCTATGGGCTGAGGTTAGCGTGGGAATGCTTGGGAAAACAACTGTGAATAGGCCGCTATTAGCCGAAAGCGGATGCTGCCCGCAGTCCGCCCTATGAAGGTGCGTTCACGGCTCGCTGTTTGAGCATTAGGGAAATGCCTTCCTTCCCCTTCTCAATTATCAGTTCATCTCCCAAAATCCAACCAAGCTTCTCAAGTAGCTCAAATGGAAGCTCACGATAACTTCTCCGCTGCCGTCTCCTAGATCTTGGCAGACAACTCGCCAGCTATCAGGCGTGCCCATAACGTCACCCTCACTACAGAAAGCTTAAGTATGGCAGTTTCATCTCGGGGAGACGCCACAGCTGCTGTTCGGCCATACGAGGCCGGAGAGCACCGTTTGTTATCTGGGGATTGAGGTCGATGACGCCCTAGAGATGGCGGAACAGATCGAGGTCTAACCGTGCACAGCGACGGTCGAAACCAGGTCGCCGCTAACGGCCAAGAGCAGCCGGTCACCTAGGCTAGCGCCACATTCAGCTATCATTCGACTGAGAAGATGCCCCCCTCAAAAGGAACTAGTGATGGATATAAGATGGATCCCTGCTCTATTGCTTTTTCTGCCGGCACTAAACGCTATTGCCGATGGAAAAAGTGCAGGTGTTATGGACGAAAGAAAAGCCGAAGCTTCGTCTGTCTCCGATATTATTCAGCCAAGGGGGCTTCACTTTTTGGGCCCTGAAAGCGGTTTCATTCCAGCACGGGATGAAACCGGAAACGTCTTCCTGCTCAATCTGGGAAAAGACTTCTCCCACGCATCGGTGCCTGCTTTTGCAATTGGCTCAAGTCAGACAGTGATAGAAATGCTCAAGGTACAAATGGATGCAATAAATGAGTTGTCGGCAAAAGTTATCCTGCTTGAAACTCGAATTAAGACACTTGAAAGTGGGTTGACAGATGAGTGAAGTGATGGGGAAGTCTGCAGTCGAGCGAATGAACGAAATATCCTTGCCCACGGCAGGATCCGGCTCAGATCAGGCTAGTGTCTGGTCGCCAGAGTTGATACAGGCACTTTCAGTCTCGATCCTGCTATTTACCTTGGCGATCATAGGGCTTTCCACTATTCTGCTGTGGAGACATAAGTCAAGTCCTCAGGTGATTCTACAAACATTTGGTATTATCACAATTATTGGGGCGTCCAGCTTTCTACTTGTGGTTGGTTACAGCAATGATCAGCTGACCCCAATAATTGGCCTATTTGGTGCTATTGCAGGGTATTTATTGGGTAAAGATGCTGGGCGGGGTAATGGCCAGAGCTGAGCGTTCGTTCATCGCTGGTGACCACCACCGTGAATTGGCCAAGAGCGGAGAGTCGGACATAAGCGGTCCTCTAAAGCTTGTGAGAGAATCCGAGTTAGGTTTCCCACGCAGAACGGACTCTCCCTTTTATGGAATTGAATCGCCCAACTCTCTACGACATCGCATGTCACTTCTGTGTCAGCCGCATTACCGGCGCGACAATTCCCGCTACTCGCCTAAGCAAGATCCTCGAAAGCATATTTCGTGGACAGCCTCTCTCCTCACTGTCGCTGAACTATCTGCAAGAGCAGAACCTCAATGAGCTTTATCAACTGGCGACTGGCCAGATTACCTATGAGGGTTTCATCGCAGCTTTAGATCCGGCTTTAGTAGCTCGAGAGCAGGCTGCCAAAGCAGAACACCAAGCTCAGAAGGCTGATCATTTAGCCCAGGAACGTGCGTGGCATATTGAGTCCCAGCGTAAGATCGAATCCACAAAGGCTGCTCGTATTGAGCGCGCTGCAGCGCAGAAGGCCCAGTCCGATCATGAGCGCAAAACTGTTGATGCAGCTCGCATCGCCCACGAAGCTGCGTGGGCACTGCAATGCAAGCGTAATCGTGACGCGGCTGAAGCAGCGTACAAAACTCGTATGCGCGAACCCGATTACACAGCCCCGACACCCCGAGACATTGCCCGTCACTTCCGTGTGAACCACCCTAAGGCGATTATTTCGCCGTTTAGCAATATCCTGGACGCTCTCTATCAAGGACGTCCGCTTGCAGCAGCCTATCTCAACTACCTAAAGGTCAAAGGGTTTCTCCGACTGTATGAGTTGGCCATTGGCCAAACCACCTACGAGTCCTATATTTCAGACATCGCTGCAGCTGAGGTCGCTCGTACAGCTGCCGAAGCAGCTCGCCTTGAACAGGCCGAAGCACAAAGACTCCGGAATAAGGCCGCCGAGGTTGCTCGCATTGCCCGCGAAAGCGATCCCGCATACATCCTGCGGAGGAAATACGGGATTTTCGCCATCGCTCAATCTTTGTTGCCACAGATGATGGACATCCTCCAGAACATCGACTCCGGCAACCGACTGGCCGATGACGACTTTGTTTGGCTCAATACTGAGGTCCAAGACCATTTCACTCAGGAACTGCGGAAGGCCTACCACCTCCGCGAGGCCGAATTCTGCGGCAATGAGTACCACAGAACCCAGGACCCGTGGAATGCAATCAACGCTAGTGGTCACTATCGAAAGTGCGATCAGCCAGAATCTGCACTCAAAGTACTCGCAAGCGTACCGACCAATCGCTTTAAACACCCCAAGATCCACTCAGCGATGTGTACCACCCAAGGCGGTGTCATGCGTGACCTAGGGCGGCGTACCGAAGCTCTTAAACTAGGCAAGAAAGGGCATGATTCACAGCCGCGAAACTTTCGTCCATGTACTTTGCTAGGCGCGGTGTGCATGGAGTTAGGCAACTTTGGTGAGGGACATGACTGGTACGCCAAGGCTGAGGAACGCGGTGCTAGCAAACAGAGTATCGACACCGAACTACGAGGCATCTTCCTTCGGGCGGACAAGGCAAGGCGCGAAACCATGAGAGCGTCCTTGCTGGCAAAAGATCCGAACCGTTACTGCTGGGTGAATGACAAGGAGTATCGCGGAAAAGGATGAGGTTCACCTCAATCAGATGAGCCTAGGTCCAGCCTTGGCGATCGACTGCTTCCGGCCCAGAGTGTGTAAAAACGCTCAGCTCAAATCGAAGTACGTGCGTCTGCGTGAAATCTAAAATTTGTTGCTATGTCAGCAGACCAAGATTTCGCATAGAAGCGCGATTTTCTGCGCAGTTGGGGGCGCCCAGTGTGCTCAAAAACATTTTTACACAGCCTGGGCCAAAAGCGGACTTCAAAATACTGCCCTGCGCCGTCTGCTCAACTTGGAGACTCACCGGCAGTTCAAGTAGCCCGTGCGTAAGGGAGTCAGCGCCGACACTTTGGAGACCTGGCTGGCCAGGACTACTGGCTGAGCGACCGGCTTATCTGAATTATCCTTAAGCAGGCGACCCAGCCCCGCCAGCCTAGTTTGTTTGCTTGACCCGCATAACAGCTCTGCAGAAGCGGGACTTTTGGTCACTCACTTCAGCACCGCCTGGGTGGGGAGGCGGGCTTGAACTGCTTATTGAAGTAACGCTGATGAAAGACCTCTCGGCCGCTTCGCAATTTGTATCTGGTGGTGAGGTACATTAACTGACTGTTGTCGGACGATATGCCGGCGACGTCGACTCCCTCCAGATTGGGCCTCAATGCGGTTTTGCGGCACTCATCTATCAGTCTGACGTAATTCATCTCCAGAAAAACTTGCAGCTCACTTTCTGGGTACAGGTCATTGGCTGGGTCGAATAGACCTCGACCCACCCTCTCGCATGCCCCCAATGGGGCAGCCTGTTGAAGCGTGTGAAAGTGCAGAGCGAAGTCCAGAGTCTCCCCCTTCATAACCTCGACTGGCCGATTTTTCAGGATTTGACACACAGCATCTGCATGCTTGTCAGATACACGGGGGCCCAGATACACCTTGGTGAGAGCATCATCCAGGTAGTGCTTTCGGCCAACGCAACCAGTGATATAGCGCCATTCCTTCTCGTGCCTCCACTCAACGCGCTTGCGTGCTAGTCGCGAAATCAGCAACGGCTCTACGCCACCAAGCATGCCCGATACCGTGATTGGGGGAGCAGCGCTTTTCGCATAGTTCACCTTAACTAAGTGCTCACCTTGGAAGTCACCAATGGTCAAATTTTCAGTATCAAACTCCAAGCACATCCCGGAAAATTTACTGCCGTAGTAGGCCCACATCGGCAAATCCAGATGGCTGGCTGAAAACGAAACCAGACCAAACCTACTGACCATTTCCTTGAATGGCTTGTGCAGTACGTTAGTGCTAAGCCCCGCACGTGAGAATAAGGCGTCGAAAATCTGATCATCAGGCCCACCAGTTGTATAGAAGGCCTCCATAGGGTCATTCATCTGAGAAAATGAAGGGGCATACAGGTAGCTTTGTCGCAGTGTTTCAAGCTCCCGCTCCAGCAAATCGCTTTTATCGCTCAGTGGTCGAAAACGGTACAACTTGGCAGGAGGTTTCATAGCTGCAAAGATACCTTCGTTTTAACGCCTACTGTTGGCCGGGAGTCACCGTTATACCAGGCTGGAGTCTGTCTAGGCTGTGTAAAAACGTTTTCGAGAATGAGCGCTGCTCAGAAAACGAGCAAAATCGGCACTTCCTCGCGAATTTCAGTCGGGGCAACTGAGAAAATTTTCGCAGATTGCGAGCCTCGAAATTGAGCGAGCGTTTTTACACAGCCTCGGCCAAGAGTGGACGTTTACGGATGACTTTAAGCCGTTTTGAGGCAAGGTACTATTCAATAGCTCCTTTCCCCCAGCTCCAAGATGAAACGGGTGAAGACTGAGGGTCAGCCAGGTAAGAAACTCGCTAACTTCCGCTGGCCCCATCTCCAGAGGGTGACGCATCCGGTGGTAGCGCAGGAAATAGCGTATCCAGTACCAGTAGGTCTTCGCGGTGCGAATGCTGTAGTGATTCACCCTAATAACGTTACGAAACTGTTCTCGCAGGCGTGACTTGGCTGGTGTGGTATCTATATCGCATCCATGCTGTATTTTTGGTTGCACAAAAAGAGGAAGTCAAGCGAATACAGGTCGTATGCAACAGTAAGAAGATAACCAACTATTTTATAAAGAGAATTTACGTATTGAATCGACCGGTCGAGGTGTTGTTATGAAGAAGTCACTAATATGCAATCATAAAGCCGTCGGGCCACTCAACTGTTATGTGCCAAAGGAAGGCCTATGTCGCTCCCTAAAATCAGAGTTGTAATCGCAAGCGATGTAAATCCTCGAGATGGGATCGGCGTTGAAATTTACAGAGATGACGAATTAGTCGTTGAGATTTTCAGGGATGATAGGGACAGAACTCGCACAGTAACTGTATCCAAAGAATCAATTTCGCTTGAGCTAATGGAAGAATCTATTCAAATTTTCAAAAAAGAGATTCCTTGGAATTTCATTGAGCACGAAGAATAGGCACATAACAATGCGCTCAAATCGCTCACTTCGTGAGCTGGAACTGGAACTGGAACTGGCTAAAGCCAGCCTCTTAGCTTAATCGTTAAATGCCAAGGAGTTATCATCGATAATGGCTAAAGATCCTAATGATTTTTCAGAAACAACCAAAACGAAAGTACTAAAAAGGGCGGGATATACTTGCTCCTTTCCAAAATGTAATCTCAGATTAGTTGGCCCACATTCTGATGCGGATGGAAAAGGAACGGTTTCCACAAGTGAAGTTTCACATATCAGAGGTGCAAGACCTGCTGAAAATAACCGGTTCGATGTATATATGACTCCCGAAGAACGTAGCCATCACTCCAATGCTATAGCTCTTTGTAGAACTCATGGGAAACTAATCGACTCTGATGAAGATACTTACTTTGTTAAGTTGCTGCATGAGTGGAAAGATGCTCACGAAGAAAAAATTAGGCTTATGCAGTCTGGAGAATATGTCCCCGATGATGAAGTAAATAAATCATATGACAAGTGTACTGATAATGAGCTTAAAGAGGATAGAGTACATAGATTTCAGCTCATTGAAAATGAGAACAAGAAAAAACAAGAATACTGCAAAAAAGTAGCGATGATACCTGTCGCTACTACTTTGGCCTTGGTGATTTGGTATTTAATTATTGGAAGCTTTCACATATTAATGTTCCCTATTGGCTTTGTTCTTATTGGTGCTCCAGTGAAAATAATTGTGGATATTCTTGAAAAAGATAATGAATTTCAGATTAGACAAAGACTTTCAATAAAAGAAATTAATTATCGCTTACAAGAGAGGGGTGTAGAGTGATTGCATTTAACAAGCGCATGTTGCCGGACTGGTTTTCCGCTGCGCTTAAAACCAGCCGCAAATGCGGGCGTTAGCGGTATATATGATTTTCCACGCATCAGAAAAATACAAACGTAGCGGCAAGCGAAAAACAGTACTCGCCGCATTACTGGTGGTTGGCATAATTTCAGTTGCTGTCTGGGTATTAATTGCCAGCGAGAGCCTGTATCACAAAATTCTATCTATGATTATTGCCTTGCTACTCTCAAAGCATTTGCCCGGCACGTATAAAAACATAAAAAATCATGACTCATCCTATCCGACCGTATCCATAATTGAGCCTGAAAAGAAAATCGAAATATCTCACAACGGCGCTGTTGTTAGCATGCCGTTATCGGATATAGAAAGCCTTAGAATCCAGAGCATTAAAGGCAATGTTAAATCCCTGCTGCTAACCACAAAATCTTTCAGCAATCTACGCTTCGAAGGGTACGAAAATTTGGCAGAAATGGCTGAGCTTCTAAGAAAATACACGCCGGCAGGAAAAACCAAAAATGCCACGTGGTATCACCGCTAACAAATGGTTCAAGTCGTTCGCTTCGCTCACTCGGGACGTGCTAAAGCCCGCCCCTTAACCAAACGTTAGGGCACTATGACTACGACTGCACGAAAAGTCCTTCAAGATTGCGAATATGCGTATGAATGTTTGGATTTTGAAGAGAATGAACGAAAGTTCAAACTCCTCTGGGTGTCTTGCGTTGCGCTGCTTAGAACGGTAGGCCACGTTCTGAGAAAAGTTGATTGTGAGGGGAATAATGACCTCCGCCAAAAAGTCGATATCTGGTGGCGCGGCATTAATGCTGAAAAGCACAGGCACCCGATATTCTTTCAATTTATTGAGGAAGAAAGAAATAACATCCTAAAAGAATACGAAATTGGTATGTTATCTGGCGAAATGGAGATACTAGTCGGGGAGCACGGCGAGCTATTTACACTGGCTGAAACAGAGTATTGTCCAATGGCATACGGGCTATTGGAGGGGGAAGACTGTCGTGAGGTTGTTCATATTGCAATTGCATGGTGGAAAAACCAACTCAGGCGCATCGATGGAACAATGCCCTAGCAAGCAGCGGCAGGGCGACAGCCAACGCTACGCACTGGGCGTTAGGGCGCAGACTTGAGGTTCTCACGTGTCGAATGAATGCGATGTACCGAGTGGACGCGCTTTCCTTGACTTGATCTGGAAGCACGACGAACAAATCCAGGCGCAAACCGACGCGCGAATACAGTCGTTCGGGAAGAAAGCACCTCGCTGCTTTGAGGCTATCGGGACGACTCTCTCTCATCTCGATCGAATATCATCTTGCTTCTACAAATGCCATGGCGGAGACCATCTAGTTGAGTACTTGCTGGGCCGCATCGTCGGATTGTCTCGAGCCACGATCCGCCTCATGCGCTTTGGGCACTACGATGAAGCGCTTTCCATGGTCAGAACAATCGGGGAAATGGCTAACCTTCTTCAGCTCTTTGCGCTGAGTTCTCAAGATTTTAGCGAGTGGAAGAATTCGTCAAAGTCTGATCGGATTTCACGTTACGGACCGGCGTCAGTAAGAAGACGGCTTGAGACCTTAGGAGAACCAGCTAGACTAGATCGAGACTGGTATTCATCTCTCTGCGAGTGGTCGGCACATCCAACCCCAAAGACAAAACCAAACGCATTCAATCCTTACGGGATTCCAGTTGGCGCACCGCGAGTGCAAGATGTGGGCATTCTTGTATGCATCAACGAGCTCGGCCGAGCACTCTGCTACGTCGTGGTTCCAGCGGTATCTCTAATTCCGCTTGAAAGGGGGCAGCGCCTCGCAGCCCTAAAAGAATCACGATCTTTAGCAGAGAATTTGGGCGGAGTCCTGTTAGATCAACTTCCACAAGTTTGGTCCGCACATCGTGAGACTGCCAACTAAACGATCTGCGCCCTAATAATTCGTTCAAGCCGAAGCGTGCTTCGCGGCTCGGCTTAATTCTGGTGCTAAATGGCATGGTGAAGCGTGAATCGTCCTTGGTGCCGTAGTCACTAGATGACCGCTCTTGGCCGTCTCCCGCCTGCTACGACAGGCTAGTCCCGGCCAAGAGGAGACACTAGAAACACTGATCCTAATTCTAGGGGAACAGCGCCCCGCTATAAGACGGCTGTCCGAGCAGTGACCACATAAGCATGTGATGCATCAGTTGGATCATCGCGGGCCGCTTATACGGTGAGCGGCGCGATGCGCTGGAGATCGTTGCTCAGTTTGAGGCCGTGAGCTTCTGCGTATTGGCAATCTGCAATCCGATTGACTTCCTGAGCGCTGCCAGAGCTTCGCTGAACCGCATCCACTCAGGGTCGTTTGCATTGCAGCGCAGTGTTCTCAGATCGGAGGCTTCTACAATATTGAAGAACTTCAGAATGGTCTTGGTCAGCGCGAACAAAATTCCATCCAGAGCGCTTCCCTCCATTAGCTCGCCGCGGATGGTCACGAGCCGAGACCGGAGCTCGTCTAGCGACTGCTGTACGCGGTCGGGAAACTCTGCATCGAAGGTTATCCAGAGAGATCGGCGATCCTCCATATTTGCGATAATTTTCTTCGCGATTTGGGGCTCGGTGCGACCAGCCTGGAGTAATGCGAGACTGCGCGAACACCCTCCGCTGCGCACTTCAGAAACCATGGCCTCGTGGCTGGTCTTCCATTCCCTCAATTGGACTTCTGTGTGTCCAGAGGCATCTGCGTCGACCAAGACACCACACTCTCTGCATAGCCAAATACCGTTCTCAATTGAGCGGCGCTCCTCTGGTGTTTGTAAGTCGTTGTAGCGGGGCCCACCTTTAGCGGCAGCGTGAATGTGCGCCGCATGGCCCGAATTGAGAGCTTTGGTCGGAACAGAGGAAGGCCCAACGGTAAGCTTGAGGCAGTATGGGCTCGAGCAAAAATGCGCGGCCCTCTGAGCAAGTGCGGTTTTTGTTGCCGCTTTGAATTCGTCTCTCATTGTCTCTACGAACTCCCTGTTCGTTATCGGTGCTTATATGTCTTGTTAGATAGCAGAGTGGAATAGCTTATGTCGCCTAGAAGGGCTGGGCAATTTGTGTGCGCCCAGCTTCTGGGGAGTCCTGCGCACGATCAACCGATGGTGCTAAGCACTGAGATAGAATTTTAAAGGGTGGCTAGCTCCAGCTCTGGAGCGATGGGCTACGGCGTGCGTTGCGAAGGCTGTTGGCGCCCAAAAAACAAAAGCCCGCGTGAGCGGGCTTTTGTTAAAGAATTCGACCCTGCACGCAGCACAACCTACATCAGGGGAGCAGCAGCAGAAACTGCGAAGCAGTTGTTGTGAACCGACAACACAGAATCTACGCGCTGCGCTGATATTACTCCTGAGGAGCACCACCGCAAAGATGTTTTTATCAAGCGAGCTCTTTTTGATCGTAAGGATAGCTCTGGGCAGGGATCATTTCGCATGACAGTGTGCACACTTGCTGAGCGGCAGAACCTGACCGATTCTGCCTTCCACATCATGATCACGGGTCAGCAATCAACAAACCAGTTGTTAAAATGATATCCCGCGCTAACCGACACAGCACATGTGCCCAGCTCCAATAAAGGCCACTGTCCTTCGACACCAAGCCACCACTGCACCTTGAACAGAAGAGCTCCCACCAATACGCAGGTCAGAATACCAAGAGCCAGGCCAACCAAAGCGAAAAGCCGAGCCCCTAACCCTGGATTTCCGCCGTGCCAGTTCTCACTCAGGCAAAAGGGACAGTGATTCGACGACGGCGAATGGCCCCAGAAACCACGACTATATGTCGCTCTTGGAACCATAGCCTTGCCACAGTTGTGACAGGTAACCATCGAGTGTCTCATACCGCACCTCAGCTCAAATCGTCGATGAGCCCATGGTGCGCTACCGCAGAAAAAACCCAACTACGTGACCTGGCATCTACTCAGCGCCCGGTCTGAGCTGGGCTCAAACCCTCCAGCCCAGATCACAGAGGTTATGCTGAAGGCGACCAAAATAGAATTCAAGACGCCAGTTCAACTCCTCAAATGGCCGCTCATCGGAAATGCGTGCAAGGGGGCATTTATGGGGGCACCTAACAGAAAACCTACAAATAAATCCATTAAATACAAAAGGTTATTCATACATTTTAAATCCCCCCCGGCTCCACCATTTGAAACACATTAAGCCCTTGAATTTCCTAGTGATTTTCAGGGGCTTTTTGCTTTCTGGGTGTTAGGTGTCGAAAAAGTGTCGAAACTCCAGCCTAGCAACTTGCCTCAACGACTAGCTCAGACTATATTCAGGGTAGGCATTGATGGATGCCTGCCGCTTGCACTGGCGAAGCCTTGCACCATCACATCAAAATCCTTCGCTTTGGCATCTATCCAAGACGCACAAAGTGGTATGCAAGCAACTGCTGAAGCTACATGCGTCGCTGGATGATTTGTCATGTCTAAATATTCCCCTCTTAATCTGATTAAACAAAACGCCAAATGCTTAAAAATCGCTGAAGGGATAACTCTGTCTGCTGCGCAAGAATCGATTGCAAAAGCATTTAGATTCAATAACTTTCATGAGTTAAAAAAGGTAGCTGGACAGCCCATCACTGATTTAAGAATCTTAGAAGCAGCATTTGGTGTACATGAGCTGGAACAAGCTATCTGGGAAGATGACCTGCCGAGTGAGCTTCAAGATCACCTCGACGAAATAATGAGCAGTGAAACCGCAGACACGAATGCAGGAAATTTTTCGTTCCGGGGCCTCGATATTGAGGAGCAAAACTATGACGAAAGTAACGGAAAGCTAACCCTTACGGGATCACTTGTTTACTCAGGAGAGCAAGACCAAGATCGTCCATATCACGGATCAGAGTTCTATTTAGACGTAGAAATCAACCTATGTCGACGTGAAAACAAATGGGTTTTCGACGAGGAAGACGGAGTAAAAATCCTTAATCTCGAGACAGATCGTGACCGCGACCACGCTCAAGAACAAACTGACTTATACAACGACTATCTAGCATCCCTTTAATTATTTAGCCCACAGGGATGTGGGCCTCAAAGCTCATACTTAGGGCCGAGCATTAGTGCATCTTTCAGATGATCAGGTGCAAGGTGTGCATAACGCATGGTCATGGCCAAGCTGGAGTGACCAAGGATTTTCTGCAGGGTCAGGATGTTTCCGCCGTTTTGTACAAAGTGACTGGCGAAGGTGTGGCGCAGTGAATGCGCGGCCTGCCCTTTGGGGAGCTTGATTGAAGTTCTCGCCAAAGCACGCCGAAACGAAGTGATGGACGAGTTGGGTTGCCCATGTTGCTTCCAATGATGGACGATCTTGGCTTTGTTGTGGCTCAATGATTCTGGACATCCCGATAGGGCGTTAAGCTTCGCCCAGCCATGAGGTGTTTGCGTGACCAGAAGATCATTCAGTACAGATTTCAAACTCGAAGCAGCTGGCCTGGTTTTGGATCAGGGGTACTCCATTCCCGAAGCCTGCAAATCGATAGGCGTAGGCCCGACTGCATTGCGTCGCTGGGTAGAGCAACTGCGCAGCGAGCGTGGCAGCACTACACCACCACGCAGCAAAGCCCTGACTCCTGAGCAAGGGCGCATACAGGAACTGGAAGCTCAGGTTCGGCGCCTGGAGCGGGAGAAAGAGATCCTAAAAAACTGCCTCCCCGGCTCCCCGCGGCCCACTGGACTAGAAACACGACCACTACACTGAGTCCGCTGGACAGTGGTCGTCTGCTTTTTGGAGGCTAAGTCCCCGTCAAAAAAACCTGACCCAGGGGAAGCTGCGGACCCGTTAGTGGTGGCACGTTTCGTGACCCCGTTTAGGAATGTGATTCGATCCGAGTCCCCGTCCAGCATTTCTTGTGTTGGAGGGTGCTCATGAAGAAATTCAGTTCAGAAAGTCACGGCCTGCCAGTCATTCATAACCGTGCAGCTGGCATCGACATCGGCTCGCGCTTCCATGCGGTAGCTGTGCCAGCCAACCTAGCTGAGGCGCCAGTGCGAACCTTTCAGGCCTTTACTGCCGACCTGGAAAGGATGGCCGATTGGCTGGTCGATCTTGGGATTACCACAGTGGCAATGGAGTCGACCGGGGTGTATTGGATTCCGGTCTACGAAATTCTGGAAACCCACGGCCTGCATGTCGTGCTGGCCAATGCACGGGACGCCCGTGCAGTACCTGGACGCAAAACCGACGTTAACGATGCACAGTGGATTAAACGGCTACATGCCTGCGGGTTGCTGCGTGCTAGCTTCCATCCTGATCGAGAGATCGCGGCCTTACGCAGTTATCTGCGTTTACGAGAACGGCATCTCGATTACGCGGCTGCGCATATCCAGCACATGCAGAAGGCACTCACCCACATGAACCTGCAACTGCATCATGTGGTGTCTGACGTCACCGGAGTCACTGGGATGCGGATCATCCGAGCCATTGTCGCTGGCGAGCGAAACCCGACTAAATTGGCAACCATGCGCGATACCCGCTGCAAGTCCAGCCCCGAGGTTATCCAGAGTGCCTTGGTCGGCAACTACCAGCCGGAGCATGTTTTTGCTTTGGCGCAAGCGCTGGCCATGCACGACGCTTATCAGGTGCAGCTTGAGGTCTGCGACCAACAAATTGCTCAGAGTCTGCTGCGGCTCTCCCCGCAAAAGACCCCACCCAGCGAGCCCCTACCGAAACCACGTCACCGGACTAGGCAGCCCAATACGCTCAATTTCGACGTCCGCTCCTTGCTCTATCAGTTGGTCGGCGTCGACCTGACTCAAATCCACGGCATCGATCCCTACTTGGCACTGCGGTTGGTCGCTGAGTGCGGTACCGATCTGAGTCGTTGGCGTACTGCCCACCACTTTACCTCCTGGCTGACCTTGGCTCCTGGGTGCCGTATTAGCGGCGGCAAGGTGCTCTCGGCTCACACTCGCAAGACCAAGAATCGAGTCACGGCTCATCTCCGGTTAGCGGCGGTAACCATTGGCAGGACGAACACTGCGTTGGGCGCCTTTTATCGACGGTTGTCGGTACGTATCGGCAAGGCTAAGGCGGTAACGGCGACCGTGCGCAAGATCGCTATCCTGTTCTACAACGCGATGCGCTTCGGCATGGTTTACCAAGATCCGGGAGCCAATCACTATGAGTAGAAGTATCGGGAGCGAGTCGTTAAAGGATTGCACCGTAGAGCGGCCGAGTTTGGTTTCACGCTACAGACCGTCGAAGGTGTTTCTTAGGAGGCTACCGCTCTCTTGATGTCGGACTCCCTCGATCAGTAGCGCTGATCGAGGCATTGGGCGAGCGGTATCCACGAGCCGAACTGTACCGAGTGCTTGATGTGCAGCGCAGCAGCGTTTACGAGGCCTGCAAACGCCGTCGCCGAGTTGATCACAGGCGAATTGCCTTGCGTCAGCTGGCTGCCGAACTTCATGCACAAAGTCGTGGTTCCGCAGGGGCCAGAACATTATCAGCAGGAGCAGGTTGGTCGCTTTCTGGCTCGACGCCTGATGAAAGAAGCCAGGCTATTCAGCTCGCAATGTCGCAAGCATCGCTACCGCAAGGCTGATGGCGAAAGCGCCATTGCGGCCAACATACTGGATCGGCAATTCACAGTGAGCGGTCCTAACCAAGTGTGGTGCGGTGATGTGACATACATCTGGGCAGGTAATCGCTGGATCTACCTGGCAGCAGTCATGGATTTGTATGCGCGCCGCATTGTCGGTTGGGCACTGTCCAGTCGACCAGACTCGCAGCTCACGACACGCGCGTTACGCGTGGCCTACGAATCCCGAGGCTGCCCGCAGCAGCTGATGTTTCATTCTGCCCAGGGTTGCCATGACTCCTGCCATCTGAGTGCGAGCTCTCGCTTTGAATTGAGCCCATCACACCAAGCACGATAACGACTGATTCTAGGTACGCTAATGGGGTCTGACCGCCTAAAGACTGGCCCTCAAGGGAAAGGCTCAATTACAGGATAAGCGGGAAGAAAAATATGCAGCTAACGACACCCGGAAATGATTAGTGTTCCTAACCAAAAAACTGGGCTCATATATACAAGCCTAGGCTCTGAGTATTTCGATATCGCAGCAAATTCGAAACCAAGAAAAAACTTAGCAACAAATCATCTCAGACTTACTTCAACCCAAATACTGGGTTCATTCTTACAACGGTTAGTTCTCTGAGCATACGGAACGGCTTTTATCAGAGATAATTAATAATCTGAAAATAATTACAAAACCTCAAATTATTGCCAGAGCTAAATTCGCTACAAAAAACGGAAGAACATTTTAAATCCAATACAACCCCAACATTAAGAAGCAACATATCACACAGAGCTCCAATAGCTAAAAAAACCATCACAAAGCTTTCAGCCCTATGGTAGCATATTGAAATCAGCAAGTATCAGCCCAAAATAAGGAGTATGCCATGCAAGGATTTTACGCAAGACTTCGCGTCACAAGCAATCACGATATAGAACTTCAAGACTGTGTTGAAAGCGTTGTAAACCGCCTCGAAGCATCAACAACATCAGAAAGTCAACCCGGCATGCTATTAGGAAAAATCCAATCGGGCAAAACTAGAGGTTTTTTAGGCATCATCGCAAAATCTTTTGACCGAGACTATGACATTGCACTTGTACTCACAAAAGGTACAAGAACACTTGCGCAGCAAACGGTAAGCAGAATAAGCCACGACTTCAAAGAATTTATTAAAGACGATTTGATAGCTGTGTACGACATAATGGAAATGCCATCTCCACTTACAAGATCGGAGATGAAAAGAAAAATAATTATAGTCGCAAAAAAAGAGGTACATAATCTTAATCGCGTGATTAGCTTTTTCAACAATCCCACCTACAATGGATTACTAAATAAAAAAGTGCTACTTGTTGATGATGAAGCAGATATGGCTAAAGTTCGCTTTTTCCCGAAACGCGGAAGCAAAGACGACTACTCACAAGGTTCCATTGCTCAAATAATGGATAATCTTAGGCAACTCGTACCAAAAATATCTTTTTTACAAGTTACAGCAACACCCTATGCTTTGTATCTTCAACCTGAAGAGTACGTAGCCTCTCCATCAAATCCGTTTGCGTTTTTTTCGCCAAAAAAACCAAGTTTTACGGAAATCCTACCCATACATGGCGGGTATGTAGGTGGAGACGATTACTTCGGTGATCATCCAGGTGATGACCCGCGCAACTACCTATATGTTCCTGTATTAGAGCAAGAGCATAACGCACTTCGTTCCGATGACGGAAGAGCAATACGTAGCGACAGAATCTGGACCTCCCAAAATATAAATATACTGAGAGAGTCCATTATGAATTTCCTGGTAGCGGTAGTTATCGGGCGCTGGCAACAAGCGGAGCAAGAGTTACGTCCAGGAAAGTATGCGATGATCATTCACAATGATACGCAAAAAGCGGCTCACCGCTGGCAGTTCGAAACTGTAGAAAAAATAAGACTCGCATTCGAAACTGGTGCAAAAAATAACGAAGCCCAATTTGACGCGCTATTTAATCGATCATTCGACAATATCAGTAAATCCGTTATTGCCCATGCCGGCAGGTTACCAAGCAGAGACGCAACAAACACAGCAGTAAAAGAACTTGTCCTCGACGGAGATTTGATCGCACAAAAAGTCAATTCCGACGTACAGGTCGCTTCTTTGCTAGACCCAGAAACGGCAGAGCTAAAACTCAGAACTCCTGCGAATATTTTTATAGGCGGAAGCTTATTAGACCGAGGAATTACTATTCCATCTCTTATATCTTTCTATTATGGCAGGAACCCGAAGAGAATGCAGGCAGACACAGTTCTTCAGCATTCAAGAATGTACGGCAACCGAGATCGCCAGGACCTAGCCGTCACTCGATTTTATACCTCCCAGGCAGTATATGACCGACTGAAACAAATTGACTCTCTGGAGCGAGCGTTACGCGATGAATTTGTTGAAAAAGGGCCAGAGGCAAGCGTTGTATTTATTCAAAGCGATAGTCGATTTGGTATTACACCATGCGCTCCGAACAAGGTAGCGATGAGTGACATTACAACTGTTCGATCATCTCAATTCTACGCACCAATACACTTTGATACTATTTCAAATAAAAAAACCACAGCAGCCCTTCATGATATCGACCAAAAACTGAGTCAATATAAAAGTGAAGGACAGCTCAATAGCATTCCACTTAAAAGCGCTATCGAGCTTGTTTTACTTGCGCAAAACGCGATCACTCTAGCTGGAAAGAGTTTTGACTGGGAAGCAATGACATCACTATTGAGCTACTACTCAAGGAACGCGGACAATTCAGAAGTTAAGTTACTGGTAGCAAGAAATCGAGAAATTGATAGAGAAAAAACTTTCGACAAAACAGGAAGATCCATCATTGGTGGTCAGAGCATAAGAGATAAGGTGCTTGGACAACGTAAAGAACCCGTACTTGCTCTGATTAGGCAAAATGGTGTGGATCTGAACTGGGGTGGGAATATGGCGTTTTGGTGGCCCGTTTTAGTTTCTCCTGCGGAAACGGCACCTTGTGTATTTTCTTCTAAAAAATAGGGTTTCCTCCTCTGACGGCGAAAGTGAGTGGTTACGTTCGCCAAATTAGATAAACCTGTAGTTTTTGCTTGCTAGCCGCGCTAAACGGTGTCTGGTGCGACAAGCGAGCAGGAACCGAAAGGTACAGAATTCGTAAGGTATCGACATTCAGTTTCGCCTAACCGCTAAGAATGCGATACTGAGCGATTTGAAAGGTGAAGGGCGAGGCAGCATGAGTAAAAAAAAGTATTCCATCGCAGAGTTTTTTAGCGGTTGCGGTGGGACGTCTCGCGGCTTCACGAAATCTGGACGCTTTAATGTCGTCTTCGGGAACGATGTAAAAAGTGAAGCTCTGCGAACTTTCGAATTCAATCATCGGCTGGATGATACGCCCCCTCTAACTATAAACAAAGATATCCGCCTTCTAGACATCGATGACATTCATAATTCTCTGAAAGACCGAGGGATTGCAGCGGGTGAATTAGACTGCATGATCGGTGGCCCGCCATGCCAAGGTTTTTCTCAACTAAGGCGTAGTGAGCAATTAAACAAAGGGAAAATAGTAAAATTCAGTGGCTATAGCCAACTAGCCCACGACCCAAGAAACGATTTGGTTTTACGTTATCTGGAGGTAGCAGAAGCTCTAAAACCAAAGTTTCTCGTTATTGAAAACGTGCCTCAAATGCTAAATCATGGATTTGATGGCCGACTTGGTAAACTTTCAGAAACAGTTATAAATATACTTGAGCGCGACCTAGGATACAATGTAGAAGTTGCAATTTTAAACTGCGCTGATTATGGTGTCCCTCAGCTACGCGAGCGTGCAGTGTTCATTGCAAGTTCTATAGGCCCTGCCTCACTACCCACAAAAACTCACACGTCCCCTCAAAACGAAATATTAATAGCTCAGGGGCTTAAACCTTGGGTTACTGTTGAACAAGCAATAGCCGACCTGCCCCCTCCCTCAACAAATGGCATAGACAGTTTAGGCGGTAAGTCTATAAACATCTATCGCGGCAGGAAAAACGATTACACTCAGCTAATGCGATCTCAGTCTACATTCCCACACAATCATATAACACGCCATTATAAACAATCAGTGTTAGACACTATAAAAGAAATGCAACCGGGCCAAACCTGGGACGCAGAAAGCGAAAGAATGCAGAAGAAATATCAGGAAATTATAAAAAATCACTCTTTGTCTCTAAATATAACGAGCGAAGAAGCCATGCAACAACTTATAGAAATGAAAATAATTAATCCTGTTTTTTTTAAACGTTACTATTGGAGTGCATATTCAAGATTAGCATGGAACGCACCCGCTTTAACGATTACAGCAAATGCTAATTTTCTAGGATCTGGCCGTTTCTCGCACCCATCAGAACAGCGAGGAATTACAATGCGCGAGGCTGCGAGGTTACAATCTTTTGACGATGATTTTCGATTCGTTACATCGATGGATGAAATACCAAACGGTACCAGAATCGGTGTGGGGATGGACATGATTGGTGAAGCAGTGCCTCCTCTCCTGTCCAAAGCAATTGCATTACACTTGGCAGATCAGTTAGATGCACAAAACTAAGCAGATTTAACAATACATACTTTAAAAGTGGTGGATACGCTCAACGAACGATCCACCACCTCAATGCGTCCTGCAAGCTAGAAACATTCAAGTGTAAAAATCATAGACACTTAGTTGTAAAATAGTTCCAACCTTAACTTTACCAAATCACCAAACAGGAGAGATTCTAGTTTTCAGCTTTTAATACGGCCAATTTAAACCGTTGCAACATCAATTCAAAACATACCAACGCCAATATAGCCATATCGATGAAAAAGGCAGTAACATGCCATTGCTTCGGCAGTAATGCCTACCCCATCAAACCAAATAATCTTCAAAACCAATCAAAGACCTAATACATATAGCAACCCGAGACCATGTTAACGAAAGCCTGCAACACCCATTGAGAGCAGTAACCAAGAAGATATCAGATCGCCTCCAGAGGTCGGTACCAAATTTATATCGTTCGCATCACATCAAATAGCATCCCCCTCAAGTTTTCATTTCTCTCCGACGGACAACTTAAATACTTATAATTAAAAGCCATAACTTCTCTCAAACTCATTTAGAACCTTTAACTTACCATACACATAGAAAAGCCAGGCTCATATTCTGCCGATTGACCTTATAATAAACACACTACCTGATTGATCCGCAGAGCCTTAGACGCTAACAACACTTGCCCCACATGCATACCCGACCTCAAGTCTTTATGTAGTGGTCAACTAATCCCAGACACGACGTTAAGTTTCTGCTCAGCCTGAGCGGGCGCTAGCCCGCCATTGAATAAATGAGGCCGTATCCAGTTGTAGCGATGCATCAAGTAATAGCTGATGTCCCGTTGCGCCTGCTGAACCGACATACAACCCACTGAAGGTATCCACTCGGTTTCAAGCTTCGAAATACACGCTCCATCGGCGAGTTATCGTAGCAATTGCCCCGGCGACTCATGCTCTGGCTGATGCGGTACCGCCACAGGCGCTGTCTGAAGTGGCGACTTCCATATTGCGACCCCTGATCCGAATGAAACAGCAGCCCTTGAGGCTTCCCGCGTTGCTCATAGGCCATATCCAGCGCCCTGGTGACCAAGTCAGCATCCGGGTTTCCTGACAACGCCCAACCCACTATCCGGCGAGCATAGAGATCCATAACCACGGCCAAGTAGTGCCATTTCCCTTGCGCCCAGATGTAGGTGATGTCACCGCACCAAACTTTGTTTGGCTCGGGAACGTTGAACTCACGATTCAGCGTATTTGGAATGTCAGGTCGCTCAATCGTTGCTTTTTTGTAGGCATGCGAGCCCGGCTGCTTGCTGATCAACCCCAACTCCCGCATCAAGCCACGCACCTTGAAGCGCCCGATTTGCTCACCATCTTCCTGCATCATCGACACGGTACTGCGGCTGCCAGCAGCGCTTCGACTCTGGGTGAACAGTTCGTTGACTCGACTGCGTAATCGAATTCTCTCAACACCCGGAGAACGTCGCCTGAGGCGATGGGCGTAGTAAGTCGAGCGGGTGATTTCGAACACCTCGCACAAACAATCAACAGGTTCATGGGCGCTTAGCTGATGGATCAGCGCGAACGCTCGAGATCTTCCGACATCAAGAGCGCGGTAGCCTTTTTTAATATCGATTTCTCTCGCTCGAGCCGAGCAATCCGAGCTTCCAGCTCTTGGATTTTTTGCTGCTCTGGAGTCAGCGCCTTACTTTTAGGCGTCACGCCTGTTCGCTCTTGCTGGAGCTGATCGACCCAACGACGCAGAGCTGTCTCACCAATACCCAGTGAGCGACTGGCCTCGATGAAGCTGTAGTTTTGCTTGAGCACGAGATCAGCAGCCTCGCGTTTGAATTCAGGGGAAAAGGTACGGCGTTGCTTGGTCATATGACACCTCGTTCTGACGAGTATTCTCGCCTAAATGGGTGTCCGGTTTCATTAGACCACTACATTAGGTGCCTCTTGACGAAAAGTTCAAGGTTTCCATATCAGAGAAGTTGGTAATCCTCACAGATCCATCAGGGAAGCGTGCCACTACCTCTAGCAGCCCAACCATCGCCTCGATGTGGCTTCGAAGCATAGAAATGTGCCTATCAGTACGCCTCTACATCCCAGCGACCATCGCCAGTTTTGTCTCCACCGATCAGCAAGATCGCAGAACGCCTAGGATCAAAGGCGTACAGTGTGCGAAATGATTGGCCATCATGTTGGGTACGAAACCCCTCATATGGCTACGAGGTGAACCATTTATCCCACCACTGTGAGGAAACCCCAGCCAAGGGCCCCGCGTCTCCTGCAACTGCACAGAAACAGCTAGAGATTCCTGTCCATCCTCTGACAGATATCCCAGCAAGCAGACAAACTCATCTGTGTATTTCTTCAATGGAATACGCAAATCACTTACTGGATACAAATAAAGGGCCTGGGTTGACTGCATCCCGCAGGGGCAGGATGTTGCCGCCGTTATGGATGAAGTGGCTGGCGAAGGTATGCCTCAGAAAGTGTGCAGTCTGGCTCCGAATGTTTGAAAATGCCCAGAAGCAGACCAGAGCGGTCATGCATTCGTTGACTTACACCACCACACTGCAGCTGCGTTCGGGTAACCTTGAGCGCTATTCATTTCACAGCGGTCCGACTCTCTGAGTTGACTCTGGAGGGTTCATGTCGAGAATTGTAAAAAAAGCCAATACTCAAGCCCGCGGTCGACTACGACGGCAACAATTAATCGCAGCTACCCGTCGCTTGCTTGCCAGCTTTGAACTTGACCAGATCACCCTGGCGGATGTGGCTGCAGAAGCGGGTGCCTCCAAAGGCTCTGCCTACCATAGCTATGCGAACATCGCAGAACTGTATATGGATGTAGTCGGCGTAATTGGCCAGGAGCTGTTCGCGGCAGTTGCAGCCCCCATTGAAGAAGACCTGGATGATTGGCGTGACATCTTTGTGCTCTGCCTGCGCCGGGGCACGGCACTTCTTGTCAGCGACCCGGCTGCGCGCCAGCTGATCCATGGCCCCAAGTCCCCACCCGCAATCAAACGCAGCGACCGAGCCAACGATTTACAAGCGGCTCAAGTCATACTCGGGCATTTGCACAAGCTGGCCCATATCGAAACCTCAAGCCTGACTGCAGAGACACTCTACTTTGCAATCGAAATTGCAGATGTCCTGTATTGCCTTTCGGTCCAGCAGCATGGGGAAATCATCGAGCAAATGGCCCCCGAAGGCGAGCGAGCCGCCATCGCCTACCTAGAGCTTTACCTCCCTTCATAACACCCCCCAACACTGAGCGATAACCGCACAGGTTTAGCTCAGGCAGGATTGACTCGCCCATAACCGGACTACAGACTGGTTTTGAGTCTGTTATCTCACTAATAACAATCTGGTCATCGCGACTGATAAGGGGAAAGACTGTGCTGAATAAAAGTGCTTTGGGCTGGCCAAAAATTGCGGGACTGGGAGTTGCACTGGTTATTGCCGGTCAGTTCTCCGGGTGGAACTTCGGGCTGGCCGCAGGTGGATGGATCAACATGCTGGCGGCAACATTGTTGATGGCCGCCCTCTGTAGCGGGTTGGCATTGTGCGTAGCGGAACTGTCAACCGCGTTGCCAAATGCGGGCGGTGTATTCTCCTATGCACAAAGTGCATTTGGTCCATTCGTTGGCTACTTGATCGGCATCGCCACCGCCCTGGCCCTGATCATAGGTACAGGCGCTGCAGCCACCTTCGTTTCAGCCTATACAGAGTCGGTGCTGGGCGTCGGGGGATGGCCAGTCAAGCTATGCCTGTTCTCCATCATCATCGCCATACACATTCGCGGCGTGGGGGAAGCCTTGGGCCTCACACTGCTGGCTGGAGCCATTGCGGTTGTGGCGTTGCTGGTCTTTGGCGCGGCAATGTTGCCATTTGTCCACTTCGACCAACTCTCCAACCAGATATCCGGCACAGAGTTGAGCCTGCACGGCATATTCGCCTGCATTCCCTTTGCGATCTGGCTGTTTATCACCGTCGAGCAAACAGGTTCTGCGGCCGAAGAAGCACAAAACCCCGGGCGTAACATGCCACGCGGAATACTCGCGGCAGTTGGTGTTCTGCTGCTGACGGCATTGACAGTACTGATCTGTGCCCCGGGCGCCGGTGGGGTTGATCTGGTCGGTTCGGCTAACGACCCACTGTATGCGGCAATGACCAGCCCCAATGCCTACGGCCAAGACAATTGGCTGGCAACAGTGGTTGGCCTTGGCGCCTTGTTCGGGTTGATCGCCACCTTTTTCTCCCTGACCTACGCTGGCTCAAGACAGCTGTTTGCCATGGCCCGGGACGGACATTTACCAGCATTGCTTGCCCAGACCAACGCGCGTGGCACCCCACGCAACGCCTTGATCCTCACGGCGGTTATCGGCCTGCCCATGACCACAGTCGCGCCTGAGACGATTCTGGTCGCGGTGGTCCTGCTGCTTAACCTTTGCTACCTGTTCCTGTTTGCCGCGTACCTGAAGATCCGGCGCAGCAATCCAGACTTGCCGCGCCCTTTCCGATTTATTGGCGGCAGTTGGGTAGCTTGCCTGGGCCTAGTGCTGACCCTGGTGGTTATTGCGGCCTGCTTTCAGCTGGAATGGACAATATTGCTGGCCATCGCTTTCACCCTCGCGCTGTTCACTGTCAGCTTCGCTGTTCAGAAGCTACGTCTGCAGCAGCCCTCGACCCTCGGAGATGCCTAATCATGCAAACCTCAACCCTGCTGCAACGCCGCTTTCAGGTGATGGGCAACCAGTCTCCGCTGTTTTATGAAACCCCATTGCACCTGGTTCGGGGTGAAGGGGTCTGGCTTTACGACGCCGATGGCCGCCGCTATTTAGACGTCTACAACAACGTGCCGTCAGTCGGACAATTCCAACCCCATTTCGTTGCAGCACTGAGCAAGCAAGCTGCAACCCTGAATATCCACACGCGCTACCTGGATGAAGGCATTGTCGAATATGCCGAACGCCTGTCCGCGACCTTTGCAGAACCACTGAATACCTTGATGTTCACCTGCACCGGTAGCGAAGCCAATGAACTGGCACTGCGTATTGCCCGCTTCACCACAGGGGGCAGCGGAGTGATCGTCAGTGACTATAACTACCATGGCAACACCGCCTCGCTGGCCGAGGTAACCACCGCATTGCCGTCCCCTGAGCCATTCGCCAGGCATGCCCGAGCCGTCCCCATCCCCAACCTCTACCACGCACCAGAAGGCATGAGTCCCGAGCAAATGGCCGAGCAGTACGCGGCCAGGGTGGCAGACGCAATTGCCTCGCTCAAAGCCGACGGCATACAGCCAGCAGCACTGCTGATTGACACCCTGTTCGCCAACGAAGGCCTGCCACGCTTGCCAGTTGGTTTTGTCGACAAGGCGGTCGCTCTGATTCGTGAGGCTGGCGGGGTATTTATTGCCGACGAAGTACAAGCCGGGTTTGCCCGTACCGGTGAACACCTGTGGGGACACCAGGCACACAATGCAGTGCCGGATATCGTCACCCTGGGCAAGCCAATGGGCAACGGCCACCCACTCGCCGGCCTGGTCTGCTCACGCGAAAGGGTCGAGGCATTCGGGCGCAACGCCATGTACTTCAACACCTTCGGCGGCTCTCCCGTATCAGCGGCTGTGGGCATGGCAGTGCTTGATGTCATCGAAAATGAAAACCTGCTGGCTAATGCCAGAACCGTTGGAGCTCACCTGCAGCAGCGCCTGGCGCAGCTCAAAGACAAACACGAGATTATTGGCGACGTGCGTGGCAAAGGGCTTTTCTATGCACTGGAACTGGTACGCGAGCGCACCCGTAAAGAACCTGCCGGCATCGAGGCCAGACGCATCGTTAACAGCATGCGTGATCGTGGCGTATTGATCAGCAAGATCGGGGCTGGAGACAACATCCTCAAACTGCGTCCACCCTTGGTGTTCACACAAGCCAACGCCGACCTGTTTGTCGACACTCTCGATGACGTATTGAACGGACTGTGAGGCGCCCATGAGCCATTTCTACGCCCTTGATAATGACCAGCAAGTATCCTGCCTACACGAACTGGCCAATACGGCCCTTCATCAATGGGAGGGCAGCTTCAGCGAACTCACCTTGGTGAAATATCGCGAAAACGCCGTCTTCTCCGCCCGCCGGGATGACGGTCAACGTGTCGCCTTGCGGGTACACCGGCACAACTACCACACAGAGGCCGCATTGCGTTCGGAACTGCAGTGGATGGAAGCCCTGGCAGCAGGGGGGCTGCAAGGACCCGAAGTGATTCCCACCCGAGACCGGCAACAACTGGTCAGCGTGTACAGCGAATCCATCGGCGAACCACGTCATATCGACATGCTGGCCTGGCTTGCCGGCAAGACGCTCGGCACCAGTGAACACGGGGTCAACGCCGATGACTCCACCCCGGATGTCTTCCATGCGGCAGGCGCACTGGCGGCCCGGATCCATACCCATGGGGAACGCTGGGAGCAACCCGATGAATTCGTCCGCCACGCTTGGGATGAGGAAGGCCTGATCGGTCACCAACCTTTCTGGGGCCGATTCTGGGAGCTGGATGCACTAACGACCGACCAACGCCAGTTGCTTCTGGCGGCTCGTCGCAGGGCTCGCATAGACCTGCGACGCTACGGCAGAAACCTGTCCAATTTCGGCATGATCCATGCTGATCTGGTCCCTGAAAACCTGCTGCTAGATAAAGCCAAGTTGCGATTGATTGACTTTGACGACGCAGGCTTTGGCTGGCATATGTTCGAGTTGGCGACCGCCCTGTTTTTTTGCCTGGATGACCCACGCTATGACCAGATGCAGGCGTCCCTGCTGGCGGGATATCAATCAGTCCGCGCACTCACCAGGCAGGACCTCGCCATGCTGACGCCGTTTCTCACGCTACGCGGCATGACCTACCTGGGTTGGGTGCATACCCGCGCAGGTTCGCCAACGGCGCTGGAACTGACGGACTTTCTGATTGAACGGACCTGCAAACTGGCAGGGCGCTACCTGGACAGCGCCCTGCCCGAAACATGATAGCAACTCGCACCAACACAGCTACACAGTAAGCGCAGCGCCCGGCCCACAAACCGGGCGTTGCTGTCTTTATCGATCCTGTTAATGCGCAGATTAAGGGATCTCGGCTGAACCTGCCTCAAGCTGCGCCAGCATATATTCAATTTGCGCATTGAACGGGTAGATCAGGGGTTTTCCGTTGCGGTGGGCGATTTGCAGGTATTTCCAGCGCATTGGTACTTGTTGGTAGGCCTTGGGGTTCTTGTTTGATAACGCGTCAATCTGTGCGCTGATGCGCTTGGCAAGCTGGTCAATGGTTTGCTGATCGCCGGTTTCTGCAAGCGGCGTGTCCTGGCGAATGCTGAGTACGGCGAAGCTGCGCAGGTTATCCGCAAGGCTTGGTGCCTGGCTGCTTGTATCGGCGGGCAGGAATGAGTCCAGCAACTTGAAGACGTTGAACGCCTGAGCCAGCGAGGTGCTCAAGTCCTGATTATTTTGCCAATACGCGGCTCGAACGTCATCGGCATAACCTTGATAGGTCGAGAGAATACCCTCCAGTGTGGCGGCGCCCTTCTCTGTCTTGATCTGCTCGCCGAGCTGATTCTGGGCTTCGTTCATCTGCGTCCAGAATCGCTCATCGCCACCGTTGCTGTAGAGCAACAGGTAACGCTCCACATCGAGTGCGGTTGAGCGGATATCGGCGCTGGTGTCTGCCTTTGCATAAGACAGCGGCAAAATCAGGGCGAGACTCAGTGCTCTAGCGGCAATGCGAAGATCGCGCATGCGGGCCTCATTGGTATGGAAAACCGCGCATATTGCAGGATCACAACCCAGGCCGGGAGCCGCCTTTTCTTACAGGGTCGTAGGACCAATCTGAAACCATCAACTCGAAGGCATTTGCATTATCCAGGCAAAGACTGGAACAGGGGCGCAGTGAATAAAGGTATCGACCGCCCACCACTTACAACGATGCAAGATTTACCGCACCAGGGAAGTGCCTGATAATCCAAAGCCACTAGGGGCACTGTTGGCTTCGAGTGTCCAGATAGGCGACGGGGAGAGAAAAATGGAGTGGGTGTCGTTGGTGCTGTCGGCAAGTGCGCTGATAGTGGTGTTGCTGTATATCGGCGTTGCGAGCCCAAACGCCAAGCGAAAACGACTCAAGCGCGTGCTTGAGCGTGTGCCCGAGTTCGAGCGGGGCCAGGCGCATTTCAAGCGCCGCTATCCACGCTACGAGTACGGCACTGGCAGCTACGGCATGCCTGAGGTCAAGGATTTCCGCGAAGGCACGACCCTCCGAATTGGTGCTTACTGCTCGATCGCCAACGGGGTTTTGATCGTGCTTGGAGGTGATCATCGCACCAACTGGATTTCCACCTACCCGTTCCCGGCCAAGTTGAAAGAGGCCAGTCACATCAAGGGTTACGGCGGATCACGAGGCGACGTGATCATCGGTAACGATGTCTGGCTGTGCACCAACAGCACGATCCTGTCGGGCGTCACGGTCGGGCACGGCGCTGTGGTGGCGGCTGAATCACTGGTCAACCGGGATGTTGCGCCCTACTCGATCGTGGCGGGTAATCCTGCGCGGGTAATCGGCTGGCGCTTTGATGAACCGACCCGCGAGGCACTGCTTGCGACCGGCTGGTGGGACTGGCCCAAAGAGGAAATCGCCAGCGTGGTCGAGCGCCTATGCTCCGAGGATATCGATGGCTTCCTGGATTACGCCCGCAATCGCGGCGCGGCATAACCAACCCCGGCCAATCCAATGGATGGCCCCGGGGAAGCACCGCCAAATGAAAAGGCGCCCAAAGGCGCCTTTGTCGTGATCGATCAGTGCCGATTTAGCAAGCCAGACTCATGTTGGTCAGGCTGTGCGCTGTATCCATTCACTGGGGCTGACGCCGACCTTGCGACGGAAGGTGCGTGCAAGAGCCGATGGACTTTCATAGCCAACCTCATCGGCAATTAGCGCGATGGGCCGCCCTTCGCGTAAGCGTTTTTGCGCCAGGCTGACTCGCCAGTTGGCCAGGTAATCCGCCGGGGTAACGCCCACCGTCTGGCGAAAGTGCGCAGCAAAGCTGGCCCGCGACATGGATGCAATACCCGCCAGGTCAGCCACGGTCCAATTGCGCTGGGGCTCGTTATGGATACTCGTGAGCGCCCGCGACAGGCGCGGATTAGCCAACCCGGCCATCATCCCGGAGGCAATGCTGCGGCTGGCAATAAGATGACGGAGCAGCTGGATCATCATCAGCTCAAACAGCCGATTGAGCACCACGTCGCGACCACATTCATCGCCGAATGCCTCTTCAAACAGCCACTCAAGGATGCCGTGCAAGTCCGGCAGCTCTCGAAGTGGTTTGATGATGTAAGGCGGCAACGCCATGGTCAGCGGATTATTGGCCCCGCCATCGAAGCTCAAGGTCGCGCACACCAACTCGGCCTCATCGGCCTCTGTTGCCACTAACTGATGCTGCAGTGGGCGAATCAACAACACCAGGCTCGGCTCAGTCAATTCGATAGCTTGATTGTGCCCATCCCTGAAACTCAGGCGGCCGGAGCGCAGCAGATGCACATGGCCATAGTCGCCCTCGGCGACATCCGCCACACCGCAAAAACCACCCTGATGATAGGTGGCCGCATGCAGGTTGAAGTGTTTTAGCAGGGTTGATAAGCGGTCCATTGAACAACACCTATTTAGACGATCTGTTGCATAACATCGACGATCTGAACCCAAAAGAAAAGTCCCGAGACCTAATATTCACTCAACGCTTGTTCAACAAGCAGGACTCAACTTATTGGAGAATCACCATGCCCCGCATCGCTGCTTTAACACCTGACCAAGCCCCTGCTGGTTCGCATGCCGCTCTTGAAGCCGTGCAAAAAACCTTTGGCTTTATACCCAACTCGATCAAGACACTGGCCCATGCCCCTGCGGCATTGAATGCTTACCTGGCCCTGAACCAGGCCTTGGGCAAAAGCTCATTGAGCACTGCCGAACGGGAAGTCGTAGCCCTCGCGACTTCTGAAGTTAACGAGTGCAATTATTGCGTCACCGCCCACAGCTTCTTCGGTAAAAAAGCCGGTTTGAGCGAAAGTGATATCGGCAGTGCACGATCGGGTGAGTTGAATGCGCTAGCTGCACTGGTGCGACAAATTGCGCAAAGTCGCGGCCAACTGACCGACGCTCAAATAGCGGCGGCCCATGAGGCAGGCCTGACCGACAGAAAGATCGTCGAAGTAGTTGCACACGTGACACTGCTCACCCTAAGCAATTACCTGAACAACATTGCCGACCCTGATGTGGACTTCCCACCATCGGCACGCTAAGGAGCCAGAACATGAGCCAGGTAACCATTTATACGACCCAGCATTGCCCTTACTGCGTACGCGCCAAAAGCTTGTTGGCACGCAAGGGGGCCAGCACTACGGAAATCGACGTTGCGGCCTCGCCCCAGAGACTCGCGGAGATGCTGCATAAATCCAAGCGCCGAAGCGTGCCGCAGATATTTATTGGCGACCTGCATGTCGGCGGCTTTGATGATCTGGCAAGTCTTGACCGCAAGGGCGAACTGGATGCATTGCTGCAGGCGTGACATCCGTGCAGATGCTCCGGACAACCTGCGCTATCGAGCAAAAGAGCCCGATGGCGCAGGCTTCACTGGGTCTGTTCGCACAGGCCTCGCCATCAGTGACAAGGCCCGTGCAGCTCAGGGATTGGACAGCGCCTGGCCGCCCTTGGGCTTGAAGTAGAGTGTTTCACCGCGCACAAGATCATCAAGGCTCATGTGATCCTTGGCGACTTCGGCTTCAATCAGGTCAGCCTGACCTTCTACCTTCAGGGTCACGCGGGTAATTGCCCCCAATGGCCGGATATCGCGTACTTCACCGGCCTGGTGGCCTTCTTCGGCATGGCGCGACAAGTGAACCTCATGCGGGCGGAACAATACGTGGTGATCCTGGCCGATATAAAGGCGGTTGGCATCACCCAGGAAGTGATAGACAAAGTCACTGGCCGGGTTTTCATAAACCTCTGCTGGTGAACCAATCTGCTCGATCACACCTTTATTCATCACCACGATCCGGTCGGCCACTTCCATGGCTTCTTCCTGGTCATGGGTAACAAACACTGATGTCAGGTGTACATCTTCATGCAGGCGCGCCAACCAGCGGCGCAGCTCCTTGCGAACCTTGGCATCCAGCGCCCCGAACGGCTCGTCAAGCAGCAAGACCCTGGGCTCAACAGCGAGTGCACGAGCCAGCGCAATACGTTGACGCTGGCCACCGGAAAGCTGTTCCGGATAACGGTCGGCAAGCCAGTCGAGTTGCACCAGGCCAAGCAGTTCGTGCACCTTTTGCGCAATGACAGTCTCACTGGGACGCTCGCGCTTGGGCTTCATGCGTAAACCAAAGGCGACGTTATCGAAAACCGTCATATGGCGAAACAATGCGTAGTGCTGGAACACAAAGCCGACATTGCGATCACGCACATCGTGCTCGGAAACATCTTCGCCGTGGAACTGAATGCTGCCGGTATCAGGAGTTTCGAGGCCGGCAATAATGCGCAGCAAGGTAGTCTTGCCGCACCCGGACGGCCCGAGCAGAGCGACCAGTTCGCCGCTCTGGATATTGAGATTGATCTGGTTCAGCGCCTTGAACGCATTGAAGTTCTTGCTGACGTTAGTGATTTCAATCGACATGCGTTGCGTCCTCAGCCTTCTGGCGCGGGCGGTTAATTCTGGTGACCCCACAGCCAAGGTTTTAGGAAAACGGCTGATAAAGGCGATGCGTGGGTGCGCGGATGATAGCGCCGCCCGCTATATTCTTAAAAATACTCTTTAGTCACACTTATATTCGAATGCGAAATATAAAAGAGACCCTGCCGCCCTGAAATGTGCGCATACACTAGCCACTGGGTGATTCGCTGTAAATCCACGAGGAGCGGAGATCAAGGTAGCAAATTCAATTTCGATCTATACATAGCGCTAAAAATTACTTTTTAAGAATAAAAAACTTAGGCAGTATCAGCCCCAATAATTTGGCCTAGGTTCGAATAATCGAACTATATGCCTGCCGCAAACATGGGGAATGTTTTGATCATGCTAAAGAAACTGCTTGTCGCCAGTATTATCTCCACGGGTCTGTTCAGTAGCCTGCCTGCCTTGGCTGAAGACAAGCCGATCCTCAATGCTTCGTACGATATCGCTCGTGAAGTCTTTGCCGCGATCAACCCCAAGTTTGTTGCCAAGTGGAAGGCTGAAACCGGCAAGGACCTGAAGATCGACCAATCGTTCGCCGGCACTTCGCGCCAGGCGCAAGACATTATCCAAGGTAAAAAGGTTGATATCGTCACCTTCAACCAAGTCACCGATATCGACATTCTCGCCAAGCGTGGCCTGGTGCGCAAAGACTGGGCCAAGCAGTTCCCCAACAACAGCTCGCCGTATTACAGCACCACAGCCTTCCTGGTGCGCAAAGGCAATCCGAAAAACATCAAGAACTGGGATGACCTGGCCCGTGATGATGTGAAGCTGGTTTTTCCTAACCCGAAAACCTCGGGCAATGCCCGCTACAGCTATCTGGGCGCCTGGCTGTTTGCCAATGAGAAGTTTGACGGCGATGAAGCCAAGATCAAGAGCTTCGTCGCAAAGATCCTGCATAACGTGCAGAACTTCCCCACCGGCGGCCGTGCGGCGACTGTAGCCTTTGCCCAGAATGGCCAGGGTGACGTGCTGCTGACCTTTGAATCTGAAGTGATCAACATCGCCAAGAGTGATGAGTTCAAATCCGGCGAGTATGAAATCGTGGTCCCGCCAGTGAGCGTTCTGGCTGAGTTTCCGGTCGCGCTGGTTGATAAGGTCGTCGACTCCAAAGGCACCCGCGAAGTTTCCAAAGCCTTTCTTGAGTTCCAGTACACCAAAGAAATCCAGCAACTGCTGACCACCTTCAACTACCGCGTGCATAACCCGGAAGTGGTCGCTGCAACGGCTAGCCAGTTCCCGCAAGTGCGACTGATCAACCCGAATGAAGTGCTGGGCACTTGGGATGAGATCACCGCGAAGCACTTTGCTTCCAACGGCGTACTGGATCAGTTGCTGGCTGAAGGCCGCTGATAGTTCTTTGCTTTGAGTCATACAATAGGCCACAGCCTTGAGCTGTGGCCTGTTCGTTCAGGAATTTGAGTGTGCAAACCACCTCTGCTCGTTTTTTTCTGCAAAAACCATTGCTGCCAGGTTTTGGCCTGAGCTTTGGCTTCAGCACCTTTTATATTTCCCTGGTCATCCTGTTCCCGCTGTCGGCGTTACTGGTGTATGTCGGCGACATGGGCTGGGCTCAGTATTGGCACGCGATCAGCGACCCACGTGTGGTGCAGAGTTACAAGGTGACCTTGAGCGGGGCCTTTTACGCCACCATTGCCACGGTGCTGATCGGCATGTTGCTGGCGTGGATCATCACCCGTTATGAATTCCCGGGCCGGCGCCTGATCGATGCATTTATCGACCTGCCTTTTGCCTTGCCGACCTCAGTCGCCGGCTTGACCCTGGCGACGTTACTGGCTCCCAGTGGCTGGCTGGGCGCATGGCTTGAGCCCATGGGCATCAAGCTGGCCTATGCCTACCCCGGCATCATGATCGCCATGGTATTTACCAGCCTGCCCTTTGTTGTGCGCACCGTACAGCCGGTAATGCAAGACATGGGGCACGAATACGAAGAAGCCGCCAGGACCTTGGGCGCCAATCGCGTACAAACCTTCTTCCACGTCATACTCCCGACTTTACTGCCTGCCTTGTTGACCGGCGCTTCGCAGTCGTTTATCCGCAGCCTCGGTGAGTTTGGTGCGGTGATCATGCTGGCGGGCAATATCCCGTTCAAGACCGAGGTGTCCTCGCTGATGATTTTCATCCGCTTGCAGGAGTTCAACTACCCGGCTGCCGCGGCAATCGCCTCGGTGATCCTGCTGGCATCTCTGACACTGCTGTTTAGCTTGCAAGTACTACAGGGCCATCTTTTCAAATGGCAACGGCAAGGCAAATGAAAAAACCTCAACACTGGCATCAATGGCTGCTGATCGCGCTTGGCTTGGGCCTTGTCATCCTGATCCTGCTGGTGCCGTTGCTGCTGATCTTCAGCAAGGCACTCTCGGGTGGACTGACGCTATTATGGGGCAACCTGAACGAAGACTACATGCTGCATGCCATCGGCTTGACGCTAATGGTTGCCGCCATGACCGTGCCGATCAACCTGGTGTTCGGTGTACTGCTGGCCTGGTGCATTACCCACTATGACTTCCGTGGCCGCAAGGTGCTGACCACCTTTGTCGATATTCCTTATGCGGTATCCCCTGTTGTGGCAGGCCTGTGCTACCTGGTGGTCTACGGCATCGAAAGCACGCTGGGTCAATGGTTCTACGATAACGATATCCAGATCATGTTCGCCTGGCCCGGCATAGTCATGGTCACCGTATTCGTCACCGCGCCCTATGTGGCCCGCATCCTGATTCCCGTCATGCAGACCCAGGGGCAGGATGAAGAAACCGCGGCGCTTTGCCTGGGTGCGAATGGTTGGCAGATATTCCGCAACATCACCCTGCCCAAAATCAAATGGGCATTGCTCTACGGCGTGGTAGTGACCAACGCCCGTGCAGTCGGTGAGTTTGGGGCGGTGTCGGTGGTATCAGGCACCATTATCAACCACACGCTGACCTTGCCCTTGCTGGTCGATCAGCTCAACAACGACTACAAGACCGCTGCTGCATTCACCGCAGCCGCCCTGCTTGCACTGATGGCGCTGCTCACATTGTTGCTCAAAACCTTTATGGAATGGCGCCAGCGTACATTGATGCAAAAGGCAGAAGCCCAGTAGGCCACACTGTTGCCAATTCGGCTGGGCCAGCTCCTCGCGCGGCGGCTGACAAAAAGCTGGGATATTCGATCAGGCCTGTGCTAAAAACGGCACAACCGCATCACGCGAACAGCCGTCCGCTCCAACATTGGGCGCGGCAGTTTGAACAGTTCTACCCCGGAGCCCATGAGCGAAACCTTTGCAACTCGCCAACCCTGTCCGCCCGGCGCCTGCGACTGCGGGCGCGAGCAACTGGAGACGACTCCAGGGGCGGACGTGCGCATCCTGCGATTGACCCGCCATGAAGAAAGACGCCTGATCGAGCGGCTTGAAAACATCCAGAGCCTTGAAGAACTCGAACGCCTGCAAGCGCGTATCTACGAACAGCTAGGTGTACGCGTGAAGGTTGCCCCCGGCTTTAACGAGGTACGCAGCATGCGCGGCATTGCCATAGAGATCGCAGAGCTGAGCGGGCTGTGCCGCAAGACTCGCCAATCGATTCCGGCAGCCATTCGCCGAGGCCTGGAAAAACGTCCAGAGATTGCCTTCCGCCTACTTGATAGCCACGACTTGCTGCGCGACACCTAAGGCCTGTCAATTCTCGTTGGCGACATGCTTGAGGTGATTAAGGCGCTGCTCACTCAGCTGCTTTAACAACAAAATGATCAGCGCCAGCAGCAATAACAAGCTGGCGACACTGAATGCCGCAACGTGGTTGTATTCGTTGTAGAGAATCTCGACATGCAGCGGCAATGTGTTGGTGTAGCCACGGATATGCCCGGAAACCACCGAGACAGCACCAAACTCCCCCATCGCCCGTGCAGTACAGAGCACCACACCGTAGATCAGCCCCCACTTGATGTTGGGCAAGGTGACATGCCAGAACATTTGCAAGCCATTGGCGCCGAGCAAGCGTGCGGCTTCCTCTTCCTGGGTGCCCTGCTGCTGCATCAGTGGAATCAGCTCGCGAGCCACAAATGGCACTGTGACGAACACTGTTGCCAGAATGATCCCAGGCAAGGCAAAAACAATTTGAATATTGCGCGCCTGCAACCACTCGCCGAAAAAGCCCTGGGCACCGAACAACAAGACATAAATCAAACCTGCAATGACCGGCGATACCGAAAACGGCAAATCGATCAGCGTGACCAGCAGGCTTTTACCGCGAAACTCATACTTGCTTACAGCCCATGCGGCGCAGACGCCAAACACCAAGTTAAGCGGCACAGAAATACCCACCGCAAGCAAAGTCAACTGCAGCGCAGACAAGGCATCAGGCTCGAATATGGCGCTGATAAATACCGCCCAGCCTTGCTTTAATGCGGCGCTGACAACCACGCCCAGTGGCAGCAACAGAAATAATCCAAACACCATCCAGGCCGCCATTATCAACAGCGGTCTGCCTGAATTATTGCGGCGCCTTAGCCGGTGATTTGAAGACGGCAAGACACTCGATTGTGATGACATGATCCACCCTCAAGTTTTGATAATTCTGCGCTGCAACAGATTGATCATTAGCAGCAAAGTAAATGAAACCACCAACATCAGTACGCCAATCGCGGTAGCGCCGTGATAGTCGTATTGATCGAGCTTGACCATGATCAGCAGTGGCAGGATTTCAGTTTTCATCGGCATGTTGCCGGCAATGAAAATGACCGATCCGTACTCGCCCACGCCTCGCGCAAAAGCCAATGAGAAACCGGTCAACCAGGCTGGCAACATCGCCGGCAAAATCAGATGACGCACAATCTGCAATGGCTTGGCCCCCAGACAGGCGGCGGCCTCTTCGATCTCACGCGGGATATCAGCCAACACCGGTTGCAAGGTGCGCACCACAAACGGCAAGGTGACAAACGCAAGTGCCAAGGTGATCCCCAGCGGTGTGTAGGCAATTTTCAAACCGATGTCGCTGGCCAACTTGCCGATCAAGCCATTGGGCGCATACAAGGCAGTCAACGCGATACCGGCAACAGCGGTGGGCAGGGCAAATGGTAGGTCGATCATGGCTTCGATGACCTTGCGCCCGGCAAACTCGTAGCGCACCAATACCCAGGCCAGCAGGGCACCGATAAACGCATTGATCATGGCGGCGGCAAAGGCCGTGCTAAAGCTCAACTTAAGTGCGGCACGTACACGCGGTGCAGAGATGATCGCCCAGAAATCAGCCCACGAAAGCTGCGCCGCATGGACGAACATCGCCGCCAAGGGAATCAGCACCAGCAAGCTCAGGTACAGCAGGGTAAAGCCCAGCGTCATGCCGAAGCCGGGTATGACGGGAGAAGTTCGACGCAGCATGATCAATCCTTAACAAACAACCACGCAGGTGCAGTGCAACTTTAAGTAAGCTGCGCTGCACAACTGCAATTGTGGGCCTGGCCCGCTGACTACTGGACCTGATAGATCTGGTCGAACACACCACCATCGTTAAAGAACTTCGGCTGCGCGACTTTCCAACCACCAAAGTCCATATCGACAGTGACCAGTTTCAAGGCCGGAAACTGCTTGCTGAACTCGGCGGCAATTTGTGGATTGCGTGGGCGATAAAAATGTTTGGCGGCAAGGCGCTGCCCTTCATCGCTGTAGAGGTATTCGAGATAAGCCTGCGCCACTTCACGCGTGCCTTTGCGCTCGACGTTCTTATCGACCACGGCAACAGGAGGCTCGGCAAGAATAGACAGTGAAGGTGCGACAATCTCAAACTGATCGCCGCCCTCTTCCTTCAGTGCCAGAAAGGCTTCATTTTCCCAAGCCAGCAATACATCGCCAATTTGGTTGTTCACAAAGGTGATGGTTGAGCCACGTCCGCCGTTATCCAGTACCGGCACGTTGCTACAAAGCTTCTTTACAAAACCCTGTGCCTGTTCGTCACTGCCAAGCTTTTGCTTGGCGTAGGCCCAGGCTGCGAGAAAGTTCCAGCGTGCTCCGCCCGATGTTTTCGGATTCGGCGTGATAACCGACACGCCCGGCTTGATTAGATCATCCCAATCCTTGATGGCCTTGGGGTTACCTTTGCGCACCAGGAAGACAATGGTCGACGTGTAGGGTGTGCTTGATTGCGGCAAGCGTTCTTGCCAATTTTCAGGGATCAACTTGCCGATGCGGTGTAGTTCGTCGATATCGCCGGCAAGCGCCAGGGTGACAACGTCAGCCGGTAAACCATCGATCACCGCCCGGGCCTGTTTGCCAGAGCCTCCATGGGATTGCTGAACCTTGATCGCCGGATGTCCTTCAGCCTGCCAATGTTTATTGAATGCAGCATTGAACTCGCTGTAGAACTCACGGGTTGGATCGTACGAAACATTCAACAAGGTTTGCGCTGCGGCGACGGGACCAGCAATGAAGGCGCTCGCCAGAGCGGCGAATACAAGACCACGAATAAGCATGATGCAACTCCCTAAACAGACATTTGATTTGGACATGGCCGCAAACAGCCTGGGGCTGATTAACGGATGCAATACCGGTACGTGTTGGGTTATCACGCCCTCCGGTGGTCCAGTCGGGCTAGGGTGAAAGCGGGAAATCCTTCGGAAACTGACGAGCTCCGCCAACCTATTGGTTTGCGGTTACCAACCTGAATTTTTCTTTGCGTTCTATTTGCACCACTTGGCCGTTATGCACGGCAATCTCTACCGAACCAAACTTGAGGCCGTTGAGCGCATTTTTGATTTCGCGCAACACCTGTGCGTCGTCCAGGTTGTTCGATTTTTTTTCTGTCGCAGTCATTGCTAGGCTCCTATCCCACACCCTGATCTTTGCCTGCGGGTGGGTCTGGGTCGATAGTAGGAGAGCCTTTTTATTCTTAAAAATACTATTTGTTCACATATTTATTACTTTTTAGAATAAATAAATTCAATCATCTTCATCTCGCCAAATCGATCAAAATGAATAAGAAAATAATTTTTTATTCTTTTATTAACCAACCAATATTACCTACCCTGCTGGCGTCAAACACTTAATGAGCCAAGCCCATGCCTGAGCAATCCATTCGCTACTTAATCATTCCAGGCTGGCATGGCTCACCTGCAGAACATTGGCAAAGCCACTGGCAACGGGTGCTGCCGAACAGCAGTCGGGTCGAGCAAGACAACTGGCAACACCCACAAAAAACCAGTTGGGTTAAGCAATTGCAACGTGCAATAGCAGATGACACACGGCCAGTCGTGCTTATCGCCCATAGCTTGGGCTGTGTGACTGTGGCTCATTGGGCCGCGCAAGCACCTAAAGAGCTGATCAACCGAGTACTGGGTGCGCTGCTGTTTGCTCCAGCCGATGTAGAACGACTCAACTGCCCTGGCCCACTGCGCAACTTTGCGCCCATACCAAGTGCCAGGCTGCCCTTTCCCAGCCAGCTAATTGGCTCGGATAACGACCCCGCCGCCAGCGCCAATCGGGCGCTGCAATTAGCGCAAGCTTGGGGCAGCGAAGTCTCAATTCTGCGCGGTGTCGGTCATATCAATGTGTCATCGGGCCATAGCCGCTGGGAGCAAGGCTTTAGTCATCTTTACCGTCTACAGCGGCAACTCGAAGACGATAGTCGGAAGATGGCCTGATTCACGCTCTAGCACTTTAGCCAATGCGGCTATTCACACGCTCTACCTTTTCTCAACTCACACCGATCTGCACTTGCCAGAGCGGCGGCTGTGCGTCTGATTTCGCCCTGGTTTGACGACCAACACAACTCAAGTTACGCTTAACGTAATTCAATTACACAAAAATAAAATCATGAAATCCCAAGACCTCGTCTACTTATCGGGCTTTGCCAACCACCACAGCAGTGAAGCATTGCCGGGTGCTTTGCCGATCGGGCAAAACTCGCCGCAAAAAGTACCTTACGGTTTGTATACAGAGCTGCTTTCAGGCACTGCATTTACTGTCCCACGGGCAGACTCGCGGCGAACCTGGATGTACCGCATAAAGCCCTCGGCCAATCACCCCGCCTTTGTACGCATGGATAAACAGATTTGCGGTGGCCAGCTGGGCCCGGTCACCCCGAATCGCTTGCGCTGGAACCCTCTGCAAATACCTGAACCTGCGACTGATTTCATTGATGGTTTAGTCACCCTCGCCGCCACCAACGCTGCCGATCAGGCAAGCGGGGTCAGCGTGCATGTCTACCGGGCTAATTGCTCGATGACCCGGGTGATGTTCAACGCCGATGGCGAGCTGTTGATCGTGCCGCAGCAAGGTCGCCTGCGAATAGCCACGGAGCTTGGTCTGCTTGTGGTCGAGCCACTTGAAATTGCAGTAATCCCGCGCGGCATGAAGTTTCGTGTTGAGTTACTCGATGCCAGCGCCCGCGGCTATATCTGCGAGAATCACGGCAGTGCTTTCCATTTGCCGGAGTTGGGACCGATTGGCAGCAATGGTTTGGCCAACCCGCGCGATTTCCTCGCACCGGTCGCCCATTTCGAGGATGTGGAGCAACCGGTACAGCTGGTGCAGAAGTTTCTTGGCGAGTTGTGGGCAACACAGCTTGATCATTCGCCGCTGGACGTGGTCGCCTGGCATGGCAATAACCTGCCCTATAAATATGATCTGCGCCGTTTCAATACCATTGGCACCGTCAGCTTTGATCATCCGGACCCGTCAATCTTCACGGTGCTGACCTCGCCAAGCAATACGCCAGGCCAGGCTAATGCAGACTTTGTAATCTTCCCGCCGCGCTGGATGGTGGCCGAAAACACCTTCCGTCCGCCCTGGTTCCATCGCAACCTGATGAATGAGTTCATGGGCTTGATCAAGGGTGCATACGACGCCAAGGCCGATGGCTTCTCGCCCGGCGGCGCTTCATTGCACAATTGCATGAGCGCCCATGGCCCCGACAACACCAGTACAACCCAGGCGATTGCTGCGGATTTGCAACCGCATAAGATCGATAACACCATGGCCTTTATGTTCGAGACCTGCAATGTACTTCGCCCAAGCCAACACGCCCTGCAGTGCCCGGAACGCCAGGCTGATTACGATGCGTGCTGGGCCGGCATGAGCAAGACATTCAATCCAGACCAGGTTTAATCCCACCATCACGGCACGGCTCAGGTGCGATTGATCCTGAGCCGATGCACCGCTCGCTCCCACGCCCCGCTTGACCTTTGCATACAGACCGTTAGTATGCCGCGCTTTTCATCTCGCCCGGATCCTAAATGCATCTCGTAGCAACAGCTATCAAAGCTGGCTGAGCAACGCTTGCCCTGCAACGCCCCAAACTGATGCAAAACTGTCCTTTTGGTCAGAAAAATGGCTGTTAATGGCGCCTGCGCAGTTGATCACTCTGTAACCAAATACAGCAAAACTCCCCGAAAAACCGGATTTATAACCGCACAAAGACAAAAAATTGCCGATTGGCTTTGTTTTTGCTCTAGAAGCGACAGCCTGACCGAATAGATAGGTTTAAAACTATAATTCTGCGCACCAGGAGCACCATCCGATGAACCGTTTTATCTCTACTCTGATGTTAGCCGGCGGGCTTCTGGCTGGCGGCCAGGCTGTAGCTGGCGATTACCTGCAATGGCAAAACAACAGCTTCACCTATCTTTACGGCAAGAACTTCAAGGTTGATCCGGAAGACCAGCAAACCGTAACTTTTGAACATGCCAGCGGCTGGAGTGTCGGTGACCTGTTTTTCTTCGTCGACGGCATCACCTACAACAGTGCCGAGCGCAATGGCGCCGGTGACAGCAGCACCTTTTATGGCGAGTTTTCACCGCGCCTGTCGTTCGGCAAGCTGTTCAACACCAAGCTGGAGTTTGGCCCCGTCAAAGACGTGCTGTTGGCCATGACCTATGAATTTGGCGAGGACGACACCGAGTCGTACCTGATCGGTCCGGGCTTTGACCTGGCAATTCCCGGGTTTGATTATTTCCAGATCAATACCTATTTGCGCACCACCGATGGCAAGCGTGATGGCGATAACGTCTGGCAGATCACGCCAGTCTGGAGCTACACAATCCCAGTGGGTAACTCGGATATCCTGATCGACGGTTTCATGGACTGGGTGGTCGATAACGACAACAGCTATCACGCCAACCTGCACTTCAACCCGCAAGTCAAATATGATTTGGGCAAGGCCCTGAGCTGGGGTGAAAAACAACTCTATGTGGGCATCGAATACGATTACTGGAAAGACAAATACGGTATCGATAACGATAGCTACCTGGGCGACACCATCCTTGATGGCACGAACCAGAGCGCGACCAACTTCATCGTAAAAGTACACTTCTAAAGGCCAAGCGCAGGCGAACACACGGTTGGCCTGCGCATTTTACAGCTTGAGCCTTCAGTACAATGCCATTGCCGTTGCTTGTGTGATTAGATGAGCCATCTGCATACAAGGATGCATCATGTCTTCACGCACGCTGTTGCTTACCGCCTTGGCAATGCTGGCATTTGCCGGTAACTCTATTGTTTGCCGGCTCGCGCTGAAAACCACTGAAATAGACGCTGCAAGTTTTACCAGCGTACGGCTCGTCGCCGGGGCAATCACCTTGCTGGTGATCCTGCGTTTGAAAACCGCTGCGCAACCCTTGTCCGGCACCTGGTCAGGTGCCCTGGCGCTGACGACCTATGCCATCGCCTTTTCATTCGCCTACCTCAATCTCGATGCCGGTAGCGGCGCGCTGCTGCTGTTTGGCGCAGTCCAGTTGAGCATGATTGCCTGGGGCTTTTATCGCGGTGAACGCTTTAGCTTTGCCACCACGATTGGCCTGGCAATGGCACTCGCCGGGCTCCTGGCCTTGCTGCTACCTGGCGCCAATACACCTGCGCTGGGCAGTGCCTTGCTGATGCTCTTGGCCGGGGTTGCCTGGGGTGTTTATTCCCTGATGGGCCGCGGTGCTACCGATCCACTGGCAACGACAGCCGGCAATTTCTTGCGGGCAGTGCCAATCGGCTTAATCATCAGCGTTGTCTTTATCAGCCGCCTGCAGTGGGACTTGGCTGGCTTGGGCTACGCTGTGCTATCCGGGGCGGTTACGTCAGGGGTCGGCTATGCGGTCTGGTACAGTGCATTGCGTGGGCTGAAATCCTTCCAGGCGGCCACCGTACAGCTCAGCGTGCCAATTCTGACCGCATTGGCTGGCAGCCTTTTACTCGGCGAAGCCCTGACCCTGCGCCTGCTGTTAAGCTCGGCGGCAGTGCTTGGCGGTATCGCCATCGTTCTCCAAAGCAAGCAGCGAAACACGCAAAACTAATAACCACAACCTAAGTTGTCGGACGTGGTCTATAGCATATACATCCGTTGGCTGCTGCGCGCCGCCCATATGCCTGCACAATTGAATGGAATCTTCATCATGTTCAACTTCACCACATCGCTTCAATCGCTGTTACGAACCGCGCTCATCGGTTTTTTGCTGATCAGCTTGACGGCTTGCAGCAGCCTGACGCCCCGCGATCCGCTCAAGATCGACCTGGTCGGCATCGAGCCCTTACCCGGTGAAGGCCTGGAAATGCGTTTTTCGGTAAAACTGCGGGTGCAAAACCCGAATGACAGCGCTATTGACTACAACGGCATCGCCCTGGACCTCGATGTAAACAATCAGCCGCTGGCCAGTGGTGTCAGCGACCAGAGTGGGCAGGTTCCGCGCTTTGGAGAGACGGTGATCAGCGTGCCCGTAACCATCTCGGCATTTTCGGCGATGCGCCAGGCAATGGGCGCGTCAAGCTATAAACCCGGCCAGGGCCTGCCATATGAATTGAGCGGTAAATTTGCAGGCGGCTTGTTCGGCACATCGCGCTTTAGTGACTCGGGGACCCTGAACTGGCCAGCCCCCAACAACATGACACCTTGAGCTAACTCGATTGCGGATCGCTTTTGACAACGCAATTGCGACTCGCACGCTTACCTTCATAAAGCGCTGTATCTGCACGCTTTATCAATTCAGCCAGCTTCTCATTCGGCATCAACATCGCCACCCCCAGCGTCAATTGCATCTCTAGCTCAAGGTCGTGTGCATTCAAAGGGGTTGCTGCAACCTGCTGCCTTATGCGCTCGGCGACTTGCATGGCACCCTGCAAGTTTGTATGGGGCAACAAAACCAAAAACTCCTCGCCCCCCCAGCGACAACAGCTGTCCGTATCGCGGGCGATAGCGCTGATCAACTCGCTGACATGCTGCAAAGCGACATCGCCAACCGGATGGCCATGGCGGTCATTGATCATTTTGAAATTATCGACATCCGCCAAAATCACCGATAAGGGGTATTGCTGACGTCGGCTTTGCAAGACTTCCTGCTCAGCCAGTTGCCCCATTCGCCGACGATTAACCAGCTGTGTCAGCGGATCATACGCCGCCAAATACTGCAGCTTGGACTGAATGCGCGAAACGGTGACAAAGTGGGTAAAAGTCAGCATGGATATGCTGATAAAGCAAATCAGCAAGTTCAAGATCCGCAACTGCTCCAATGCCTCGGTACTCATCGAGTTTGTGGCAGTTCCGGGCAATTTGAGTTCGGCTATAAACATACCAATGGCCATCAGCAGACAAATAAGCACCTTGAGCCTGAGCCCGATTCGCCCGGCGAATATAACAAGTGGAATCAATGACATAATCAGATAATGAAACCCTGCACTGGAACCAAAGTGTTCTGAGAACAGCCATATATATACGGCCACCATCGAAAACAACGCCAGCACGCTGGGGAGAAATACCGCAAAAGAACGCTGCTGCCCGCACAACGGATAGAATGGCAACTGAATAAACATTGCCATAAGACTGAGTTGCCACCACGCACTATGATTTAACCAGAGCACAAGCGCATGCAGTGGGTTTACAACCATGATTATAAGAATGCCGCGCTGTACAAAAGAGCGGAAGTTCATTCTGATGAAGTCAGTGTCGAGCGGGTCTCGTTCCATCCCTGACAGGAAAGATGGCATTCGTGTGCTCTCCATCATTCCAACGGCCTCTGGCGATGACAGTAGGGTTTCAGCATCTGTAATAAAGATAAGGCATCCTGCCTCATAACACCCTTGCCGTGTCGTCCATGAATTGAAAGGTCAGGTGAGCCAGGCACACGCGCGTGATGAGTGAAGCGATCAGGTTCGATAAACCGGAAGTATTCTCCGCTATAGAGTCCCGGTGCAGAAAAAATTACAGTGGCCATTGCCGTGACAATCCTTGTTACGTATAAGCGCTATTTACAGCAAAAAAACAAATACCTTTCGTCTGCTCCTTTGACCCGCTACCTCAGGGAAGGGAATTAGTTCCGAGGCCATACAAAAGATTCTTAGGCGTCCAAGCCTAGCCAAAGAGCGATATATTAAACCATGAGGTATAACACCCCAGGCTGAATTGACCTGCGAGCGACCCGTTTAATTCAATATCCAACACTGTGCGCGGTCATATAACGCTTTGTTTCTTGCAAAAGCAAGAATACCCCCAAAACAGGCAGGCCATGTTATTCACCTTGTAGGAAATATAGGATTATTAATTTTATTTTTCCGTCGGGGACACTTATTGTGAACTGGCTCACAGCCATACAGGCTTCACTAAAGACATCAATAATGGCGCAGTGATAGCGAGTGCTATTTCGAAGAAAATAATTATCATGAATAACAAGCGACTGCCACAGGTTCTTTCACTCGGTAAAGTTGATTGTTACTGGCCATTATTAAAGGCCTCTGGAAAAATCTCAAGCATCCGAATTGACGCCCGTAACTCTGACGAACAGAGGTACGTATCGCACTGCTTCAAACTATCTGACCCGCCTTCAAGCCATCGCCCTAGGCCGCAAGTCCAGTTTGTTGGCCGCCACGCGTGTAAAACCCTATATAATATACGGCCATTTATCAGACTGAACCCGAGGTCGCGCTGTGAGCTCCCTGCCGCCATGCCCCAAATGCAACTCTGAATACACCTATGAAGACGGCACCATGCTGATGTGCCCTGAATGCGCACATGAATGGTCTGCCAACGCCGAGGACAACGCGGCTGATGACATAAAAGTGATCAAGGACTCCGTCGGCAACCCACTGCAAGACGGTGACACAGTTACCGTGATCAAGGACCTCAAGGTCAAGGGCTCGTCGCTGGTGGTCAAGGTCGGCACCAAGGTCAAAGGCATTCGCTTATGCGACGGCGATCACGACATTGACTGCAAGATCGACGGCATCGGCGCAATGAAGCTTAAATCAGAGTTCGTCAGAAAGGTTTGATCTCGCAGATCTGGGCGGGTTCAAGCCCCTGGCCTGCCCGGATTCGACCCTTGGTTCCAGCCTTCTGAGACGCCCCTCGAGCAGCTCGAGTGCAAGTTTTACATATACAGCCAGCATTGGCTAGCATTGATATGTACTGCACCGTGCTTCTATCCGGCGCTCGACCAAGCGGGGCTCACCATGCGCTACCTTCTTCTCGGCCTATTGCTGTGCATCTGCGCACCTGTATCTGCGGCTCCCTTGCTGGCTGTGGCCGATGATCAGTTCGCGCCCTACAGCTTCACGCAAGCCCATAGTGAGACACCGATGGGCCTGGATGTGGACTTGGTCAGTGCAGTTTTGAGCGAGGCAAAGCTGGATTTCAGAATACGCCTGTATCCATGGCAGCGCGTCAAGCAAATGCTCGAACGCAATGAGGCCAACCTGGCATTTGCTTTCGCAGGCACTGCCGAGCGCATGAATCAATACCTGCTGGTGGGGCCGCTGCGTACTGGCGCCACGGTGTTTATGACCACCCATAAGACAGCTATAACCGACTGGCAAAGCCTCGAAGACCTGACGCCCTATGTAATAGGCCAGGTTAGGGGCTATGCCTACGAAACAACCTTTGACCACGCTGAACTTTCGCGTGACACCAGCGCACTCAATCCAAGACAACTGGTGTCGATGCTATTGGCAGGCAGAATTGACATCATCATCGGTGACAAGACCCAATTGATGTATTTCGTACAGGAACAAAACTCGGCGTCCAAGGTACGGATTTTACCGCGCGTATTGGTCGAAATGCCGCGCTACGCTGCATTCAATAAAAATGACCAACAACACGCCAAGGCGTTTGCAAGCGCCCTGCAACGGTTGAAAGACAACGGTAAACTGGACGCCATCCTCAAGCGCTGGCAGTACGATTGAAGGCTATGCCGGCGAGTCCGGCCACTGCCCGACACAGCTCAAGGCTTGGCGTTGGCGCTCAGCCCAATCACCTTGAAGGGGGAAAAAAGGCTGCTGATGAAAAACCAGCCAGTCACGACAGGCCTCGAAGAAACGCACCCGCTCAGCCAATTGCGGCTGGCAGCGTTGGCCATCCTCGACCCAGGGCACTCCTCGCGGATCGAGCAATAAATTCAGGTCATAACGGCGCGCGAGCAAGGCGTCCTCGATCCAGGCGGGACAATCGCCAAACAGCTCACGGCTCCACAGCATATTGCTCAACAGGTGCGTATCGAGAATCAAGAGTTCAGGCCGCTCGGCGCGGGCTTTATCTTCCCATTCCAACTGGCCCTGGGCGATGGTTGGGATATCCGCATAACAGGTATCACGCTGGTGTTGATCAATAAAATTGCGCACATACTCGCCAACCACGACACCGCCAAACTGCACCTGCAGGCTAGCCGCCAACCAGCTTTTGCCGGTCGACTCTGGCCCGGTCAGCACCAGCACCTTCATGCGTATGCAAGCTCAGGGGTGCGCCGCCAGCTGCGCCAGCCTTGCACTGCAAGCAATGTGAACAACGCATACAAAGCCGCTGTCAGGTACAGCTTTTTGCTGATAAACAAACCGACGAAAACGAGATCGACGATGATCCACAACATCCAGCACTCAAGACGTTTCTGCGCCATCCAGACTTGCGCAACCAAGCTGAACGCGGTCAGAGCCGCATCCAACCAGGGTGACGCGGCGTCTGTATGGGTCGCCATCAAGTAGCCCAGGGCGACACTGCCCAGCGCACCGATCAGCACACTGCCCGCCAGCCCCGATGCGCTCAGACGACTGACCTGCCGACCGTTATGCTCGCCACCGCCACGGGTCCACTGCCACCAGCCATAGAGTTGCAACACCGCATAGACAACCTGCAAGAGCATGTCCGAATAAAGCTTGATGTCGAAGAAGATCCAGCTATACATCAACACCATGACCAGCCCGACCGGCCAGCACCAGATGTTCTGTTTCACCGTCAGCCACACGGCAATGACGCCTAACGTGGCAGCCACAAGTTCAAGGGGTGACATACAAGCCTCAGAAGCGCTGCGCTCTCGTTCAAAAATTCTGCCGATTGTATCCAACTCTGCAGATCACTGCGCGCGCAGCCGTTGATGGCTGACTTTGATAATGGGTGGGCAAAACAGCGCTACCCACCCTACACACAGCTACCCGATGGCGCAGGGTCTGGCAACGCCAAGCTTGTCCACCAGCATTCAACACTGTAAATAAAAAGACCCGCCAGGTATGACGGGTCTTTTTATTTACTAACGCTTCAGAGGCTGCTCGCGCAGCCCTGGAACCAGCCCTTGTTAACCGTTGCTTGGGAAGGCAAAGGAAGCGGCTTCATGGCTGGCGCGTTGCGGCCAGCGCTGGGTGATGGCTTTGCGACGGGTGTAGAAACGTACGCCGTCCGGGCCGTAGGCATGCAGGTCACCAAACAGCGAACGCTTCCAGCCACCAAAGCTGTGGTAGGCGACTGGCACTGGCAGAGGCACATTGACCCCAACCATACCGACTTCGATTTCGTCACAGAACAAACGTGCAGACTCGCCATCGCGGGTGAAGATGCAAGTGCCGTTACCGTATTCGTGATCGTTGATCAGCTGCATGGCCTCTTCGAGGCTATTGACGCGAACCACACAGAGCACCGGGCCGAAGATCTCTTCCTTGTAGATGCTCATCTCAGGGGTTACGCGGTCGAACAAGCAACCACCGAGGAAAAAGCCCTTCTCGTTGCCAGCAACACTATAGCCGCGACCATCGACAACCAGTTCGGCACCAGCGGCAACGCCCGCATCGACATAGCCCTTGACCTTGTCACGGTGAGCGCCAGTAACCAGCGGGCCCATGTCCAGCCCAGTGGAAGTACCCGCGCCAATTTTCAGTGCCTTGATCTGCGGCACCAGCTTTTTGATCATCGCATCGGCAACCTGGTCGCCCACGCAAACGGCAACGGAAATTGCCATGCAGCGCTCGCCACAGGAGCCGTAGGCAGCGCCCATCAGTGCGCTGACTGCATTGTCCAGATCAGCATCTGGCATCAACACGGCGTGGTTCTTCGCCCCGCCCAGGGCCTGGACGCGCTTGCCGCGCTTGGTGCCTTCGGAGTAGATATATTCGGCAATCGGTGTCGAGCCAACGAAGCTCAAGGCTTTGACTTCTGGCGCTTCGATCAGCGCATCAACCGCTTCCTTGTCGCCATGGACAACGTTCAGCACGCCTTTTGGCAAGCCCGCTTCCTGCAGCAACTGGGCGATATACAGCGTCGAGCTTGGATCACGCTCGGAAGGCTTGAGGATAAAGCAGTTACCGCAAACGATTGCCAGTGGATACATCCACAACGGCACCATCGCCGGGAAGTTGAACGGCGTAATACCAGCCACCACACCAACCGGCTGGAAGTCGCTCCAGGCATCGATATTGGGGCCGACGTTACGGTTGTATTCGCCCTTGAGAATTTCTGGCGCAGCGCAAGCGTACTCTACGTTTTCGATACCGCGCTTCAACTCACCGGCGGCGTCTTCGAGGGTCTTGCCGTGCTCTTCACTGATCATCTTCGAGATGGCGGCTTCATGCTGCTCAAGCAATTGCTTGAAGCGGAACATGATCTGCGCACGCTTGGCCGGCGGCGTATTGCGCCATGCCGGGAAAGCAGATTTGGCCGAGTCGATCGCTTGCTGGATGGTCGCGCGATCAGCCAGTGCAACCTGGTGGATAACCTCGCCTGTAGAAGGGTTAAACACGTCTGCGGTGCGGCCAGTGCCGGCGACTTGCTCGCCATGGATTAAGTGATTCACTGCGCTCATGGAATTCTCCGTTGGCAACTAGTTTATGAGGGTTGGACCTTATCCAGCGCCCTAAGGTATTTGAAGCGAGGGGCACCTTGTGCGCCCCCCTGATATCTATTGCGCTGCTTTGATCTCGGTTTCGACGAACACCACTTCGTGATCGCTGGCGTTGACCACATTGTGCTCGACACCGGCTTTGCGGAAGTAGGCTTGGCCGGCAACCAAGGTTGCATGCTTCTCGCCTTCAGGCGTTTCCAGCAGCAGTGTGCCTGCAGTCATGGGCACCACCACATAGTCGTAGCCGTGGCAATGGGCACCGGTTTCGCTGCCCGGCGCAAACCGCCATTCGGTAACTATGACATCGCTGTTATCCACCTGAACGGTCGCCACCGCCTGTGTACGCTTGGTCATTAATCGATACCTTGTAGTGCCTGGCCAACGGCATCGAAGACGCGGTCGAGGTCTTCGCGCTTGGCATTGAAGGTTGGCCCAAACTGCAGGGTATCGCCCCCGAAGCGCACATAGAACCCAGCTTTCCATAAGGCCATGCCCGCCTCGAATGGTCGGATTACCGCATCACCATCGCGCGGCGCCAACTGAATGGCTCCAGCCAGGCCACAGTTGCGGATATCAATAACGTGCTTGGAGCCTTTGAGGCCATGCAGCGCATTGGCAAAGTGTGGTTCGATTTCAGCCGCTTGCTGCACCAGGTTTTCACGCTTGAGCAACTCAAGCGAAGCCAGGCCAGCCGCACAGGCAACCGGGTGCGCCGAGTAAGTGTAGCCATGGCTGAACTCAACCATGTGCTCGGGCGAGGGCTGGTTCATAAAGGTTTGATAGATTTCGTTGGACGCAATAACCGCGCCCAGGGGAACCGCGCCATTGGTGATTTGCTTGGCGGTGTTCATGATGTCTGGCGTCACACCGAAGTATTCAGCGCCCGACCACTTGCCCATGCGGCCAAAGGCGGTGATCACTTCGTCAAAAATCAGCAGGATATTGTGCTGGGTGCAGATCTCGCGCAAACGCTGCAGATAACCGACTGGCGGCACCAGCACCCCAGCCGAGCCCGACATGGGTTCGACAATGACCGCGGCGATGTTCGACGCATCGTGCAGTTCGATCAGCTTGAGCAGCTCATTGGCCAACTCAACGCCGCCGGTCTCGGCCATGCCCTTGGTGAACGCCATGCCCGGTTGCAGCGTGTGTGGCAGGTGATCAACATCCATGAACTGGCCGTACATCTTACGGTTGCCGTTGATACCACCGAGGCTGGTACCGGCAATGTTCACCCCATGATAACCACGGGCGCGACCAATGAACTTGGTCTTGGCTGGCTGACCCTTGAGGCGCCAGTAGGCCTTGGCCATTTTTACCGAGGTATCTGCGCACTCGGAACCGGAACTGGTGAAGAACACATGGTCGAGGCCAGCAGGCAACAAGTCGGCAATTTGCTCGGCCAGCTGGAATGACAGCGGATGGCCATACTGGAAGCCAGGCGAGTAGTCGAGCGTACCCAGTTGCTTGGCCACGGCATCCTGGATTTCCTTGCGCGAGTGACCGGCGCCACAGGTCCATAGGCCCGAAAGGCTGTCGTAGACCTTGCGTCCCTTGTCATCGGTCAGCCAACTGCCTTCGGCAGACACAATAAAACGCGGATCGCGATGGAAGTTACGGTTGGCGGAAAACGGCATCCAGTGAGCATCCAGCTTGAGCTGGCTGGATAATGGCGGAGTAGCAGACTGGGGCATGTTCATGGGACGGCCTCGCTAGAAGACAATGTTCGGACGTGAAGTACGCTTGCCATTAAAGGTGCCACGGGCATAAAGTCGGTAAAACTTAACTATTCATATCTTTAGTTCTCCGGTTACTAAACTAATGAGCACTCGCCGTCCCGATCCACTGGCCCAAGTCAGCGACTTTGATATCCGCCTGCTGAAACTGTTTCGTAGCGTCGTGGAATCCGGCGGCTTTTCTGCTGCCGAAAGCGTACTGGGCATAGGCCGCTCAGCCATCAGCCAGCAAATGAGCGACCTTGAGCAACGCCTGGGTTTGCGCCTCTGCCAGCGGGGACGAGCCGGTTTTGCCTTGACCGAAGAAGGCCGCGAGGTGTTTCAGTCGACCCAGCAATTGCTCGCTGCCCTGGAAAGCTTTCGCACCGAGGTCAACGGCTTGCATCAGAACCTGCGCGGCGAGCTGAATATCGGCCTTACCGACAACTTGGTGACCGTACAGCATATGCGCATCACCAATGCCCTCTCGCGGCTCAAGGAGCGCGGCCCGGATGTGCGCGTCCACATCCGCATGACGCCTCCAAGCGAAGTCGAACAGGGTGTGCTCGACGGCCGCCTGCATATCGGCGTAGTGCCGCAATCCGGCGCATTGTCCGGGCTCGACTACCAGCCGCTGTATGGTGAGCGTTCACTGCTCTACTGCGCCGTAGGCCACCCGTTGTTCTATGCTGACGACCAGTTGCTTGATGACGAGCGCTTGAACACCCAGGACGCTATCGCCCCGACCTTTCGTTTACCGCCGGAAATACAGACCCACTATCAAGTGCTCAATTGCACCGCCAGTGCCTCCGACCGTGAAGGCATGGCCTTTTTAATCCTGACCGGACGCTACATTGGCTATCTGCCCGACCATTACGCCAATGCCTGGGTCCAGCAAGGTCGCCTGCGCGCCCTGAAACCTGACGTGCGCTTCTATGACTTGAATCTAGCGGCCGTGACCCGCAAAGGTCGCCGGCCGCACTTGGTGCTTGAAAGCTTCCTTGAAGCCCTGGCAGCCGTAAGCTAAGGAACCACTGGAAACCACTACGCTTGATATTGCTGCATCAGTAACCAAGGGGTAAGCAAGGCGAATCAATTGCTCATTTGCCGGCACCCAGGATCGAGCGCGATCCCGGTCGTTGCATTTTAAAGGCAAGCAGATCTTGCCGATGAGTAGCCACCCGCTGAAACTGAAACAGCCGGTAACAACTAGTCTAATGCGGTGTCCCGAGGCCAGGCAGCATCAGGCTATCATCCCTTGATGCGCTGCTGCGCACCCTTGAAAGGAGGATTCATGTCCAGCCGCCGCCACTTTATTCAACGCAGTGCCACCTTGCTGGGCCTGGCAGCCGCTGCGCCTTTACTGCCCAGCCTGGCATTGGCCAGTGAACCCAGCCAGCTGCTGCGCCGCAAGATACCGGCCAGCGGTGAGATGCTGCCAGTCATTGGCATGGGTACCTCGCGCACCTTCAACGTGACTCCGGATGCAGACGGAATCAACTCGCTCGACCTGGTCATGCGCAACTTTATCAATGGCGGCGCGACACTCATCGACACCGCGCCGAGCTATGGCACCGCAGAGGTCGTTACCGGCATGCTGCTCAAGCGCATTGATACCCAGCGCAAGGCATTTCTGGCGACCAAGCTGTCGGCCACCGGGCGCGATAACGGTTTCGAGCAGTTCAGCTCCAGTCTCCAGGCGCTGCAGACCGACAAGGTCAGCCTGCTGCAAGTGCACAACCTGCAAGATACCGCGACGCAAATGAAGCTGATGCGCGAGCTTAAGGAACAAGGTCGCATTCGCTACACGGGGATCACGCATTACCTTGAGTCCGCACACGACGACTTGCTCGAGGCACTCAAGCAACACAAGCCCGACTTTGTCCAACTCAATTACTCGATCGGCGAACGCAATGCCGAAAAACGCCTGTTGCCTTACTGTGCGGATAACGGCATTGCCGTTCTGGTCAATCGACCCTTTATGCGCGGCCAACTGCTCAGCAAGGTCAAAGGGCAGTCTCTACCGGGCTGGGCGATTGATACAGACGCCACCTCCTGGGCGCAACTGCTGCTTAAATTCATCCTCGCACACCCCGCAGTTACCGCCGTGCTACCGGCCACATCAACACCTCGCTACGTGACCGACAATATCAAGGCGGGCATGGGTCGACTGCCGGATGAAGCACTGCGCGAACGAATCGTCCAGGCCTTTGGCTGATGATAGCCACGCCCGGGCACCAGCCACCTTCATGACTTGCGCGCAGCGGGTCGCCAGCGCCATCAATGCCAAACCTGAAGAACTGCTGGCTGCGCTAAGCGGATTCACCCTGTTTCTGTGTCTGTTCAGCGGCTACTTCATGCTGCGCCCGATTCGCGAGGCGATGGGCATTGTCGGTGGCGTGGACAACCTGCAATGGTTGTTTAGCGCAACTTTTGTCTTGATGCTGATCGCCGTGCCGCTGTTCGCATGGCTCAACTCACATGTGCCGCGCGAACACTACATCGACTGGGTCTACGGTTTTTTTATTCTCAACTTATTGGGCTTCGCAACGCTTTTTAGCCTGATTGAACGCGATGTATGGCTGGCCCGCAGCTTCTATGTATGGCTATCGGTCTACAACCTGTTCGTGGTTTCCGTGGCCTGGAGCCTGATGAGCGATGTGTTCGACAGCGAACAGGCCAAACGCCTGTTTGCCTTTATCGCGGCGGGTGCCAGTTGCGGTGGTTTGCTCGGCCCGGCCTTTGGCGCGTTGCTGATCAGTACGCTTGGCGAAAGCGGCTTTATTCTTTGCGCAGCAGCACTGCTGGCGTTGGCATTGCTGAGCAAAGGCTACCTGATGCATTGGCGCGCCATCAGCGGTTCAGGAAGACCGGGTGCAAAACACAACGAAAACCCACAAAAACCTGTGCTGGGCAACCCTTTTAGCGGCTTCACTCAGGTCGTGCGCTCCCCCTATTTATTGGGCATCAGCGCATTCGTGATTTTGTTGGCCACCGCCAGCACCTTTCTGTACTTCGAACAGGCGCGCCTGGTAGCCGAAACCTTCACCAGCCGCGACGAGCAAGTCCGTGTATTCGGCCTGATCGACTTTAGTGTGCAAGCGCTGTCTTTGCTCGCGCAGCTGTTTATCACCAGTCGTATCGCCCAGCGCTTTGGCATCCGCGCCCTGCTCGCCGGGGTACCGTTTTTAGTTTGCCTGGGCTTTATCGGCTTGGCCCTGGCACCGACCTTCGCCATGCTCGCCGCCTTGATGATAGTGCGGCGAGTGGGTGAATACGCCTGCGTACGCCCGGGCCGTGAAATGCTCTTCGCACCACTTGATGCGCAGACCAAATACAAGGCCAAGAACTTTATCGACACCCTGGTCTATCGCGCCGGTGATGCCGCCAGCGCCTGGGTCAAGGCGCTGATCGACAGTTTGTCCAACGGCGTAATGGTTGCTGCACTGGCCGGAGCCCTGTGCGCGGCAGTTTGGGGCTTTCTGGGCTTGTATCTGGGCGGGCAACGTGAACAGCAATCTATGGCAGGAAAACAAACCTAAAACCTGCGAATAACTAACCACCACGGCTCCGACACTGCTGACAGTGCCAAGTGTTTATAGTCACCGAGAGGCGGGTTCAAGCGCTAAAAGAACCAACAACAGTATTATTGAAGTTTGCGCAGGCCCGACTGACAATCTCACACAACAAGCAGCACCAAGATCACTCAGATGCGAAGAAACTCGCACCAGTATCGTGCAGACGGCCCGACCGTTGTATTTTTTTACCTGCCGAGCTTGTCACCTAGGCGCCACTCGGGTATCTGTTCACTCGCCCAGCTAACTGAATGAATCGGAACTGCTCATGACTCTCGAAGTGCCAGCCCATAGCGCCAACAATAGCGGCAAGCCTGCGGGGCGCATCCGCCAGAAAAATGAAGAAGCCATTCTGCGTGCTGCGGAAGAAGAGTTTGCGCGCCATGGCTTCAAGGGCACCAGCATGAATACCATTGCGCAGAATGTGGGCCTGCCCAAAGCCAACCTGCACTATTACTTCACCAATAAACTTGGGCTTTACCTTGCAGTCCTGAGCAATATCATCGAGCTTTGGGACAGCACCTTCAACAACCTTACGGTTGATGATGACCCAGCAGAATCTCTGAGCCGCTACATTCGGGCGAAGATGGAATTCTCACGGCGCCAGCCAAAAGCCTCGCGCATTTTTGCAATTGAAGTGATCAGCGGTGGCGAATGCCTCAACGAATACTTCAATGAAGACTACCTCACCTGGTTTCGCGGTCGAGCGGCAGTATTCGACGCCTGGATTGCGGCCGGCAAGATCGACCAGGTTGACTCCACCCATTTGATTTTCCTGTTGTGGAGCAGCACCCAGCACTACGCCGATTTTGCCGCGCAAATCTGCCGGGTCAGCGGCCGCTCTCGGCTGACCAAGCAAGACTTCGAAGCAGCAACGAACAACCTGATTCATATCATCCTTAAAGGCTGCGGACAAACACCGCCAAACGTCTGATGGCCCATACCCTAGCCAGCCCCTGTCAGTTTCACGAAGATATACGCAACAGCCGCTTTATCACCCTGGCCGGGCATGCGGACAGCCCAGCAGCAGCCCAGGCATTTATTGATCAGTTCAGTGACAGCAACGCCACCCATAACTGCTGGGCGTGGAAGGTTGGCCAACAGTACCGTTTCAATGACGATGGCGAGCCAACTGGCACTGCCGGACGACCGATTCTGGCAGCGATCGAAGGCCAGGGGTTCGACCAGGTCGTGGTTTTGGTTATTCGCTGGTACGGTGGCATCCAGCTGGGTACCGGTGGTTTATCTCGCGCTTATGGCGGCGGCGCCAACAAATGTTTGCAAGCCGGCGAGCGCCAGCAATTGGTCGAACGCATCCGTTGCAGCTGCCACTGTCAGTTCGCTGAGTTGCCGCGTCTCAAGCCACGGCTTGCTGAGTTCGATACGGTGATTGAGCATGAAGCATTCACCGCGCAAGGCGTCGACCTGGACCTGGCGATCAATGCCGAGCATTTCGACGGCTTCGCCCAGTTCGTCGCCGACCTCACCCGCGGCCGTGAAACACTGATCAGCCCTTGAAGCACGTCCGCGCCTGATGCCCGGCCAGGCGCGAGTCATGCAGTAACACCACACGCACTGAAATTGCTCCCTGCAATCACAATCCCGCCCCAAACTGGCGCAATAAAACGACCTTTTTTGCAGTCCCCCGCAAACACCAGCGCTAGGACGGGCTTTTCTGACCTACTGGCCAAGTTTTTGCTTTAGCTGCGCTAGTCGTTTTTTTCGAGTCACTGCCCATGTCTAGCTCCACTCCACTTGCGCGCCTGCAATTGCGCGGCATCACCAAACGCTACCCCGGCTGTGTGGCCAATGATCAGATTGACCTAAACATCAAAGCCGGTGAAATCCATGCATTGCTTGGCGAAAACGGCGCAGGCAAAAGCACCCTGATGAAAATCATCTACGGCGTCACCCAGCCCGATGAAGGTGAAATCCGCTGGCATGGCGAAACGCTTAAGATGCGTGACCCGTCCATGGCGCGCACCCTTGGAATCGGCATGGTGTTTCAGCACTTCTCGCTGTTTGAAACCCTCACCGTTGCCGAAAACATCGCATTGGCCATGGGCCGCCAGGCCGGCACCGCACAGCAGCTGGAGCCGAAGATACGCGAAGTGTCAAAGCGCTACGGCATGCCACTTGAGCCGGAACGATTGGTGCACAGCTTGTCGATTGGTGAGCGCCAGCGCGTCGAGATCGTGCGTTGCCTGATGCAGGACATCAAGCTGTTGATTCTCGATGAGCCCACTTCGGTGCTGACCCCACAAGAGGCCGACGAGTTATTCACCACCTTGCGCAGGCTGGCAAGCGAAGGCTGCAGCATCCTGTTTATCAGCCACAAGCTCGGTGAAGTTCGCGCACTCTGCCAAAGTGCGACCGTCTTGCGTGGCGGCAAAGTCTCAGGCCACTGCATTCCGGCAGACTGCACAGATTTGGAGTTGGCCAGGTTAATGGTTGGCGACGCGCAAGGGCTGGAAACACGCCATGCCAAAGTCAGCGGCGCCAACCTTTTCCTGCAAGTTGACCAACTGTCCTGGTACAACCCCGACCCATTTGGCACTTCGCTCAAAGATATACAGCTCAATGTGCGCAGTGGCGAGATCGTTGGTATCGCAGGTGTCGCGGGCAATGGCCAGGATGAGATTCTGGCGTTGCTCAGTGGCGAGCAACCACTGCCCAAACGTGAAGCATTGCGCATCAACTTCGCCGGCCAACCGGTGGCGCATTTGAAACCTGATGCACGTCGTCAATTGGGCCTGGCGTTTGTGCCAGCCGAGCGCCTCGGCCACGGCGCGGTGCCGGACATGAGCCTGAGCGACAACGCCTTGCTCACTGCCTTCCAGCAAGGCCTGGTCAGCAAGGGCCTGGTCAAACGCAGCAAAGTGGTGGCGTTCGCCGAGGAAATCATCCGCCGCTTCGCGGTTAAGACACCGAACGCCGAAACCGCTGCGCAGAGCTTGTCAGGCGGTAATCTGCAGAAATTCATTCTCGGCCGCGAGATCATGCAAAACCCCAAACTGCTGATCGCCGCGCACCCGACCTGGGGAGTTGACGTGGGTGCTGCAACGGCGATTCATCGAGCGCTGATCGCCCTGCGTGATGCAGGCGCGGCAATTCTGGTGATATCCGAAGACCTCGATGAACTGTTCCAGATTTGCGACCGCATTGGCGCACTCAGCAGCGGCAAATTGTCGACCCTGGCCAACACCCTTGAGACCAATCCGGTCGAGGTCGGTCGCTGGATGGCTGGCCAATTCAACACTGATGCAGTTCTGAGCTGACGGAGTTTTTATGTTGTTATCCCTTGAACCTCGCGGCCAGCAATCACGCGCCATGCTCTGGTTTTCACCCTTGCTGGCGGCTGCATTGACCTTGCTCTGCGGCTCCTTACTGTTTTTATTGCTCGGCCACGACCCACTGCTGACCTTGCACACCTTATTGATTGCCCCTCTTAGCGACTGGTATGGCGTGTCTGAACTACTGGTCAAGGCCTTGCCCATTCTGCTCTGTGCGCTGGGGCTGGCCGTGGCTTACCACGCCCGGATCTGGAACATCGGCGCCGAAGGCCAGTTACTGCTCGGCGCCTTGGCCGGTAGCGCCGTGGCGGTACATATCATCGGCTGGGAAAGCCGCTGGGCGCTGGTGCTGGTCATCAGTGCCGGTGTAGCCGCAGGTGCGGCCTGGGCAGGGCTCACGGCATGGCTGCGGACGCAGTTCAACGCCAATGAAATCCTCACCAGCATCATGCTCAACTACATCGCCCTCAACCTGTTGCTCTATTGCGTCCATGGCCCGCTGAAAGACCCAGAGGGTTATAACTTCCCCGAGTCGGCGATGTTTGGTGACTTCAGTCGGCTGCCACTGCTCAGTGAAGAGGGTCGGGTCCATGCGGGCCTCTACTTCGCTTTGCTGGCATTGGTTGCGGTGTGGGTGTTGCTGCAGAAAAGCTTCCTTGGTTTCCAGATCAAGGTGCTCGGCCTTGATCGTCGTGCGGCCGGTTTTGTCGGCTTTAGGGAGAAACGCCTGGTCTGGTTCGCCCTGCTCGTCAGCGGCGCATTGGCGGGCCTGGCCGGGGTCGGCGAAGTGGCCGGACCGATCGGCCAATTGGTGCCGCAGGTGTCGCCTGGCTATGGCTATGCCGCAATTACCGTGGCATTTCTCGGGCGCCTGAACCCGTTGGGCATCCTCTGCGCCAGCCTGCTCATGGCACTGCTCTACCTGGGTGGTGAGAACGCGCAGATGGCGATGAATCTACCGCAAGCTATTACCCAATTGTTCCAGGGCATGATGCTGTTCTTCCTGCTCGCCTGCGATGTGCTGATTCTGTATCGCCCACGATTGAAGTGGAAATGGACAAAACGCACAGCCACCCAAGACGCCTTGGCCTGAGAACAGCAGCGCCTGGCAATGACCGGCGCGTTAAAAGAATATGAGGATGCTGTATGGATATCGATCTACTGAGCAACATTTTCTTCGCCATGGTGCGCACCGGCACCCCGCTGCTGCTGGTCGCACTGGGTGAAATGGTCTGCGAAAAAAGCGGCGTGCTCAACCTGGGCCAGGAAGGCATGATGCTGTTTGGCGCGGTGACGGGTTTTATCGTCGCGTTCAGCACCGGCAATCTCTGGCTTGGCGTCATGCTGGCAATGGCAGCGGGCATGCTCCTGTCGATGCTGTTTGCGGCTGTTGCCCTGGGCTTCAACGCCAATCAGGTGGCGACCGGCCTGGCCCTGACCATCTTCGGCGTTGGATTATCGACCTTTGTCGGCGCCGCCTGGGTGGGTAAGCCACTGACCGGTTTCGAGCCGGTGGTTATTCCCTTGCTGAGCGATATTCCACTGATAGGCCGCATGCTGTTCGCTCAGGATCTACTGATCTACCTGTCATTCGTCTTGTTTGCATTGGTGGCCTGGGTAATGCTGAAACCCCGCATCGGCCTTATCGTCCAAGCCGTTGGCGAAAACCCGGATGCCGCCAGTGCCATGGGCTTGCCGGTACTGCGCGTGCGCACCCTGGCCGTACTGTTCGGCGGCGCCATGGCCGGGCTGGCCGGGGCTTATTTGTCGCTCGCCTACACCCCTATGTGGGCGGAAAACATGACCGCAGGGCGCGGCTGGATTGCTCTGGCGCTGGTGGTATTTGCCAGTTGGCGGGTATTTCGCGTATTGCTTGGTGCTTACTTGTTTGGCCTGGCAAGCATCATTCATCTGGTCGCCCAGGGCGTTGGCCTGTCGATTCCATCGAACCTGCTGGCAATGCTGCCTTACCTCGCGACCATAGTGGTCTTGGTGTTGCTATCGCGTGATCCCATCAAAACCCGCCTGTTCGCTCCGGTATCTTTGGGTAAACCCTGGCAACCCGGTCATTGATAAAGAGCGCCTGGCAAGGAGATCCACCTCGACAGTTTCTGCGCTTTAACCCGAGCAGCAACAACACAACGCCCCGAATTTTCGGGGCGTTTTTTATTGCCTGATGCTTGCTCAAGCCAGATCATGCACAGTGTCGAGATCCGACTAACGCTTCAGGAGTATTTCATGACCGAGCCAAAAACAGCATTGATCATCGGTGCCTCGCGGGGCCTGGGCCTGGGCCTGGTGAAGCAATTCAACCAGTCAGGCTGGCAAGTCACGGCAACGGTGCGCGTCCCACAGCGGGCGGATGAACTAAAAGCGCTGCACGGGGTGCAGGTCGAAACCCTGGATATCGACGATAGCCAGTCACTGGGTGCACTGGCCCAACAGCTTCGCGGCCAGGTGTTCGACCTGATCTTCGTCAACGCAGGCGTGCTGGGCCCCGAGCATCAGTCGGCCAGCGCTGCGACGCAGGCTGAATTGGGCCAACTGTTTATGACCAATGTCAGCGCACCGATTCGCTTGGCCGAAAAACTGGTCGATCAGCTTCGCCCAGGCACTGGCGTGCTGGCGTTCATGAGCTCGGTACTGGGCAGCGTCACCAACCCCGAAGGCAATAACCTGGCGCTGTACAAGGCCAGCAAGGCGGCGCTCAACTCCTTGACCAACAGCTTTGTATGCTCCTTGCCTGAGCCGCGCCCGACCGTGCTTTCCCTGCATCCGGGCTGGGTCAGAACAGAGATGGGCGGCCCCAATGCCGAGATTGATGTCGAAACCAGTTGTGCAGGATTGGCCGCTCAGGTGCAACACTTTGCTGGCAAAGGCGGTCATCATTTCGTTTACTACAAAAGCCAGGCAATCCCCTTGTAAGACGCAAGCCAGGTCGCAACGCGCTGTGGTTGAACTGCATCGCGTTGACGGTTATCGTAAGCAGCTGTCGCAATCCCCTGCGGCACACCTGGATCAGCAGACAGGGTTAACACTGAGCTGGCTACCTGAAATCAACTCAGAGGGCCTGCACGGTGCCTAATACTCATATCTGGATCAAAACGCCTCTCGCTACTTTCACTGCCAACGGCCTTGATGCCTCGGGCGGCATTGTTGTGGAACATGGCGTCATCAGCGAAATTCTCGGCGCAGGCCAGCAGCCTGCCAAACCCGGCTATGCGGTCTTCGACGCCCGCGAGCATGTGGTGCTGCCGGGGCTGATCAACACCCATCACCACTTCTACCAAACGCTCACCCGTGCCTGGGGGCCTGTTGTCAACCAGCCGCTTTTCCCCTGGCTGAAAACCCTGTATCCGGTATGGGCTCGACTGACTCCGGAGAAACTCGCGCTGGCCAGTAAAGTGGCACTGGCCGAACTTTTGTTGTCCGGCTGCAGCACTGCCGCCGACCATCATTACCTGTTTCCGGGCGGGCTGGAAAACGCCATTGACGTGCAGGTCGAGGCTGTTCGCGAGCTAGGCATGCGCGCCATGCTCACCAGCGGTTCAATGAGCCTGGGCGAGGCCGATGGCGGCCTGCCACCGCAGCAAACCGTGCAGCAAGGCCAGGTAATCCTGGAAGACAGCCAACGGCTGATCAAGCAATACCATGAGCGTGGCGAGGGTGCGCAAATCCAGATCGCCCTGGCGCCCTGCTCGCCCTTCTCGGTGACCCAGGAAATCATGCGCCAAAGCGCTGACCTGGCTGAAGAATTGGATGTACGCCTGCACACCCATCTGGCCGAAACCCTGGATGAAGAAGACTTCTGCCTGCAGCGCTTTGGCCTGCGCACCGTTGACTATCTCGACAGTGTTGGCTGGCTGAGCTCACGCACCTGGCTGGCCCACGGCATCCATTTCAACCCGGATGAAATCGCACGCCTGGGTCAGGCGGGCACCGGCATCTGTCACTGCCCCAGCTCCAATATGCGGCTCGCTTCAGGGATCTGCCCGACGATCGACCTGGAAGCAGCAGGCGCGCCAATCGGCCTGGGCGTCGATGGCTCGGCATCAAATGATGCCTCTAACATGATCCTCGAAGCCCGTCAGGCGCTCTATATCCAGCGCTTGCGCTACGGTGCCGAAAAGATCACCCCCGAACTGGCGCTCGGCTGGGCCAGCAAAGGCTCGGCGCGCTTGCTTGGCCGCACTGACATTGGTGAGCTGGCCGTGGGCAAGCAAGCCGACCTGGCTTTCTTCAAGCTGGACGAACTGCGTTTCTCCGGCAGCCACGATCCTGTCTCGGCCCTGCTGCTATGCGGCGCAGACCGTGCTGACCGCATGATGATTGGCGGCCAGTGGCGCGTCATCGACGGCCAAATCGAAGGCCTTGATGTGGCCCAGCTGATTGCCGATCACCGTCAAGCGGCCAAAGAATTGATCGCCGGCTAACAGGCTTGCACCACTTGGCAGCACGCAGGTGATTTTCGCCCGAACGGCTGCACCAACACAGAACCCTGCTCCGGCAGGGTTTCGTGTTTTCACGGAAAAGAAATCGCCTGACGCGGGTAATTGTCTAGTTGGTCAGTTTTTTGCAACCGACTCAGCGCCAACAAGAATTGAGCGCTTAGCCGCAATTAATTTCACCTACGGAGCAATACCCGCTATGCAGAAGAAGAGTAAAAAGCCACTGCTGCGTGCCCTCGTCGCCGCCCTCGGTTTCAGCGCCGCCATGAGCGCCTCCGCAGCTGACCCATTGAAGGTCGGCTTCGTCTATATCGGCCCTATCGGCGATCACGGCTGGACCTATCAGCATGAGCAAGGGCGCAAGATGTTGGCTGAGCAGATGGGCGACAAAGTCGAAACCAGCTTCGTCGAAAACGTGCCGGAAGGCGCTGATGCCGAGCGCGTGATCCGCAACATGGCGAAAAGTGGCTACGACCTGATTTTCACCACCTCCTTTTGTTACATGAACCCAACGCTGAAGGTCGCCAAGCAGTTCCCGAAAGTAACCTTTGAGCATGCAACGGGTTACAAGCAGGCCAAGAACCTCGGTACCTATCTGTCGCGCTCGTACGAGGGCCGTTATGTCGGGGGTTACCTCGCCGCGAAGATGACCAAGACCAAGAAAATCGGTTACATCGCCTCCTTCCCGATTCCTGAAGTGATCCGCGACATCAACTCGATTCAACTGGCGCTGGACAAGTACAACCCGGGCACCGAAATCAAAGTGGTGTGGGTCAACTCCTGGTTCGATCCTGGTAAGGAATCAGACGCAGCCAACGCATTGATCGACCAGGGCGTTGACGTGGTATTCCAGCACACCGACAGTCCGGCTCCGATCCAGACCGCAGAACGTCGCGGCGTGTATGCGGTTGGCTATGCCTCCGACATGCAGCATTTCGGCCCGAAAGCCGTGCTCACCTCAATCGTCAATAACTGGGGCCCGCACTACATCAAGTCGGCCCAGGCGGTGATTGATGGAAACTGGAAATCCCAGGATTACTGGGGCGGCGTGAATGACGACACCATCCAGCTGCCAATCAGCGACCTGGTGCCTGCGGATGTCAAAGCTGAAGCCGAGCAGATTGAAGCAAGCATCAAGAGCGGTGAGTTCCATCCGTTCACTGGCCCGATCAAGGACCAGAGCGGCGCCGTCAAAATTGCCGATGGCGTCGTAGCCACCAATGCCGAACTGGCGTCGATGAACTACTACGTAGAGAACGTCAAGGCAGAGCTGCCCAAGTAACCTGCAGCAATGCAAATTGGCTCTTAATAACTGATTGGAACTGCCGGCCATCAAAGCCGGCAGTTTATTCTCAGAGAAGATCATGAATCCAAATCAACTGCCCCTGATCGATATCGCGCCGCTCTACAGCACAGATGAAAACGCCTGGCGGCAAGTCGCCAGACAGATAGACCAAGCCTGCCGCGAGTGGGGCTTTTTCTATATCACCGGCCACCCGATCAGCACTCAGCGCATGACCCAGCTGGCCGATGCAGCAAAAAGCTTCTTCGCCCTGCCCGATGCAGAAAAGCTCAAGATTGATATTACCCAGACCCAGCTTCATCGAGGCTACGGCGCCATTGCCACCGAGCAGCTCGATCCGAACAAGCCCAGCGACCTCAAAGAAACCTTCGACATGGGTTTCAACATGGCCGCCGATCACCCGGATGTAATCGCTGGCAAACCCTTGCGCGGTCCCAATCGCCACCCGCAGATAAGCGGCTGGAGCGAGCTGCTGGAGCAGCACTACAACGACATGCACGAGCTGGCAAAAACCTTGTTGCGCAGCATGACAATCGCCTTGGGAGTTGAACGCGACTTTTTCGATTCGCGCTTCGAAGAGCCGATCAGCGTGTTCCGCATGATCCACTATCCACCACGCCACACCGCCAGCAGCGCAGACCAGCAAGGAGCGGGCGCGCATACCGATTACGGCTGCGTAAACCTGCTCTACCAGGACAGCGCAGGCGGCTTGCAGGTGCAGAATGTCAACGGCGAGTGGATTGATGCGCCGCCCATAGAAGGCAGCTTTGTGGTCAATATCGGCGACATGATGGCGCGCTGGAGCAACGACCGCTACAAATCGACACCGCACCGGGTTATCAGCCCGCTGGGCGTGGATCGTTATTCGATGCCGTTCTTCGCCGAACCGCACCCCGACACCGAAATCAGTTGCCTGCCCGGCTGCTCCGACGCCAATAACCCGCCCAAGTACGCAGCCACCACCAGTGCCGAATACCTGCTTTCCCGCTTTGCCGATACTTACGCCTATCGCCGCACCGAACCAGCCCAGGGCTGAAATTAACCACAGAGATCAACGGCGGGGTCATGGCATTGCCCTCGCCGATTCCTGACCCAGTGGTTAAACTGGAGCCTGACTCAAATAGCTGACGAGAACTGACCATGTACGATTGGCTCAACGCCTTGCCCAAAGCCGAACTTCACCTGCACCTTGAAGGCTCGCTTGAGCCTGAGCTGCTGTTTGCCCTGGCCGAACGCAATAAAATCGCGCTGCCCTGGAATGATGTTGAAGCGTTGCGCGCGGCCTACGCGTTTAACAATCTGCAGGAATTTCTCGACCTGTATTATCGCGGCGCCGATGTGCTACGCACCGAGCAGGATTTCTACGACCTGACCTGGGCGTATCTGGAGCGCTGCAAGGCGCAGAACGTGATTCACACCGAACCCTTCTTCGACCCGCAGACCCATACCGATCGCGGCATTCCATTTGAGGTAGTGCTCAGTGGCATCAAGCAGGCGCTGGATGACGGGCAAAAGCAGCTAGGCATCAGCCACGGCTTGATTCTCAGTTTTTTGCGTCATTTGCCGGAGGAGCAAGCCTTCAAGACCCTTGAGCAAGCGGCCCCCTTCCGCGATGCCTTTATCGCCGTCGGCCTCGACAGTTCAGAAATGGGCCACCCGCCGAGCAAGTTTCAGCGGGTGTTCGACAAGGCGCGCAGCGAAGGCTACCTGACCCTGGCCCACGCAGGCGAGGAAGGCCCGCCGGAGTACATCTGGGAAGCGCTGGACCTGCTGAAAATCGAACGTATTGATCACGGCGTCCGGGCGATTGAAGACGAGCGCCTGATGCAGCGCATCATTGACGAGCAGATTCCACTGACCGTTTGCCCGCTGTCCAACACCAAGCTCCGCGTGTTTGACGACATGCGTCAGCACAACATCCTTGAAATGCTTGAGCGCGGCGTCAAGGTTACAGTCAACTCCGACGACCCCGCCTATTTCGGCGGCTACGTGACCGAGAATTTCGCAGCGCTGCATGCCAGCCTCGGCATGACGCAAGACCAGGCCAAGCGCCTGGCACAAAACAGCCTCGACGCACGTATAGCGTAAAACAAGCTGGCGCTGTCACTCCCAACGGATGATGTCTACTCCGTTGGGCGGACAGCGCCTTTCTGTCCGCCATTTGCAAGGCAAAACAGGATTGCCTGGCGCTTTGTGGTGGAGTCACACCCTGCGACTAGTGCTTATGCGCTTCGCCAGCCGCTGGTGCGTCCTTCTGCACATTGACTTGCACCTCGACATCGCCGGCCTTTTCAAAGGTCAAGGTCATTGGGAAGTGCTCACCGGCCTTCATCTGCTGCTCCAGGTTGAACAGCATGACGTGGTAACCCATGGGCTCGAACCTGGCCTGGCCGCCAGCAGGAATGTCCACGCCTTGCACCTGCTGCATTTTCATCACATCGCCGGCATGTACGTGCTCATGTATCTCGGCCTTGCCAGCAACCGGAGTGTGGACGGCAATGAGACGATCAGCCTCCTTGCCCTTGTTATCCACAACAAAATAAGCCGCTGCGGTTGGCGCAACGGGTGGCATCTCGCGAGACCAGGGATGCTCGATGTGCAGATCACCAAGGTCGAACTCATGGGCATTGGCCAAAATGGCTGGGCTCATTAGCGCCGCGACCATCAATATTTTTTTTAACATTCAAGCTCTCCAGTCACATTGAATACAACAAATGGCATGACAGCCCTGCCAAGCTGCAACCCTGGCGCTTATCGATTACAACTCGACATGGGCTATCAATAATCAAGCCGGTTCAATCAGCTCGCCGCGACCATATAAAAAAGCCAGTCAGGCAGCAGTGAATTAATCGCCGCAATCGCCCCATCGGCACCATTAAGCTGGTATGCGCTATCCAAGTGATCGATATCGGTACAACGCACCCAGACCTGGCCGTCATCGGCTTGCCAGATAAACACCCGGATTGGCAACTCGAAACCCGCTTCAATATTGGCACTCAACAATTTGCCGACCAGAGCGGTGTTCTGGATCAGCAGGCATTCCGTGGAATTAACCTCCTTCCCGGATAACCCGGCAACCTCTTGTTGATTCAGACGCGCGACTCGCATGACTTCAGGAAAGGCGTCCAACTTGGTAAACAGACGATCCGCCGTCTCTTTTACCGAGTTGGAGCTTTTACGCACCCAACGTCCTTCATTGATAGTGTTTTTGTCTTCCATGGCAATCTCCTTGAGTGATCAGATAAATCATCTGTGCAACCGCGCGTACTGCTTCCCCGCGTTCACTGTTGATACCGTTCAACCGGTTTGCAGTTGAGCGTAAATACGACGACGTGTAAACAACCAATCTAATGGCGCAACCAACAATAATGAAGCACCACCCAGGGGAAACAAAAAAGCGACCACCAACATGATCGCCAATCCCCCACGCCAGACCGGCAAGTCGTGGCGCAACGGCGGCACACCGAAGCCCCCTTGCGGGCGACGCTTCCACCACAATACCAAACCACTGATGCTGCTGAGTAAAATCATCAGGCACACCGCCAGCATTAACAGCTGGTTGGCTAGGCCAAACATCTTGCCCTCATGCAACATGACGCCGGTTTCCACGGTTCTGGCGACCAGCCCGTAATCGCTCCAGCGGATATCCGCCAGTACCTTGCCGCTGTATTGATCGATATGCAGCGTGGCATCGTTACGTGGGTCGTCGGCAAACACACTGACGCTGTAGACCCCGCGCTCGCCCGCAGGCAAGGTCACGCTGTAGCCAGGGTGCACACCAAGCGCATCCGCGCTATCGACCACATGCTGCAAACTGACTTGGGCGCTGCTGGCCTGCCCATGCATCTGCGCCATGCCCTTGTGCGCGGCATGGGGATCGGATTCAGGCAGCGGCGTGACTTCCGCCGCCCAGGGCACGGTTTGGTTGGTGCTGGTGTTGAGGCTACCGGCCAGCTTGGTCGATTGCGGCACGTTATCCCACATGGCTGCCGGAAAGTGATTCCAGGCACCGGCAAACTTGGCGCCCCAGAAGCCAGTCCAGGTCATGCCGGTCAACAGCATGAATAACAGCAGCAGCGAGCCCCAGAAACCGACAACGGCATGCAGGTCGCGCCAAAACAGCCGTCCGCGATTGGCCAGGCGCGGCCAGAACAGCGCCGTTTTACTGGAACCCCTTGGCCACCATAGGTACAACCCCGAGATAACCAGGACTATTGCCCAGCCGGCCGCCAGTTCTACCAGGCGATCGCCAACAGTACCAATCATCAACTCGCCGTGGATCTTGCGCGCGATTGCCTGCAAGTTGTTCTCGGCATCCTGCACGCCGAGAATGTCACCGTTATAGGGGTTCACGAATACATTGAGCGTGGCCTCGGGCGTGGCCACTACAAATTGCGCACTGGCCTGTGCATTGGCCGGCGGCAAGTACTTGCTGATACTTGCCTGCGGGTACGCCTGCTTGACCAAGGCCATCTGCTGATCAGCACTGATGCGCTGTTCGGCGACTGGCACCTGCATCAGGTCCGCGTACATCAGCGAATCCAGCTGTGGTTTGAACAGGTAAATAATTCCGGTGACCGACAGCATGATCAAGAACGGAATGACCAACAGTCCTGCGTAAAAATGCCAACGCCAGGCCAGGTTATAGAACGACGGCCTCGATGAGCCAGCCCTTGCCGGCTGCTCTGAAATCTGAATATCTCGCATCAGTGTTCCCCAATCCAAATGCACTTGCCCAGCGCACAGCGCTGGCAGGCATCAAGCAATTCTTATGGTGGCTGCCACACAAGCGGCAAGTAGAAGCTAGGCGCTGAAGGGGGATGCGCGGGGATTGGCTGAAGGCCAGAGGTAGCGGACTGGCCGCCTTGATAATGGCGCAGGTGAAATCAATCTGCGCGGCGAACTCAGGAATAAACCGAGCACGCCAAAGAACGCGGCCAGGGCAATGCCAAGGAATGTCGAGCACATTGAACAGCCAAAGCCTGTCGCGGGGTTGAACAACACAGTGTCGGAATCACTGATATCCAGAGCGCCGCCACTATTGCCCTGAGCGGAGCAATAAGCACCGTCGATACCGCTGAGTTGCAACGCTGTCATCTGCCCATGGCTGATACTGCAGGCGAACGCACTGAACAGGACACTGGCGTACAGTATCCAGGCAATCAACGAACGATCTGCCCGGTTCATTTTCATGGTGGACGACTCTAAAACTCTATGTCTGGAACATCTGCGGCTGTTATGCCGCAGTGCAATATTAATCGGCCCATGGCGCTTTAGCCAGCAGCGCGCTACAGCGAGCCTGCACAAAGTCGCGCAGCACATGCACCGGTTTACTTAACTGCGAGCGGTGGGCGCAGATCAGGTTAAGTGGCGTCAACTCGCCAAGGTAGTCATTCATAAGCACACGCAATCGCCCTGCCTGAACATCGGCGGCAACGTCCAACCACGACTTGTATACCAAGCCCTGCCCGGCGACCGCCCAGCGCCGCACCACATCGGCATCATCACTTTGGCGGTCACCTTGCACGGTCATGCTCTGCTGGCGCCTGCCTATACTGAATTGCCAACGATCATGAATACGGCCGCCCAGCATGTACAGCAGGCAGTTGTGCCCTGCCAGTTGTTCCAGGGTTTGTGGCTCACCGTGGCGCGCAATATAGGCTGGAGAGGCACAGAGCACCCGGCGATTGGTTGGCGCTACCGGCAACGCCACCAGGCTTGAATCCTCTGGCGCGCCGTAGCGCAAGGCGATATCCACGGGCTCGCGAAAGAAATCGGTTATCCGATCCCCCAGCAACAGGCGCAGTTGAAGTTGCGGGTGGGCTTGCTGGAACTCATCGAGCCAGGGAAGCAAGGTGTTGCGACCAAAATCCGAAGGGGCGCACAGCTGCATCAAGCCACTGATCCCGACCTTGGTGCCCGCTAATTGCAGCCGGCCTGCTTCAATACTCTGCAATGCCTGGTGCGCGTGACTGAGGAAAGCCTGGCCCTGCGCGGTCAGGCGCAAGCTACGGGTCGAGCGGGCGAACAAACGCGCATCAAGCTGTAGCTCCAAACGTTTCAATGCTGCGCTGGCCACCGCTGGAGATATCTCCAGCAAGCGAGCCGCGGCTGACAAGCTGCCAGCTTCAGCGGTGCGTACGAACAATTGCAAATCGTCAAGACGAAGCATCCGGGCTGCCTATTATCAAAATAATATTGAAATAGACTCTAGTTTCTCCGGCTTTTTCTAAAGGATCAATTAATTCAACATGACCTATCCATCCGGCATCCGAGGCTTCAATCATGAGTAGAACATTGGCTTTAGTCGCCACGATCACCGCACTTCCCCAGCACCAGACACAGGTGGAAGCACATTTGCGCACACTGGTTGCTGCCAGCCGCGAAGAAACCGCTTGCATTCAATACGACCTTCACCAGCAACAGGACGCGCCCGCAGTATTCGTCATGATCGAACAATGGCGTGACGCAGCCGCACTTGAAGAACACAAGCAAACCGCGCACTACCAACACTTCTCGACGAGCTGTAGCGAACTGCTGCAGGGCGTTGAAATCAAGTTACTAACCCAGATTGCCTGAGGAGCCAACCATGAAAGCAGTTGCTTACTACCAATCCCTGCCGGCAGATAACCAAGAGTCGCTGGTCGATGTAGAGCTTGCCGCGCCCACTCCGGGCCCGCGTGATTTGCTGGTCGAGGTCAAGGCGATTTCGGTAAACCCGGTGGACACCAAGATCCGCCGGAACGTCGCCCCGGAAAACGCTCAGCCCAAGGTACTTGGCTGGGACGCAGCTGGCGTGGTCAAGGCGGTCGGTGCGGATGTCAGCCTGTTCAAGCCCGGCGACCAGGTGTTTTACGCAGGTGCGATCAACCGTGCGGGCGCCAACAGCGAACTGCACCTGGTGGATGAGCGCATTGTCGGCCACAAGCCCAAAAGCCTGTCATTTGCAGAAGCGGCCGCCATGCCCCTGACGGCCATTACCGCCTGGGAACTGTTGTTCGACCGCCTGCAAATCACCCAGGGCAGCATTGACCAGGGCCAAAGCCTGTTGATTGTAGGCGGCGCTGGTGGCGTGGGCTCGATGCTGATCCAACTGGCCCGCACGCTGACTGGCTTGACCGTAATTGCTACAGCCTCGCGCCCGGAAACCCAGGCCTGGGTGCGTGAACTGGGTGCCCATCATGTACTCGACCATAGCCAGCCATTGCATCAGGAGTTGCAGCGTATCGGTCTTGAGCATGTCAGCCATGTTGCCAGTCTGACCCAGACCGACCAGCACTTTGCCCAATTGGTTGAGGCACTCGCGCCACAGGGCCGCCTGGCGTTGATTGATGATCCGGCTGAGCCACTGGATATCATGCAACTCAAGCGCAAGAGTCTTTCGCTGCATTGGGAACTGATGTTCACCCGCTCGTTGTTCGAAACGGCCGATATGATCGAACAGGGCCGCCTGCTCAATAAAGTTTCGGAGCTGGTTGATACCGCAGCGATCAAGACAACCCTTGGCGAACACTACGGCGTGATCAATGCCCAGAACCTGCGCCGTGCACATGCACTTCTCGAGTCAGGCAAGGCCAAGGGCAAGATCGTCCTGGAAGGGTTCTAACGGCAAGCCGGTGGCGTTTAGCTGCCGGCCAAGCCCTTTGCTGGTGCTGGTCGGGCAGCGCTCACACAGCAAAAATATTCAAATTATCGATTCTAACTGCCAAACGCGAAATTGATTTGCGTCAGTGAAATTTCATATCCCAAGTCTAAACTGGTTCGACCAACCGCAGGAGGCGAACCACATGGATATCCGGATCAGCCCACTCAGCCAAAGTCAGGATTCGCGCTGGCAGGTTATTTTTGACGGTCATAAAGTCACGTTCAACAATGAAGCTGATGCACGTAACTTTGCCTCCACTCTGTTGGAACGCCTGCAGGCACCACACGACCTGCCTGACGATGGACAGTCCCAGCAAACGGACGCTTCAGACAATCAGGGTTCCTGAAATAACCATTCCAGCGAAATCCTAGATCGCCGGATAACCTGCGCGGTGCTCAGCCCAGACGGTAAAGCGCGAGCACAATGCAGCCAGCAATGCGCAGCCAAAAATAACCAAAGCCATTGGCCATGCAGTGCCATTATGCAAATAGCTCACGAGCGCTGCGGCACTGGCAGCAATAGAGAACTGCAGGCTGCCCAGCAACGCCGAAGCGCTACCTGCATGACGTCCCTGCCCAGCCATCGCGCAGGCGGAAGCATTCGGGAGCAGAACCCCCAAGCTGGCGATGCAACCAAATAATGGAATCAGCAGCGGCCACAAATGCTCAGGCTGGTTCAGGGCGATAATCAACAACGCCGAACCACAGGCCAGATAAAACCAGACAACCCGGCGCAAGCAATAGCTTGGTCCATGCTTGGCGACCAGCCAGGCATTGACCTGTGCCATCAGAATAAAGCCTGCCGCATTACTGCCGAAAACCCAGCCATAATGCTCGGCGGGTACACCATAAAGCTCAATAAAGACAAAGGGAGAACCGGCGATATAGGCAAACATTCCCGCCACAGCCAATCCGCCTGTCAGCGCGTGACCAATAAATGGCCAATCAGAAAACAAGCGCAGATAGGCCCCGAGCGCACCCGACAAAGGCGCACTCGCATGCGTGTCATCCAATGTTTCCGGCAGCCCACGCCAAACCGCGACCGAACACAGCACACTGAAAATAGTCAGGCAGACGAAAATCGATTGCCAGCCAAAAGTGCCCAGCAACACCCCGCCCAGCACCGGTGCCAGAATCGGCGCCAGCCCCATCACCAGCATCAGTTGCGAGAACACTTTTGCCGAGGTGATCGGGTCGCAGAGATCACGCACCACAGCGCGCGAAATCACCATGCCCGCGCATCCGCCCAGGGCCTGCACAAAACGCGCGGCGATCAGCCACTCAAGGCTGGGTGCCAGCGCACAGGCCAACGACCCCAGCGAAAACAGGCTGACGCCAATCAGCAATGGCTTGCGGCGACCAAAACGATCGGCCAGTGGCCCGTAGACGAGCTGCCCGATTGCCAAGCCAAGGAAGTACACCGCAAGCGATTGCTGTACATGCTCGACATCGGTTGCAAATGCGCTGGCAATACTCGGGAAGCTTGGCAAATAGAAATCAATTGCCAATGGCCCAAAAGCGCTGAGAGCGCCGAGTATCAGTAAGGTCGATAATTTCATGAAACGCTCTGCATTAAGCCAAAAACAGGTATTTACCGCGCAACGGAACCGTCAGGGAAAGACTGCGCCAGAGCCTGGGGCTGCGTGCAATGGCTTTGCCTGAGCGAACTTTAGTACAGTCCTGCCAGGCCAGAGAGAAGCGAGGCAATTGCTCGCGGCCTCTGTCAGAGCAGCCTTGCGCCAATAATACAAACAGCAACGCCGCCACTCTTGCGAATGGCGGCGTTGTTTTACTTCATGATTAAACCGAGTCGCTATGTGCGGGCTGGTCCTTCTTGCCCTTTTTGCTGAGTTTTTCGCCAAGGGACTCAACCAGCATAAAGAACATTGGAATCAGGAAGGTCGCCAGCAACGTTGCCGCCAACATGCCACCGATTACCCCGGTACCAATCGAGTGTCGGCTAGCAGAGCCCGCACCACTGCTGATGGCCAGCGGTACAACACCGAGGATAAATGCCAGCGAGGTCATCACGATTGGCCGGAAACGCAAGCGCGCAGCCTCCAGTGCCGCCTCGAAGATACCCAAGCCATCACGGCGCAGCATCACCGCAAACTCGACAATCAGAATTGCGTTCTTCGCCGCCAGGCCAATGAGGGTAATCAACCCGACCTGGAAGTACACATCGTTCTCAATGCCGCGCAGCCAAACCGCGAGAATCGCACCGAATACCGCAAAAGGCACAGCGGTGACAACCGCAAGCGGCAATGTCCAGCGCTCGTATTGGGCAGCCAGAATCAGGAACACCATGATCAGGCCGAATACAAAGGCCAGGCTACCCGACCCCTGGGTTTCCAGTTCCTGGAATGCCGAACCTGTCCACCCGATGCTGTAGTCGCTACCAAGCACTTCGTTGGCCACTTCCTGGATGGCTTGCAACGACTGACCCGAGCTATAGCCTGGAGCAGGCCCACCGAGAATTTTCGCCGATGGGTATACGTTGAAGCGGGCGTAGGTATCAGGCCCCAGAATACGCTCGACCTTGACCAGCGACGCCAATGACACAAGGTCACCGGAGGCCGAACGCACATAGACCTGGGACAAGTCCGACGGCTTGCGGCGGAACTCAGGCTCTGACTGCAGGCTAACCTGCCAGGTACGTCCATAGAGGCTGAAGTCGTTGACATAGTAGCTGCCGAAGGTCGACTGCATCGCCGTGAATACGTCACTGACGGCAACCCCAAGCGAACGCGCCTTGGTACGGTCCAGATCGATGTAGTACTGCGGCACATCAGCGTTAAAGGTGGTTTGCAAGCCGGCCAGTTCCGGGCGTTTGCTCGCCGCAGCAAGGAACTCCTTGACCTTGCTGGCCAATTGCTCCGTGGTGCCGCCGCTACGGTCTTGAATGTAGCCTTCGAAACCACCGGTGGTGCTCATGCCGGTAATAGGTGGCGGGTTGAAGGTCAGTACCACACCGTCTTTCTGCGAAGCGCCCATGCCCATGAACTCATGGGTCAGGTTGCGTGCATCAAGCTCTGGAGTGGTGCGCTCGCTCCAATCTTTCAAGGGCACAAAGGACACACCGGCGTTACTGCGGGTACCGAAGGTCAAGATGTCGAAACCGGCAAAGGTCACCACATCTTCCACCGCTGGATGCTTCATCAATTGCTGGGTCACATCACCTGTAAGCTTCTCGGTCCGGGTCAGCGACGCGGCTGGAGGCAAGAAGTAGGCGTTGATCACATAACCCTGGTCCTCATCCGGCACCAGCGAGCTAGGCACCCGGCCAAACAGCATCACCATCAGCACTATCATGCCGCCAAACAGCAGCAAACCGATGGCCGAACGCTTGAGGAAGAAACGCACACCCGAGGTATAGCCGCTGGTGAACTTGTCAAACCCACGGTTAAACCAGCGAAACGGTGCAGCAGGCTCCTGGTGATCGGGTTTAAGCAACAAGGCGCAAAGTGCCGGACTCAAGGTCAAGGCAACGATGCCCGAGATCACTACCGACACGGCAATGGTCACCGCAAACTGTTTATACATCTCCCCGGCCAGGCCTCCGAGGAACCCCACCGGTACGAACACCGCGCAGAGCACCAGAACGATGGCCACGATTGGCCCCGTCACTTCCTCCATGGCCTTGATGGTGGCTTCTTTCGGGCCAATCTTGTCGGTTGCCATGACCCGCTCGACGTTCTCGAGTACCACAATGGCATCGTCCACCACGATACCGATTGCCAGCACCAGACCAAACAGCGTCAGCAGGTTGATGGAGAAGCCCAAGGCATACATACCGGCAAAGGTACCGATCAAGGAGACTGGAATAGCCAGTACCGGAATCAGGGTTGCTCGCCAGTTTTGCAGGAAGATAAACACCACCAGTACAACCAGCACCAGTGCTTCGAAAAAGGTGTGAATAACCTCTTCAATCGATACCTTTACGAATTTGGTGGTGTCGTATGGGATCTTATACGCCATGCCGTCCGGGAAATTCTTCGATACCCGCGCCATGGTTGCCTGAACCGCCTCGGCGGTGTCCAGCGCGTTGGCTCCCGGCTGCAGGTACACACCGAACGCAGCGTTCTGCTGGCCATTCATCGAAGTCATCAGGGAATAGTCCTGAGCCCCCAACTCGACTCGCGCAACGTCTTTCAAACGCAGGCTTGCACCTGTCGCATCGGAACGAAGAATAACGTTCTCGAACTCTTCAGGCTTGGAAAAACGCCCCTGAGTGGTAACGGTATAGGTAAAGTCCTGCTCTTTTTTCAGCGGCTGCTGGCCAAAGCTACCAGCGGCGAACTGCGAGTTCTGTTCACGAATGGCATTGACCACGTCAGTCGGCGTCAGGTTGAACTGGGCCAGCTTGTCCGGCCGCAGCCAGATACGCATCGAATAGTCCTTGGAACCGAACTGGGTGACGTCCCCCACACCGGGCAGGCGCTTCAACTCATCGATCACGTTGATCAGGGCGTAGTTACTGATAAACACCGGATCACGGGAGTCATCCGGTGAAAACAAGGTCACTACCTGAAGAATGTCGGAAGACTTCTTCTCCACCTTCACGCCCTGGCGACGGACCTCTTCGGGCAGCTTGGCCAATGCAGCCTGCACCCGGTTGTTGACGTCGATTGTGGCTTGGTCGGGATCACTGCCAACCTGAAAGTAGACCGACAAACTCATGGTGTTGCCACCCGAGTTTGACTGCTGGTAAATCATGCCCTCGACGCCGTTGATCTCTTGTTCGAGTGGCGCGGCTACTGTCTCGGCAATAACCTGCGCACTCGCTCCCGAGTAGGTTGCGGTCACCGACACCTGCGGCGGGAGAATTTGTGGGTATTGGTCAACTGGCAACGAGCGCATGGCCATCAGGCCTGGGAGCACTATCACCACCGAAATAACCGTTGGGAAAACCGGTCGTTCAATAAAGAAAGGAGAAATCACCTAGATACCCATTACGATTTCTTATCAGCGGCGGAAACGTCCGACGCGACCTTGACAGGTGTATCCGGGCGAACCTTGGTCAGGCCTTCGACAATGACCTTGTCCCCCGCGCTGACGCCGGACTTGATCACCCAGCGACCTTTTGAGGTCCGACCTACGCTGACCTGACGCACACGGGCAACGCCTTTGTCATCGACGACATAGACAAAGGTGCCATTGGGCCCTTGCGCGACTGCACGCTCAGCAACGGTCAGCGCATTCGGTATGGAGATACCCTTGATCTGCACGCGAACGAACTGCCCGGGCAACAGGGTCTGCTTCGGATTGGGTACCACTGCACGAGTGCTGACGGTGCCGGTGCTGCGGTCGATCAGGCTATCGGTAAAGTTGACCTTGCCCTCCAGCGGGTAGGTCGAACCGTCACCATAGGTGATACCAACGCGCACGGCCTCGCCATCAAGCACCAATGAGCCATCAGCCAATCCATTGCGCATGCTTTCGACATCACTGTCAGGCGCGGCAAAGTTGACGTAGATCGGATCCAGTTGGGTAATCTTGGTCAACAGGCTCGCATTAGGGTCACCAGCGACCATCAAGCTGCCTTCGGAGACTGTTTCCTTGCTGGTGATACCCGAAATCGGCGCGGTAACTGTGGTGTAGTCGAGATCAATCTGCTTGGCCTGCACTTCGGCCTTGGCAGCCTGGATATTGGCTTTGCTTTGCTCGAAGTTGGAGACAGCGTTATCCAGTTCGCTCTCGCTGGCATAGCCTTTTTTCTGCAGCTCGCGGATACGCCTGAGGTCACGCTCGGTCTGACGATAGCGCGCCTGTTCCTGCGCCAATGCACCCTTGGCCTGGGCCAGCGCAGCCTGGTAGATACGCGAGTCAATGCGGAACATCAACTGGCCTTGCTTGACGCTGCTACCTTCAAGGTAGGTACGTTCCTGAAGAATTCCGCTGACTTGCGCACGCACTTCGATCTCACGGAAACCCGCGGTGCGAGCCGGGTACTCAAGCTCTAGCGGTAGAGGTGCGACTTTAACTGTTTCGACTGAAACCTCAGGTGCAGGAGGCGCATCTTCAGCACGAAGCTGTGTGCTCAAAGTGCAAAAAGCCAGGAATCCCAGGGCGACCGGGAAAGAACGTACAAAAACCATAGGTGTCTCCGAGACAACGCAGCGCGCAAACTAAAGGCGAGAATGCTAATTACATACAGGTGTGTTTGTAAATAGAACTATACAGCTAATTTATCTACAATCGTTTCAATAACCTGAGCCTAGTCATAAATAACTAATCCGACATGCGCCGAACTAAAGAAGAAGCCGAAAAAACCCGTGCCGCCATTCTCATGGCGGCCGAAACATTGTTCCTGGAGCATGGCGTAGCCAAGACCAGCCTTGAACATATTGCCAGGCATGCCGGTGTCACCCGTGGCGCGGTGTACTGGCACTTTGAAAATAAAGCCCATTTGTTTCATGAAATGCTCAACCAGGTGCGCTTGCCCATTGAGCAAATAACCGAGCAACTGTGCACAGGCTTTGAAAACAACCCAATACTGGCGCTTCGTGACCTGTGCGTAGACGCCTTGCAAGACCTGGCGCTCAACCCACAAAAACAGCGGATCTTTACAATCTTGCTCCATCGCTGTGAATTGACCGAAGAACTGCAGGAGGCGATGGATCGTCACACTGAATTCATCAATCAGTTTGTTGCATTGTGCGAGCAATATTTCAGCCAACCTTCAATATCTGCGCATTTACAACCAGGTGTCACCCCGCGCCTGGCTGCAAGAATGCTCAATGCATTGATTGTCGGCCTGCTCAGCGACTGCCTTCGCGACCCAAGCCTGTTCGACCTGAATCAAGACATCAAGCCGGTTTTCGCCGCCTTGTTCAACGGGCTGCTGAGGCAAGCGGCATAGCAGCCTGCCCAGTATTACTACAAACCCATCAAGCCTAGACCACTGACGCGAAAACGCACCATTTTCGCGCAGTTGTCCTGATAGTTGATGCTCAATCCACCTGCCTATGCTCGATTGCCTCGTTGCGCGCGGGCTTGGGTTCGCGGCGCTGTGCCATCCACTCACCGACCTGGCTGGCAAACGTCTCAGGCACTACACGCCCAACGCGGCGCGCCATATCGAGGATTGTTTGCTGCGCCAGCGCCTCCTCCATGCGCTTTTGCGCAGTCAGCATGACCCCATGAACGGTGCAGGTGCCAGCCTGCGCCCAGGTCGGCGGAGAGCCTGCAAACAAAGCGCAGCGGCTGCGAATTTCGCGGCAATCAAAAATATCCTTGCGTCCATCGATCGCGGTCACTATATCCAGCACATTGATTTCATCGGCTGGCCGCGCCAGCTTGAAGCCGCCCTTGACCCCTTCCGTTGACGCCACCAACCCCGCCTTGGCGAGCTTGGTAAAAACCTTGGCCAAATATTCTTGCGGCACACCTTGCAACTCGGCCAGGTCACGCACGCTGGCTTCCCGAGGGTTGCCCTGCTCGTCCACTAAAAACAGCAGGCAATGAATCCCGTACTCAACGCCCGCACTGTAAAAAGACATCACAATCTCCGACTAATCTGGTCGTAAATCTAACAAATAGCCGCCATTGCAACAAGCAAGACGGCTGTTTCCGGCGACGCACCCGACTCATCCACAAGCATTTCCACGCACAGGCTGCCCGCGCATCCGACCAAAGGTAATGCAATAATGCTTGCCGTTTTTAACTACGACCAATATAGTCGTAGTTATGTGCTTGAGCTCGCAGAGCCATTGCAAGCGAATCACCAAGGAGTCGTGCCCTCCGGCCAGACGCCGCTCTAATCAATATGTTCAAACTCGTTATCATTCTGGAGCTAACCATGAAACAGCAGATTTTGATTCTCGGTGCAGGCTTTGCGGGTATGTGGAGTGCATTAAGCGCGGCCCGCTTGCTGGATCAACATAAGCGCAATGACATTTCAGTCAGCGTACTCGCACCTCAAGCAGAGCTACGTGTTCGCCCGCGCTTCTATGAGCCGGAAGTGCACAGCATGAAAGCGCCGCTTGATGCGCTTTTCGACGCCGTTGGCGTGACCTTTATCAAAGGCTCGGCGCAGGCCATAGACACCGCCAGTAAAAGCGTCAGCTACCGCGATCCCGAGGGCCAGCAACACCAGGTCGCTTATGACCGTTTGATCCTGGCAACGGGCAGTGCCGTTGCGCGGCCAGACCTGCCCGGGATCAATCAATACGCATTCGACGTTGATCAGATCGAACAAGCTGCGCGGCTGGAATCGCACATCAAGGCACTGGCCAAACAACCTGAAACCGCCGCCCGTAATACCGTCGTGGTAGCAGGCGGTGGCTTTACCGGGATCGAAACAGCTACTGAAATGCCTGCCCGGTTGCGCGAAGTGCTTGGCAAGGATGCAAAAATCCGGGTGATTATTGTTGACCGGGGCCAGCATGTCGGCGCCGCGATGGGTGAAAATATCAGCCCGATAATCGCCCAGGCCACTTCCGAGCTGGGTGTTGAATGGCAACTGGGCGTTGCGGTTACTGCTGTCGACGCAGGCGGCGTCACCCTCTCTGACGGCCAGCGCATCGAAGCCAACACTGTAGTCTGGACAGTCGGTGTGCGCGCCAGCGCCTTGACCGAGCAAATTGCTGGTGAACGTGACAACCAGGGGCGACTGCATGTCGACGCCAACCTCAAGGTGATTGGCCAGGCCGATATCTTCGCCACGGGAGATGTGGCCTACGCCGCCACGGACGACCAGGGCAACTACGCCCTGATGACCTGCCAGCACGCCATCGCTCTGGGCCGCAGCGCCGGTAATAACGCAGCGGCAAGCCTGCTTGATAGCGCACCAGTTCCTTACCGCCAGGAGAAATACGTGACCTGCCTGGACCTCGGACAATGGGGCGCGGTGTATACCGAAGGCTGGGATCGTCAGGTCAAGCTGGTAAAAGAGGAAGGCAAACAGCTTAAGACCCAGATCAATACCCAGTGGATCTACCCGCCTGTAGCTGATCGCGCGATCGCCTTGGCAGCAGCCGATCCACTGATTCCGGTCGTCGCCTGACCCCCTCCGGCACGGGACGGATAACAGCGTGCTCATCCGTCCCGTGATCGACCAACAAGCGCTACTGAAGATGGGCGGCGTAGCCTGCCTTGCTGATCAGCGCGCCCAGTTGAGTCGCATCCAGGATGCTGTCTACACGAACCTCGGCGCTTGCCAGATCCACCTCGACTTGCGCCTGTGCGTCAGCGGTTTTGATCGCGTCGGTAATGGCTTTTATGCAGTGCCCGCAACGCATGCCATCGACTTTGAATAGTTGCATGTTCAATCTCCAGGGTTACTGATTCAGGATCGTTTGGCGCAGTATCAAGCTTGCTGCACTGGGAAGGTCAAGCGCTGGCGGTTATGCTGTTTGGCAATGACCTGCTGCGCCCTAACCCTCTGCCCGGGCCCTGACTCTTTGGTGATCAATATGCGTCGATTAGCCCTATCTGTGATTTGTACTGCCATCGCCGCCAGTTGCTTGAACGGCGCTGCACAGGCTGGCGACTACAGCCGCGCTGAAGGCTATGCGGTTTTGATTATTTCTCGCGAACGCCTGCAAGTGTCGACCCAATGCGAGATTGGCCTGTATTTGCAAGACGAACTGACCGCACGCCTGGATCAGGGCCAGTCAGCTTCGTTCAACCTACCGCCAGGGCAAGTCTCGGTGCGCTTGGCCACCGTTGGCAACAAGAACTGCCAACCGGGCATCAACCAACTGGACGGCCAGCGCTTGCAACTCAGAGCCGGGGAAATCAGCCGCTACAGGATCAGCCAGACCAATGCCGGTTATAAATTGATTCCTGCGCCCCCCATGAACTAGCCACGTTCGACAATATTGCCAAAGCACTTGACCTTGCCAAGATGGTAAGGTTGATCATGTGGATGAACTTCAAGGAGATCGCCACATGTCCGCCCCTCAGACATTCAACCTGCCTATCGCAGGCATGACCTGCGCCAGCTGTGCCGGACGTGTCGAGCGCGCCTTGCGCCAATTGCCTGAGGTCAGCGACGTCAGCGTCAACCTGGCCGGCGAATACGCTCGCATCCAGGCGCCGACAAACAGCCTGGGCACGCTCCTCGACACCATTCAAGACGCAGGTTACCAAGTGCCCAGCGCAGCCATGGAGCTTTCGCTCCAAGGCATGACCTGCGCCAGTTGCGCTGGCCGTATTGAGCGGGCGCTGGCCCAGCAACCGGGTGTGCTCGAAGTCAACGTCAACCTGGCCACCGAACAGGCTCGACTCAGGGTCTTGCCTGGCACGGACAGCAAGCGGCTAGTCGATGCCGTCAGCCAGGCTGGCTACAGTGCGACCTTGATCAATGGGCAGGCTGAGCAGCCGGACAGCGTCGGCCACAACCTGCGGCGTGAACGCTGGTTATTGGTCACAGCATTGCTGCTGGCCGCCCCGCTGGTATTGCCAATGCTCCTGGCACCATTTGGCGTGCATTGGATGCTCCCCGCCTGGGCGCAGTTTGCCATCGCCACGCCGGTACAGTTCATCCTTGGCGCCCGCTTCTACCGAGCTGCCTGGAAAGCATTGCGTGCCGGTGCCGGGAACATGGACCAACTGGTTGCCATCGGAACCAGCGCCGGCTATGGCCTGAGCCTTTACCAATGGCTGATCACTCCAGCCGGGCAAACACCGCATCTGTACTTCGAAGCGTCAACGGTGATTATTGCGCTGATCATGCTCGGCAAATATATGGAGAGCCGTGCCAAACGGCAAACCACCAGCGCCATTCGTGCCTTGCAGGCGTTGCGCCCCGATCAGGCCCTGCGCTTGAAGGACGGCGAAGAACAATGGGTTGCACTGGGCGATCTGGCGCTGGGCGACCAGATCCTGGTCAAACCCGGTGAGCGTTTTCCGGTGGACGGCAAGGTGCTGGAGGGACAGAGCCATGCAGATGAAGCGCTGATCAGCGGCGAAAGCGTGCCGCAGGCCAAGCAACCAGGCGACTCAATCACCGCAGGTGCGATCAACGGCGAAGGTCGCCTGCTGATCGAAACCACGGCGCTGGGCGCAGAAACCGTGCTGGCCAAAATCATTCGACTGGTTGAAGACGCCCAAGCCGCCAAGGCCCCTATCCAAAAGCTGGTGGATAAAGTCAGCCAAGTATTTGTACCCGCCGTTTTGGGCATCGCCCTGATTACCCTGATTGGCTGGCTGATCGCTGGCGCCAGTGTCGAGACAGCCCTGCTCAATGCCGTGGCGGTACTGGTGATCGCCTGCCCATGCGCACTGGGCCTGGCGACACCCACGGCGATAATGGCGGGCACCGGCGTGGCGGCGCGGCACGGTATTTTGATCAAGGATGCAGAAGCACTTGAAGTCGCGCACAAGGTCAATGTTGTTGCCTTCGACAAGACCGGCACGCTTACCTCAGGCACGCCGCAAGTGGCCCAGCTGCAAGCGGTCGATGGCGACACTCAAAACGTGCTGCAACTGGCGGGGAGCCTGCAAAGCGCTAGCGAACACCCGCTGGCCAAGGCCGTGCTGGATGCCTGTGCTGAACAAAACATCACACCGCTGGCTGTGACCGCCAGCCAGGCCTTGAGCGGTCGTGGAATCGCCGGAACATTGGCTGAGCGCAGCCTTGCCCTTGGTAATAGACGTTTGCTCGAAGAGCATGGCTTGAGCCCAGGCGACCTGGCCGCCAAAGCCGAAGCCTGGGAGGCTGAAGGGCGCACCCTGTCGTGGCTGATCGAAAAAAAACCGCAGCCACGGGTGCTGGGTTTATTCGCCTTCGGTGACACCCTCAAAGAGGGCGCCAAAGAAGCGATCAGTCGGCTGAAGGCGCTGGATATCGACACCCACCTGATCGGTGGCGACAACCGCGGCAGCGTCGAGAACGTCGCCCATCAACTGGCCATCGACTCGCTCCACGCCAATGTATTGCCTGCGGACAAAGCCTCCATCATCAAGCAGCTGAAAACAGGTGGCGTGGTGGCAATGGTCGGCGACGGGATTAACGATGCACCCGCTCTGGCCTCGGCCGATGTCGGTATCGCCATGGGTGGCGGCACTGACGTGGCGATGCAAGCGGCAGGCATTACGCTGATGCGCGGCGACCCACGCCTGGTGGCTGCGGCGCTGGACATCAGCAATCGCACCTTTAACAAGATCCGGCAAAACCTGTTTTGGGCCTTTGCCTACAACATAGTCGGCATTCCACTAGCCGCCCTTGGTTACCTCAACCCCATGGTGGCTGGCGCGGCGATGGCGCTTTCCAGCGTCAGCGTGGTGGCCAATGCCTTGATGTTGAAACGCTGGCGCCCCTGAGTCATGCCTGGCGGCGGTCGAGAAGTATGGCAAAGAATGCCTGATGGAGACTTGATATGAATATTGGCCAAGCAGCAAAGAAGACTGGGCTTAGCGCAAAGATGATTCGCTATTACGAGTCGATCGACTTGCTGCCAGAGGCTGGGCGCAGCGACAGTGGCTACCGAATCTACAGCGCCGATGACCTGCACCGCCTGACCTTTATCAAGCGCTCAAGGGACTTGGGGTTTTCCCTGGCGGAGGTCGCCAAGCTGCTGGCCCTGTGGCAAGACCGTGACCGCGCCAGCGCCGATGTGAAGAAGCTCGCGGGCGAGCATATTGCGCAGCTCAACTGCAAAATCCGCGAGTTGACGGGCCTGCGCGACACCCTGCAAGAGCTGAGCGATCATTGCCACGGCGATCATCGCCCAGACTGCCCGATCATCAAGGCACTGGAACCAAACGCAAAGGATGACCATACATAGGGTGCGATAACGCGAAGCTTGTCCACCAGAAAGCGCCAAGCAATCCTGTTCCGTGCTGCAAATGGCGGACAGAAAAACGCTGTCCTCCCTACGAAATAAGCATCACTCGTAAGGCGTGACAACGCGAAGCTTGTCCACCAATGCCCACGCCGGTCAGGGCACAAGCGTCTTGGTCATGACGATTATTTTTTCGACGCCTTCGTACACCTCACCAATGGTGGCGTAACCAAGGCGCTTGTAAAAGCCTTCGGCGGTAATCGATGAAGGTACGCTCAAGGTGCTGATTGAACGCTGCAGCGCCAGCGCTTCTATTTGCGTCATAAGTGCCAAACCAGCGCCACGCCCTTGATACTCCGGCAAGACAAAAACCGAGCGGACGGTCATGTCGTCCAGGCTGGCAGTGCCGATCACCACACCAGCGTCCAGCGCAACATAGGTGTCTCGCATCGACATGCGCGCGGCAATTTGCCCGGCAGAAAAGTGCTCGGGCAGGGACTCGATCAGTGCGGCGGGGTAGTCATTGGCATTGGTTTGCCTGATCGCGGCAATGATCAGCGTGCTGATCGCTGAAGCGTCGTCCAACTGCGCCTTGCGCAACACGAGCCCCATGGCTAATTCGAACGTCCATCGAGCTGACCGAGCAGCGCGCCGCAGTCCAACGCAAAGTGATCAACCAACTCTGGCCAGGGGTTGCTGGGCAAATTGACCAGCACACTGTAGGCCCCAGCCGCACGGGCGCATTGCAGGTCAAACCGATAATCCCCGACCATGATCAACTGCGAGGGCGCGACCTGCCAACGCTGCGCCAGACGCAATAAACCATCGGGGTCTGGCTTGGGCAGCGCTTCATCCCGGCCAATCACGTCAGCCGTGGCAAAGCAGTCGCCAACACCAATGGCCTGCAAGGTCAGCAGCGCCAGCTCATGGGCATTACGCGTCAATATACCCAGTTGATAACCACGCCCGGCCAACTCACGCAGCAGCTCGACCGCGCCCGGGGCAGGCTGCGCATTGAGTGCCAACTCACGCTCATGCTCCAGTAACCAGGCGTGCTTGGCCTTGGCTTCATCGGCAGGCAGCGCAGCGAGGTGGTGCAGGATATCCTGCTCAAGCGGAATTTCCAGCGCATGCTTGATCGCCTCGAAGTCATGCACGGCCAGGGTCAGGGTGCCATCCATGTCGAATACCCAATGACGGGCTTGGTGCAAACTCATTTCCAGTCTTCGCGCAGGCGGATCAAGCCTTCCTGGGCGACCGAGGCAACCAGTTTGCCCTGGCGGTTGAATACGCTGCCGCGTGCGAAACCACGGGCATTACCCGCCCAGGGGCTGTCCATGGCGTAGAGCAACCAATCGTCCATGCGCAGGTTGCAATGAAACCACAGGGAATGATCAAGGCTGGCGACCTGCATAAACTTCTGCCACACCGAAATACCATGCGGCAGCATCGAGGTGGTAAGCAGGTTGAAGTCCGAGGCGTAGCCCAGGATGTACTTGTGCAGCGCAGGGCTCTCGGGCAGGGTGCCATCTGCCTTGAACCAGACATACTTAACCGGCTCGGTAACTTCCGGCTTGAACGGATTGCCGACGGTGACCGGGCGAATATCAATCGGCTTGTCACTCAAGGCCCGCTCGCGCATGCGCTCGGGCAGCAGGTGCGCGACCTGGCGCGCCAGCTCTGTCTCGGACTGCAAGTCTTCCGGGCCGGGAATATCCGGCATTTCAATCTGATGACTAAAGCCAGGCTCGTCGGCCTGGAATGATGCACTGCAGGTGAAGATCGGTTGGCCCTTCTGGATTGCCATCACCCGTCGGGTGCTGAAGCTGCCGCCATCACGCACGCGATCAACCTGAGAAACGATCGGCAGGGTTGGATCACCCGGGCGCAGGAAATAGCCATGCATCGAATGCACATGCCGGGCATCATCCATGGTCTGGCTCGCCGCGGATATGCATTGGCCTAGCACCTGGCCACCAAACAGCTGACGAAAACCCAGGTCCTGGCTCACACCGCGAAACAGGTTTTCCTCGATGGTTTCCAGGCTCAGCAACGCCACCAGATCATCTAGAACTTTACTCATCAATCCGCTCCTCATCGCCCGCTGCGGCCGGTAATCGTAACCTTGGATAGGCTGGCTGAGCAGTCAGACGCTCATCCCATACAGCCTTGCCCAAGGTGAAATGGTAGAGACTTTGCCAGTGCGTGTCGGCCAAGCCCAGCAATTCGTGCACGGCATCGTCGAAATAGCAGCCGATGCCAGTCGCAGATAAGCCTGCTGCATCTGCTTCCAGATACAATAATTGGCCAATTTGACCACACTCCCAATACAGGCGCGGATAACACCACGGCCCGGCCGCACCGGCGTTATCAAGCCGCGCAAGCATGGCCAGGGCCATGCAACCATCGCTGGCAATGTCTTGCCCGCAGGACAAAAAACCGGCCAGCTCACGTGCATCGCCCTCAAGCAGGCGATACAGCGGTAGCTCGTCATCAACCCGCTGCCAGCTGAAGTCGCCACGCAAGCCGGGCTCCGGCTCGCCCGTTACGCGCGCCAACCAGTACAGTCCCGGCTGCAAACCTTGCACCCGATGCACAAAGACCACGACATCGACCTGCGCGGGCTCCCCAGTGACGGCAAATGGCACCGGCGAGTTGCCCGGCATGAGGCGACGTAACCAGGCCAACAATAACTCGGCATGAATGCCCGTCTTGCCATCCATGGACTGGGCGCTGCGCCTGCGGTGCAAGATAGGCCGCAGCGGTAGTCCCGGATTATCTGCCTGCATCCGCCCTGCCCCAGTTTGCCAGCTTTGCCTGGCCAGCGCTGGCGCACGGCAGAGCGCCTGTATGCGCTGCAACTCTGGCCAGTCACGGTACTGGCGCGACAAGCGATTGGGCGTTCCAGCAAGCTCAAGGCCAGCCAACCCCTGAAGCACGCTTGCGGGTAGCGCAAATTCAGTACTTTGCCCTGGGCCAATCCACAACAGGCAGTCGGCGTGCTCGGCCTCGGCAAAACCCTGACGGTCCAGCCCTAGCATGGTATCGAGCTGCCACTCGGCAACAGCATGCAACCGCCGTACCTGCCAGCCCTGGATGTTGGCCGCTATCGCCAGCGCCGCCAACGCATGGCCCAGGTCATGATTGCAATAACGGTAGGCACGCTCGCCGTACTTCCAGGCCTCGCGCCAGGCGATGCTGCTCAAACCGACCAGCAAGCCAGTCGCTGGCAATGCACTGTGCAGTTGCTCGGCCAAAGAAGCGGGCAACTCGCCGCGCACCTCCAAGGCATGGGCATCCGGGGCGTAATGCACCAGCAAGGCGGAGGAGTCGACAGCGCCTGCCGGAATCAGCGCATAGGCCTCGGTGGGGTGCAGATTGCCGGACGACGGATTGACCCGCAGCGCCCAACGTGTCGCGCCCGCCTGCTTCCACGCGGACACCGCCAGGCTGTCATAGAACAGCTGCGAAATACTTGCCAGGTTCAACTCGGCAGGCACCTGGGCCGACTCACTGAAGGCACTGTCGTATGCAGGCGACTCTTCCAGCGGGCGGTGCCACAACTCGATCAGGCGCGCCGCGTTATAGCGGCGAAACGGTGCGGGTTGCGTCGCCCAGTCGAGCTGACCGGGGCCGGGTGCAAAGTGACCAGGCCGGTGTTTGCTGAGCTGATGATACGCCCTGACCAGGTCATTCATGGGCTTGCTGCCAGTGTTCGCGGGTTAGCCGATAAAGCACATGCCGGCGCAGTGCATGGCCAACCGGCAAGCGCGGATGCTGGAAGTCTCCCTGGCGGTCATGCTGCATGCCGAGGCGCTGCATCAAAGCCTGCGATGGCCTGTTTGCCGGGACGGTAAAGGCCAGGATCTGCTCAAGCCCAAGCTCAGTGAAGCCCTGGCGCAACACCGCCCGCGCCGCTTCCAGCGCATAGCCTTGGCGCCAGTGGCTTGAATCCAGTCGCCAGCCAATCTCGACAGCCGGGGTAAAGGGCGCCGAAAAGCTGACATGCTGCAAGCCCACTACACCGATCAAGCCTGGTTGACCAGCCCGCTCGACCACCCATTGGCCAAAACCATGGTCGGCAAAGTGCTGGATAATCCGCCGCGCCAGCGCATCACTTTCATCAAGACTCATGCATGCTGGAAAGTGGCGCATCACCTCTGGGTTGGCATTCATTGCCGCGAACGCCGGTAGATCACCCTCGCGCCACGGACGCAGGATTAATCGCTGTGTTTGCAACTCGTTCATTTGCGCTCCACTTGAGTCGCCATGCATTGCAGCGCCATACTCACGCCCTGAAAAAGCCCGTTACAGAAGCCATTGTATGCGCCTACCGCTGGTCTATCACCCTGACTACAGCCCGGAGTTTCCTGCGGAACATCGTTTCCCCATGGAGAAATTCCGCCTGCTGCATGACCACCTGATCGACAGCGGCGTAGTCAGCGATGAAGAACTGCATAGCCCCGCCCTTTGCCCCAATGAGATTTTGGCGCTGGCCCATTGCCCGGACTACATCGAACGCTACATGAGCGGCGAGCTGCCCCACGCCGACCAACGCAGGCTCGGCCTGCCCTGGAGCGCAGCACTGGCGCAGCGCACGGTGCGCGCCGTTGGCGGCTCGATCCTGACGGCTGAACTGGCCCTTGAACACGGCTTGGCTTGCCATTTGGCCGGCGGTACGCACCATGCCCATTATGATCACCCCGCAGGCTTTTGCATTTTCAATGACCTTGCGGTGATCAGCCGCTACCTGCTCGCGGCTGGCAAGGTGCAGCGCGTATTGATATTCGATTGCGACGTTCACCAAGGCGATGGCACCGCACGTCTGCTCGCCGACACGCCAGAAGCCATAACCGTATCGCTGCACTGCGAAAAAAACTTTCCGGCACGCAAAGCCGACAGCGACTGGGACATCCCATTGCCGATGGGCATGGGCGACAGAGACTACCTGCAAGTGGTCGATGACGCATTAAATTACCTGCTGCCACTGTATCAGCCCGACCTGGTGCTGTACGACGCCGGGGTCGATGTGCATAAGGATGATGCCCTGGGTTACCTGAAGCTCACCGACCAAGGTGTCGCCACACGCGACAAAGCAGTACTGCAGCACTGCGTGGGCCGCAATATCCCGGTAATGGGCGTGATCGGCGGTGGCTACGATAAAGACCGCAAGGCACTCGCGGCTCGCCACGGCATCCTTCATCACAGCGCCACACAGGTTTGGGCCGAGCGCATGGTGTAGAATCGCGCCTATTTCCCTCGCGATATGATTGACCAGCCGATGACTCCCAATGCCACGTCCACCACACCACAGGTTGCCATCATTGGTGGAGGTCCGGCTGGCTTGATGGCGGCTGAGGTGCTGGCGCTCGCCGGTATCAAGGTCGAGTTGTTCGACGCCATGCCCTCGGTGGGACGCAAATTCCTGCTGGCAGGCGTTGGCGGCATGAACATCACCCATTCCGAAGCCAAAGCCGCGTTTATCCAACGCTACGCCGAACGCAGCGACGAAATCGGCCAGCTACTCGAAGCCTTTGACGCCGATGCCTTGCGCAACTGGATTCACGAGCTTGGCATCGAGACCTTTGTCGGCACCTCAGGCCGGGTATTTCCGACTGATATGAAAGCCGCGCCGCTGCTGCGCGCCTGGCTCAAACGCCTGCGTGAACACAACGTCAGCATCCACACTCGCCACCGCTGGCTCGGCTGGACCAATGACGGCCAGCTACGCATGAAGAATACAGAGGGCGAGTTTCAATGTTCACCTGACGCAACGTTGCTGGCACTCGGCGGCGCCAGTTGGTCACGCCTGGGCTCTGATGGCGCATGGGTTGAGCTGTTGCAAAATCGCGGCGTTGAAATCAGCCCCTTGCAACCGAGCAACTGTGGGTTTGAAGTGGCGGCCTGGAGCCCGTTCTTGCAGGACAAGTTTGCCGGTGCACCGCTGAAAAACGTCAGCCTGAACCTTGCAGGCGATGCGCCACGACAAGGCGAGTTTGTACTCACGGCCAAAGGCATCGAAGGCAGCCTGGTCTATGCGCTTTCTGCGAAAATCCGCCAGCAGATCGACCAGCACGGCAGCGCCACGATTTACCTCGACCTATTGCCGCACAACGATATCGCCAGCCTGGAAACAGCCCTGGGCAAGCCACGGGGTTCACACTCAATGGCAAAGCACCTGCATCGCCAGGCCAATATCGACGGAGTCAAATCAGCATTGTTGCGTGAACGGGTGGCGGCCGAGGCATTCCACGACCCGGCGCTTCTGGCCCAGGCGATCAAAGCCTTGCCCATTACCCTGGTTCGGGCCCGCCCGCTTGATGAAGCCATCAGCACCGCTGGCGGCGTGCCATTCGCCGAGCTTGATCGACAACTGATGCTCAACAAGCTGCCCGGCGTATTCTGCGCTGGCGAGATGCTTGACTGGGAAGCGCCAACCGGCGGCTACCTGCTCACCGCCTGTTTCGCCAGCGGCCGACAAGCAGGCCTGGGTATGCTCGACTGCCTGGCTGGCCCCTGCTCAAAATAAACCAACACCAATAAAGAACAGCAGCGCCACCGCACCCGCAGCTAGGCCATAAGGCAGTTGGGTGTTGATGTGGTCGATGTGATCATTGCGCGTGGCCATCGAAGTGACGATACCGGTGTCGCTGATCGGTGAAATCGAGTCACCGAAGATGGACCCGGATATCGCCGCGCCAATCAGCGGATATGGATCGACACCGGTTGCCGCGGCAATCTGGATGCCGATGGGGATCATTATCGCGAAGGTGCCCCATGATGTGCCGGTCGACAGCGAAATCGCACAGGCCACGACAAACACAAAGGCCGCCGATAACCCGGCAGGCACATAATCGTTGATGTGCTGCGCCAGATAACCGCCGACATTGAGGTCACCGCTGATATTGCCAATCAGAAATGCCAGCGTCATGACCACGGTCAAAGGCACCATTGACTGATACCCGGCCAACAGCTCGCGAAAGTATTCATCCAGGGTAAAGATTCGCTTGACCAGCAGGTACTGCACCGCCCCGACCAACTGGCCGCAGAGCACACCCCAAAGCACGGCAGTCGAGCCAGAACCCTTGCTCAGTTGACCATCACCGGTGATATACAAGCCAATGGGCACGCTGATAATCATTGCCAGCAGCGGCAGCAGCAGGTTCCAGACACTGTGCGAGCCTGGCTCGCGCACCGAGCTCTCATCAAACTCAGCCATCAGGGGAATCGCGCCTTCGCGCAACTCGATGCCTTGCGCCGCGCGCTCGTTTGCCCGACGCATTCCAGCAAACGAAAAACGGCTGAATATACTCAACAAGACAAAGCCAATGGATGCCCAGGCGTAAGCGTTGTAGAGCATTGACTGAGCGAGAATGCTGAAGGGTTCGCCGCTGACAAACCCCTTGCCGACTTGCAGCGCGATAACGCCCATCATCGCCGCGCCCCAGCCATTGAACAGAATCGACGACCACACACTAAGCCCGGTGCCCTGGATCACATAGGCCATTTGCTCGCGCGACACCCGGTACTTGCTCGCCAGCCCACTGGTCACTGTTCCGGCGGTGAGCAGCGACAAATTGCTTTCGATAAAGATCAATGCCGCGATGGCCATGCCCAGCAATTGCGTGCTGACTGGTCCCTTGACCACCCGCTCTCGATCAGTCAGCAACTTGACAAGGCTGGCCATGCCACCGGTGATGCGCGCCAAATGAATAATCGCGCCGACCATCAAGCCAAACAGCAGGGTCTTTAACGCGCCATCCGACTTGAATACACCCACCAAGCCCTGCCCCGAACCTGCCAATGCCGGGCCAATATGGAAGTCCGAAAGTACCAGGAAACCTGCAATAACGCCGGCAACCAGTGACAGTATTACCTGGCGGGTAAAGACGGCCAGAAAAATGGTCAGCAGCGGCGGCATGATTGACCAGATACCATGATCCGTCATTTATTGACCTGCCTTCTCGGGTGACACAGCCGCAAAACCACGCTGCAGATCTGCAATCAGGTCATCGGCATGCTCAATACCGATCGACAGCCGCAGCAGATTCTCGGTAATCCCAAACGCTGCTTTTTGTTCATGGCTCAACGAGCAATGCGACATGCTGTAGGAATGGTTGATCATGCTTTCGACCCCGCCCAGTGAATCCGCCAGGACGAAAATTGATAGCTGCTCGATAAAGCGTGCAGTGCCTGCGCGATCAGCTTTCAAGCGCAGTGACACCACGGCGCCACCGCTGCGCATTTGCCGCTGGCCGAGGGCATATTGCGGATGGTTCGCCAGCCCCGGATAAAACACCGCTTCGACCTGCGGGTGCTGGCTGAGAAACTGCGCAACGCTCAATGCATTGCTGCATTGGCGCTCCATGCGCACATCCAGCGTCTTCAAGCCACGCAGGGCCAGGTAGCAATCAAAGGGCCCCTGCACCGCACCGATGGCCATGCTGATGTTGCGCAAACGCTTGAGCAGGTCTTGGCTGGCTGCGACCACCACACCGCCAATCAGGTCGGAGTGACCACCGATGTATTTACTCGCCGAGTGCATGACCAGGTCGATCCCATGCTCCAGCGGACGCTGGTTCCAAGGCGAGCAAAAGGTGTTGTCGACGCAAGTCAGTATCCCCTGCTCGCGGGCGAATGCGGCTACCGGTGCAATATCGACCAGTTGCAGAATCGGATTGGTCGGGGTTTCGATCCAGATCAGTTGGGTCTTGTCGGTGCGACTGGCGGCCAATGCTTCCAGGTCATTGAGGTCGACATAGCTGACCGTCACCCCAGAGGTTCTGCTGCGGTAATCGTTAAGCAGGCGGAATGTGCCGCCGTAGACGCCAGCCATTACGATGACATGGGCGTCTTTTTCCAGCAGCTCGAACACCGTTGAAGTCGCAGCCATGCCAGAGGCACAGGCCACAGCGCCGGATCCCCCTTCAAGCTGGGCGATGCAACTTTCATAGGCATGCCGCGTCGGGTTGCTGACCCGGCTGTATGCGTACTCGCTAGGCTCATCCAGGCTGCGCTGGATAAATGAGCTGGCAGTTACAATCGCCGGAAAAATAGCATTATCGGCATAGCTCGACTGGTCACCAGCGTGGATCACCTGGGTCGAGAAGTTGGCTTTGTCCTGGCTCACTATGTGGCTCCTGGTCGCTGTACTTGACGCCGAAAGAAGCGGATAAAACTTGATCCGACCGACGAATTGCAGCTATTGAAGGCGGCTACATCAACACCTTTGACAAAAACTTTACTTGCTGCGTTTCACTGGTTTGCCGCCGAAACTTGGCACCTTGCGGATGGCTTTGATCGGTGGCTCTGCAGGCTCATCGCTTTCCAGCCAGCGCCCCAGGCCGCCGGCCTTGTTACCGCCCACTACCTTCGGTTTTTTGGCTTTCTTTGGTTTTTTGATCACCGCACCACCGGCCACGGTTTGTGGCACACGGTGATCGGGAATGAAGTCGGGCTCATCCACACGCGGCAGGACTTGCTGGATCATGCTTTCGATTGCCGCCAGCAGTTGCACCTCATCGGCGCAGACCAAGGATACCGCCTGCCCCGTAGCGCCGGCACGACCAGTACGGCCGATGCGGTGAACATAGTCTTCAGCCACAATGGGCAAGTCAAAGTTGACCACCAGCGGCATGTCGTCGATATCGAGCCCACGCGCCGCCACATCGGTGGCGACCAACACCTTGACCTCGCCTTGCTTGAAGCGCTGCAATGCACGCAAGCGAGTCGGTTGCGGCTTGTCGCCGTGAATCGCATCGGCGCTGATACCGTTGCGCTGTAATTCGCCCTCGAGCTCATCGACCCCTTTACGCGTCTTGACGAAGACCAACACCTGCTGCCAACGCTTGGTTTTGTACAGGTGCAGGAACAGCTCGGCCTTACGCTTTTTATCCACAGTGACCAGCCATTGCTTGACCGACTTGGCGGCAGCATTACGCGGGCTGACCTCGATACTCAGTGGGTCGCGCAACATCTCACCGGCCAGGCGCCGAATCGCATCGGAGAAAGTCGCGGAGAACAACAGGGTCTGGCGCTTTTTCGGCAGAGCACTGAACAGATCATCCAGTTCGCGGGCAAACCCCAGATCGAGCATGCGGTCTGCTTCGTCCAAGACCAGCACCTGCAGCTGATTAAACTTGACCGCGTTCTGGCGATACAAGTCGAGCAAGCGTCCTGGCGTTGCCACCAGCACATCAAGCCCTTTGCGCAGCTTCATCATCTGCGGGTTGATGCTCACGCCGCCATACACCGCATAACTACGCAGCGGCAGGTGCTGACCGTAGGCCTGGAAACTCTGCTGGACCTGTTCGGCCAGCTCCCGAGTCGGCACCAGCACCAGCGCCCGTATGCAATTGCTGGCAACGCTGGGGCCTTCCATCATCAGGCGTTGCAACAATGGCAAGGCAAAGCCTGCGGTCTTGCCGGTGCCGGTTTGCGCCGCGGCCATCAAGTCACGGCCTTGCAGGATCGGCGGTATGGCCTGCACCTGCACTGGCGTCGGGTTTTTGTAATCTAGGCCGTCAAGGGTGCGCAGCAGCGGCTCAATCAGCTTGAGCGAGGCAAAAGTCATGGCAAATAACCTGGTGAAGTAACGCGAAAAATAATGCCGCGTAGTTTAGCAGGCCGCGTCAGGTTTCAGGTGTCGTCAGCTCAAGCCTGACGCAGGCCTTCAAGTACCTGCCCAATCTGGGCCGCTGGAATTTTCTGCAAGGTGCAAAACAATTCATGGGATATGTCATTAATGCCATGACGTTCACGAAGCAGTGTACTCATGTAGCAAGTCAGGTTCGCCGCCATCTCGGCATCGGCCAAGGCACGGTGAGCCCGACCGGTTGAAGGCAACTGCGCCCAACGATTGAGATTACCCAGCTTGTGGCTAGGAGCCTGTGGCAACAGGCGACGCGACAGCAGCAAGGAACAGGCGAACGGCTGGACGCGCCTGCGTCGCACCAGAGCCAACTCGGCATCCCAGAACTTCTGGTCGAAAGCGGCGTTGTGCGCCATCAGCGGGATATCGCCAACAAAATCGGCGACTTCGTTCATTACCTGGGCAGCAGGTGGTGCATCACGCAGCATGGCGTTGCTGATGCCGGTCAACTGTTGAATGAACGGCGGTACCCAGGCACCAGAGTTCATCAAGCTCTCATAGCGCGCCACAATCTGCCCATCTTGCACTATGGCAACGCCAATTTCGGTGGCACGAGCTTGTTGCTCGGGAGACATGCCGGTGGTTTCGAAGTCGATAACAGCAATGGGACTCACGTTAAAATCCTGATATTCAAGCTTCAATAGTGACTTGGCCCACGGGCCAAGGTTTCACTGTATCGACTCAGGATAGGCGCAAAAATTACTTGAGCAATAAACCGCCTTCAATTGGCACATATTTACTGGCTGCACGCATCAGGGCCTGGGCCGTTAGCTCAGGCACGCCATAGGCAACGGCTTCAACACCCTGGCTGGCGCGAATTTTATCCAGCAAGATGGCGAAATCGCCATCGCCCGAAGCAAGTACAACCTCATCGACTCGCGTCGCTGCATCCATGATGTCGATGGTGATGCCCACATCCCAGTCACCCTTGGCCGAGCCATCACTGCGCTGGATATAGGGCTTGAGCTTTACGGTGAAGCCAAGGTTGCGCAATATCTGCTGGAACTGCTGCTGTTTCGGATCGCCACGATCAATTGCATAGGCGTAGGCCTCGACAATCTCGCCGTTCTGACTAACCCGCTCCCACAATGCCGAATAATTGAAGTGGCAGCCATAGGCCTGGCGAACTGTGTAGTAGAGGTTTTGTACATCGGCGAACAAGGCTATTTTTTTCACCGGATTTCCTCGGGTGGCGGCTGAGGGACAACAACATGCAAGATAAACAGCAGTATGCCAGCCCTGCATCCATGCCGCAGGAAAAAGGCCGCTAAAGCGATAAAACCACCTGTAAACCAGCAGTTCGTTTGCCTGCTACTGTCACTCAGTCACATCCCAGAGATCAAAGGTGAAGCATGTCCACAGTTGCCCTGCCCGACTCACCCGTCGCCCTGCTGACAATCGACATGCAGCAGGGCATTCAGCGCGTCAAGCTGCCGCGTAACAACTCTGGTGCCGAACAGCAAATCGCCACGCTTCAACAACACTGGCGTAACCTCGGTTGGCCACTGGTGCATATCCGGCATGTTTCCAGACAGCCCGACTCGGTCTTTGCGCCGGGCCAGAGCGGTGCGCTGTTTCAACCCGAACTGCAGCCACTGGCCCACGAATACGTGTTGGAAAAAAATGTCACGGACGCCTTTTGTCACTCGGCACTTGAACGCTGGCTCCATGTGCGCGGTATCAGACTGCTGGTGATTGTTGGCGTGGCCAGCGAGAACTCGGTCGAGGCCACCGCGCGCACCGCCAGCAACCTGGGGTTCGGGACATTGGTGGTCCATGACGCCTGCTACACCTTTGACAAAACCGACTTTGCCGGCAACCCACACAGTGCCGATGAGGTACACCACATGGCAATGGCCAACCTTCGCGATGAGTACGCAGAAGTCGTCAGTTGCACCAGCGTGGTTGAACGTTTCGCCAACCAATCCTGATCCAGGTCATACAGGGTTACAGCTTGGCCTGATGCGAGAAGCTACCGGGCTTGGGCTGGCACACTCAGATCGGCTAGAGTGACGACCTTTGGCGACCCACCACAGATGATCAAGACGACGATGAATATCACTGCGATTTTGCGCGATTCCTGGTTTTTCTTCAGCAATAACCTGCTGAGCATCGCCAAGCTGTGCCTGCCGCTGATTCTTGTCGAATCGCTTTTGCATCAATGGGTCAGCTCAATCGCGGGGCCAGAGAACGAGATGATCTACGGGATCATGCTCGGGCTGGTGTTCTACCCGCTTTATACCGGCGCGTTGATTTTGTTTCTCGATGCGCGCAGCCGCAACGAATCGCCACAGATGCGCAACCTGCTCGCCACCAGCCTGTGCATGTGGCCAGCATTTGCCCTGCTCACCGCCATCAGCACCCTGGTGATTGCTCTCGGAGCCTCGCTGTTCATCATTCCGGGCTTATGGTTCATGATCAAGCTGGCGTTTGCCGAGTACCTGCTGGTATTGCGCGGCCTGAGCCCGATCAAGGCCTTGCATGAGAGCTTCGAGCTGACTCGCAACTATTTCTGGCAGATTGCCGGTTGCGTGCTTATTGTCATGGTTCCGCTGTGGCTGCTTAGCGGCTGGCTGCAAACCACTCAAGGCGCGGATGCAGATGGCCTTTTTGCCATTTTGCTCAATAGCACCGACAACTTCTTGCAGCTTTTTGCCAGTGTTGTGCTGTTCCGTATGTTTATGCTGCATGAACAGGCGCCGATCGAGAACTGAACCAGCGCAGCAGACCAATTTTCCCTAAGGTGCGCTGTACTCGACAAGGCCTGTTTTTTCTAACCCATAATGCTCGGCGCGCTGTTGTATCCAGCCCTCGGTGAGCAATTGCTGCAGCACTTCAGTGACGCGCCTTATCGCCGCCACATGATCGCCCTGTCGACTGAACCCCAGGTACAACCGGATATGACTCGCGGGTTTGTATGCCGCCTTGGCAATGGCCTTGGCCTTCTGCGGATCGCGCAGTTCGTAGTCAACCTGGCAATCAGTGCCGACAAAGGCCTGGATACGGCCACGGGCCAACATTCCCAACAGTTGAGACTCACTGGAAACAGCGACCTTGCTGAGTGATTTATCGCTGTAAAACGGTTCGAAGTAAGCTGAGTCGAGCACATAGCCAATACGCAGACCGGCAAGTTGTGTGTAGTCGGTCAATAAGGGGGCAAACTCGGGCGTCATGTAAATTCGCGGGGCACAAGCAAAGTAGGCGGGCTCCAAATAATTGATATAACGCTCTCGTGCCGGAGTTTTAGCCAGCCCGCTCATCATATCCGCCCGACCGGACTGCAACGCCGCCAGCCCTCGCGCCCAGGGCGCCCGCTGAACCACCAGGCGATAGCCGCTGCGCTGTTCGATTTCATGCAGTAAATCGATGTCCAGGCCATATAGCTTGCCCTTGTCGTCGAGCATTCGAAATGGCGGCCAAAGGTCAGTCATGACCTTGAGCGACAAGGACTCGGCAGCAACCGGAGCGCCCAGCAGCATGAAAAACAGCAGCCAGGCAGCCCGCATTAGTGCGATCCCGAACGTTGCGGTTTTAACCCAGACAAACGCGGCAATAACACCCGCTCGAATAAACGCGGGAAGAAACGTGCGAGCAATCTGGCCCGCCAGTTGACATTGGACAAGACCAACAGGCGCTTACGCTTTAATGCCCCCTGGTAGATTGCCTCGGCGACATCCTGGGCAGAGGCAACCTTGCCAATCGCCAGTGGCGGTTGGGGTGCAACTGAGCCATCACCGACCAGAGCGTTCTTGCGCAAGTCCGTGGCGGTAAAGCCGGGGCAAACCAGCATCACATTGACGCCAGAGCCCTTGAGTTCGGCGCGCAAGGTTTCGAACAACCCATGCAATGCATGTTTACTGGCGTTGTAGGCGCTGCGATACAGTAGCGGCGCAAAGCCCGACAATGAACTGAGCACGATAATCTGCCCGCCACGGGCAATAAGGCTCGGCAAAGCGGCCTTGGTGCAATGCACGGCACCGAAATAATTGACCGCCATGACCCGCTGAAACACTTCAAGTTGAGTGTCGGCGAAATTGCTGCGGTGAGTAATGCCAGCGTTATTGACCAGCACATCGATCCCGCCAAAACGCTCGACTGCATGCGCCACGGCATGCTCGACCGCCTGGGCGTCGGCAACATCGCAACACAGGCCCAGGGCCTCGACATTGTGATGATCTTCCAGATGCTGGACCAGGCTGTCGAGCGACTCCTGCTGCAAGTAAAGAATCACCAGGCGGCCACCGCCTTGAGCTGCACGCATGGCTATTGCGCGACCAATACCCGCGCAACCACCGGTAATCAGCACGACTTTTCGATCAAAAACTTTACTGGCGAATACCTTGCGGTGCATTGAACGCCCTCGATAATACCGGCTACAACAGGTTAAGCCCGGCCATGCTCATGACAGAGTTGTACCAATCGTGAATTCGTCACCTTTATGCAGGGTAGTCAATTCGCGGATACTAGCGCAAAGCCATGAGCCAAATGGTCATCATGCCCTGCTCTGGTAAACACCCATGCCGGCCAGCCTATCGCATTATTTGGCAATCGGCCGTGCTCCAATCGTCATCGCACTTATCTGGGAACCCGCCATGGCTTTAGCCAGTCGCACACTAGATGCAATTCAACCCTGCTGCGGAGGCACTGAATCATGACTCTTGCTACACAAATGACCCTTATTGAAATTACCGAACCCGGTGGGCCAGAGGTTTTGCAACCTCGGCAAACGGCCGTACCAAGCCCAGGCGCAGGGGAAGTTCTGATAAAGGTACAGGCTGCCGGGGTCAACCGCCCCGATGTCATCCAGCGCGCGGGAAAATACCCGATGAAGCCGGGCATGAGCCCGATTCCCGGCCTGGAAATCGCCGGCGAAGTGGTTGCGCTGGGCGAAGGTGTCAGTGCATTCAAGCTTGGCGACAAGGTCTGCGCACTGACCAACGGCGGCGGCTATGCGCAGTACTGTGTGGCCCCGGCCGGACAAACCCTGCCTATTCCCGACGGGCTGGACTGGGTCCAGGCCGCAGCGATTCCAGAAACCTTCTTCACCGTCTGGGCCAACGTATTCGGCCTTGGCGGGGCGAGCAAAGGCCAGCGAGTGTTGATTCACGGCGGCACCAGCGGTATCGGCACCACCGCCCTGATGCTCTGCCGCGAGTTTGGCATCGAAGCCTTCGCCACCGCTGGCAGCGAGCAAAAGTGTGCGGCAATTCGCGAGCTCGGCGCTGAACCGATCAACTACCGCGAACAAGACTTCGCACAGGTGATCATGAACAAGACCGACAACCAGGGCGTCGACGTGATCCTCGACATCATGGGCGGCTCCTACTTCAACGACAATATCAGTGCACTGGCCATGGACGGCCGCCTGGTCATGATCGGCTTCCTCGGTGGTGCAAAAGCCCAGGATGCCAACCTGATGGCGATTCTCGGCAAGCGTGCAGTCGTCCCCGGCTCACTGTTGCTTCCACGCACCGACGCCGAAAAAGCCGCCATCGCACAACAACTGCGCGAACAGGTATGGCCTGCCCTTGCCGCCGGGCGCTGCACACCGATCATCGACAAGGTCTACCCCTTCACCGAAGCAGCACAGGCCCACAAACGCATGGAAGACGGCGAGCATATCGGCAAGATTGTTCTGACGATGGAGTGAACAAGCGGCACTGCTGCAAGCCTGGCAGCTCAGTGGCGGCAGAGCATAGCGCTGGAGGTTGCCTCGGAATCAGGCAGCCTCCGATCGTAGCTGATCAGCCTTTGCGCGGTTTGGCTCTTGCGGTTGGCTCCGCTTCCATCGGGTCATCCGGCCACCAGTGTTTTGGATATCGCCCCTTCAAATCCTTCTTCACATCGATATAGGTATTAGCCCAGAAGCTGGCCAGATCCTGTGTCACCTGCACCGGGCGCCGCGCTGGAGAAAGAAGGTGCAACAAGAGGCCTTGCCTGCCGCCCGCGATTCGCGGCGTCTGCGCCAACCCGAACAGTTCCTGCAGTCTCACCGCCAGCACGGGTGGATACTCAGAATAGTCGATGGTGATACGCGAACCCGAAGGCACTTGCAGCGTCTTGGGCGCCAACTCGTCCAGCTGCTGCGGCAACGGCCAGGGCAGTTGGGCGAGCAGGATGTTGGACAAGTCGAGATTGGCGAAATGGCTCAGCCGATTGACCTTGCCCAGATAAGGCGCCAGCCACAGCTCAAGAGAATCCAGCAGCGCTGCATCCGTCAGATCTGGCCACTGGCTCGCACCGCTTTGCGCAATATCCAGCCTGCGCAAAAACGCGATGCGCGCTTGCCACTGGCGCAGCTCGGGACGCCAAGGCAAAAGCTCCAGGCCCTTGCGCCGAACCAAGCCGGCCAAGGCCTTGATCCGGGCGTCTTCATTGAGTCCCGGCAAGGCATCACGACTGAGCACCAATTCGCCCAGGCGTCGCTGCCTTTCGGCCTTGAGCACGCCCTCTCGCTCGTCCCACTCCAGTTCATCGCGCTGCACCACCTGCTCGGCAAGCACGGTATCGAACAGGGAAGGATTAAGCGCAGCCGCCAGATAGATCCGCTCTTCGCGCTGGCCCTGGCGGCTGCCAAGATCGGCGATAACCAACCATGGCTGCTTCATCAATCCATCCGGCTCGCTAAACTGCGCGGCGCGACCGTTGGCCAGCCGGTACTCGGCACTGCCCTCGCGCCGTTGGCGGGCCACGCGATCAGGATAGGCAAAGGCCAGAAGCGCGGCGAGCCAACGGGGGTGGTCGGGGTCTGCCACTGGCGACGATACCGGCCCTCTCAGATGGCTGCGGAACTGTCGGGCCAGTTGGCGAGCGCGCTGCACCGGGCCTCGGCTCGCCGGGTTACCGGTCATGGCTACAATGCGGTCATGCAGGTCTGCACCCGCGCCCCGAAGGATGTCCTTCTCGCCGAGCAATGCGGCGATATCGCAGGCAAGATTGCCCAGGCCAAGCGCCTGCCCGCGCAACAGCAAATGAGCAATGCGCGGGTGAGTCGGCAACTCAGCCATCGCCTGGCCATGGGCGCTGAGCACGCCACGCTCATCGAGCGCACTGAGGCGTCGCAACAAATCTCGCGCCTGGGCATAGGCCGCTGCTGGAGGCAAGTCGAGCCAGGCCAGTTCGTCCAGCTCGACGCCCCAGCGCGCCAGTTGCAGCGCAAGCCCGGCCAGGTCGGCCTGGAGCATTTCGGGCACGGAAAAATTCGCCAGTTGCTCATGCTGGGCTTGCGACCAGAGCCGATAACAGACACCGGGCTCAAGCCGCCCCGCCCGCCCTGAGCGCTGGGTCGCGCTGGCCTTGGAAATGCGCTGCGTGTCGAGTCGGGTCATGCCGCTGCGTGGATCGAAAAGTGGCACCCGTTCCAGCCCCGCATCAATCACCACGCGCACGCCGTCGATGGTAATGCTGGTTTCCGCAATATTGGTTGCCAGCACAATTTTGCGCTTTCCGGTCGGAGCGGGATTGATCGCCGCGCGCTGGGCATTGAGATCAAGCTCACCATGCAGCGGGCAAAGCAGGACATCCTGGCGATCGCCGAGGCTTTCATGCAGCCCTTGATGGACACGTCGAATCTCAGCCTGGCCCGGCAGGAAAACCAGGATGCTGCCCTGTTGCTCGTCCAACGCCTCCAAACAGGCTGCGATAACGCGAGGCTCGATATATTGGCCCGATGGCTGGGGTTTGCTCCAGAGAATATCCACCGGAAACATCCGCCCCTCGCTGGTCAGCACGGGCGCATCGTCCAGCAACTGTGCCAGTCGCGGGCCTTCAAGGGTAGCCGACATCAACAGCACTTTTAATGGCGGCTCGCCGGAGTCCGCCGCACGAAACATGGCCCGGCCATTGAGGGTCAACGCCAGCGCCAGATCCGCGTCGAGACTGCGTTCATGGAACTCATCGAATATGACCAGCCCCACGCCCTCCAGCGCCGGATCTTCCTGCAGGCGGCGCACGAGAATACCTTCGGTGACCACTTCAATGCGGGTTTCAGGCCCGACCTTGCTGTCCAGGCGAATTCGATAACCGACGGTTTGGCCAACCTTTTCGCCCAGCTCACTGGCCAGTCGCTCAGCCGCTGCACGCGCGGCCAACCTACGGGGTTCGAGCATGATGATCTGCTGTCCGGCAAGCCATGGCTGGTCGAGCAGCGCCAGCGGCACCCGCGTGGTTTTACCTGCGCCCGGCGGCGCCTCAAGCACTGCTTCATCGCGCGCGCCCAGGGCATCGCAAAGTGCGGGTAACAGGTGGTCGATTGGCAGCGAATTCATGAGTTCTCCAGTACGAATGTCGATTATACCGGCGAACTGATTGAGCCTTGCACAGTCATCATTGATGACAGTATTCAAACCCGCAGCAATACGGCTAACGCCTTGCTATAGTTGCGCGCCAACCCCCAAGGAGAACTTGAATGCGCACCTCTACCCGCATTATTGGCTGTGTACTCAGCGCCAGCTTACTCACGCAATTGAGCGCTTGCGGCACCTTGTTTTATCCTGATCGTCGCGGTCAAATCGAAGGCAAAGTCGACCCTGTTATTGTCGCGCTAGACGCCATCGGCATTCTGTTCTACGTGCTGCCGGGCCTGATCGCCCTGGGCGTCGATTTCGCCACAGGTGCTATCTACCTGCCAGGTGGCAAAACCGCCCAGGTTGACCCACAGGCACTGAAAAACCTGGTCGACAGCCAGGGCCAGGTCGATCGCGCCAAGCTCAAGGCGTTGATCATGCAGCAAACCGGTAAAAACCTGCCGCTGGACGATCCGCGGGTGATTGAACACCGTGGCGACCTGCAACAATTGGCTGCGTACGGCCTGCGTCCGGCGGCATAATCAAGCTTCGGTGCTGTGACAGACCTTGCACCAAAGCCCATAATGAGCCTTGCCCTATCGCCAGCTACAGGTTTACGGACGATTTATGACTGTACTGCCGCAGCATGCTCGACTGATGCGCCAGGCGTCTTCTGCCGCATTGGTGGTGGCCTTGGCGCTCGCACTGGCCAAGGCGGTTGCCTGGTGGTTGAGCGGCTCGGTCAGCCTGCTTGCCGGCCTGACTGACTCATTGCTTGATGGCGCGGCTTCGCTGCTGAACCTTATCGCGGTGCATTACTCATTGCGCCCAGCCGACGATGATCACCGCTACGGGCATGGCAAGGCCGAAGCACTCGCGGGTCTAGGCCAGGCGCTGTTTATCGGCGCCAGTGCCGTCTTGGTTGGCGTGCAAGGTGTGGAGCGCTTGATAAACCCACAACCCCTTACCAGCGAAAGCCTGGGTATTGCGGTAATGCTCCTGTCCTTGGCGGTTACCGTCGCACTGCTGATGTTTCAACGTCATGTCGTGAAAGTCACGGGCTCAACCGCGATTCGTGCGGATTCATTGCACTACCGTTCGGACTTACTGCTCAACAGCAGCATTCTACTGGCGTTGTTTCTGGCCAGTTTTGGCTGGCTGCAAATTGATGCCATCTTCGCCATAGGCATTGCCTTCTACATTCTCTGGAGTGCAATCAGCATTGCTCGCGAGGCTGGCGCTGTGCTGATGGATAAAGAGCTCTCGCCCGACGTCAGCGAGCATATGCACAATTTAGTCTGCGCCGTGCCGGGTGTGCTCGGCGCGCATGACCTGCGCACACGAATTTCCGGCACCCGCTGGTTTGTGCAACTGCACCTCGAGCTGCCCGGCGACCTGAGCTTGTCTAAAGCCCATGCGTTGTGCGAGCAAGTCGAGGATGCAATCCGTGCAGAATACCCGCAAGCCGAGGTGCTGGTGCATGCCGACCCGCCGGAAGTACTGCCGGCCCCGCCAGCCGTCGCGCAGCCATGATCATCACTGCGTTGCAATTACCAGCGCGGCAAACGCACGACCTGATAATAGCCTCGCTTGCCCTGCCAGCGATAATAGCTATCCGCAACCCGGTGATATTTAACCCCGCGCACCCAAACCTGATGTGCGCCACGTGGTAGCTGCCGGACCGTGAAACCATAAGGCGGCGCCACCCGTACATAGCGGCCTGCAGTTTGTTTGTACCAACGACCATCCCTCATGTAAAAATCGCCCTGGTTGAAGCGAACCCGCTCATACCTGACAGGCTGGTGCGAAATCCTCGGTGATATTCGTTCAACCTTCACCACTCGAACCTCTGGATGCCTATCGCGGTGTTGTTCATGCTTGGGCGATGCCTGCACCAAAGGTGAAAGGCCCAGCAGGACCAGTACGCCAATTTCGACCCACTTAAAGCGCTTAATCATCGCTGCCACCTCATTGGTCTGTCTGAGTTACAGAATGACTAAAGTCCGGTCAAATCAGGGTCAATGCTGAGTAAAGAGTCGGTAAATAGGCCCGGCGACTAAAAAGCCGCTGCACTCGTCAGGTTTCTCGCGTTAAAACAGTCCTAGCCATATAGAGCAAAAACTCTAATTATCCTAAGCTGCTCAGGCGATCTTATAAAAACAATATCATTCACTCTCAAGGACTCACTTATGACCCTTTCGCCTAGCGCTGTTGCGCTGCTCGGATTGCTTGGCTGGACACTGTTTCTACTGATGCTGATGCTCAACCAGCGCGGCTTGCTGGTGCTCAGCGGCAAACTGGCGGTCAATGGCTTCTCCCCGGATGGCAGCAATATGCCGGGCGCATTTGGCCAGCGCCTGGTTCGCGCCCATGCCAACTGCGTGGAGAATGTTCCGATAATGGCAGCGGTGCTGCTCTACGCAATGGTCGTCAGCCAAACCAGTATCACCGATCCGCTGGCTGGATCTCTGTTGGCGGCACGGATATTTCAAAGCTGCATGCACCTGATCAGCACTTCAGCCTTGTTCGTCTGGTTGCGTTTTGCTGGTTTCCTGGTGCAGATCGTCATCACGCTATGGTGGCTACTGCGTTTGGCAGGCTTGATTTGAGGCTTATCCCAACCCATAAAAAAGGGAGGCCTTGGGCCTCCCTTCGGGAATGCTGTCCTGTGCTGGCAATTGTGTCGCCGCCTTTATCGCCCGTCTGGTTGGACAGTGCGGACCCGGGTGCCGTGACGACCCTGTTGGATCGGCGGCGGCCGCTCACCTGATTGAGTGAGGCGGCGTGGACATGTCGTCCGGGCCTTGAAACTGAGATAAATAGTACGGTGATGCGGCGAGTGAATGATTGCTAACATTGCTCAAATAAGTATTAGTTGCGCAATTTTTAACTAATAATGCATTATTAAACGCAACCGAAACACAAATTGTGGCCAGCATGAACAAACTAGATCGTTACGACCTGAGTATCTTGGCAGAATTGCAACGCGACGCTCGCCTGTCCAACCAAGAACTGGCCGAACGCATTGGCCTGTCGCCCTCCCCCTGCTCGCGCCGGGTCAAGCAGCTGGAAGACGACGGCTATATCGCCAGGCAAGTGGCCCTGCTCGACAGTAAAAAGCTTGGACTGAGCCTGACCGCCTATGTGCTGATAGGCATGGACCGGCATACACCGGAACGCTTCGAGCACTTTCAGGAAGCCATACGCAATTGCCCGGAAGTACTTGAGTGCAGCCTGGTCACTGGTATGGACGCCGACTACCAATTGAAAGTGGTGGTGCCGGATATGGACCATTATCAAAAGCTGTTGCTAGGCACCCTAACCCGGATCGAAGGGGTGTCCAGCGTACGTTCGAGCTTCGTCCTGCAGCAGATCCTGTCGAGCACCCAGTTACCACTGGAGCACTTGCGCAGTTAGGCGTCATGCTGAGTTCAGTGAGCCGATGGGGCCTGACAAATTACCGTGCTGACGTATAATCGCCAGCCTGCGCCAGTGTCGACAGACGCCTGGCCAAGGCTATTTACCCGGTAATTGAGGCCACGATGGACACCGAAGTTTTCGAAGATCTAATGACAACAGTGCTGGTCAGCGCCCTGATCCTGTTCATGGCATTTATTGTCTGGGACCTCGCCAAAAAGTCCAAAGCAGGCCGCTTTGGCAGCATGATCCTGTTTCTTGCCCTGGGCCTGGGCGTGCTGGGCTTTGTGATCAAGACCTTTGTCATTGCCGGACTCGAAATCGAAGGCCACTGACCCAAGACTGCCGCTTCGGGCAATACCTAAAGGCGTGGCTCCAGGTCCTGCCACTGTCCCGGCTGCAACTCGCCAAGGCTCCAGGGGCCAATACGCACCCGTACCAGGCGCAACGTCGGCAAGCCCACTGCGGCGGTCATCCGCCTGACCTGGCGGTTACGTCCCTCGCGTATCACCAGCTCCAGCCATGTGGTCGGGATGCTTTTGCGAAAGCGCACTGGCGGGTTGCGCGGCCACAGATCCGGCTCACCCAACTGACGGGCTTCGGCGGGCAAGGTCATGCCATCATTAAGCTCGACACCTTCACGCAAGCGCTCTAGCTGTTCGTTAGTTGGCTCCCCTTCAACCTGCACCCAATAGGTTTTCGCCAACTTGTGCTTAGGGTCGGCGATTCGCGCCTGCAAGCGCCCGTCATTGGTCAGCAGCAACAAACCTTCGCTGTCACGATCCAGCCTGCCGGCCGGGTACACACCGGGCACATCGACAAAGTCCTTGAGCGTGGCGCGGCCTTGCTCGTCATTGAACTGGGTCAGCACATCAAAAGGTTTGTTCAGGGCCAGCAAGCGTGGCTCGGCCGGCGGAGCCTTGGCCTGACGACGTGGCGCCGACTTGGCGGCTGCAGACCGTCGTGGCGTAGCTGGACGTGGTGGACGCGGCATCAAAGAGTTCCCAATGACATAGCTAAACCCGCAGTTTACCCGAGCATCACCGCTGATTATCTTGATTCTGCATTTCGAACAAGGGTCTATGCTGCTTGTCACCTGATTACTCGTTTCCAGGAGTCCGCACATGAGCACACCCGAATCTGTCGTTTCTACCTTCACTGGCTGGGCTGCAACCCAGGCAGGCGCGCCCCTTGAACAGTTTGAGTATGACCCAGGACCGCTCGGTGCCGAGGAAGTCGAAGTCGCCATTGAATACTGCGGTATTTGTCATTCAGATCAGTCGATGATCGACAACGAATGGAAAAACGCGCGCTACCCCTTCATCCCTGGCCATGAAGTGGTCGGCACCGTGGTGCGCCTGGGCGAACAAGCACAAGGCCTGAAGATAGGGCAGCGGGTTGGCATCGGCTGGCTGAAAGGTAGCTGCATGCATTGCAACTCATGCATGGAAGGCTCGCACCAACTGTGCAACATGATCAAACCCACCATTGTCGGCAGCCACGGGGGCTTTGCCAATCGCATGCGCGCCCATTGGGCATGGACCCTGCCGATTCCCGACAGCCTCGACCCCAGCCTGGCCGGCCCCCTGTTTTGCGGTGGCTCGACAGTGTTTGCCCCGTTGCTTGAGCTCAACGTCAAGCCAACAGACCGCGTCGGTGTTGTGGGCATTGGCGGCTTGGGCCACCTGGCGTTGCGCTTTTTGAATGCATGGGGTTGCGAGGTCACGGCCTTCACTTCATCTCTAAATAAGCAGGAGGAAGCCAAACGCCTTGGCGCACACAATGTGGTCGCCTCAACCGACAGCGCGGCCATGAAGAAAGTGGCGGGCACGCTGGATTTCCTGCTGATAACCGCCAGCGCCGATCTAGACTGGAACGCGCTGATCGGCACCCTGGGCGGTAAAGGCAAGCTGCACTTTGTCGGGATTGTGCCAAGCGCGATCCCGGTGCATGTGTTCAACCTGATCCCACGGCAACGCAGTATTTCAGGCTCTCCGGTTGGCTCGCCGGCCATTATGCGCAGCATGCTCGAGTTCTGCGCGCGCCATCAGATATTGCCGCAGGTCGAGCACTTCCCAATGAGTAAGGTGAACGATGCCATCCAGCATCTGCGCGACGGTAAAGCCCGCTATCGGGTGGTGCTCGACGCCAGTCAATAATCCATAAAAAAACGCCTCGGTCCAGGACCGAGGCGTTTTGTCGTTCATATGCTGCGCTAGCGGAATGGCGGCTCGTCGAAACTCCTTAATTTACGCGAGTGCAGCGAGTTAAGCTGACCACGCAATAAATCCAGGGCAGTGATGCCAATGTGCAAATGCTGGGTCACGGCACGCTCGTAGAATGCTCCCGCAGCCCCCGGCAGCTTGATCTCGCTGTGCAGCGGTTTATCCGAAACACACAGCAGCGTGCCGTATGGAACGCGCAGGCGATAACCCTGGGCGGCGACAGTGCCACTTTCCATGTCTACCGCGACGGCCCGAGCCTGATTGATCAGCGGACGCTCCTGGGCCCAGCGCAACTCCCAGTTACGATCGTCATAGGTCAACACAGTGCCAGTGCGCAGGCGGCGCTTGAGATCATCACCCTTTTCGCCGGTCACCTGCGCTGCGGCATCCTGCAAGGCTTGCTGCACCTCGGCCAGTGCAGGCAGGGGAATGTTGGGCGGCAAAACCCGGTCAAGAATGCCATCGCGGCGCATATAGGCGTGGGCGAGCACATAGTCGCCAATGGTTTGCGACTGGCGCAGACCGCCGCAGTGGCCAATCATCAGCCAGCAATGTGGCCGCAATACAGCGAGGTGATCGGTGATGTTCTTGGCGTTGGAAGGGCCTACGCCGATATTGACCAGGGTAATGCCATCGCCGCTATCACCAGACAGCAGGTGGTATGCCGGCATCTGGTAGCGATGCCACACCACGCCACCGATAATCGCCTGCATCTCGCCTTCGGACATACCGCGCTCAATCACCACGTTGCCCGGCAGCACCATACGGGTAAAACGAGACTCACCGACCAGCATATCCAGGCCGTGGCGAATGAACTGATCGACATAGCGATGATAGTTGGTCAGCAATATCCAGGGCTGCACATGGCGCCAGTCACTGCCGGTGTAATGCACCAGCCGGCGCAAGGAAAAATCCACCCGCGCAGCATCGAACAGCGCCAGCGGCATGGGGTCCATGCTTTCCCAGCTATACAAGCCATCGGCCGTGCTGTCCGTCGCAGCCGACAGATCAGTGCTCGGGAACACCCGTGCCAGCTCACCGGCAGTCACTCCGGAGCCAGCCAGTTCATCGCCTTGTTCAACCACATAGGGATAGGGAATATTCTGCTCGCTCAGCCCCACTTCAACGCGCAGCGTGTAGTCGTGCATCAGGGGTTGCAGCTGCTCGAGCAAGTACTTGCGAAAGGCGCCAGGATGGGTGACGGTGATGCTGTAGGTGCCCGGCACCTGCACCTTGGCATAGGCGCGCACGGTGGCTGGCGCTTCGCCATGGCACAAATAAGTCAGGCGCAGTTCCGGATAGCGGAACTGGCAATGCGTGGCCGGATCGGGCTTGACCCGGTCCTTGAGATAGGCCTTGAGCGCCAGGCTCAAGGCCCGCGTGGCTTGATCATGCAATGCGGGAAGGCGGTCAACGGCCTCTTCAGGGCTGTCTACAACAATAAAGTCATCTGAACATGGATTCACGGCAAGGCTTCCTGACTGAACGTCCAGGCTAATAGTGCACCTTAGACCGCCTGCTAGGCCAGTCTAAGGATTACTTGACATGATTGGGCCAGCCCCAGATGACACTTGATGCACTGTTTAGCCAGCCGATCAGCAAACGCCGCCCGGAACCCGATCAAGCCAGATGCGGCGTGCTGCGCGCGACCAAAGCCGAGGCATCAACGCTACGCGGCAAGGTGCCATAAACCCGGCCGCCGTCCCCAAGGCGACTGGCAAGGAAAGCATCGGATACCGTGCTATTACCCGCCTCAAGCAACAACTTGGCTTGCAGCGCAATGGCCACATCCTCGGTCAACTGGCGTGCTCGGAACTGGATATCATCGGTATCGCGAAATGCCGCCTGAACCTTGCCGATATGCGCTGTCAGGCGCACGTCGCCATGGCCGTCACCCAACTCGGTAAACAGGGCTTCGAGTACGCCCGGCTCCTTGGACAGTGCGCGCAATACATCAAGGCACTGTACATTGCCCGACCCTTCCCAGATGGAGTTGACCGGGGCTTCGCGGTACAGGCGCGGCAAGATGTTTTCCTCCACATAACCTGCGCCACCGAGACACTCCTGAGCTTCGTTGATCATTGCCGGAGCGCGCTTGCAGATCCAGTATTTGCCAATGGCCGTGACCAGGCGGGCAAATTTCTCCTCCTGCTCATCATGGGCGTTATCCAGCGCCTTGCCCATACGCAAGGTCAACGCCAGCGCAGCTTCGCTTTCAAGGGCCAAGTCCGCCAGGACGTTTTGCATCAACGGCTGTTCGGCCAACACACGCCCGCCGACCTTACGGTATGCGCAATGATGCGTGGCCTGGGTCAATGCCTGGCGCATCAGGGCGCTGGAGCCAATCATGCAATCAAAACGAGTCAGAGAGACCATTTCGATAATAGTCGGTACGCCGCGGCCCTCTTCACCAATCATCCACGCCAAGGCACCACGATATTCCACCTCGCTGGAGGCATTTGACCAGTTACCCAGCTTGTTCTTCAGGCGCTGGATATAAAACTCGTTGCGCGAGCCATCCGGGCGATGACGTGGCAACAGGAAGCAACTCAAGCCCTTGTCCGTGTAGGCCAGGGTCAGAAACGCATCGCACATGGGGGCCGAACAAAACCATTTATGGCCCACCAGCTCATATGCCTGACCCGGCCCCGGAATTCCCACGGGATGGGCGCGCGTGGTGTTGGCGCGGACGTCGGTACCGCCCTGTTTCTCGGTCATGGCCATGCCGATGGTCGCCCCGGTCTTCTGCTCGATCGGCAGGTTGCGCGGGTCATACTCGGTCGAAAGAATCTTTGGCAGCCAGATTTCCGCGATATCCGGCTGCAACTTGATCGCCGGGACGCTGGCATAGGTCATGGTCAACGGGCAGCCCGACCCTGCCTCGGCCTGGCTGTGCAAATAGCTCAGCGAGGCCCGCGCCACATGGGCTCCGCTGCGCGGGTCGGTCCAGGGCGACGATGGCAAGCCATGCTTGATAGCGGCGCCCATCAACTCATGATAGGCCGGGTGAAACTCAACCAGGTCGATACGATGACCGTAACGATCGTGGCTTTTGAACACAGGCTTTTGCTCGTTGGCCAAAAAGCCGGCTGCCATTAACGGGCCGCCAGTAAGCGCGCCATAGCTGTGCAGGCGATCTTCAGCCCAGGCACCACCAAACCGGCGATTCCACTCCTGCAGCGGTAGGTCGACACGGTACAAATTGGCGCCATCGAGCGGCGGTACCTGATTGAATACCTCATGGGTTTCTGCGTTAAGGCTCGGGTTCATGCGGATAACTCCTTGGCGCCAACGGCGCTTAAACAGAATGCAATCAAATCCTCGGTTATGCTGCCCAACGCCAAGGCGGGCTGACCGGTTTCGCGGGCGGCGCACGCACTCGGGGACAAAGGCCCGACCAGTGACTCGGCGATCGCGCCAACCAGGCACGCAGCACTTAGTTGAGTATGCTGGGGGCGAAAATCGCCCTGGCTGACGCCCTCGTCCAGCACCTCGACCAGAAGCTCTGCATAGGCTTGGCGAAAGATCAGGCGCTGCTTATCAACCTCGGGGTCGACTGGTTCAGCAATTAATGCGTATGCCAGGCGGCGGCTGTGCCAAGCCCGAGCAGCAAACTGGGCCAGGCCCGCAGCCAGTCGCCTCGGCGCCGGAGCCTGGGTTTTCAATGCCAGCGCCATGGCATCCACCTCTCGCTGACTGGCGCGGGCAAAGACTTCGGCGGCCAACTCACCTTTGTTTTAAAAATGAGGGTAGAGACTGCCTGTCGCAATACCGACATCTTCAGCCAATGCCTGCATGGTCAGTGCGCCAAACCCTGCCTCAGTGACTCGCGCCTGGGCACAGCGCAGGATTCGCAAGCGCAAGGCATTGTCACGGTCAATTCGTAGGGCGCTGGTGCGATAAGCCATAGTCTGAATCCTGATTCATCATTTGCTCAGTGAATCAGAATTCAGTTTTTCAATACAGGGGGATTTAAGGCAGATTCGAGGTCGTTTCAGCCAGCGATCCCGCCCTGAAAGACGGGCAATTGATCAGCTTTATGAAGGTTGGCGTTGCGAATGGGGTGCAGCGGCGAGTGTGCCGGCAAGCGCCAGGCGCACGTTCAGTCTGAAATGGCTGCCCCTGCCCGGCTGCGACTCGTGGCTCAGGTCACCGTCAAGCAGGGCGACCATCTGCCGGCAAATAGCCAAGCCAATGCCCAAGCCACCAAAGCGCCGGGTCATCGAGCCGTCCAATTGCTGGAAGCATTGGTACAAGGAGTGGTTATGGGCCTGGTTGAAGCCCGCACCGGTATCAATCACATCAATGCACAACGGCACATCAGCCCGGGCGCCAGGTTGCGAACTGATGCGCAAGGTCACGCTGCCTTTATCAGTGAACTTAATCGCATTATCCAGGAGAATGCCGATACTCATGCGAAGCTTGGCCAAGTCACCTTCCAACTCATCGGCCAGCGCCTCATCGTACTCAACCACGAACTCCAGGCCCTTGCCCTGCGCAAGCGGCATGTACTGGTCGCTCAGCGAATCAATCAATACCCGCAAGCTGAATGGCTCGCACAAAGGATACAAGCGGCCAGCCTGCAACTCCGTCAGGACCAGGATGTTATTGATCATGCGCATCATTTCTTGCGCGGACCCCTGGGCCATGGCGCGATACTGCTCCATTTCATTGTCCAGGCGAACGGTTTGTAACAAGTCCAAAGAGCCAATCACTCCATTCATGGGCGTGCGCAATTCGTGGCTGATGGTCGCCAGGAACTCGTCCTTGAGCCGATTATTGTTGGCCAGCGCCTGGTTGAGCGACTCCAGCTCACGCCGGGCCGACTGCAAAATAGCGGTGCGCTCCTCCTTGAGAACGTTGATCCTGTCCGCCAGGGCCAGGGACAGCAGTGCCACCTCAAGCGCCGAGCCAATCTGGCTGGCGTACATGGTGATAAACACATTTGGCAAAAAGCCGAGGACCATAAGCGTATTGACGATGCCACCGAGCAAAAACGCCGACCAGGCAAAGATGAAGTAACGCGCCACGCGCATGCCGCTCAACCAGGCATTCAGGCCCGCCCAGAAAACCACCAGGGTGAAGACCAACGCCAGGTATGTGGCAAGGCGTAGTGACAAGGCATAGCTGGCGGTCAAGGCCAAGACCATCACCAGCACCGCCACCAGCATCACAACAAGCAGAGTGCGATCTAGCCACTTGCCATGATGGGAGGTTTGCAAAAAACTACGCGCGAACTGGGTGCCGAAAAATGTCGCGGAGCCGATCAAGAAGGGCGTGGCGGCATTCGCCCACCATGGGCTCTCCGGCCAGAAATACGCGATACCCGCGCCGTTCACCGACACCTGGTAAAGACCAAAGGAGGCAATATACAGAATGTAGTAAAGGTAGCTGGTGTCGCGCACGCTGAGATAGATGAACAGGTTGTAGACCATCATCCCCAACAGCACGCCGTAGATGATACCCAGCACATATATGCGCGTCGGCTGGCTTTCTATATAGGCATTCGGCGCCCAAAGCTTCAACGGTGCCTGGATGGACCCCTGGCTTTGCAAGCGCAAATAGACCCGCCGGGGCTGGTTGGGTTGCAAGCCCAACTCGAACAGGAAGTTATTGTTTTTGATTTCCCGCGAAGCATAAGGCAGGGCGTCACCCGTCCTGCGCTGCAGGTCGAAACCACCTCGGCCGTTGTCGATATAGAGCATCAGGTGATCGAGTGGTGGATAGGCCAACTCCAGTAGAGCATCAGGTGATCGAGTGGTGGATAGGCAAACTCCACCAGCCAGGATTTCTCGCCAGTCGCCTGCAAGGGTTGGTAATCCAGATCAACACGCAGCCAAAATACCGACCGCGAGTAACCGGCATTCAGTACCTGTTCAGATTGGCGCTTGAAACGCGGCGCAAAGTCAGCCGACGAGACTTGATCAATAGTGGCGGCACCACTGGCGTCTTCAAGTACATAGCTCTCGCGACCCAAATCTACTGATCGCGTATGTTCATCAAATGTCACGGCCCCGGCCAACACCGGCCAGACAGCAAGCAACAGGATCAAAATGGTGCGCATTCAGCCCCGCGGTAACGTGATGACCGACAACTTCGGACTGCGCCGTGAGCCCCAACTCACTTATTTGACGCCGTCTGGCATGCCTGTTTCTTCGAATTATCGACACGATATCACAGGCTAAAACCTGCAATAAGCAACCTTCTCACATATTATGCAGTAACTTGACCAGCTCACATTTAGCCAAAGGTTTTAACCCAAGCTGAAATCCTGATACATGGGTCAGGCAAGCGTTCTAGCCACCCGCTTTAAAATCGCCAATCGCTATAGCGCCAGACATTCATGTCGCAGGCCAATATCCGCGATTTAATGATAAGCTCGCGCACCATGAAAATGCCTACTTCCCGCCCAGTAGTACTTTGCCTGTCTGGACACGACCCAAGTGGTGGTGCCGGTTTGCAGGCCGATATCGAAGCGCTGCTCGCCCAGGGCTGTCACGCTGCACCTACGGTGACTGCCTTGACCGTTCAGGACACTGTCAACGTGAGTGACTTCCGCGTGCTGGATCGCGAATGGGTGCTGGCGCAAGCCAATGCCGTCATCGCCGACCTGCATGTCGAGGCGATCAAGCTGGGCATGCTCGGCTCGGTCGAAATGGTCGAGACGGTGCTGGAGATCCGCGCCAAGCTGCCCGGTATTCCCCTGGTCTGCGACCCCGTTCTGCGCGCAGGAGGTGGTGGCGCGCTGGGTAAGGATGAAGTCGGGTACGCCATGCGCGAACGACTCTTCCCGGCCTCAACAATTGCCACGCCCAACCTGCCCGAAGCCCGGATCCTGGCCGAATTGCCTGATGGCAGCGCCGATGAGTGCGCCGCCAAACTGCTGCCCTTCATCGAACACCTGCTGATTACCGGCGGCCATGGTGACGAGCACGAAGTACACAATCGCCTTTACTCGCGCGGCGGCGACCAACACACCTTCACCTGCCAGCGCCTGCCTGGGAGCTATCACGGCTCGGGTTGCACCCTGGCGAGTACCTTGGCAGGACGCCTGGCGATTGGCGAAGAGTTGATCAGCGCAGTGCGCACAGCTCTCGACTACACCTGGCGCACCCTGCGCGACGCAGAACGGCCCGGCCAGGGCCAATTTATTCCACGGCGCCTGCCGTTGGATGGGGTCTGATGGAGAACATCCGATGAAATTGCGCGGGCTCTACGCAATTACCGACAGCCAGCTTCTGGCAGGTGACAAGTTGCTGCCCTATACCGAGGCGGCGCTTGAAGGTGGCGCCAGGCTACTGCAGTACCGTGACAAATCGACCGATGAAGCACGACGCCTGCGCGAGGCTGAAGCATTGCGCGAGCTGTGTGATCGCTACGGCGCAGCCTTGATCATCAACGATGACGCAGAACTGGCAGCACGTCTTGGCGTCGGCTTTCACCTGGGCCAGAGTGACGGCTCGCTGGCAGCCGCGCGAGCCCTGCTGGGCCGCAATGCCATTATAGGCGGCACCTGCCACGCCGAGCTTGAGCTGGCGCAGAACGCAGTCAGCGAAGGTGCCAGCTACGTCGCCTTTGGCCGCTTTTTCAACTCAAACACCAAGCCGGGTGCGCCGAGTGCGACTGTCGAACTGCTTAACCAGGCCGCGACTCGCTTCCACCTGCCAATCGTGGCGATTGGCGGCATCACCCTTGAGAACGCCCCGCAGTTGATCAGCGCAGGCGCCAGCATGATTGCAGTTATTCACGGGCTGTTTGCCGCCGACTCGACCGCTGAAGTCGAACGCCGCGCCCGTGCGCTCAGCGCGCTATTTAACTAGGCCGCAGGCCAACCACAGATTAAATTTTGCAGGGCTCGATTGCCCTGCGCAGACTTTAAGAGGCTCCCATGTCACGCTCAGAAACCCTGTTTGCCAATGCCCAGCAACACATCCCAGGCGGCGTAAATTCCCCGGTTCGCGCCTTCAAGAGTGTGGGCGGTACTCCCCTGTTCTTCAAACACGCCGCAGGTGCCTATGTCACTGACGAAGACGACAAGCGCTATGTCGACTACGTGGGCTCCTGGGGCCCGATGATCCTTGGCCACAGCCACCCGGAAGTGCTTGACGCGGTACGCAAACAGCTGGAGCACGGCCTGTCTTACGGCGCGCCAACAGCCATGGAAACCGAAATGGCCGACCTGGTGTGCAGCATAGTGCCGTCCATGGAAATGGTGCGCATGGTCAGCTCCGGCACCGAATCGACCATGAGCGCAATCCGCCTGGCCCGTGGCTTTACTGGCCGTGACTCGATCATCAAATTCGAAGGCTGCTACCACGGCCATTCCGACAGCCTGCTGGTCAAGGCCGGCTCCGGCGCATTGACCCTTGGCGTGCCAAGCTCACCGGGCGTACCCGAAGCCTTCGCCAAGCACACCCTGACCTTGCCCTTCAACGACATCGACGCCGTGGCCAAGTGCCTGGAAGAAGTCGGCAAGGACGTGGCCTGCATCATCGTCGAGCCTGTGGCAGGCAACATGAACTGTGTACCGCCAGCGCCCGGCTTCCTTGAAGGCCTGCGCGAGCAGTGCGACAAACATGGCGTGGTGTTGATCTTCGACGAAGTCATGACCGGTTTCCGCGTTGCCCTGGGCGGTGCTCAGGCGCATTACGGCGTGACGCCAGATCTGTCGACCTTCGGCAAGATCATCGGTGGCGGCATGCCCGTTGGCTGCTTCGGCGGCAAACGCGAGATCATGAGCCACATCGCCCCGCTGGGCCCGGTTTACCAGGCTGGCACCTTATCCGGCAACCCGCTGGCCATGGCCGCCGGGCTGACCACGCTGCGCTTGATCAGCCGCCCGGGCTTCCACGCCGAGCTGAGCGACTACACCGCTCGCTTGCTGCAAGGCCTGCAAGAGCGCGCCGATGCTGCAGGGATCGCCTTCACCACCACCCAAGCCGGCGGCATGTTTGGCCTGTACTTCACCGAACGCAAGAGCATCAGCAGCTTTGAAGACGTGATGAGCAGCGACACCGAACGCTTCAAGCAGTTCTTCCACCTGATGCTCAAGGGTGGCGTGTACCTGGCGCCTAGCGCATTCGAAGCCGGCTTCACTTCGATCGCACTTGGCGACGCAGAGCTCAAGCTGACCCTCGATGCAGCCGAGAATGCGTTCGCCGAGATGTCCAAAGCCTGATGCAGTACAGCACTGCCGCCAGCGACGCATTGCTGGCGCTGGCTTGCATCGCCAGCGCCCTCATCGTTGGCAAGGCCCGGGCGCGTTACCACGAAGCCGATCAACCGGCCTTGTTCTGCGCCCTGCTTGGGTTCGCCCTGACAGCTGGCGCTGCTATTTGCGGCAGCGTGCGCTATGGCCTTGACCCTGACTGGCAAGGCACCCATCTCGGGCTGAGCCAGGCCAGCCCCTTCCTCGGCCTGCCCCTGATCGGCTGGGCAGCCCTGGCGTTAAGCCGCCGCTGGGCCTGGAGTCGAAGCAACTGGGGACGGATACTGCTCGGCCTGTGCGCCTTCTTCGAACTGGCACGGCAACTTAATCAACTGGCTGAGTACCGCTTGCTGCTGAACCTCAGCACCCTCGCGCTGGTGCTCTACGCCGGAATCATCCAGCGCCACAACAAGGCCTTGATCTGCGCGGCAGCCGCTGCGGTTGGACTCTTTGCAGTCGCAGGCCTGGCTGTTGGCACCAATGGCTACTTGGGTGGCATACGCCGGGTAGACCTGTTTCACCTGCTGCTGACACCCGCCTATCCGCTACTTGCCTGGCTATTATTGAAACTGCCAGGGCATAGCGCGGTCTCAACTCAAACCGGTGAGCCAACAAGGCAATAGCTCGCCGGCGAGCCATTTAACCGCTCAAGCTGCGGATTTAAATGAAATAAATACGGTTTTCCTGTGAATCCACACGGGACGCAAAGCCGCCGTATTACAGCTATTTACGATAAACACCCTAAACACTTTGTAAGAACACCGCTGCTTATTTCATAATGTGACACCCGCCACGTTTTACGGGCCACTCATTAGTCGTATTGCACTGCGAGGAACACGGACTTTCATGAACCGCACCGGCCGCGCCCTTTCTCTGGGCTGCCTGCTGCTTCTGCCCTTACTCGCTTTTGCGGGCGGTAATTCGCTGCTTATTCCGGCGACAGGGAGCTGCTCACTAAACACCGCTCCCGAAGAACTGCCTGACGCACTTGAAGCGTGTCTGGCATCCGCCAATGCAGGCGATCCCCAGGCAGCCTTTGAGCTGGGTGAGTTCTATTACGATGGTGAACGCGCGCCCCGCGACCTGCAACAGTCGCTCAACTGGTTCGAGCAGGCCTCACTCAAGGGCCACGCGCAAGCGCAGTATCACCTCGGCATGATGTTCTTTCGCGGCGAAGGCGTGCAGGCCAACAATATTCAGGCCTACATTGTGCTGAAGATGGCGGCAGTCAACGGCTCGGACCAGGCCATGGACAGCGCAGACCTGATTGCCGCGCAAATGCAGCGCAGTGAGCTGGAAATTTCCAACCAGGTGCTGGGGCAGATATTCCGCAACTACCTGCAGGAACTGCAGACAGCCGAACATATAACGCCTTTCAACCCGCTACCCTAGCGGACAGGCGCACCAATGCTGCTGAACAGTGTTGATGCGCCAACAACAGGTCCGGCCTACTTGTCAGGCATCGGCATGGGGAACGGCATGATATTGCCGCCACCCTTGGCCTCGCTGATCTTCGGTGTGCCCAGGCGCTCGACCTCATCAATTCGAATAATTGAATGCATCGGCACAAAGCTGCGCACGACGCCATCAAACTGTGCCTTGAGTTTCTCTTCACTCGGGTCGACTACGACCTGGGTGCGCTCGCCAAAGACAAACTCCTCCACCTCCAAAAAGCCCCACAGATCACTTTGAAAGATCTGCTTGGCGTACATTTCGTACACCTGACCCTGGTTAAGAAAAATCACTTTATAGATAGGTTCGCGCTTGCTCATATAGGCAGTTTAGTCGGGCCAGAAAAATAACGGGCGCGAATCATAGCATGCAGCCAGCCAGGTATAGGCTCTATTTCTTCTTGCGACCAACCATCAACAACCCCTAGGAACACAAGCGCTTGGGGCTTATAATGCGCGGTTCTTCGAATCACCCTTTGAGCCCGCATGACCAAGAAGCTTTACATCGAAACCCACGGCTGCCAGATGAACGAGTACGACAGCTCGCGCATGGTCGATCTTTTGGGCGAACATCAAGCACTGGAAGTTACTGAACGCGCCGAAGATGCAGATCTGATTCTGCTCAACACCTGCTCCATCCGTGAGCGCGCGCAAGACAAGGTATATTCCCAGCTGGGCCGCTGGCGTGAACTGAAACTGGGCAACCCGGACCTGGTCATCGGGGTCGGAGGCTGCGTTGCCAGCCAGGAAGGCGCGGCAATTCGCGACCGCGCGCCCTATGTCGACGTGGTATTTGGCCCGCAAACCCTGCACCGATTGCCGGAAATGATCAACGCCGCACGCACCACCAAGCTGCCGCAAGTTGATGTCTCCTTCCCGGAAATCGAAAAATTCGACCGCCTGCCAGAACCACGCATTGACGGGCCGACCGCCTACGTTTCGGTGATGGAAGGCTGCAGCAAGTACTGCACCTTTTGCGTAGTGCCCTACACCCGCGGCGAAGAAGTCAGCCGCCCCATGGCCGACGTGCTTTCAGAGATCATCCACCTGGCCGAGAACGGTGTGCGCGAGGTGACTCTGCTCGGGCAAAACGTCAACGGTTACCGGGGCGACACCGGCGACGGCCAGACCGCCGACTTCGCCGAGCTGCTCTATGCGGTCGCAGCGATCGACGGCATTGACCGTATTCGCTACATGACCTCGCACCCGCTGGAGTTTTCCGACGCACTGATCCAGGCCCACGCGGACATCCCGGAACTGGTCAAATACCTGCATTTGCCTGTGCAATCCGGTTCCGACCGGATTCTCGCGGCCATGAAGCGCAACCATACGGCGCTTGAGTTCAAGTCACGGATTCGCAAGCTCAAGGCCGTGGTTCCGGAGATCCTGATCAGCTCCGACTTCATTATCGGTTTCCCGGGCGAAACCGAGAAAGACTTCGAGCAGACCATGAAACTGGTCGAGGATGTCGGCTTCGACTTTTCCTTCTCGTTCGTCTACAGCGCGCGCCCTGGAACGCCAGCCGCCGACCTGCCCGACGACACCCCCGAAGAGCTGAAAAAACAGCGACTGAAGATCCTGCAGGATCGCATCAACCAGATCGGCTCGGCCAACACACGACGCATGGTCGGTAGCGTCCAGCGCATTCTGGTCAGCGATTATTCAAGGAAAGACCCTGGCATGCTGCAAGGCCGCACCGAGAACAACCGCGTGGTCAACTTCCGCTGCGACAACCCGAGCCTGATTGGCCAATTTGTCGACGTAATGATCGACAGCGCCCATTCTTACTCGCTGCGTGGCAGCCTGATTACCGACCCGGGCGCAGAATAAACCTGTGCAGCCCAATAAATCAGGGCCTTTCATACAGACTGGACTAAAGCCTATGCTGTTCATGCTTTCATGCGTGAACAGCTAAGGCTATTCTTGCTCAACGACCCCTGCCGACTGGCGGCCAACTTATTATTTTGAACATACAGACAGAACCACATCATTTTATCCTCGAGCCGTTCGAAGCCAACCGCTTTGCCAATCTTTGCGGCCAATTTGATGAGAACCTGCGCCTGATTGAGCAGCGTCTCGAAATCGAAATCCGTAATCGCGGCAATCAGTTCGAACTGCTTGGCGATGGCGAGCAAACCCGCGCAGCAGAGCGACTACTGCGCCGCCTCTACCGTGAAGCCAAAAACACGGAACTGTCGCCCGACATGGTGCACCTGTTCCTGCAGGAGTCCGGTATCGAGGAGCTGAAAAACTCAACGGTCGAATCCAACGTAGCCCTGCGCACGCGCAAAGGCATGATCAGGCCGCGCGGCACCAATCAGCAGGCGTACGTCAAATCCATACTTGAGCACGACATCAATTTCGGCATTGGCCCGGCAGGCACCGGCAAGACGTACCTGGCTGTCGCCTGCGCGGTTGACGCCCTGGAGCGCGAGCAAATTCGCCGCATCCTGCTGGTACGCCCCGCAGTTGAAGCCGGTGAAAAACTCGGCTTCCTGCCTGGCGACCTGTCGCAAAAGATCGACCCCTATCTGCGCCCGCTGTATGACGCACTGTACGAGATGCTCGGTTTTGAACAGGTAGCCCGCCTGATCGAGAAACAGGTGATTGAGGTTGCCCCGCTCGCCTATATGCGCGGCCGAACCCTCAACAACAGCTTTATCATTCTCGACGAAAGCCAGAACACCACGCTTGAGCAGATGAAGATGTTCCTGACCCGGATCGGCTTCGGCTCCACCGCAGTGATCACCGGCGATATCACCCAGGTCGACCTGCCACGCGGCACCAAATCCGGCCTGACCCATGTGATAGAGGTTTTGCGCGACGTTCCCGGCATCAGTTTTACTCACTTCAAGCCCAAGGACGTGGTCCGCCACCCATTGGTACAGCGTATTGTCGAAGCCTACGAGCGCTTCGACGAGCGCACACAGGGCAAGCCCGCCAATGAACGAGGCAGCAACGATGCTTGAGCTGGACCTTCAAATCGCCAGCGATGCCGGCGATTTACCCAGCGAAGCGCAGTTTTTCAACTGGTGCGAGGTTGCCCTGCGCCAGCGTAGCGCTGACTCGGAGTTGACCATACGCCTTGTCGACGAAGCCGAGGGGCTGGAGCTCAACCACACTTATCGCCAACGCGAGTACGCCACCAACGTGCTCTCGTTCCCGGCGGACGTACCGGATGAAATGCTCGATATCCCGCTGCTGGGCGACTTGGTAATTTGTGCACCCGTGGTTACCCGCGAGGCAATGGAACAGGGCAAAGACCTGACCGCCCACTGGGCACACCTGGTGATTCACGGCTGCTTGCATCTGCTTGGTTACGACCATATTGAAGATGCGCAAGCCGAGGAAATGGAAACATTGGAACGTAAACTGCTCGCCGAGCTGGGTCATCCCGACCCCTATGCCGACGACGAATGATTGATCACAAGCAAGGATCCTGAGTAAAACCCCATGAGCGAAGACCGATCGAGCAACGAGCAAAAGTCATGGCTGAACAAGCTGACACAGGCTTTTGCTCACGAGCCGAGAAACCGTCAAGAACTGCTGGAAGTCTTGCGCGAAGCGCACCAGAACAAGCTCCTGGACAGCGAGGCCCTGGCCATCGTTGAAGGCGCAATCCAGGTCGCCGACCTGCAAGTTCGCGACATTATGGTTCCACGTTCACAGATGATCAGCATCAAAGCCACCCAAACTCCAAAAGAGTTCCTGCCATCGATTATCGAGGCCGCGCACTCGCGCTATCCGGTAGTGGGTGAAAGCCTTGATGATGTGATCGGCATTCTGCTTGCAAAGGATCTGCTGCCGCTGATCCTGCAGGAGGAGCAGCAAAGCTTCAACATCAAGGACCTGCTGCGCCCGGCGACCTTTGTTCCCGAGTCCAAGCGCCTCAACGTACTGCTGCGCGAATTCCGCGCCAATCACAACCACATGGCGGTGGTGATTGACGAGTACGGCGGTGTCGCGGGCCTGGTGACCATTGAAGACGTGCTTGAGCAGATCGTCGGCGACATTGAAGACGAACACGACGTCGAGGAAGACAGCTACGTCAAGCCGCTGCCAAGCGGGGATTTCCTGGTCAAGGCGCTGACCCCGATCGACAACTTCAATGAAGCCTTCGGCACCGACTTCTCCGACGACGAGTTCGATACTGTTGGTGGCCTGGTCATGAGCGCCTTTGGCCACCTGCCAAAACGCAATGAAGTGACCGAGATCGGCGGTTTCCGCTTCCGCATCCTCAATGCCGACAGCCGACGCGTACATTTGCTGCGCCTCACGCCTCTGGCAGGCTGATACAGGTCCCGGCCGAGCTGATTTGGCTCAGCCGGGACAACAAGATCAACTCTAAACTTGCCGAACATGGGCGCTTACCTATAGCCTCCAGCGGTCTTTTATCGTCTAGGATTCAACATGCGCTGGATCACCCGCCCGGGTTGGCTAGGTAACCTGATCAGCATGGCTGCAGGTGCCATCACTACACTGGCCCTTGCACCCTTTGATATCTGGCCACTGGCGCTGCTTTCAATCGCCCTGTTTTACCTTGGCCTGCGCGACCTGGCACCGGGCAAAGCGGCTAGCCGTGGCTGGTGCTATGGGTTCGGCCTGTTTGCCGCAGGCACCAGCTGGGTCTACGTCAGCATTCACACCTTTGGCGATGCCTCTCCCCTGCTGGCGGGCCTGCTGACGCTTGGTTTCGTCATGGGCCTTGTGCTGTTTTCCGCCTTGCCCGCCGCCATTTGGGCGCGCTGGATTCGCCGCCCCGAGGCACCACTGGCTGACGCCCTGGCATTCGCCGCACTCTGGGTGGCCCAGGAAGCCTTTCGCGGCTGGTTCCTGACGGGTTTCCCCTGGCTTTACGCCGGTTACAGTCAGCTCGACGGACCACTGGCCGGGCTTGCGCCAGTCGGTGGCGTATGGCTGATCTCATTTACCCTGGCTCTCAGCGCAGCGCTGTTGATCAATCTCTACTCGCTACGCAAACGCCCTGCGTTTCTAAGTGCCGGCGTAGTGCTATTGGCCGCGCCCTGGCTAGCTGGCTTGCTGCTCAACGGTCATGCCTGGACCCAACCCGCCGGACAGCCGCTGAGCCTGTTATCAATCCAGGGCAATATTGAACAGAGCATGAAATGGGACCCCGCCAAGCTTGAAGCCCAGCTTGAGCTGTATCGCGACCTGACACTCAATGCCAAGCCAACCGACCTGGTCATCTGGCCAGAAACAGCGGTGCCGGTGCTCAAGGACCAGGCCCTCGGCTACCTGGGCAGCATGGATAACTTTGCCAGTGAGCGAAAGTCAGCACTGATCACCGGCGTACCGATTCGCCAGCCCAATAAGGCCGGCGAGTTGCGCTATTACAACGGTGTGACCGTGCTTGGCCAGGGCAGCGGAGATTACCTGAAGCAAAAGCTAGTGCCATTTGGCGAATATGTACCATTGCAAGAAGTGCTGCGCGGCTTGATCGCCTTCTTCAACCTGCCCATGTCGGACTTTGCTCGCGGCGATTCCGATCAGCCCCTGCTTGAAGCCAAGGGCTACAGAATTGCCACACTGATCTGTTATGAAGTGGTTTATCCAGAGTTTGCCGCAGGCCTTGCCGCCAAAAGCGATCTACTGCTCACCGTGAGCAACGACGCCTGGTTTGGTCGCTCGATCGGTCCGCTGCAACATTTGCAGATGGCACAAATGCGCGCCCTGGAGGCGGGTCGCTGGATGATTCGCACCACCAACAACGGCATGACCGTGCTGATCGACCCAATGGGGGATATCACGGCAAAGCTGCCGCAGTTCAAGCGCGGCATGCTGTACGGCAGCGTCCATCCAATGCAGGGCCTGACGCCTTACCTGCAGTTTCGCTCCTGGCCGCTGATTATTCTCTGCGGCCTGTTGTTCGGCTGGGCTTTACTGGCCAGCCGCATGGCCAAGACAGTCTAAGCAGCCTCGACAGGAAACTTAGTAGAAGAGGCGATAGGCCATATGACCTATCGCCTCATTAATCAGCCAGGTGCTTTGCATAAAGGCCTTGCCGTCAGGCAACCAGCCTGCATCCGGACGAGCGTCCAGCTTGGCCAGCGACCCAACCGGAGCAGGCACCACAGCAAAACCCTGCTGTTGGAAACTCCAGCGCGCACGAGCCATATGAAAGGCCTGGGTAACCACGACCACGCGATTGATCTTCTCTGCTGCGAGGATTTCACGACTAAATTGTGCGTTTTCCCAAGTGGTCCGGCTCTGCGACTCTTGCCAACGCGTGGCCACGGAAAAATCCTCGTCCAGCACGTCGGCCATAATCGCCGCCTCGCTTGGCGGCTTGCCGAAATGCAATCCGCCGGATATCAATACTGGCAAGCCTGAAGCCCTGGCCAACCTTGCCGCATAGCGCAGGCGCTCGATGGCCAACGCACTGGGCTGATCCTCCGTCCAGGCCGCATCGCCCTGGTCTCGCCCGGCCCCAAGCACGACTATCGCATCGGCCAATTGCGCCAACTGAGCGACCTGCTCCGTACTCAGCGCCGGTTCCGTTTCGATCTGCCGCGCCGCCCATTCAACCGTCACCGGCAAGCTCATGACCCAAAGCCCTCCGGCACCACAGAAAAAACAGCACGCAGCAATACGCGGCGCCCGCTTGCGCAGCCACCATGAAAGAATCAGCAAGATAAACAACACGCCTGGCGGCATGCACAGTTGCTTGATCAGGAAAAGAAGCGGCATTGAGTCAATCCATCGACAGTCGCGAACGGCATTGTCACGAACAGGGCGCGCTGAAATATATCAGAACGCGGCCTCGATTCAGCAGCACAGGTCAAAGTCCCCGGCATTAAAGCTGGCCGGACAACTGTAACGAAACTCAATGCACTCCAGCGCGCACCAGCCGAAACAGGGTTGAACCACACGCCTGGCAACTAGATGCCCGCGAAAGCGACGGCATTGCCAAGGCGCTGCCGCACAGGGCGCAACTGAATTGCCCACGCCTGGCGCTCAATAACCTTGATCGTGACGCGGCCCTGCGTTGCATGCTCCAACTGGGACGACGCTCAAGGCTGGAAAACTCCCTGGCGGCGGCATGCCAGCCCTGCAGCCAGCTCAGGTCACGTTCCAGATAGGCATTGATCAACCCCAGCTCGGCAGGCGTCAAGCCACGTAACTCCAACTCTTGTGGTTCACTTGTAACAAGACCCTGCACGCTTTGTGCGTCATCCAGCGCGGTGGCCAGCCGTTGCAGTAAACGGCCATATAACCCGGCACTGGCTTTTACCCTTTTAAATTCGCCCATCAAGCACCTCATCCGGGTATACATGCTCTATTACTGAAAGCTTAGCGACCTGGCCTTATGCAGTGGGCCGCTGCGACAAACGGTGAGCAACTGCCTGATGGATGGCCAGATAATGAAATCAGGGTTTCCCACTGCTGCCGGGGGTCATGTATGCTACGGCGTTTCCCGAAAGCCTCTATTCCTAGCGCAAGTAGCCATGCACGAACAGTATCAGCCACGCGAAATCGAAGCCGCCGCGCAATCCCAGTGGGATGCGCAAAAATCCTTTGTAGTGAGTGAACAACCAGGCAAGGAAACATTCTATTGCCTGTCGATGTTCCCCTACCCGAGCGGCAAGCTGCACATGGGTCACGTGCGCAACTACACCATCGGTGATGTGATTGCCCGCTATCAACGCATGCAGGGCAAGAACGTATTGCAGCCGATGGGCTGGGATGCCTTTGGCATGCCGGCGGAAAACGCCGCCATGAAGAACAAGGTTGCGCCCGCCAAGTGGACCTACGAAAACATCGATTACATGAAGACCCAACTGAAAAGCCTGGGCCTGGCAATCGACTGGACACGCGAAGTCACTACCTGCAAGCCTGACTATTACCGTTGGGAGCAGTGGCTGTTCACCCGCCTGTTTGAAAAAGGCGTGATCTACCGTAAAAACGGCAGTGTTAACTGGGACCCGGTCGACCAGACCGTTCTGGCTAACGAGCAGGTTATCGACGGCCGCGGCTGGCGCAGTGGCGCGCTGATCGAAAAGCGCGAAATCCCGATGTACTACTTCAAGATCACCGCATATGCGGAAGAGCTCTTGAGCAGCCTGGATGAACTCGATGGCTGGCCTGAACAGGTCAAGACCATGCAGCGCAACTGGATCGGCAAGTCGCGCGGCATGGAAGTCTGCTTCCCTTATGACGTTGCCAGCATTGGTAGCAGCGGCGAACTGAAAGTATTCACTACCCGTCCGGATACCCTGATGGGCGCCACTTACGTCGCGGTGGCGGCCGAGCACCCGCTGGCCACGCAAGCAGCGCAAGGTAACACTGAGCTGCAGGCATTTATCGACGAATGCAAGCGTGGCGGCGTCGCTGAAGCGGACATCGCCACTCAGGAAAAGAAAGGCCTGCCAACGAACTTGTTCGTTGAACACCCGCTAACGGGCGAGAAACTCCCGGTCTGGGTCGCCAACTACGTGCTGATGCATTACGGCGACGGCGCAGTCATGGCCGTGCCGGCACACGATGAGCGCGACTTCGAGTTCGCCAGAAAGTACGACCTGCCAATCAAGGCCGTAGTGCGTACCAGCGCAGGCGATGCAACGCCTGCGCCCTGGCAGGAAGCCTATGGCGAGCACGGCGAGCTGATCAACTCCGGCGAGTTTGACGGCCTCGACTTCCCTGGCGCCTTCGACGCGATCGAAGTCGCCCTGCAGAATAAAAACCTGGGTAAATCTCGCACGCAGTTCCGTCTGCGCGACTGGGGCATCAGCCGCCAGCGTTATTGGGGCTGCCCGATTCCTATCGTGCATTGCGACAGCTGTGGCGATGTACCTGTTCCGGAAGACCAGCTGCCGGTCGTATTGCCGGAAGACGTAGTCCCGGATGGCGCAGGCTCACCGCTGGCGCGCATGCCTGAATTCTACGAATGCAGCTGCCCGAAATGCGGCGCACCGGCCAAGCGCGAAACAGACACCATGGACACCTTTGTCGAATCGTCCTGGTACTTCGCCCGCTACGCCTCGCCCAACTACACCGGCGGCATGGTTGATCCAGCCGCTGCCGATCACTGGCTGCCGGTTGATCAATACATTGGCGGCATCGAACACGCGATCCTGCACTTGCTGTATGCACGCTTCTTCCACAAGTTGATGCGTGACGAAGGCCTGCTGAACTCAAACGAGCCGTTCAAGAAACTGCTGACCCAAGCCTTGGTGGTGGCTGATACCTACTACCGCATTGCTGAAAACGGCGCCAAGGACTGGTTCAACCCGGCCGACGTCGAAATCGAGCACGACAGCAAGGGCAAGGTGATCGCGGCAAAACTCAAGGCTGATGGCCTGCCAGTGGAGATTGGCGGCACCGAGAAGATGTCGAAGTCAAAAAACAACGGCGTCGACCCGCAAGCCATGATCGACCAGTACGGCGCCGATACCTGCCGCTTGTTCATGATGTTTGCCTCGCCGCCCGACATGAGCCTTGAGTGGTCCGACTCTGGCGTTGAAGGCGCCAGCCGCTTTATGCGCCGAGTCTGGCGCCTGGCCCAGGCCCACGTCAGCGCCGGCTTGCCGGATGCCAAGCAACCGGCTGAACTGAACGACGCCCAGAAAGAAGTACGCCGCGCCATTCACCTGGCAATCAAGCAAGCCAGCCAGGATATTGGCCAGCATCACAAGTTCAACACCGCAATCGCCGCCGTGATGACCTTGATGAACGTACTTGAAAAAGCCGCACAGACCACAGACCAGGACCGTGCCCTGATGCAGGAAGGCCTGGAAACCGTGGTGCTGCTGCTGGCGCCCATCACGCCGCACATCAGTCACGAAATCTGGCAGCAACTGGGCCATGAGACCGCGGCCATTGATGCCAGCTGGCCGCAGTTGGACGAGTCGGCACTGGTACAAGACAACCTGACGCTGGTGATTCAAGTCAACGGCAAGCTGCGCGGACAAGTTGAAATGCCTGCCAGCGCCAGCCGCGAAGAGGTGGAAGCCGCTGCCCGGGTTAACGAAAACGTGCTGCGCTTCACCGAAGGCATGACCATCCGCAAAGTGATCGTAGTGCCGGGTAAACTGGTCAACATAGTCGCTAATTGATTAGAGCCCGGCGCCGGGCAATGCACCGCGCCGGGACGCTCGCCAAGGGGATACAAGATGATCAAACGGAATCTGCTACTAATCGGCCTGACCGCCCTACTCAGTGCTTGCGGCTTTCAGCTGCGCGGCACCGGCGATGTGCAATTCACCCTGACTGAACTCAACGTGACCGCACGTAACGCCTACGGTGAAACAGTCAAGCAAGTCACCGAAACCCTTGAGAACAACAAGGTCAAGGTCAATGCGGGCGCGCCTTACACATTGGCACTGGTCAATGAGCAGGAAACCCAACGTAGCGCTAGCTACACCAGTTCAGCACAAACTGCAGAAAACGAGCTGACTACCCGTCTCGACTACGAAATCCGGGGCGGCAGCAAGAATCTGCTGTTGCTGAACAATCAGCTTGAAGTACGCAGCATCCAAACCCGCGACGGCAACAACATCGTGGGCTCCGACGAAGAGATGGCCCAGTTGCGCCAGGAAATGCGCCGCGACCTGATCAATCAGCTCATGTTGCGCCTGCAACTGATCACTCCGGCACAGCTTGATGCATTGCTGCAAACCGCAGAAGCCAAGGCCCAGGCCGAAGCAGATGCAGAAGAAGCCGCGCGCCAGCGCCAAGCCGCTGAACCGCAGCAGTCGCCAATGGAAATACCCGCACAGTAAAGCCTTGGGTGGACGTCGTTTATTCGTCCACCCTTTTAGTTAGGCTGCCAAAGGTGCGACCTGAACATTTGCCGTCCAGCCCTTGCGCCACTGGCATTCAATATATGGCTGCACTGTGGTGGACAGGCCTTGCCCACCACGCCCGGCGGATCTGGCTAAACCCGCCACTTTCTAGAGGCCACGGCGCAGATGAAACTGAACCCCGCACAACTTGGCAAACACCTACAGGGGGCACTCGCAGCCGTTTACGTCGTCAGCGGCGACGAGCCGCTGCTCTGCCAGGAAGCGTGCGACGCGATACGCGCAGCCTGCCGCGCCCAGGGTTTCAGCGAACGCCAGGTGTTCAACGCCGAAGCCAACTTCGATTGGGGCAATTTACTCCAGGCCAGCGCCAGCCTCTCGCTATTTGCCGACAAGCGCCTGCTTGAGTTGCGCATTCCCGGTGGCAAGCCAAGCGACAAGGGCGTAGCCCTGCTTGAATACCTTGCACGCCCCGCGGAAGACACAGTCCTGCTGGTAAGCCTGCCCAAACTCGACGGCAGTACGCAAAAGAGCAAATGGGCCAAGGCCCTGATCGAAGGTCCAAACACCCAGTTCTTGCAGATCTGGCCGGTGGATGCCAACCAGCTCGGCCAATGGATTCGCCAGCGCATGGCCCAGTCTGGCCTGAGCGCAACCCAGGAGGCAGTCGAGATGATTGCGGTGCGGGTCGAAGGCAACTTGCTTGCCGCGGCGCAAGAGATCGAAAAGCTCAAGTTACTCGCCGAGGGTAATCAGGTTGATGTCGACACCGTTCAGACTGCCGTGGCCGACAGCGCCCGCTTTGGTGTCTTTGGCCTGATCGACGCTGCACTCAATGGCGAGGCCGAGCACGCCCTGCGCATGCTTGAAGGCCTGCGCGGCGAAGGAGTGGAACCGCCGGTGATCCTCTGGGCATTGGCCCGCGAGATACGTTTGCTGGCGACCATTGCCCAGCAATACGGCCAAGGCATGCCACTCGACAAAGCCTTCAGCTCTGCTCGCCCACCGGTCTGGGATAAACGCAGGCCCCTGGTCAGCAAGGCCCTGCAACGCCACTCAGCCCTGCGCTGGGCCAAACTGCTGGAGGACGCGCAGGCCATTGATGCACAGATCAAGGGCCAGGCCCCTGGTGATGCCTGGAGCACGCTGAACATGCTGACCCTGAGCATATGCGGAAAACGCCTGAGCATCAGCAACGCCCTATAACCCAGGCACCAACAAACGCCGTTTGGCACTTACCTGCCCGACCACGCCAATCTGGACTTTATTCCACAGCCGGCCCATCATTTGCGCCGCAGCACTGCTGTAAACACGCAATGTGGAGAAAGCCATGAGCAAATCAGGTCAAAAACGACCGAATAAAGCCAAGTCAATCGTTGCCCAGCCGCTATTTCGCAGCCAGCAACAAAAGCCACAGAAAGGTAAAGGTAGTTACCGTCGCCAAGCCTCCCAGCAAAACTGGGAGGCTTGTTCGTTCATGGCTGCCTGAAACCACCGTTTCAGTCTGCATACAGCCTCATCCATGTTATGGTAGGTCACTGGGAAACGTGCTGAGACCACCATGCCAAACCTGCTTTTCCGTGGCCTGAGCCACACCTCTATTACCCTCTCCTTTGTACTTCTGAGTGCCTGCTCTGAAGCACCTGCTCAATCAATGAGCGGGACACCAACAGCCGCGCCAATAACCCAACCCGCGCCCACGCCTGAAGTGGCGCAAACAGCCCAGCCGGCACTAAGTTTCGCCGAATGGCGCATGCTGCTGCGTAGCGATGCAATCGCCGCAGGGATAAGCGAAACACTGTTTGACCGAGCGTTTGCAGGCGTGACTCCAAACCCCGATGTTCTACGCCTGGACAACAGCCAACCCGAGTTCACTCGCCCGGTCTGGGAATACCTGGACGGCGCGGTGTCGCCAGCCCGCGTCAAACAGGGCAAGACCCTGATGCTGCAAGAACGCCAGGCCCTGGACCGTATCGAGCAGCGCTATGGGGTCAATCGCGAAACCCTGGTCGCCATCTGGGGCATGGAGAGCAACTTTGGCGGCAACATTGGCAGCTACAATGTCGTGCGCTCACTGGCAACGCTCGCTTACGAGGGACGGCGCCAGGCCTTTTGGCGCAGTCAACTGTTGGCCGTGCTGCAAATTCTCCAGCATGGTGATACCGACCCCGAACATCTGGTCGGCTCCTGGGCTGGTGCGATGGGACAAACCCAGTTCATGCCAACCACCTACAACGAGCACGCCGTGGACTTTGACGGTGACGGCAAGCGTGACGTCTGGCGCTCATCAACCGACGCCCTGGCCTCTGCGGCCCAATACCTGAACGTATCCGGCTGGCAAATGAACCAACCCTGGGGGTTTGAAGTACGCCTGCCAGCAGGCTTCGACTATGCCCTGGCCGACCCGGAAGTGCGCCGCACCCTGAGCCAATGGCAAGCGCTAGGCGTCAAGCCGGTCAACAGCAGCGCCGCGTCAGTGCCATCCGAGTCGATGGCTACCCTATTGCTGCCAGCAGGTCACAAGGGCCCGGCCTTCTTGCTGATGAACAATTTCCGCAGCATTCTGCGCTACAACAACTCCACCTCTTATGCACTGGCCATAGGCTTGCTCAGCGACAGCCTGCGTGGCGCCGCAGGCGTTCAGGCCAGATGGCCGGTTGGCGAGCGCCAGCTTGGCCGCCAGGAGCGTATTGAGCTACAGCAGCTGCTGGCACAGAAAGGCTTCGAGCCAGGCAAGGCCGATGGCATCATTGGCGCCAATACTCGCAAGGCCGTGCGCGCGTTCCAGCAACAGCAGCAACAGCCCGCCGATGGCTATCCAAGCATCGAGTTGCTGCAGCAATTGCGCGACCACTGATCCCGACAAACAAATCCAAGCAACCAAAAAGGCGACCCCAGGGTCGCCTTTTCAATGTGCGTATGGCTTAGAGCGGCTCAAAGCCGCCCTGAGGCCTCAAACCCGCTTAAGCCTTGGCGCCATGAGCCTGCTGGTCCGCGTGGTAGGAGGAACGTACCAACGGGCCGGATGCCACGTTCTTGAAGCCCATCTTCAGGCCTTCTTCGGCAAACCAGGCAAAGACGTCCGGGTGCACAAAGCGCTGCACTGGCAAGTGGTTGCGCGAGGGCTGCAGGTATTGACCCAGGGTCAGCATATCCACGTCATGCTCGCGCATGCGCTTCATCACCTCGATGACTTCTTCATCGGTTTCACCCAAGCCCAGCATCAAGCCTGACTTGGTAGGAACCCCCGGCACCAGCTGCTTGAACTTTTGCAGCAGGTCCAAAGACCACTCGAAGTCGGAACCAGGACGCGCAGCCTTGTACAGGCGCGGTACAGTCTCGAGGTTGTGGTTGAACACATCAGGCGGCTCGTTGGCCGTAATCGCCAGGGCAACATCCATGCGACCACGGTAGTCAGGTACCAGGGTTTCCAATTGCACATTCGGTGACAACTTGCGGATTTCACGCAGGCAATCAACGAAGTGCTGGGCGCCGCCGTCACGCAGGTCATCACGGTCAACCGAAGTGATCACCACGTACTTCAGCTTCAAGTCGGCAATAGCCACGGCGAGGTTGGTTGGCTCGTCGGTATCCAGTGGCTTTGGACGCCCGTGGCCAACGTCGCAGAACGGGCAGCGACGGGTACAGATATCCCCCATGATCATGAAGGTTGCAGTACCGCCAGAGAAGCACTCGCCCAGGTTCGGGCAGGACGCTTCTTCGCACACGCTATGCAGCTTGTGCTTGCGCAGCAGTTGCTTGATACGATCGACCTCTGGCGAAACCGGAATTCGGACACGAATCCAGTCAGGCTTTTTAGGCAACTCGTCAGTCGGGATAATTTTTACCGGGATGCGCGCCATCTTCTCTGCGCCACGCAGCTTGACGCCTACTTCAACCTTGGCCGGTTTGCCGGCTGTTTCCACAGTGCTCATCAGTCAATTCCGCCCGCAAGGGTCTTCTGTTCAGCGTAGTCGAGGTGTTTGACGAGCTGGTCACGCAGCCGGGCACGAACCTCGGAAAATTCTATTGGTGTCTCAACCAGGTCAGCCAGTTGAGTCATTGCCATTCCCGCATAGCCACAGGGGTTGATACGCTGGAACGGCGACAGGTCCATGTCGGTATTAAGGGCCAGTCCATGGAATGAGCGGCCATTGCGAATACGCAGGCCGAGCGAAGCAATTTTTGCGTCTCCCACATAGACACCCGGGGCATCGCTCTTGGTGTATGCAGTGACGCCGTAGCTGGCCAGCAGGTCCAGCAAGCTCTGCTCCATGCGGGTCACCAAATCACGAACACCGAGCTTGGAGCGACGAACATCGAGCATCAGGTAGGCAATCAATTGGCCCGGGCCGTGATAGGTCACCTGACCGCCACGATCCACCTGCACCACCGGAATATCGCCCGGCAGCAGTACATGCTCGGCTTTACCGGCTTGTCCCTGGGTAAATACAGGGGGGTGCTCAAGCAGCCAGATTTCGTCAGTGGTTTCAGGGCCACGGCTGTCAGTAAACCGCTGCATGGCATGCCAGGTCGGCTCATAGGCCACCTGCCCCAACTCACGAAAGCCGATCAGGCTCATCACAACACCATGTGGACGCGGCCAGTTGCTCGCAAATCAACATGAATGGCTTGCAGTTGCTCGACACCCGTCGCAGTGATCAGCACTTGTACAGACAGGTAGCGCCCATTACTGCTGTCCCGCGTGACCAATGTTCCAGGGTCCAGCTCGGGAGCATGGCGCTGAATCACATCAATCACCAGATCAGCGAAGCCTTCGCCCGCATCGCCAATCACTTTGATTGGGTAGCGCTCGCAAGGAAACTCGATTTTTGGTGCTTTTACATCGTCAGTATCAGTCATGGCATCAGCGGGCTTTTGGCCCGTCCATATGTGTTACGCCCCGGATAGGGGCGCATTAGACGCCTCCGAACACCTGAACCGCAAACAGGGCAAGGGTATTTAGAGGCGCTAAGCAAGTTATCAGCTGAACAAGCCGTAGAAGAATAAGCGAATGCTATCCCACACGCGGCGGAAGAAGCCACCCTCTTCGACAGGCTCAAGTGCAATCAGGTCGGTGCTTTGCACCACTTTATCACCCAGTTTGACTTCAACTTTACCGACAACGTCACCTTGCTTGATCGGTGCAATCAGTTGCGGCGTCATGGTCATGCTGGCTTGCAACTTGTCCACCTGGCCTCTTGGCAAGGTCAAGGTCAAGTCTTCTGCCAGGCCGGCCTTGACCTGGTGATCAGCGCCTTTCCACACTGCAGTTTGCGCAAGCTCCGCACCTTTCTTGTAGAAAGTACGGGTTTCGAAGAAGCGGAAACCATAGGTCAGCAGCTTCTGCGTTTCAGCGGCACGCGCCTGTTCGCTATTGGTGCCGAATACCACGGCGATCAGGCGCATGCCATCACGCACTGCAGATGCCACCAGGCAATACCCGGCTTCATCGGTGTGGCCGGTTTTCAGGCCGTCAACAGTCTTGTCGCGCCACAGCAGCAGATTGCGGTTTGGCTGCTTGATGTTATTCCAGAGAAATTCTTTCTGCGAATAAATTGCGTAGTGGGACGGGTCGATATAAATGATGTCACGGGCCAGCTTGGCCATGTCGTGCGCCGAGGAGTAATGGTCTGGATGCGGCAAGCCAGTTGCATTCATGAAGTGGCTGTTGGTCAGCCCCAGCTCTTTGGCGGTGTTATTCATCATGTCGGCAAATGCATCTTCACTGCCGGCAATGTGCTCGGCAACGGCAACACTGGCATCATTGCCCGACTGGATGATGATGCCGTGCAGCAGGTCGCTCAGCGACACCTGGGTATTAACCTTGACGAACATACGCGAGCCGCCTGTGCGCCAGGCGTGCTCGCTGATGGTGACCATATCGCTTTCGCTGATCTGCCCCTTCTTGATCTCCAGGGTTGCGATATAGGCGGTCATCAGCTTGGTCAGGCTCGCAGGCGGCAGACGCTGGTCACCTTCATTCTCAACCAGTACCTGACCTGTTGCTGCATCCATCAGCACATAGGATTTAGCCGCCAGCTGGGGTGGCGCAGGTGTATCCATTTGCTGGGCAAATGCGACTGGCGCAGCAATTAGCAAAAGTGACAATGAAACGCGTTGCGCAAAGCTGGTGATATTCATCCGTCTCTCGAAGTAGCTGATGGTGGAACAAGCCCGAATGGGCAAATTATGAATGACCGTCGCAACACTTGGGTGCCGCGACAGCTTGCTGCCTGCTTACTGGCTGACTGGAGCCGCCAATTCAGTTGGCCTTGACCACAGTGGGTTTACCCAGGTTGGCCAGACGCACACTTTCCTGCAATTGCTCAGCCTCGCCCTGATTGCTGATCGGACCGACGCGAACGCGATGCAGGGTCCGCTGGTTCTGCACCACTGAGCTGATGAACACCGGGGCAGTGACTGTCCCGCTCAGCTTGTCCTTGAGAAGCTCCGCAGCGTCCGGATTGGCGAAGGCTCCCACTTGGAGATACAGGCCAGAGGCTGCGAGTGAATCGTTTTTTTTTGAGTCGACCTGAACTGGCAATACGGGCGCAGCATGCTGGCTTACGGGCGGTACATACTGCTCGATCGGCTCGGCCATGGCCTGCATTTGCGTTTTTGCTGGCGCAACTGACTTGGGTTCGGCCAAGACCATTGGCGCAGTCTTGCCCTGTTTTGCCCACCATTGTTTAGGATCGATGCCTTCCACCTTGACGCGGGCCGTGCCTTTCTCGGCATATCCCAGCTTTTTCGCAGCGGCAAAGGACAGGTCGATAATCCGGTCGGAGTAGAACGGGCCCCGGTCATTGACCCGCAGAATGGCGGTCTTGCCATTTTCCAGGTTAGTCACCTTGACATAGCTTGGCAGCGGCAAGGTCTTGTGCGCGGCCGTCATGCCATAGAGATCGTAGGTCTCGCCGTTGGCAGTGGCCTGCCCATGGAATTTTGTGCCATACCAGGTTGCCAGGCCCGTGGCACGGTAAGAACTGCCGTCCTGGATGGGGAAATACTTGGTGCCCAATACGGTATAAGGGCTGGCCTTGTAAGGCCCCGTGTGCGGTGTCGGCACTGCGTCGCGAATCAGCGATACATCGACATCCCACCAAGGCGCGCCGTCCCGATGCGGGCGCGCAAAATTACCAGGGCCACTAATGCCTGTGGGCTGCGTGGCGACTGGCTTGACCACGGGCTGTTTAGACGAGCAACTTGCCAGCGCCAAGGTGATAGCGCCAAGCGTAATGAGTCTGAGTGGCAGGCTCGACATCAATGGGTTCCCCGTGCTTCGACTATCAATTGGGCCAGTTGAGTGACCGCCATCGCGTACATGCTGCTGCGGTTGTAGCGCGTGATCACGTAAAAGTTGGGTAAGCCTAACCAATACTCGTCGCCATCGACACCCTCAAGACGAAAAGCCGTTACAGGCATCTCGCCATCAAGCTTATCGGTGGTAGTCCAGCCAAGCTCTTTTAGCTGATTGATATTTTTCACCGGATCAAGGCCTTCGGTCAAACCTTGATCAACCTTATCCCCGGAAACACTGGCGCGACTGACCGTCGGCTCGCCCGGCAACCAGCCATGACGCTTGAAATAGCTGGCAACGCTGCCGATCGCATCATCCGGGTCGCTCCAGATATTGATATGACCATCACCATCAAAGTCCACGGCATAGGCGCGGAAGCTGCTCGGCATAAATTGTGGCAGCCCCATCGCGCCTGCATACGAGCCTTTAAGGGTAATTGGATCGACCTGCTCCTCGCGCGACAACATCAGGAACTCACGCAATTCCTTGCGGAAAAATGGCGCACGCGGCGGGTAGTCGAACGCCAGCGTCGACAATGCATCCAGAACCCGGTAACTGCCCGTATTGCCGCCGTAGAAGGTTTCCACGCCGATGATTGCAACTATGTACTGGGCCGGAACGCCGTATTCTTTCTCGGCACGCGCCAAGGCGGCCTCATGCTGACGCCAAAAATCGACGCCGCGGGCAATACGCGAATCGGTGATGAAGATCGGGCGATAGTCCTTCCATGGCTTGACGCGCTCAGCAGGCCGCGAAATAGCGTTGATAATCGACTGCTTGCGCTCAACTTCACCGAACAAGCTGACTAGCTGCTCCTCGGCAAAACCGTAGTCACGGGTCATTTCGGTGATAAATGAAGCGACTTCAGGTGATTGCGAATAATCACCTGCGCCCGCTTGCTGAACCCAGCCGAGCGCAGTGGCAAGTCCTAACCAGTGTGCTTGTCGTACGGCCCAGCCACGCAGTATTTGCATTGAATTCCTAACCCCAATTAAACCTGAGCGATCCACTTACGGTGTGTGTGAATCGACATCAAAACCCCAAACCCTGACAACAACGTGATCAGCGAAGTTCCGCCATAGCTAATGAATGGCAGGGGAACCCCAACGACAGGCAGAAAACCACTGACCATGCCGATATTGACGAACACGTAGACGAAAAACGTCATCGTGAGCGACCCGGCCATGAGCTTACCGAACAGCGTCTGTGCTTGCACGGTTATCACCAGCCCACGACTGATCAACAACAGATACACGAACAGCAATATACATACGCCAACCAGACCAAACTCTTCAGCCAGGACCGCAATGATAAAGTCCGTGTGGCTTTCCGGTAGAAAGTCCAGGTGCGACTGGGTGCCCAACAACCAACCCTTGCCCAACACGCCCCCGGAACCAATTGCAGCCTTGGACTGGATAATATTCCAGCCACTGCCCAGCGGATCGGTCTCGGGGCTGAGAAAGGTCAACACCCGTTGCTTCTGGTACTGGTGCAGGACAAAAAACCACATGCCCACCGCAACAGGAACCAGGGCCGCTGCCGCGCCGATGATCCAGCGCCACTGCAAACCCGCCATGAACAAGACAAAGGCACCGGAAGTGATCACCAACAGCGCCGTACCCAGATCTGGCTGCACAAGGATAAGGCTCACGGGCACGCCAATCAGCGCCAGACTCACGACAATATGTTTCAAGCGCGGCGGCAGGGTCCGTTTCGAGAGGTACCAGGCAATGGTGGCCGGCATGATGATCTTCATGAACTCCGACGGCTGGAAGCGAATCACCCCCGGAATATTGATCCAGCGCGTCGCCCCCATTGCGTTGTGCCCCATGACATCGACGGCCACCAGCAGCGCAACACCGCCGACGTAAGCCAGCGGCACCCAGCGCGCCATGAATCGCGGCTCAAACTGGGCAATGATGATCATGCCAACCAGGCCAATGCCGAAGGAGCTGGCCTGTTTCATCAGCAGGTCGACATCTTTGCCACTTGCCGAATACAAGACAAACAGGCTACCTGCGGCCAAGGTCAGCAGCAGTAGCAATAAGATACCGTCGATATGCAAACGCTGGAGCAGGCTTGCCCTGCGACGCATCACATCTTCGTTGGACAGGGTACGGTCAAAGCTATTGCTCATTGTTCCTGCGCCTGTTCATTAGCAGGTGGAGCATACTCGGGCTTGAGCACGCCGTTTTCATCCAGCAACCAGGCATCCATGACCGCCTTAAGCACTGGCGCTGCAACGCCCGATCCCGACTCTCCATTCTCAACCAGCACCGAGACGGCAATCTCAGGGTTTTCAGCCGGCGCAAAGCCAACGAACAAGGCATGGTCGCGGTGGCGTTCACGAACCTTGCTGCGGTCATAACGCTCGCCTTGCTTGATCGCTACAACCTGGGCAGTACCACTTTTACCGGCAATTCGATAAGCCGCCGAGTTGCCCACCTTGCGCGCAGTACCACGGGCGCCATGCATCACCATTTCCATGCCGTTTCGTGCGTAATCCCAGTATTTTGGATCTTTCAACACGATGTCCGGTACAGGATTCTCGTCCACCGGCTTTACCCCGCCGATGGTCTTGGCCAGGTGCGGACGAATCCATTTGCCGTGGTTAGCCACCAAGGTCGTGGCCTGCGCCAGCTGCAGCGGAGTGGTCTGCATGTAGCCCTGACCAATACCGAGAATCAAGGTTTCCCCCGGATACCAGGCCTGGCGGTAACGCCCACGTTTCCACTCGCGCGATGGCATCAGCCCCGCAGTTTCCTCGAACATATCCAGGGAAACACGTTGGCCAAGACCAAACTTGGTCATGTAGTCATGCATGCGATCAATGCCCAACTTATGCGCCAAATCATAGAAATAGGTGTCATTGGAACGCATCAACGCAGTCTCGAGGTTGACCGATCCATCCCCATAGCGGTTCCAGTTGCGATATTTATGCGTGTTGTTAGGCAACTGGTAAAACCCCGGGTCAAACACTCTGGAGCTCGGCGTGATAACCCCGGCATCAAGACCGGCAATCGCCATCATGGGCTTGACCGTGGAACCTGGCGGATACAGGCCGCGCAAGACCCGGTTGAACAGGGGCTGGTCAATAGAGTCGCGCAATTCGGCGTAGGCCTTGAAGCTGATGCCGGTGACAAAGGGATTCGGGTCGAAACTCGGCTGGCTGACCATGGCCAACACTTCCCCAGTCTTGACCTGAATCGCAACAATCGCCCCGCGACGGCCACCTAGCGCCTTTTCGGCAGCCTCCTGAAGCTTGGTATCTATGGTCAGGACCAGGTCCTTACCCGGTTGCGGATCGGTACGATTAAACACTCGCAAGACACGACCACGAGCGTTGGTCTCGACCTCTTCGTAACCCACCTTGCCATGCAGCTGCGATTCATAAAAGCGCTCCACACCGGTTTTACCTATGTGGTGAGAACCGCTGTACTCAACAGGGTCGAGTTTTTTCAGTTCCGCTTCGTTGATACGCCCGACATAGCCCACCGAGTGAGCAAAGTGCTCGCCAAGCGGGTAATGCCGGACCAACTGCGCGGTCACTTCAACGCCTGGCAGGCGGAACTGATTGATCGCGACCTTGGCGATTTGCTCTTCGCTCAGTTCAAACAACACCGGCACCGGCTCAAAGGGTCTACGCCCCTGGCGCACGCGTTTCTCGAACAACTGGCGATCTTCTTCGGGCAGCCCCAGCACTTCGACGATAACATCCAGCACCTTCTCCCAGTCGCCGGCCCGCTCACGGGTCAGCGTTAAACTGAAACTTGGCCTGTTATCAGCGACGATCACTCCATTTCGATCATAGATAAGCCCACGATTCGGCGGAATAGGCTGAACATGAACGCGATTGTTCTCAGACAGTGTCGAGTGGTACTCGTATTGCACCACCTGCAGATAATAAAGGCGGCTGACCAACACCCCAATCAATAGGAAAACCACAATGGCGCCGACAATCGCGCGCCCACGAATCAGTCGTGCGTCTTTTTCGTGGTCTTTTAGGCGAATCGGCTGCGGCATCGGGACTGTGGCTACTTATGGTAGGGATGGCCGGACAACACTGTCCAGGCGCGATAAACCTGCTCGCCGATGAGGATGCGAACCAGCGGATGCGGCAAGGTCAGTGGCGACAACGACCAGCGTTGCTCGCTACGCGCCTGAACTTCAGGCGCAAGCCCTTCGGGGCCACCGACCATCAGATTGACTGTTCGCGAATCAAGCCGCCATTTATCCAGCTCGACGGCCAACTGCTCGGTGCTCCATGGCCGTCCTTCGACCTCCAGGGTCACAATCCGTTCACCGGGCTGAACCTTGGCCAGCATGGCTTCGCCTTCCTGGCGAATCATACGGGCAACATCGGCATTTTTGCTTCGCGTTGTCAGCGGGATCTCAATGAGCTCCAGCGCCAGCTCAGAAGGCATGCGCTTGGCATACTCCTGCCAGCCATCCTCGACCCAGCGCGGCATTTTTGATCCGACGGCAATCAATTTGATACGCACAGCCAGGCGTCCTTACTCTGCTTCAGAACCTTGCTCTGGCGCGTGCTGTGCACGGCTCTGCTCGGCGCCCTGCCACAGGCGCTCGAGGTCATAGAACTGGCGCGTGGTCGGCAGCATGACATGGACCACGATATCGCCAAGGTCAAGCAGCGCCCACTCGCCGGTATCCAGGCCTTCGCTGCCGATTGGACGAACACCCTGCTCCTTTACTTTCTCCAGAACATTGTCGACCAGTGACTTGACGTGACGGCTGGAGGTACCGCTGGCGATCACCATGAAGTCGGTGATGCTGGTCTTTTCGCGCACATCAATGGTGGTGATGTCCTGGGCCTTGATGTCTTCCAGAGCCGCGATGGCCAGTTTGACCAGGTCTTCGCTCGGCATGATTTGATTCTTCATAGGTAACTCGTTGCCTCATATGTCAGAACTTGCAGACGCGTATTGCTAAACTCACTATCGATCGACGCCCCGCATCATCAGTCGATGATTGCCTGGCTGTTTCAATCTCGCATAGCCTTTGTCTGCAGGCTCTCAGTTCGCTGCACGGTACAGCCCGTGCGCTTGGATGTAAGTCAGTACCTTATCTGGCACCAAGTAACGTACCGATTTTCCGTCGAGCAACAGCCCGCGAATTTGCGTGGCAGACACCGCCATCGGCGTTTGCCACACAAAGGAAATCTGCCCACATGCACCGGTCATCGCATGTGGATCGCTGACACTGCGCGCCGCTAACAAATCGCGCAGTGCCTCTGGGGCTTCGCTGTCAGCATCGGGACGCTGCAATACCAGGATATGGCAATGCAGCAATAATTCATCCCAACGGTGCCAGCTTGGCAACCCGCAAAAGGCATCCCAGCCCAGTAACAAATACAGCTGATCATCCGCTGCCAACTCAGCCCGCAGCGATTCCAGGGTATCGATGCTATAGGACGGCTTATCGCGCTTGAGTTCGCGATCATCAACCACCAGCGGTGCAACACCAGCCACCGCACACTCGACCATTGCCAGACGGTCATGGGCCGAAACCAGCGGCGTATCCCTGTGCGGCGGCCGCGCGCTGGGTATCAGGCGCAGCTGATCAAGGGCCATAAACTCGGCGACTTCTACCGCGCCGCGCAAATGCCCAATGTGCACCGGGTCAAAGGTGCCGCCAAATAGGCCAATGCGTTTAGGCATTCTGCCCGCGCAACTGGCCGTCACCGACCACCACGTACTTCTCGCACGTCAGGCCTTCAAGCCCCACCGGGCCGCGAGCATGCAGCTTATCGGTCGAGATGCCAATCTCCGCGCCAAGGCCATACTCAAAGCCATCGGCGAAACAGGTTGGTGTATTGAGCATCACTGAACTGGAGTCGACCTCAGCCATGAAGCGCCGGGCATGGCCCTGATGTTCAGTCACGATCGAGTCGGTGTGGTGCGAGCCCTAGTGGTTGATATGCTCGATAGCCTGCTCAAGATCATCAACGATACGAATCGACAAAAGCGCCGCCAGATACTCGGTAGCCCAATCCTCCTCAGTCGCAGGATTGGCCGCAATCAGGTTGCGCGTGCGCTCGCAGCCACGTAACTCGACACCTTTCTCGGCGAACTGTGCCGCCATCGCCGGCAGGAAATCGGCCGCGACCGACTGATGGACCAGCAGGGTTTCCATTGCACCGCAAATCCCATAACGATAGGTTTTGGCATTGAAGGCAATCTTCTGCGCTTTTGCCAATTCAGCCAGTGCATCTACGTAGACGTGACAAATGCCGTCAAGGTGCTTGATCACCGGTACGCGCGCATCGCGGCTTACCCGCTCGATCAGCCCCTTGCCGCCACGCGGCACGATCACATCAACAAACTCGGGCATGGTAATCAACGCGCCGACCGCTGCGCGGTCAGTGGTTTCAACCACTTGCACCACGGCAGCAGGCAGATCGGCTGCGGCCAAGCCACGCTGGATGCATGCTGCAACCGCCCGATTGGAGTGAATGGCCTCAGAGCCGCCACGCAAGATAGTCGCGTTGCCGGATTTCAGGCACAGGCTCGCGGCATCAATGGTCACATTTTGCCGCGACTCGTAAATGATGCCCACCACGCCAAGCGGCACGCGCATCTTGCCAACCTGAATACCCGACGGACGGTAGCTTAAATCCCGAATGGCACCGATCGGATCGGGCAATGTCGCCACTTGGCGCAGGCCTTCGATCATTGCATCGATACGCGCAGGCGTCAGCGCCAGGCGATCGAGCATCGCCGGTTCCAGGCCATTTTCACGACCTGCGGCGAGGTCTTTGGCGTTGGCTTCGGTCAATTCGGCGCGCGCACAATCCAGCGCCGACGCGGCGGCCAGCAAGGCGCGGTTCTTCTGGGCGGTGCTGGCACGCGCAATCACGCGCGAAGCCTCACGGGCAGCACGGCCCAAGCGGGTCATATAGTCGAGCACGGACTCAGTCATGGTCTCGGTAGCCAGGCAACAAGGAAAGCGGCTGATTATAGCGAGCGCAAGCCCTCACGCACAGCGGTGCCTGGCAGATGGCGAACAGCTTGTTACGGTTTTTCCACAGTAACAACTGCAGCAGCCGTTATTTCGCCAATAAAAGCGCCCTGCTGGACAGACAGGTCTAAGGATAGGTAACCAAAAGAAATGCACCTGTCTATTTTCAAAACTACCTACACAGAAAAACACTTACCCCGTGCCATCACCCAGCTGTATCCGCCTGGCAACCCATTAGCGACCACGCCAAGGCGCTAAATACCGAGAATAAAGACAGGCGGACCACCGTCGGAGCAATTGAGCCATGCGCTATAGAACCGACTACAACCCGACGCAATTGAATAACAGCCCCCAGACGCTGATGATCGGTCCCTGGCGCCTGCAGTACCTCGCATACGCCACCAATAGCCATGATTCGCGCCAGCCCGTGCTGTTCATAGGCGGCGCTTTCCAGAGCTTTCGCTCTTTCAGTCACGAAGTCGGCGAATTGCTGGCCGACCATCCCGTGATCCTGCTCGACCTGCCCGGCCAGGGCGGCAACCTGCAGCCCGCCGGCGAGTTGAGCCTGGAAGATCTGGCTGACCTGATTGCAGGCTTTATCAGCGAATTGAATCTACCCGCCGTCATGCCAATAGGGCTTTCGTATGGTTCTGCACTCGCAGCATTGTTTGCCTGTCGCCACCCAGGTAGATGTTACCGCTTGCTGCTTTCTGGCGTTGCCGCATTCGGTAGGCCTGGCGCACGACTATTACTGGAGGAAAGCCTCCACATACTTGAGCAAGGCGATATCAAGCTCTTTGCACAAGGCGTCGTCAGCGGCCTGATCAACCCCTTGCGCATTGAAGAAACAGGAATATCCCCGACCTTTCAAAAAGCCTTGCTGCGTCAGTTGCAACGCTTGTCCGGCTCGGAAATCCAGCGCTACCAACAAAACAGCCGGCGCCTGCTCGACTTCCAAGGGTTTGACGCACACCCCAAGTGCCCAACGCTCATAATCGCTGGCGAATATGACCACTTCACCCAGCCCTGGGAGCATGCGCATTTTGCCGCGGCCTGTGCGGATGCAGAATTTGCAATCATCAACAACGCCGATCACCTTGCACAACTGGAACGTCGCCCAAGCTGCAGCCAGCTTTACCTGCCATTCCTGCAAGGCAGAACGCTGCCCATGCAGTGTGCGGGCGTCCGGCGCATCAAGAGTCATTCACTATTGCAACTCGAACGTCGCCAGGAAGCACGTACCCCACCGCCACAAGCTCAAGCTCGCCTGCGCAGTATCGATGGTCGCGAATGGCATGCGGAAATTGTTGAGCTGGGCTTCTTCGGCGGACTGCTGCGCACTGAATACACCCAGCAATTGCCTGTTCGTGGCTGGCAGCTGTTACTCCAGGAACTTGAGCCACAAGGTATTCTGCTGGTTCACCAGTCTACGCAGGGGGCAGCGTTTATCTTCACCCACGCCGACGCGCGAGCCAGCCAGGCACTGGCCCACTACATCCGGCGCGCCTACGCCTATCAGGGGCTTACATATGGGCGTGAACGACTCTCACCAAGCCAGGCCCTTTCGCGATTGGCAGGCCCAAATCTGTAGCGCGCAGGCTGGGATCAATAACCTCGACAGCAGCAAAGCCACAGGCCTTGAAACCTGAACTAATTGCCTCGGCATCGGCGTAGTGCAGGTAATACTCGCCGCGGGTCAGTTTCCCCACCAAATCAACACCCCAACGAATTTGTTGGTAACGCGGATGCGCCTGCAACTCCGGATACAAGTCGGTGATATAGCTTGCCGCACTGAAAGCGCTTAGCTCACCAGCTAGGCGCGTCCAAAACAACTCGATCTGTTTTCGCGGGAAATAGTTGACCAACCCTTCGGTAATCACCAAGACAGGCTCATCGCGATCTAGCTGGGCAAAAGCACTGGCGAGGCTATTGACGCCATGCTGGGCAAACACATCGACAGCGGTAACCTGATGCCTGTCGCCAAGCCAGCCGTTCCTGGCCAGCAACTGGCGCTTGCGCTCAGCCATATCCGGCAAATCGGCTTCCATGTAGCGAAGTTGCGGATAACGCTGAGTGAAACGCCGCCCCCGAGGCGAAAGCCCGCAGGCGATTTCAACCACCTGGCGAACCCCATGATTTTCAATAGCGCAGTGCAGGCATGCATCAATTTGCAGATGACGCAGCAGCAACATGTTTTCAAGATCCAGGTCAAAAAAACGCCTGCTCGCCCACATCACCGGCCTTAGAACAGAGTGGGAGAAACGGCCAAAGGTGCTGATAAATGCAGCATCAGACAAGCCGCGCCGGTACCATACGTACGCAGTGAAATGCGCACTCGGGCTTATGTGGCTGTGAAGAACGCGTTCAGACATGCTTAAGGCTCGTCTTGTTATTATCCAAGCAGCCTATGCCCTACGACCAAGCAGCGACAGCCCATGCCTGACAAACCCGCCTTAAGTACAGCAAGCCAGCCATTGAACGATGTTTTTTTCAATCGCGACGCATGTGTACTGGCCCGCGATCTTCTCGGCAAAGTCATTCGCCACCGCCAGGGAGCCCTTTGGCTTTCGGCACGAATTATCGAGACAGAAGCTTATTACTGTGCTGAAAAAGGCAGCCACGCATCGCTTGGCTATACAGAAAAACGTCGCGCCCTGTTTCTCGATGGTGGGCATATCTACATGTATTACGCGCGCGGTGGAGACTCCCTTAATTTCAGCGCACAGGGCCCGGGCAATGCGGTTTTGATCAAGTCCGGCTTCGCCTGGCTCGACGAATGCTCTGGCGCTCCAAGCCTTGAACGCATGCAAAGGAACAACCCGGACAGCCAGGGCCAACCGCGCGCGCGGGAAAAGCTCTGTTCAGGACAAACCCTGCTATGTAAATCGCTCGGTTTGAAAGTGCCCGAGTGGGATGCACAGCGTTTCGACCCGGAGCGGCTCTTTTTCGAGGACATTGGCGAGTCCCCCCAACAGATTATTCAAACCACCCGCCTTGGCATTCCACATGGTCGCGATGAACAACTGCCCTATCGGTTTGTTGATGCAGACTATGCACAATACTGCACGCGCAACCCTTTGCGGCGCGGGCAGCTTGAAGGCCATGATTTTTATAGACTCGATCGCCAGGACGCACACAGATGAACCAATGGATTGATCCCTTGACTGGCTGGTTGTCCAGCAACCCGCAGTGGCTGGCCGCTGCAGTATTCCTGATCGCGCTGACCGAGTGCCTGGCAATCGTGGGCTTGATAGTGCCCGGCACATTTTTACTCTTTGCCGTGGCGGCCATGGCAGGCAGCGGCGTCCTGAGTCTCGGTGAAACCTTGTTATTGGCCTATGCCGGCGGACTGCTGGGCGATGCGCTGTCCTACGCACTGGGGCATTTTTTCCACAAAGACATCCGCCGCCTGCCTGGCTTGCGGCAGCGTGAACACTGGCTCGAATACGCTGAAAACTACTTCCAGCGCTACGGTATTGCCAGCCTGCTAGTGGGGCGTTTTATCGGCCCCCTGCGACCGATGCTGCCGATGGTCGCAGGAATGCTGAACATGCCGCTGCCACGATTTATCCTGGTCAGTCTGCTCGCCGCAGCCGGCTGGTCAGTCGCCTATTTGCTACCCGGCTGGGCGACCGGCGCGGCACTGCGCTTGCCTTTGCCTCCAGGTTTCTGGACTGAAGCCGCCATAGTCGCCGCGGGTGTTGGGCTTTTTGTGCTGATCGCCGCGCAAAGCAACCTGCGCGACCAGCGCCACGCCGGACTCATAACCGCCTGCTCAGGACTGATAGCACTCATTGCCATGATGATTGGCTGGCCCCATCTGGACGAGCTGGACAACGGCTTGATGACCCTGATCCAGGAACAACGCGGTAGCCATGCCGACATGCTGGCGCAAAGCATCACCCACCTGGGCGACTTCACCACACAGTTCGCGGCCGCAGCGTTGCTATGCCTGTTGTTAGTCGCGGCCAAGCAGTGGCGCTCGGCATTATTTAGCGCCATGACCCTGCTGGGCACAGCCCTTAGCAATACCGTGCTGAAGCTGACCTTTGCTCGCCAGCGGCCTGAGGTACTGGCCGAGCCACTGAGCAGCTTCAGCTTCCCCAGCGGGCACAGTTCGGCGGCCTTTGCTTTTTTCCTGGTGCTTGGCGTTCTCGCCGGACGTGGGCAGCCAGCACGATTGCGCCTGACCTGGTCGATCGTCAGTTGCCTGCCAGCACTGATGATCGCCTGCTCACGGGTGTACCTCGGCGCACACTGGCCGACCGACATCATTGGAGGCGCGCTGTTGGCGAGCACATTGTGTGCAGCCAGCCTGGCAATCAGTCAAATCAAACACCCACTCACCCCGCTATCGATGAAAGCCTGGTGGCTGATCGTGCCAGCTTGCACAGCGTTGTTGGCTGGCATCTCGATTTGGCAGCTATCAATCAATACCCTGCAATATCGCTATTAAGCAGACATGGACAATGCAGGTCAGGCGTTAAGCTCGGCCTGCAATTGATCAAGTACTTCTTGCAGCAACGCCAGGCGCTCCAAGGGCTGGTCAATGCCCAGCAATTGAATTTTCTGCTCGGGCTCAAGCGGTAACAGGTAAGCCAACTGATTGGCCAGATCCGCTTGGCCATTCGCCTGGCCTTCCATGCCCAACGCCTCGACCATGGGATGCACCGCCAACGCATGGAGCAAGGCATTGAGGTCGGCATGCTCTTCCAGCAATGGCTGTTCAGGCGCCTCATCCAGCCAGGTGATGTCGGCCATGGTCAGTTGATCGGCCAAAAGCTGCGCCCGCTCAACACGAAAGCGGCGTGCGCCCTGTACGCGAATACCTAGCAAGCCATTGGGCTGCTGCTGGAAGTCACGAACCAGGGCTTCACAACCTACTGCCGAGAACTCTGCTGCCGCGGCACCGACTTCATTGCCTTCAAGAATGCACACCACGCCAAAGCCTTGGCCTTGCTTCATGCAGCGGCTGACCATGTCGAGGTAGCGCGCTTCGAAAATTTGCAGATCCAGCAAACAGCCAGGAAACAACACCGTATTCAACGGAAACAATGGCAGGGGCACAACAAACTCCTCACCTCAGTAAAACAAAAGCCAACGGCAGCAGCACAGCCGTCAGCATACCCATCAAACTCATGGCCAGTGCGGCAAACGCTCCACACTCCTCGCTTTCCTGCATCGCTCGTGACGTACCGACAGCATGCGCGCTGATGCCTAGCGCCAACCCGACCGCAGCATGATGATGCACACCAAAGATGCGCAGCAATGAAGGCCCGAGAATGGCGCCAACAACACCGGTCAGCATCACAAACACCGCAGCCAGTGCCGCAATGCCTCCAATTTGATCGGCCACCAACATGGCAATCGGCGAGGTAACCGACTTGGGCGCGATACTCATCAGCATCAAGGGTTCAGCCCCGAATAACCATGCAATGCCAATGCCTAGGCAGGTGGCAACAAGGCCACCAACCAATAAGGTTGTCACTGTTGGCCAGAACAGTTGGCGGATTCTGCGCAAGTTAAGGTACAGGGGCACGGCCAGGGCAACAGTGGTCGGGCCAAGGAACAGGGTCATGGATTCAACGCTGAGCTTGTACTCGGCGTAGCTCAGACCACAGATCAGCAGCACGGCGATAACGATGACCATCGACACCAATACCGGCTGCAAAAAGACCCAGCGCGTCTTCTCATAACCCACCATTGCCAGTTGATAGGCGCCCAGGGTGATTCCCACGCCAAACAGCGGATGGTGAGTAACTGCTTGCCACGCCGCCAGCCAGTCCAGGGTCATAGGCCACCCTGCTTACGTACCTGGCGCTCGATCAGCTTTTGCATCAGCCAACCGGCGAAGACCAGTGAAAGAACCAATGAAAGCACCAGCGCACCGACCACCGCCCAGAAGTCGGCGGCAATGTCGGTGGCAAAGGGCATCACCCCCACAGCGGGCGGCACAAGGATCAGCGGGAGGTATTTGAGCAGGCTGCTCGCGGCTTCGCGCAACGGCGCATCGACCTCGCCACGAACAAGTAGAAACACAAACAACAGCATCATGCCGATAATCGGCCCCGGCAAAATCGGGAAAAATAAAACATTCAGCGCCGTGCCCAATAATTGACACAGCACCAGCCAGGAAAGGCCGCGCAACAGCATTGTGAATCTCCGCAGGATAATGGCGTGGCTGCATATCATCGCGCACGCATCAGGTGATCGAGGCGCGCATTGCGCCCAGCAAACCTAACCATTATAGGCTGCCTATGGGCTCGCCTATAACCCAGTATTCAAAAAGCAACATGGTGCTTGACCCTGAAACCGGGCCATGGTGATCTAAGTTCTTGAGGCAATACACCTAAAAGAACAAAACGTCTCCCCAAGGAGGGAATATGCCGCAGGTGAAAATTGAAGAGTTGAAAAGCTCCATCGGTAAAGAACTGGGTCGCTCCGAGTGGTTAACTATTGATCAACAACGCATCAATCAGTTCGCCGACTGCACCGGCGACCATCAATTCATTCACGTCGACCCAGAGAAAGCCAGGCAGACCCCATTTGGCTCAACCATTGCGCACGGCTTCTTGTCCCTGTCGCTGATCCCGATGCTCATGGACGGCATCATGCTGGTACCTGAAGGCCTGAAAATGGCCATCAACTACGGCTTTGATTCTGTACGCTTTATCCAGCCGGTCAAGGTCGATTCCAAGGTGCGCCTGGTCGCCACCCTGCTTGATGTCCACGAAAAAAACCCAGGGCAATGGCTGCTCAAGGTCCGCGCGGTTCTTGAAATCGAAGGATCTGAAAAGCCAGCCTACATATCTGAAATACTCACGCTCTGCTTCGTTTAGCCTGAACCATGATGGCGGCGGTGACCTGCCGCCATCACTACAACCTTTGCCCAGAGTAAAGGCCCTGATCAAATTCCATCCCGGGTCACCCCCGTCTAGTTCTTCAACCGTTGCTTTGCTGCATACTTCAACTCTGTATTTCCAGGGATGTTCAATATGCGCCGTTTCACCAAAGTGGCTGCCGTAACGCTCACACTGCTTCTGGTGGCCTGTGGCGAGGGCGAGCCACTGCTACCGGCCAACGCCACGCTCCCCGACGGTTCGAGCTATCGCGGCCAGGTAGTCGATGGTTTGCTGCAAGGTCCGGGACGCCTGGATTTTGCTGATGGTGGCTGGTACCAAGGTGAGTTCAAGGATGGTCGAATGAGCGGTGCCGGCGAACTGCGCAAAGGCAACGGTGAGCACTACATCGGCCAGTTCAAGCAAGGCCTTTATGAGGGCCAGGGTGAGCTCACCCTGGCAGACGGCAGTCATTACAAAGGCGGTTTCAGCCAGGGTCTGTACGCCGGCGAAGGCACCTTGAAGCACAATTCAACCCTCTATACCGGCCAGTTCCAACAAGGCCAATTCAGCGGCTTGGGCTCGCTCGATTCCCCCGACAAGAGCAACCACAGTGGCCAGTTCAGTGCAGGCAAAGCCAATGGCCATGGCGTGCGCCGCGATGAATACGGCAACCAATTCAGTGGGGTATTCAACAACGGCTTACTCAATGGCCCTGGAAGCTTTAAAAGCAGCGATGGCGACCTCTATACCGGCAACTTTGTCGATGACCAGTTTGTTGGCAGCGGTCGCTATCAAACCGCTGACGGCGATGTCTGGAGCGGTGAATTCAGTAACGGCGCACTGAATGGCCACGGTGAGTTCAAAGGTGCCGACGGCAGCCACTATCTGGGACAGTTCGATGATTGGTCATACAACGGCCGAGGTCACCTGACCCTGGCTGATGGCAGCCAGTACGACGGACACTTCATCTACGGCGAGTACACGGGGCCAGGCATCTTAACGCTGGCCGATGGCAGCATAAAATCCGGGACCTGGCTAAATGGCCAATTGATCCGCGATGTGCAGGGTAACCCCCTTGTCGATCCACTTGAGGTTGGCTTACTCGAACAAGGCAAGCTGCTGGAAAACACAATCAAGCAGTTGCCACAATCGACGGCTGAACAAGAAATCTATGCCCTTACGGTCGCCGGAGACGGTAAGCAAAGCGTCTTCATGCGCGAAGCGAACTACGTCGATGACCTGCTGCAAAAGCGGTTTTCCGCACGGGGCACAATCGCCTTGATCAATCACCGGGATCACATAAATGATCGGCCACTGGCCACCCGCGAAAGCATTCGCCGCACGGTCGAAGCAATAGCGCAACGCACCGGGCCAGAAGACCTGGTGTTTATCTATTTGACCAGCCACGGCTCACGCAATCATGAATTAAGCCTGGATATACCACGCATCCAGCTCTCCGACTTACCCGCCAGTGAACTTGGTGCCTTGCTCAAGCCCTTGGCCGACCGCGACAAAGTCGTCGTGATCTCTGCTTGTTACTCCGGTGGTTTTATCCCCGCGCTAAAAGACCAGCGCACCTTGGTAATCACGGCCTCGCGCACTGATCGCGTATCGTTCGGCTGCTCCGACGACAACGACTTCACCTATTTTGGCCGGGCACTGTTTGCCAACGCACTGAACCAGACGGATGACCTTGAACGTGCATTTGAATTGGCCAAGGCGGAGGTCAGCAAGCGCGAAAAGGAACAGGACTTCGCCCCATCAGAGCCACAGATCTGGGCCGCGCAACAGGTGATCAAACACTGGCAGGCACTGCGTGCCGATCAAGCAAAACGCGCGCTGATGATCAAATCCACTGACTCAACCACAGTTGAAACACTGAAAAAATGATAACCAGACGCAGATTTTTTGCCTATCGCGCAATAGTTCGCCACGGCCTGATAAGCTGATATGTATCAGCGGAGAAACAACAACTATGTATTTGACCCCTCAACACATCTTGCTTGCAGGCGCGACCGGTCTTACTGGCGAGCATTTGCTCGACAGGCTGCTCAATGAACCTACGGTTGCAAGGGTTCTGGCGCCTACCCGTCGTGCGCTGGCCGAACACCCTCACCTGGAAAACCCCGTGGGTGAGCTACTGGATGTATTGCCGCAACTGAGCGGCCAGGTCGATACCGCCTTTTGCTGCCTGGGCACAACAATCAAGCAAGCGGGTTCAAAAGAAGCGTTCCGCGCGGTGGATCATGACCTGGTCCTGGCATTCGCCCAGCGCGCCCGTGACCTGGGCGCCCGCCACTTGCTGGTGGTCAGCGCGCTTGGCGCAGACGCCAACTCTTCGGTGTTCTACAACCAGGTCAAAGGCCAGACCGAACAAGCCCTGAAACAACAGGGTTGGCCGCAACTGACCATAGCGCGCCCTTCTCTGTTGATAGGTCCTCGCGCGGAGTTTCGCCTGGGCGAACGTGTGCTGATGCCATTATCACGCTTGGTGCCCGGCAAATATCACGGCATTGAGACCACCGTATTGGCCCGTGCCTTATGGCGCCTGGCGCTTGAGGAGGATGATGGCACACGCATCATCGAGTCCGATCAACTGCGCCGGTTAGGCCGCTAACACTGGGAAACGCTGAATATGAGCACTACTCACAACAGCCTGATTGAAGCCCTGGTCGATGCCGACATGCTGGAAATCGACGGCCTGTACGCCTGGCAATTCAGCCTCGACAAAGAACTGCTCGCACAGGTCAGCGCCGGCTCAGCCAGCACCGACAGCCAAGCCAAGCCGCTGCTGAGCATGGAGTGCATAGACGGCCGCGATCGCCGTCACTGGCAGTTCACCCTGGGCCAGATCAGCGCCGCGACTTATGACAGCAGCAATGAACATTGGAATATCGCAGGGGCCGAACAATCGCATAAGCTCAAGTGCTTCGCCGCCATTACGGGTAACAATGATGACGATGACGAGTCAGAAGCGCAGGACTGACGATTAACAGGACGGGCTGATGAACCTGTACGATCGCTTTGTATTGCCACGCTTAATTGACTTTGCCTGCGGCATGGGCGAAGTCATGAAGGCGCGCTCCAAGATTGTTCCTCAGGCCCACGGCAGAGTGCTTGAAATAGGCATCGGCAGCGGTCTGAACCTTGAGTTTTATGACCCGGAAAAAGTCAGCGCCGTGGTTGGCGTTGATCCCTCTGCCGAGATGCAAAAGCTGGCGCGAGAACGAGCTGCCAGAACCCCGATCCCAATTGAAATGATTGCCCTGGAACTTGGCCAGATCAAAGCCGCCGACGCCAGTTTCGACAGCATTGTTTGCACCTTCACCCTTTGCACCATTGCCGACACGGCCACCGCGCTTAAAGAAATGCGCCGAGTGCTCAAGCCACAGGGGCGCCTGCTGTTTTGCGAGCACGGCCTGGCCCCCGACGCCAGGGTAGTGCGCTGGCAGAATCGACTCACGCCCATCTGGAAGCCACTGGCTGGCGGCTGCCACCTAAATCGCGATATTCCAGCCCTGATAAGCGCCGGCGGCTTCAGGATTGGCGAGCTGGACAAACGCTACCTGCAAGGCCCCAAAGCCATGACCTACGTCTATTCGGGCTGGGCGGACTAAGCAAAACAGCACGACTACTGCGTTGCCATGGCCCAAAGGGGCGCGACTTAACGCTTAATCCTGGAAGCCAAGCATGGACGATCAACGCATCCAACTGATCAACAAAATTCCTCTCGGCGCCAGCAAAGCCAAGGCATTCGGCCGTACCTACAGCATTAGCCGCAGCGACTTCAATGCAGGTCAAAGCATCAAGGTCTATGCCGAAGAGCTCGGTGGCACTGACTTTATCAGCTTCAACTACTACATCACCGCCAACACAGCACTGCTCAAACCTTGCGAGATGCCGCAGGAAAAAGTGATGAGCTTCTTGCGCGAATTTGAATTGATCACGCCCAGCAGTTAAAGACCGCCAGTGACATTCAAGGTACCACCCAGGGCGGTAATCAACGACAAAGGCAACAGCAGCGTATCGAGCAAGGCACTGAAGGGCAGGTCCAGCCCAGGCATTGCCGGGGCCTGCGCACCAAAGCGGTCCAGCGGGCAACAGCCGCCATTGAGCACATACCAGTCGAGCCGGGTTCCGGCATAAACCACCGGGGCATCGGCCTTGGCTGCATCAAGTGTGCTTACAGTGGCGCAGCCACTTGTGACTAAAAGCAATGCAAGCATTGGCGCGATGCCAAAAAAGTGTTTAGTCATCGCGACTAACGTGATGATGCTCACCCCAGCGTGGCAACATATCTTGTGGAATGCCAAGGCAATTGAGGATTCGCGCGACTACAAAATCGATCAAGTCATCAATGGTCTGCGGTTGGTGGTAAAAGCCAGGCGCCGCCGGCAATATTGTCGCCCCGAGGTTGGACAGCTTGAGCATGTTTTCCAGGTGAATACTGGAGAATGGAGCCTCGCGCGGAACCAGGATCAACTGCCGACGCTCCTTGAGGGTGACATCTGCCGCTCGCTCGATCAGGTTATTGCAGGCGCCAGTGGCAATTGCAGAAAGGGTACCGGTTGAACAGGGTACAACCACCATCGCGCTCGGCGAGCCAGAGCCTGAAGCCACTGGCGACATCCAGTCTTCCTTGCCATAGACCCGGATTTGCTCAGGCGCAGCCCCGGTGTACTCGCTTAGAAAAGCCTGCATCGCTTGTGGCTTGGCAGGCAGGGTTACGTCCGTTTCGGTCGCCATGACCAGTTGTGCCGCCTTGGAAATCAGAAAGTGCACCTCACGCTCTTCCTGCACCAGGCAATCCAGCAGGCGCAGCCCATACTGGGCGCCAGAAGCACCTGTCATCGCCAAGGTAACGCGTTCCGGGCCTTGCATGCTTATGCCTCCAGCGCCTTCGCTAATTTACTGTGCAGGCCGCCGAAGCCACCATTGCTCATCACCACCACTTGTGTTCCCGGCTCTGCCTGGGCCTTGACCCCTGCAATAATGGCGTCGAGCGAGTCGCAGACGGTGGTTGGCACCGAGGATGAAGCCACGACCGCCGCCAGGTCCCAGCCCAGGTTTGCCGGAGCATACCAATACACTTGATCCGCCTGATGCACAGAGCCAGGCAAACCATCGCGGTGAGCACCAAGCTTCATCGAATTGGAACGCGGCTCGATAACTGCAATCAGCTTGGCCGAACCTATTTGCTTGCGCAAACCGTCGAGGGTCGTGGCGATCGCCGTTTGATGATGGGCGAAATCATCATAGATGGTCGCACCCTTGACTTCGGCGACCTTCTCCATCCGCCGCTTGGCATTTTTGAACAGGCACAGCGCTTCAATTCCCAGTGCGGGCACAACTCCGACATGCCGCGCGGCAGCCAGCACAGCCAGTGCGTTAGCGACGTTGTGCTGGCCGGTCAGCGCCCAGTCGACAATACCCTCGACCCGACCCTCGAACAGCACTTCAAAACGAGCGCCGTCCTCACTCAGCAAACGTGCCTGCCACTGGCCATCAGCGCCGGTGGTTTGCACCGGCGTCCAGCACCCCATCTCGACTACCCGCTTCAGCGCAGCTTCAGCAGTAGGATGAATAACCAGACCTTCACTTGGAATGGTACGTACCAGATGGTGGAACTGACGCTCAATCGCCGCCAGATCAGGAAAGATGTCCGCATGATCAAACTCGAGGTTGTTCAGAATCGCAGTACGTGGCCGGTAATGGACAAACTTGGAACGCTTGTCAAAGAACGCGCTGTCATATTCATCCGCCTCAATGACGAAAAATGGGGTAGCACCCAAACGTGCCGAGACACCAAAGTTCTGCGGCACACCACCAATCAGGAACCCCGGACTCATACCAGCATGCTCAAGCACCCACGCCAACATGCTGCTGCTGGTGGTTTTGCCATGGGTACCGGCCACGGCCAGCACCCAGCGGCCTTGCAGCACGTGGTCGGCCAACCACTGCGGCCCGCTGACGTAGGGCAAGCCTTTGTTCAATACATACTCGACTGCCGGATTACCACGCGACATGGCGTTGCCTATCACCACCAGATCAGGAGCGGGCTCAAGCTGCGCTGGATCGTAGCCCTGGGTGAGCTCGATGCCCTGGGCTTCAAGCTGGGTACTCATTGGCGGGTATACGTTGGCATCGGAACCGGTGACATGGTGGCCCAACTCCTTGGCCAATACCGCCATGGAACCCATGAATGTGCCGCAAATACCAAGGATGTGGATATGCATGAAAAACCTAAACCTCAAAAAACGGGCCGCAGCAGCCCGACAAAATCTCGCCGCAGATTAGCACAGCAGAGCAGGCCGATAAGCCTGCGAGCGACTAATCTCTATCTAGGCAGTGTACAAACACAAAGTGTGCGCCGAGCCGAGCCCAATGCCTTTGGCTGATTCTCCTCTGGAAACATCTGAAATTAAGCAAGCAGGCCAGGATAGGACAAAGCACAACGATCCATGGGAGTAACAGACAAGGGCCGGCCCTAAGGGCGAACGACAGCGAGGAACAAATGCGAAAAAGTAGCCGAGGACGCGCTCGCCTTGAGCGTGCCTAAATGAGCATTTGATTCGGGCCGTTCACCCCATTGGACCGCAGCAAGGGCTGCCCAACTGAAGTTTGTTCAGCCTGCTTTTAACCCAACATGGGCTGCACCAGCCTAGGCTGCCTCAGTAGTATCGAGGGCAGCAGCTTTGCAGAGGTTCCCCTAGATTGACCATGTGATGCCCATGGGCTGCCACCGCTGACCTTGATGTGCATCACCACAACACAAGAGAGGCCCACATCATGATTTACGCCAAACCCGGAACGCCAGGCTCGGTTGTTTCATTCAAGACGCGTTATGGCAACTTTATTGGAGGCCAGTTCGTTGACCCAGTCGATGGCGAGTATTTCACCAATACCAGCCCAATAGACGCCTCGGTGATAGCCGAGTTTCCCCGCTCTCGCGCGGCTGATATCGAGCTTGCACTGGATGCAGCCCACAGCGCCGCGGATGCCTGGGGCAAAACTTCAGCCCAGGCACGCGCCCTTGTCCTGCTGAAAATCGCTGACCGTATCGAAGAGAACCTTGAACTGCTGGCGGTCACCGAAACCTGGGACAACGGCAAAGCCGTACGCGAAACCCTGAATGCCGACGTCCCCCTGGCTGCCGACCACTTTCGCTATTTCGCCGGTTGTATTCGCGCCCAGGAAGGCAGCGCCGCAGAAATTGATGAACACACGGCGGCCTACCATTTCCACGAGCCGCTGGGAGTGGTTGGCCAGATCATCCCATGGAACTTTCCACTGCTGATGGCCGCCTGGAAGCTCGCCCCGGCTCTGGCAGCAGGTAATTGCGTGGTCCTCAAGCCAGCGGAACAAACACCCCTTTCGATCACCCTGTTTGCCCAGTTGGTCGGCGACCTGCTACCTGCCGGGGTGCTCAACATCGTCCAGGGTTATGGTCGCGAAGCGGGTGAAGCGCTGGCCACCAGCAAGCGGATCGCCAAGATTGCCTTTACCGGCTCAACGCCCGTGGGCTCGCATATTCTCAAATGCGCGGCTGAAAACATCATTCCCTCGACCGTGGAGCTAGGTGGCAAATCCCCCAACCTGTTCTTCGAAGACATCATGCAGGCCGAGCCCGAGTTCATTGAAAAGGCCGCCGAAGGCCTGGTGCTGGCCTTCTTCAACCAAGGCGAAGTCTGCACCTGCCCTTCCCGGGCATTGGTTCAGGAGTCGATCTACGAACCCTTCATGCTCGAAGTGATGAAGAAGATCAAGCAGATCAAGCGCGGCAATCCACTGGATACAGAAACCATGGTTGGCGCCCAGGCCTCGGAACAGCAATACGATAAAATCCTGAGCTACCTCGAGATAGCCCAACAGGAAGGTGCAGAACTGCTTACCGGAGGAGCCAGTGAAACCCTTGAGGGTGACCTGGCAAGCGGCTAATAAATCCAGCCGACACTGCTCAAAGGCACCAACAAGATGCGTGTCTTCCAGGAAGAAATCTTTGGCCCGGTGGTTGGGGTGACCACATTCAAGGATGAAGCAGAGGCGCTAGCCATCGCCAACGACACCGAGTTCGGCCTGGGAGCAGGCCTTTGGACCCGCGACATCAACCGTGCGTACCGCATGGGCCGGGCAATCAAAGCAGGACGGGTCTGGACCAACTGCTACCACCTCTACCCGGCACATGCGGCGTTCGGTGGCTATAAAAAGTCCGGCGTGGGCCGCGAAACTCACAAAATGATGCTCGATCATTACCAGCAAACCAAAAACCTGCTGATCAGCTACGACATCAACCCACTGGGCTTTTTCTAGCCACAACGCAGGCCACATGCAATATGTGGCCTGCCTCCCAGCACGATTTTCTAGGGCAACAGCCCAACACAGAGCAAACGCTTGCTTGGATTGCACTTTCCATTTTTTCTAGGCAGCATCAATCCCGATACTGGCATAAGCCATGCTTGTTTTTTTGAGCCAACACGGGGACTGGCTGCTGTTAAAGCACTACAGGTCAAGCCCGCCCAACTACTGATACTGAGGCCTGCAATGCGCATCGTTCAAGCCACGCTGGAACACTTGGATCTGTTGACCCCTCTGTTCGTCAAATACCGTGAGTTCTACGGTGAACTGTCTTTCCCGGACTCGTCGCGGGCCTTTCTGGAGAAACGCCTGCGCCGCAAGGAATCGGTGATTTACCTGTCATTGGCTGATGATGAAGACAAACTGCTCGGCTTTTGTCAGCTTTATCCGAGCTATTCCTCCCTGGCCCTCAAGCGGGTGTGGATTCTCAACGACATCTACGTTGCCGAAGACGCTCGCCGCCAACTGGTCGCTGATCGCTTGATCCAAACCGCGAAGAAAATGGCCAAAGACACCAATGCCGTGCGCATGCGTGTGTCCACCAGCAGCGATAACGAAGTGGCACAGAAAGTTTACGAGTCCATTGGCTTTGTGGTTGACGAGCAATTCAAGAACTGCCTGCTGCCAATCAACCCTGACCGAGCCCTTCGCCAGCAGGGGCTTGCAAAAGATCAAACCACTGCTGGAAATCGCGTCAACGGGCGGGGCTCACAAAAAAGCCAATGCTCAACTGCAACAACAAGATGCCGACCACCCATATTCGCCAACTGACAACTTTACTGGCCGACTTGCTGCTACCCGGGCTTTGCTGAAGCGGTTGCTGCAAGGCTTGCTGAAACTCAGAAAGGGCATCGAAGCGGGACGCGGCCTGGGGCGCCAAGGCCCTCGCCAGCACGCCGTCCCAGCCCTCAGGCAGTCGTCGATTGAAGTTCGCCAATGGCACATAGTGACTCACTGGACTGGCTGTTGGGCGGGCAATTTCTGGCCACTGGCCACATAGCAACCAGTAGGCTAAGGCTGCCAAGGCAAACTGATCAGCGCGCCCATCCACGCGTCCTCCAGCCATTCGCATCTCAGGCGCCAATGGCAAGGCATCAACTGGCATGGCCTGGCGTGGCGCCCCCGGAATCAACACAGCATGCTCTGCGAATAACAAGACTCGCCCAGACTCGGCAATCAGAATATTGCGCGGATTCAACCACAAGCCCTGCATGCCTCGACGCTGCAGGGCACGAACCCCGTCTATCGCCTGCTTGATAATCGACATGACCCCTTGCACTGCCAAGGGCCCGCGCCCGGCAGCCCAGTCAGCCAAACTGCGCATATCCGCAGATGGGTACTCAAACAGGGTGAACGCATGCTCACGAGGGTTAAATGCCGAAAGAACTTGAGGCAAACCCGGCACAGGACTGCGGCGCATGGCCCACTCACGCTGCCAGAAAACATCATCGGCAGGCTGTTCCGACAGCCACAGGAGCGCACAGCGCCCGGCAGCATCAAGCGCCTTGAACACACGCCCGGGCGGCCCAAATGAACAACTCCCGGTGATGGTCCAGCCATCTATTTGCATGCCCACGGTGGCGTTCTCGACCACCGGCCAGGTCGCTGTACCTGCCTGCCGGTCGAACTGGCTTGAATCACCCGACAAAAGCAAGGCCCCGGCACTTGGCGCACTCAACAAGGGTTCAAGCAGGCCCTGTAATTCGGTTGTGCAACAGCGCTGGCAGGCATTCTGGTAGGCGTTGAGATCGGCCACGCCGAGCAGTGGCTGAGGCGCCAGAAGCAACAAATCACCCTCGTTCAACGGCAGGCTGTACTGGATCAGCGCAAGCTCGGCCTGCTCGCCAATTTGCAGTCCATCGCGCCCTACCAGCGTATGAATATTGTTGTTTTGGTAACGCAGCAAGCCTATAGAGCCCGCCTGCAAGAACTGCACGCTCCCCTCCGGCAACAGCAGCAGGCCGACATTTAGTTCTGCAATTTCACGTCCGGCCTGCTTGCGACGAAACAGCTGTTGATTCAGAGCCGCGAGTACTTGACGCGCTGCTTGCGCCTCGCTCCAGGATTGCGGCGTACAGCGGTAGTCGGCAAACAATGCATCGAGGTAATGCTCGATACTTTGCACCACATCGGCGCATTCACGTGCCCAAAGTAATGCCACCATCAATACAGGAGGCCGTCCGTTACGCCCGGCGACCCACATCGCCCTGACCCGTGCCGCTTGGCGCGGCAGGTCTATTCCATGGCCGTAAACCACTGTGGCTGCTGGATGCTCCATGCACTCTGTAGGCATCTCAAACCCTCCCTCGCGAACGATGAATCGGCGTCCCGGGTAAACCTGTGCAGCCTTTGTGCCGTTTTCTGCTGAGCTTGTTGCCTGTCAAGCTGGAGGCTTAAGCTATATCCAGCCAAATATGGGGAGCAGCCGGGATGTGGATATTGCGTAAATGGCGACGCAGGCGAATCCTTGCCCATAACCCGGTAAGCGCGCAAAGCTGGGCCGAAGTTCGCCGACGCCTCCCCATTACCGACGGACTCAATGCACCAGACGAGCAATGTCTGCAGGAGCGAGCGGTATTATTTCTGCACGAAAAACACCTGACAGAACTCGATGGCGCAAAGCTTTGCGACGTTGATCGGCTGACGCTGGCGACCCTTGCCCAACTGCCCATACTGCATTTAGGCGAGCTGGGCTGGTATCGCGGCTTCCATGAAATCATCCTGTACCCAGATGACTTTATCAGCCCGCAAAGCGCACGCGATGCCAGCGGCGTGGTTCACCAGTGGAGCGGAGAGCACAGCGGTGAAGCCTGGCTACAGGGGCCGGTGATCCTTGCCTGCTCAGGCATTCGCAGTAGCGGCGCATGGAATGCATACAACCTGGTCATCCATGAGATGGCGCACAAGATCGATATGCTCAACGGGGCGGCCAATGGCCTGCCACCGCTACACGACAATATGCGCGTCCAGGAGTGGGCCAGCACCCTGCAAGCTGCATTTGATCAGCTCAACCTGCACCTCGACACCCAACCACATGCCCCACCACCAATCGATGCCTATGCAGCGGAAAACCCGGCAGAGTTCTTTGCAGTGTGCAGCGAGTATTTTTTCAGCGCGCCCGACCTGCTGAACCAGGCATTCCCAAGCGTTTACGCGCAGTTTGTCCTGTTTTACCGGCAAGATCCCCTGCAACGCCTGAAGCTTCTGGAACAGGCCCAGCCGAGTTATCGTCAGCAACACAGCAACGTGCCCGTGTTATACCGATACGTCTAAGCGACCAATGGTTAACTACGCCAGCGTAGCAACCATGCGGGAATAAGCCTATAATCTCGCCACTTTTTTGGCCCATTTCCAGGGAGTTAACCCCATGAGCTACAGCAAGATTCCGGCAGGCAAAGACCTTCCGAACGACATCTACGTCGCTATTGAGATTCCGGCCAACCACGCGCCGATCAAATACGAGATCGATCACGACAGCGATTGCCTGTTCGTTGATCGTTTCATGGCTACGCCAATGTTCTACCCGGCCAACTACGGTTTCATCCCGAACACCCTTGCGGACGACGGTGACCCACTCGATGTACTGGTTGTAACCCCTTACCCAGTCGCGCCAGGCGCAGTGATCCGTGCTCGCCCGGTTGGCGTGTTGCACATGACCGACGAAGCCGGTGGCGATGCCAAGCTGATTGCAGTACCGCACGACAAGCTGAGCCAGCTGTACGTCGATATCAAGGAATACACCGACCTGCCAGCGCTGCTGCTTGAACAAATCAAGCACTTCTTCGAGAACTACAAGGACCTCGAAAAAGGCAAGTGGGTCAAGGTTGAAGGCTGGGGCAATGCTGACGCGGCCCGCGCTGAAATCACCAAGGCCGTTGCCGCTTACAAAAAGTAAGCAGGCAATCGCACTACAAAAAAACCAGCCTAGTGCTGGTTTTTTTGTAGTGCGGGCGGCGATAACCGCCTGGTTCAGGCCTGCGACTCATCGAGCAATGGCAATTTCAAGCTAAACACGCTGCCCTCTCCCACCACGCTTTGACACTCGATAGTGCCGCCATGGCGCTCGACCACGGCCTTGACCATCGCCAAACCCAGGCCAATACCGCCAACTGATGTGTCCTGGGAAAAGCGCTGGTAATTCCTGAACAGCTGGGCAATGTTTTCAGCACTGATGCCTTCTCCCTGATCCGCAATCACGCACACTGCCATGCCTTGCTCTATCGATAGCGTCACGCTGACACAAGTGTTGGCAGGACTGTACTTGATCGCATTCTCAAGCAAATTAAACAGGGCGCGACACAGCAAGCCCGGGTCAGCCGACACCACGGCCTCCTCATCTGGCCAGCACGTCTTGAGCCTGATCATCTTGTTGCGCGCCAGCGTCCACACCTCATCAACCGCATCCTGGACAATGCTGTCAAACAGCACCGCTTCAAATCTGTACTCGGACGATTCAGCCTTGGTCAGTTGCAAGAAATCGTCGGTCAGGCGCAGTGCCCGGCGCACCTGTTTATCGATACTTGCAAACACCTGGTCGTGCCCATCATTTTCAGCCTGATGCATGGAAAGCAGCGACAGGATTGCCGAATGCGGCGCGCGCAGGTCATGCGAAAGAAAGCGCAGCATGCTCGCGCGTTGTTCTTCAGCCTCACGCTCGCTGGTCAAGTCAACCAGGCTGATTAGCCAGCCGGCCGTTGTTCCATGCTCTGCAGTCATCATCGAGGCGACCTCGGTGCGCAGGCTCAAGCCATGTGAAGTGCGAAACTCAACCTCACCGAGACGCTTGAACTGCTCCGGATCGTTCGTATCCAAAATGCTGACATCCGGATGCCCCAGGTGCTGTAGATAGCTAGCTAGGCTACGACGTACGCTATGGTCCTTGACCAACGCCCGTGCACGTCGGTTGGCGAACAGGATGTCTCCATCCCTACGGCACATCAAACTGGCAACCGGCAGATGCTCCAAACCATCGGTCATAAATCTTCTGGTGTTGCGCACCTGATCAACCGCGCGCTCCAGAGCGACAATACGCTGCTGGATAATATCCCCGGTCATGTGCCCCTTCTTGAAAGCACGCTCGGGCAATACTTGCGGCTCCTGATCAAGGCGCGCCAGCTCCCAGCCAAAATAGCCCAGTGCCGCGCTCAAACGTCGCCAGTTCCACAGCAAATAAGCCAGTAAAACCCCGAGAAGACTGGCCGAAGGCGGCCACCACCAACCTGCCTGCAACAACATCAGGCAAGCCAGCAACGTCAGCATGACCACACTCATACTCAGCAGCAACGCGTAACGCAGGCCAGATATCAACATAATGGCCAGCAATAGCATGACCGGCGCAACAGCCAGGAGCATGGCGCGCCACCCTGAGAGCTCGACAACGCTGCGCCCCTGCAACAGGCCGTTGAGGATATTGGCCTGAATTTCAATACCAGGCGTGACCCCGGCGCTAGCCGAGATGGGCGTGACATAGCGATCGCCCAGGCCCGGCGCGGTGGCACCTATCAGGATAATACGATTGCGCAGCAGCGAATCGGGCACCTCGCCGCGCAGGAGACTCGAGTAGGACACACTGGCAAATGTGTCGGCACGTCCCAGGTAAGGAATACGAATCACATGGTCATCAACCCAGCCTTGTGCGTTGGCCGCCAACGCCTGCCCCGGGAGCTGGCCTGCGCCGGCAGGATCAACCAATGAGTAACCAACCCAAGCCATCTGCAGCCGTGGCTTATTAACCATGCCTTCGCGCAAATGGACACTACGCACCACGCCATCACTGTCGGCTTGCACATTGATATGGCCAATTCCCCATGCACATTGGCGCAGGGGTTCCACGGGCAGAAACTCACTCGTGGCGCCGCCCTCCAGGGCGATTTGCTTGCGTATGGATGGCAACACCACCACGCCCGACTTGCATAATGCATCGGCAAAACGACGATCTACTGCGGGGCTAAGCCCAGGTTCAGTGAAAACCACATCAAACAAAATGGCTGCGGGCTTGGCATCGCTCAAACGATCAAGCAGGGCCGCGTGAACCTCTCGCGACCAGGGCCAGCGGCCAATCTCGGACAGGCTGCGATTGTCGATTTTAACAATAAGAATTCTCGGGTCGTTGCCCAGCCGGGTCAGCGAGAGCAAGCGATCGTAGATCAGTGAGTCAAACCCAAGGGCATTGGTCAGCGAGAGCACGGCAGTCAGCGGGATCAAAATCAAGGTCACAATGATCCACTCGCGAACAATACGATTGAACAACTGGCGAGACATCGAAAAAGAATTTCGCCGCTCAACCTTTGTGCCAGGCTCGCTTTTATTGTCTGTCACTCGAGTTCTCAGTACTTACTTGCAACAGGCAGGAAGTGCATCACGTGATAGATTGAAGCCATTCCTTCAAGGCCCAACTCATCAAATGCAGTTATGCGCATGTAGTACAAAGGGGAATCGAGTCCGGTGAAACTGATCTGGGTTGAACTTGAGAACTGTTCGCGCCTGATCCGCAAAAATGTTGGATCACTGGCAACCTGCACCCGATAGCGTTTGGCTCCAGCGAGCGGCTTGATCAATACAGTCCATTCGCCCTGCGCCCCTGCACTACCCTGCTGGCCAAGCAACTCAGGCCCAGGTAATAAGTCGACCGCTTTCAAGGTGCCAACAGGGGCTACACGCATGCCTTGCCTGGCGTTGATCAAACTCGGCGCATCAAGCCCATCGCCACGCTCAGCGGCAAGGCGACCAGTGAGTACTTCAGTCAAGACGGCATCCTCACCCTCAACTTGCCGTGCACGAAAATGCGTACCGCGCACACCCAGAACCCCGACAGGCGTAAGTATTTGAAAGTGTTCTACCTGAGGATCACGCTTGTGCACGTAGGACTCTACCTGCCCTTGCAGCAGCTTGACCTGCATGACTTTCTTGTCAGACAAGAGCACAACACGGCTTTGTGAAGGCAACACAATACGAGAGTCATCACCGAGCCTCAGTGCAATAAATGCATTGCTACCGGTGCGAATGCCCTGCTCCCGCTCGACCGCCATACCTTCAACCAGAGGGGTCTCCCTACCACGCTTGTCGACCAGCCAAGCCTCACCTTCAAGAGATTCGACTACCGCAGGCAAAGGCTCCGGGATATCGGCCAAGGCAAGATTTGCAGCAAGCCCATCCGCCCCAGGACGCAACTGATCAGCGTATAACCCGGTGCTGCCAAACAGGCAAATGACTGCCATGCCCAGCACCAGGGCAGCAACGGCATTGCATGGCATGCGCTTCATGAATCGACCGGCACACGCGATAAAAATGCACGAACTGTTGAATGAGCCACTTGATACCTCCCTGTGATCGATAGCCAGCCTGCGCAATTCAAGCAGAAAACCGGGCCGGCCGCTGCCTGACAGCTAAAAGCCTCTAAACAAAAACAAGGATACCCATCTCTGGATACCCTTGTTGGGTAAAACGCCTAAAAGTCAGCCGTCCTGCTTTGACCCAATCATGCGATAGATGCCTGCCCCCAATACAGCCCCGAGCAAAGGAGCAAGCCAGAACAACCAAAGCTGGGCAATAGCCCAGTCACCTGCAAAGAGGGCAACAGCCGTGCTGCGTGCAGGGTTAACCGAAGTGTTGGTCACTGGAATACTGATCATGTGGATTAACGCCAACGCCAAGCCGATCGCAATAGGCGCAAACCCCTTTGGCGCCCGTGTCGATGTTGCACCCAGAATGACCACTATAAACATCATGGTCATCACCACCTCCGTCAGGAAGGCTCCAGCCATCGAATAACCTGCGGGGGAATGTTCAGCATAGCCGTTGGCTGCAAAACCGGAGGCGGCCAGATCAAACCCGGGCTTGGCATCGGCAATAAAATACAAAACAGTGGCTGCGGCAAAGCCCCCAATCAGTTGCGCAATAACGTAGGGCAGCAACTGCCTGCCCGGGAAACGACCTCCTACCCATAACCCGAGGGTTACAGCGGGGTTTAGATGGCAACCCGAGATATGCCCAATTGCAAACGCCATGGTCAACACACTCAGGCCAAACGCCAGTGCCACACCCAGATAGCCTATATCCGAACCCGCCAATACCGCACTGCCGCAGCCGGCCAAAACCAGCCAGAAGGTACCAAATACCTCTGCCGTACATTGCTTAAAAGCCGTGTTACCACTCATGCCTGCTTCCTTACGAACATGTCCCAAAGTTATGCGAACGAGCCGTTCGCATAAGCAATATCAATGGGAGATTAGTTAACTCAAAATAATCGATGGGAAGCACGTCCTTGTGCTATTTACCAAGCGCGGTAGTGATAGCTCACTCTTGCCGGTCAACATGCAACCGCCACGCGCTCTACATCTTCCCTGAGGCATCCATGCCCTGTAGCAATCCATGCTACAGCTCACGACCATCCGAGCACGCTCGGCAGCCAACGAGAATGTTGCTCCTGGTTGGGTCCGTCCAACCTCGACCCGCTCCTGCTGGAACCTGTACACAGGTCACAAGGTTCCTTATACCAATGAAAGCCACGTACCTAGATCACAATCAGCCAATCCTATCCGTGGTCAGCTAGATGCACAGGTCGTTGCTTAGCAACCCCTTTAAACGGTGGCTAAACTGGCCTTCATTCGCGGCTTCCATGCCGCTTGCTTCGATTCATTGCGCAATCCTTGAGCAATAGATCGAACCTCTTCACTGCCTGAGTGATCAGAACAGTTAATTACAAATACTCAGCACAACCCAAAACCTGAAAGGATGGATGGAAAGACCAGCATCCATAGCAGCATGGTTAATTGCGCGCCTACAGCAACGCAGGCTACATCAGGCAATTCTTGCTACCTTGCCTTGGATCATCAAAAGTGCTTGTATGCGATTTTTATGTGGCGTAAATCTAGCAAGCAGTGATGCTGCTTTTTGGCAAATCTCATATTTGTTCAGATTTCGCCTCACCCCCGCATCCGAGCAACAACCTTACTCATTAAACCCGCTCGTTAAGTTGATACGGATCATCCCAAGCTATGCGTGTAGCAATACTGGACGACGAACAAACCGAGGTAGACCGCATCACTCAGACTCTGCAGAACATTGCAAAGCGCAGTGAGGTGCCTTGGAGTTTGCACGGTTTTAGCCGCGGCGAAGAGTTGCTCAGACAATTGAAGCGCGAAACATTCGACCTGCTGATTCTTGACTGGCAGCTGCCGGACGTAAGTGGGCTGACAGTCTTGCGCTGGAGCCGCAAACATCTTGAGAAGCAGCCTCCGGTCATCATGTTGACCAGCCGCAATGGTGAGCAGGATGTTGTGCTGGCATTAAACGAAGGCGCCGATGACTACATCAACAAACCCTTCCGTAGCCAGGAATTGCAAGCGCGGGTTCTGGCCGTGTTGCGCCGCCAAGGCAACGTCGTACAAAACAAAAGCCCTTCGCTCAAGGTCTACGACCTGCTGTTTGATGACACCGAGCAGCAGGTCAAGCGTAACGACATGCCCGTCAACCTGACCGAGCGAGAGTACAGCTTGGCGAAATGCTTGATCAGTAATATCGACCGGCCACTTTCACGCGAATACCTCTATGAGCGTTTCTGGCCCCGCGAGGAAGTCCACTCGTCACGTCCGCTTGATACGCACATTTACCGCCTGCGCAGCAAACTCGGACTCACCCCGGAAAACGGCTGGAAACTGGCAACCATCTACGGTTACGGCTATCGCCTGGAGCGAATTGCCAGCGATTAATCCTGCCTGGATCAATACACTGAAACAGTTATGGCTGGCAGCTTCGCCTGGGTCTTGCTAAAGTCTCGGCCCGCTCGCCTCTGACGACAGAGTGCACGCCCCCATTTGGCAGTTACGACTCACCAAAAATGAGTCGCGACCGCCCCCTAAAGCCGGCCACAAGCCGGCTTTTTTTATGCCCGAAATAATCCTATCAAGTCCGAAACCCAAGCTGGTAGCCTAGACGAATCAAGGGCTACAACCATTTACCTGAACAACAGAGTCCGATCCAGTACAACCCCATCCGACGACAAAGTGGGGGGACAAGTGGGGGGACAAGCGGAAATGGCAATGCAGAGGGCACACAATGGGCAAGCTGAATCCGAAACAGGTAGAGAACCTGACAGAGCCCGGCACCTACGAAGATGGCGATGGCTTACGACTGGTCGTTAAGCCCACAGGACGCAAGTCTTGGCTACTACGCTTCCAGCTCGCTGGTCGCCGCCGGGAAATGGGCTTAGGTTCGTATCCTGAGATCAGCCTCAAGAGCGCCCGACTCGAAGCAAGCACCAAACGCCGCCATCTGATAGATGGTATCGACCCACTTGCCGCCCGAGATCAGGCGCGTGAAGCCCTACGCGAGGCTCAACGAGCCCAAGAGGCAAAACAGCTCAAGTTTGAAGTACTGGCAACAGATTACTGGATCGCCCACGGCGGGAGCTGGTCTGCGCAGTGGCGTAAAGGCTGGATGCGCAAGCTAGAGCTCTATGTATTTCCCCACATAGGCAAGCTGGCTGCCGAGCAGATCGACACAGCGCATATTCTCAAGGTTCTGCAGCCCATCTGGACCACCAAAACCCGTACAGCTGACGAGGTACGCGGACAGATCGAACAAATTCTGGATGCAGCAAAAGCGCGCGGACTTCGTGACGGAGAAAACCCAGCACGGTGGCGTGGCCACCTGGACAACTTACTCAGCCGGGCGGAAAAGAAAAAGGCTAGAAAGCGCGAGCACTTCCCTGCAATGCCGTGGCAAGACGTACCAAAGCTAATGCATCAATTGAAAGCGAACATGACAGCACCATCTCTTGCCGCACAATTGCTGATCATGACCGCTGCGCGCGCACACATGGTGCGATTCGCACGCTGGGATGAGTTTGATTTTGAAGCTCGTACGTGGTCACTTCCCGACGAGCGCATGAAAATGCGCGTCGCCTTCGTAATACCACTTGCTAACGAGGTTATTGACTGCCTGCGAGATATTCGACGTATAGAAGGCAGTCCATTTTTGTTCCCTGGTCAAGGTAAAAGCGGTGTAATGCATGTAAATGCGATCCGCACCCTACTACATGACATGGGATATAAATCCATTACGCGACATGGTTTCCGCTCATCATTTCGCGACTGGGCTGGTGAACGTACACACTACCCACGTGAAGTATGTGAAATGGCACTTGCGCATGATGAACGCGACCAAACTGAAGGAGCATACTCCAGGTCTGACTATCTAGATAAGCGCAGAGAACTAATGCAAGACTGGGCAGAATACCTGACAACAGAAACGACACATCTAGACAAGTAAGCAGATAACGACTTATTTATTTTTAAAACTCATATAAACATCCCTTACCTCACCATTATTCTTTAGCGACCTAATAATAAAATCGCCGACATCAATGCTAAATGAATTGAATGACGCATCCAGAAAGCTCTCAAGCTTCAATTCAAAATCCTTGATAACGTCCTCATAGCGTGACCACCCTGATTCTGGATTGCTCGGCCCACCCCTGACAAATTCGAGAAGCTTCGCATATAAAGCGTCCCTAATAATCTTGCCCGCTTGTGCGCCTTTAAGACGACCGTCATAAGAGATATTTACTACAGCCATAAACTGCTGCCAGCCATCAAACCGGCCTAGCTCAAGCGCAGACCTCGCAGCCAGAGATGCAGCTACATCTCCTCGCCCTTGATCATATTCATAAACCGCAGCCAAGTAATAAAGAGAAGCATAAAAAAACCTCTCTTTCAACTCAACAGGCCCACGAGCCGCCTCTTCCCTCAACCAACACCAAAGAATATTTTTCTCAGATATCTTCTTGTTTCCCTCTAGAAAGGTCGACACTCTCCTTAAGAAATCGCTAAACATCTCTTTAGGCCAGCGTTTAAAAAAAATGTAACGTAAGCCAGCACGCAGCCTGTGCAAACTATCCTCAAATGAAATTGACTTAATCTTCTCAAAAGAATCATACGCACTCATAAAAATCCAGCCATTTCAGTTAAGAATTACAACCCCTTTCTTACCTTCCAGCACAAGGCGAATCAACCCATCACAGACAAGCTTTTCATATATCTCCTCCAGCCTATCAGAGTCTCTAAGTCGATTGGGGCAATGACGCCTAATATAGGTTTTATCTATTCGCCATTCACCTTTTGACCTTATCCAAGCGTGAAGCTCACTTGCATCGTTTTCTAGAACTGTATCTGGACTAAACACCTTATTAAACTGACGCGAAAACCAATAACCTAGCTCAATTGACGCCCGCATCGTCGTCTCAGAAATATCCCCCTCGCGCCCCTCAAATACGTGGAATATAGCAGCTAGTCTAAGCATATTTTCTGCAAGCTTTGAAGCATGATCTGGCGCCCATCCATAAGCCCCCTCTTCCGAAATTTCTCTCTCTATCTGATTTCTAATATCTATCCAGACCATACTTGCGCGTTCCGACAATCGAATAACCTTGCGCGCACTTTCACCAAGACGACAACGATCAACATACTCTTTCAGAAGAACAACGGCCCTATCTCCAAATCTTTCACAAGCTTGCCATCCACGCTCAGTGCCATCATCAATTCTGGAGCCTTGAGTTGACCTAGGCCGACAAAATAAACAACGCGAAATAAATCCAGTCCCTCTAGCAACATCACCTTTTACTTCGTTGAAAGACTCAAAAACACTAGGCTGCATCATCAAAAAAAGCGTAAGTCTTGCATCAGGCACCTGATAAGACTCACTTGAGACACGACCTACACGCACGCCATCTCCACTCCAGACTGAATTAATTTTATCGAAATGCTGAAACGCTCCTCCTTTCAGAATCCCTGAGGCCTCACTGGACATCCACCCTGCCGACGACAACCCACCATTCATGGATTGAAACAAAGCCTGAACAGTCACATCATCATTAAGAAACAATAGATTCAACGGTGGTCTTGGCTCTTTTTCTTGATGCTCATAGATCAAACTAGAAATTTTTCCCGTATCTTCACCTCGCTGCACAAACTTTCTCAAGGTAGATTTATGTGCTTTTAAAATTTCAAACCAAACACCATGAGCAGCCTTATATTTAACATACTCAAGATCACGTTCTGCAAGGATCACTTCTTGATATTTAAATACACTTGCAGACAACGCACGAAACGTCGGTGTTTTTCCATCCCCAGAACCGGAAATCGCCATAATAGCCAGCGACAGCGGGCAGACATTACCGAGAGGCGACTTAACGTCATATAGCCCCTGAGAAACCAGGGACATTATCGCCAGCGCAGAACAAACACCAAGCTCCCTTGGGGCCTTTATGTTTCGCTGCACCTCATCAACCGCCTCGGTAAAAACTTCGAACGGCAAACCTGGGATAGGGTCCAGTACGTTATGTTTATTCGATGCTTCTTTTGGTTCGAGCGGCACCCTACCCCATGATGGCTGCCGCGCAGGCTTCTCGCCACGCATCATCTTCCCACCTGTTTTTTCAACTCAACAAATGCTCTTACCTCCCGCAGATCCCACCCAACTGCGTAGCTTCCGATCTTGAACGGTTTAGGAAAATCCGGATCAAACCATTTTGATCCTGGTTTAATACGCTCATATATAGTCGACCTACTGAGTCCTAGCATGACCTGAAGCCGATTAATGCGGATCACTCGCAATTCATCATCAAAACTTTCTGTTTGCATACGACCCTCCTTTTGACACCTCAACGGTACCTAGCCGGTGAAGTCGTAACAGCCAAACCACTAAACAGAAATTATTTTAAGCGGCCACCTTGACATTTTTGAAATCTCGAGAGTGGCAGTGCACGACACTTTTTAACCAACAGCCCCATCGCTACCTGCTAAAGCTGCTAAAGCTGTAGCAAAAGTAGCGGGCGCAGCGACGCCTACACTGCCTGAAAATTCCATTCGTTAATTTTTCAACCACACATAACTGCAATGACATCACCACCAAAGAGGTTCGTCCTATGTCATTGCAGTGCCCTCGTTGTCACTCCCCCAAAGTTGCGTCATTCCATCAAGCCATGAAAGTTGGCGCGGCCATTGGCACCGTAGGCGGTGTTGCGCGTGGCGTCAGCGCTGCGCTGGCTGGCGGCCAAGCAGGTGCGCTGATTGGCACCATCGCCGGACCTTTCGGCATAACGCTCGGCTATGTATCAGGTGCCATTCTCGGCGGCCTGGCCGGCGGTGTTGGGGGTTGTGCGCTCGGAGCGCAGCTTGGCGATACGCTCGACCGACACGTATTGGCCCATAACCTCTGCTTGCTCTGCGGTCATCGCTTCAACCTGCCGGCCTGATCTGGCCGCACTACACCTTTTCTATCCACATCGTCCGGACTGTGCTGCGCTGGGCGCGGCGCTTTATGCCGGCCTGCACCCAAAGGAATCTCAACCATGGCTCACCTCGTCGAAACTATGGCCTACGCTGGCGCTGCTCCGTGGCACGGCCTGGGCAATCAGCTCACGCAAAAACAACCTATCGAAGTCTGGCAACGCGAAGCCGGCATGGACTGGCAGATCCAGGAAAGTCCCGTGCATTTTAAATCGGATGCTATTGGCCACCTGGGCGCTATCCATTCGTTCCCTGAGCAGAAAGTGCTGTTCCGCTCGGACACCAAGGCACCGCTGTCGGTGGTCTCCAACCGCTACCACACCGTTCAGCCGCGTGAGGTGCTGGAGTTCTACCGGGATCTCACCGAGGTCTCCGGCTACGAGCTGGAAACCGCTGGCGTGCTCAAGGGCGGTCGCAAGTTCTGGGCGCTAGCTCGTACCGGTCAGGGCGCAGCAATAAAGGGTAATGACCAGGTGAACGGCTACTTGCTGCTTGCCACATCCTGCGACGGCACCCTGGCAACCACGGCAACCCCCACCACCGTTCGTGTGGTGTGCAACAACACCCTCACCATCGCCCTGGACGGTACCAGCCGCGCCATCAAGGTGCCGCACAACACGCGCTTTGATTCAACGGTGGTAAAGAAACAGCTCGGCATCGCCGTCTCGCAATGGGACGACTTTATGTACCGCATGCGTGCGCTGGCCGAACGCAAGGTGCAGTGGCATGAAGCGCTGGGCTTCTTTATGAACGTGCTGTGCGAGACCAATCCGACCGGTGCTCTGCCGGAGGTGCTTCCCAACGAGCGCGCCCTGCGCAAGGTCCAGGAGCTGTACGAGGGTCGTGGTCGTGGCAGTCAGTTGGACTCTGCCCGTGGCACTGCCTGGGGCCTGCTCAACTCCGTGACCGAGTTTGTCGATCACGAGCGCCGGGCACGCAGCAACGAGTACCGCATGGACTCGGCCTGGTTCGGCCAAGGAGCGCAGATCAAACAACGTGCCTTGGATACCGCTCTGCAACTGGTCGCCTGACCACTTACTTACCCACCCCATAACGCCCGATCAGCCTAGTTGCTGATCGGGCGTTTCTATTTCCGCAAGGTGAACGCTATGACAGCCACTCCGTTGAGCAGCACCAGCAAGCCGCGCCCGGCGCTGCGCTTGATCAGTACCAAAGAACTACCGCGTGAAGACTGGTTGGCGGTGCGCAAGCAGGGCATCGGCAGTTCTGATGCAGGCGCGGCCGTTGGCCTAAATCCCTATAAATCGCAGCTCGAACTATGGATGGAGAAAACCGGTCGTGACACTGCGTTACCGAAGGCAGATCCGCACGATGAAGAAAGCCCGATGTACTGGGGCAATGTACTGGAACCGGTTGTGGCCTGGCATTACAGCAAGCGCACAAAGAACAAGGTGCGACGCATCAACGCCGTGCTACAGCATCCTGATCCTGAGCTGCCCTGGATGCTCGCCAACATCGATCGCGAGGTGATCGGGGCCGACGATGTGCAGATCCTTGAATGCAAGACAGCCGGCATAAACGGCGCACGCCTTTGGAAAGAAGGCGTACCCGAGTATGTGCAGTTGCAGGTGATGCACCAGCTCGCCGTTACCGGCAAGCAAGCGGCAGATGTAGCGGTTCTACTGGGTGGCCAAACGCTGGAGATCCATCGCATTGAGCGAGACGAGCAGATGATCGCTCGCCTAATCGAGCTGGAGCGCAAGTTCTGGCATTACGTGGAAACGGACACCCCGCCACCGGCAGATGGCACCGCTTCCGCTGAGTCGGCGCTGCGCTGTCTCTATCCGGAGGACAACGGCCAGGTCGTCGACTTCAGCCAGCATGCTGGTCTGTCAGCGGCTTACATCGAGCTGAAGGCCGTTCGTCAGGCGATTGCCGACAAGGAAAAGCGCGAGGCCGAGCTCAAGCAGATGCTGCAGCAGGCCATGGGCGATGCCAGTCGTGCGGAGTTCTCCAGCGGCTATGTCAGCTGGCGCAAAGCCAAGGACAGCATCGGCCTCGATGTCGCTCACTTACTCAAAGACAAACCCTACCTGCAGGCCAAGTACCCACTGCTGAAACCGGGTGCTCGGCGCTTCCTGGTCGGCTGAAACCCAACCTTTCCCTCCCATACCTCCCTTGACCAGTCCATGCAGTTCGCGCTGCGTGGCTGGCTTTTTTTCATTTCCAGGAGATTCACCATGCTCAAAGGTCTGGCTATTACTCCGCCGGTGCTCGGACGGATTTCAATTGGCAAGGTCATCGAGAAGAACGGCAAGCGACTGCCGGAAAAGGATGACCAGTTCACCATCACGTCCCAGGTACAAGGCAAGGACGGGTGGCTGCTGCACCCGCTTAATGACGAGCTGCGCCAGGGTAAGGACGACAAGCTGCGTAGCATTCCGGTACGCCTTTTGTTCAACGAACCCGAGCTGAATTTCCGCACCGACTACAGCCTGTTCGACCGCCAGTCCGGACGCCCGCTGTGCGTCGGCAATGGCGAGACTTGCAAGCGCGTCACCCCGGACGGCATGCAGTCGCTGCCCTGCCCTTCGCCGGATGCCTGCTCGTTGGCCAAAGGCAATGCCTGCAAACCTTACGGCCGACTGAACGTGGTCATTGGCGACGACGACCCGTTGGGCAGCTTCGTGTTCCGAACCACCGGTTTCAACAGCATCCGCACCCTCGCCGCCCGGCTGCATTACTTCCAGGCCATCTCCGGAAACCGCTTGGCGTGCCTGCCGCTGGAGCTGCGCCTGCGCGGAAAGTCCACCCGGCAAAGCCATGGCACGCCGATATTCTACGTCGACCTGACGGTACGCGGCGGCATGGACATGGCCAAGGCGCTACTGGCCGCCAATGAGCTCGATGCGCAGCGGCAAGCAGCTGGCTTCGATCAGGCGGCGTTGGATGAAGCGGCGCAGCGTGGCTTCGGCAATGGCGCCTTCGAGGACAGCGAAGAAGACGCTGGCGCCGTCGCCGAGGAGTTCTACCCCACCGAGGAAAGCCCATCTCCAGCCATCAACACTCCCCAACGCTCTGCGAAACCCAGCCTGGCTGAGAAGCTGGACGCGCAAGCCCAGCGCCATACCCCACCGACCGATAACCCTCAAGGAGCCCACCATGCGCTTGCACAAGCTGAAGGCCAGTGAATCGACCGGCACCTACCTGGTCGAGTCGCCGGTCACCGAAACCGAAATCCTGCTGATGGCCCGACAGTTGGCGAATCTGCGTCTGCGCCGGGGGCGAGCACTGACTTCACCAAAGGAAGTGTTCGGCCACCTGCAGGCGCTGCTGGGCGACTACGAGCATGAGGTATTCGCCCTGCTTCTGCTCGACAGCCGGCACCGGGTGATCGTCTTTCACGAACTGTTCCGGGGCACTCTGGACAGTGCCAGCGTCTATCCCCGGGAAGTCGTCAAGACTGCTCTGGAGCACAACGCCGCGGCAACCGTGCTGGTTCACAACCACCCTTCCGGTGAGGCACTGGGTCTCAGGCAGATCCTTCTGCTACAAAGCGAAGTCCGCGTGGTAACGCTTGGCTGCATCAGTCGATGCGCTGCCAATGAAGCTTCTGCTGCTTCATTAGCAACCATCGAAACAGCGTTGTATAGATTATCCACAACCGAAAGTAGACGACCGGTCTATTTTTTTGATACGGTAAACCTATGACTCCCGATGCCCTATCATCAGTGCCTAGCAACAACCCTCGACATCGCGCGGAGCTTACGCTGCTTGGCGGCAACGCCTTTGGCTCGGGACCAGGAATGCAGACGAATGCCACACCAACTTGGTTGCCTTTAGAAGCAAGCTTCTAACCAATCTTCAGCTATTTGGTGCGCAATGCGCGCCGACGAGCTTCTGCAATAAAAATTTCACCAAAAAATATACGACTGGTCTACTTTTAAGGAATAGAGAAATCTATGCTCAATTTTGACTTCCACAACCCCACGCGAATTATCTTCGGTAACCAAACCATTGCCCGGTTGGATGAGCTGATTCCGACTGAAGCCCGCATTCTGCTGCTCTATGGTGGCCAAAGCGCTCGTGCGAGCGGGACGCTCCACGAAGTCCGAGAGGCATTAGGTTTCCGGGAGGTGCAAGAGTTCGGGGGTATAGAGCCGAACCCCAGCTACGAAACGCTAATCAGGGCCGTTGATACGGTTCGCATCCATCGCTTGGACTTTCTACTAGCCGTTGGTGGAGGCTCGGTCATTTATGGCACTAAGTTCGTTTCCGCCGCTGTTGGCTACGACGGTGATGCTTGGGACATCCTTGAAACGCGGGGCGCAAGTATTCGGCAAGCCTTGCCATTCGGTACCGTACTAACTCTGCCCGCAACTGGCTCAGAAATGAACAACGGCGGTGTGGTAACTCGCCGAGCGACACAAGACAAGTTGCCGTTTCGCAGCCCTCACGTGTTCCCGCAATTCTCGATTCTTGATCCTACTAAGACCCAGACCCTCCCTACCCGCCAACTCGCAAACGGCGTAGTAGATGCGTTCGTGCATGTCATGGAGCAGTACCTTACCTACCCAATCGATGCCCGCGTGCAAGACCGCTTCGCCGAAGGGCTGCTGCAAACACTGATCGAAATCGGTCCGCTGATGCTGGAGGAGTCTGCGGACTACAGCACCCGCGCCAACCTCATGTGGACGGCCACTCTGGCGCTTAATGGCTTGATCGGTGCGGGTGTGCCACAGGACTGGTCTACGCACATGATTGGTCATGAGCTGACCGCACAGCACGGCATCGATCACGCACGGACGCTGGCTATCGTGTTACCCGCAAATCTCGAAGTTCGCCGTGAAGCCAAGCGCGCCAAGTTGCTGCAATACGCCGAGCGGGTTTGGCATATAAGCCAAGGGGACGAAGAACAGCGCATTGATGCCGCCATACAACAGACCCGGACACTCTTCGAGAGTCTGGGCCTACCGACGCGCCTATCGGCCTACCAGCTTGGCGCTGACGGCATCGATTCGCTGATCAACCAGCTCGCCGCTCACCGCCTAACCGCACTCGGCGAACATGCCGACGTCAGCTTAGACGTCAGCCGCAGGGTGCTTGAAGCCAGCCTCTAAGCCGTGCCGCTAGCGTCGCACACCCACGCTAGCGGCGCATAACCAAACAGCCATAACTACTTTTATCCGCAAGGTAAATCACATGAAGATCCTCCTCGTTCTGACTTCCCACGAGCAACTTGGCAACACTGGTGAAAAGACCGGTTTCTGGCTCGAAGAGCTGGCCGCGCCCTACTACGCCTTTATCGACGCAGGCGCGACACTGACCCTGGCATCGCCCAATGGCGGCCAGCCACCGCTCCACCCAAAGAGCAATGAGCCTGACTTCCAGACCGACGCCACCCGCCGCTTCGAGATTGATTCAGTCGCCACGCACGCGCTGGCCAACACGCTAAAACTCAGCGACTTAAACGGCGCCGAATTTGATGCTGTGTTCTACCCCGGCGGCCATGGCCCGCTGTGGGACTTGGCCGAAGATGCCGCGTCCATCGCCTTGATTGAGCGCGCCATCGCCGCCGGCAAGCCTGTTGCGGCGGTTTGCCATGCGCCCGCGGTGCTGCGTCACGTCAAGGGCAGCGACGGCCAGCCATTGGTCGCCGGCAAGGCGGTCACCGGCTTCAGCAACAGCGAAGAGGAGGCTGTAGGCCTGACCCAGGTGGTGCCGTTCCTGGTCGAGGACATGCTCAAGGCTCAGGGCGGCCACTACAGCAAGACCGCCGACTGGCAGGGTCATGTCATCACCGACGGGCTGCTGATCACGGGCCAGAACCCGGCCTCCTCCGAAGCCACCGCCCACGCGCTGCTCAACGTGCTGAGCTAAGGAGGCCCGATGTCCGCCTACGTGGTTTTCACCCGCGAGCACACCACCGACGCTGCTGAACTGCAACGTTACGCGCAGGAGGCGCCTGCCGCACGAGAAGGGCACGACGTCACACGTCTGGCTTTCTACGGTCAACTGGAGGTGTTGGAAGGTCCATCGATCGAGGGAGCGGTCATTCTACGTTTCGAAGATATGACAGCCGCTCGAGCCTGGTATGCCAGCCCGGCTTACCAGGCGGCGCTAAAGCATCGTCTCTCCGGTGCGGAGTACCGAGTTTTTCTAATCGAAGGCACCGACACATCACCTAACTGACATGCGTGCACAAGTCGTTATGAGCGTATATCTCGGCTTTTGCATGTCATTGCACTGGAACAATCCATCATGAGCCTTCAAGACGAAGCACTCAAAGCCTGGCAAGCCCGTTATGGCGAGCCAGCTAACTTACCTGCTGCCGACACCGTGATCGCGCAGATGTTGCAGCATCGATCAGTACGTGCCTACAGCGATCTTCCTGTGGATGAGCAGATGCTGAGCTGGGCGATCGCGGCGGCCCAGTCAGCCTCGACTTCCTCGAACCTGCAAGCTTGGAGCGTGCTCGCCGTGCGGGATCGCGAGCGTCTCGCGAGGCTTGCCCGACTGTCCGGTAACCAGCGCCATGTCGAGCAGGCACCGCTGTTCCTGGTCTGGCTCGTGGACTGGTCACGCCTACGCCGACTAGCCAGAACCCTTCAGGCACCGACTGCAGGTATCGACTATTTAGAAAGCTACACCGTCGGTGTTGTAGATGCAGCTCTGGCCGCTCAGAACGCCGCACTAGCTTTCGAGGCCCAAGGACTGGGAATCGTTTACATCGGCGGAATGCGCAACCACCCGGAAGCGGTGTCCGAGGAGCTTGGCCTGCCAAACGACACTTTCGCTGTATTTGGCATGTGCGTCGGTCATCCCGATCCGGCACAGCCCGCCGAGATCAAGCCACGCCTGGCGCAATCAGTGGTGCTTCACCGTGAGCGCTATGAGGCCACCGAGGCAGAGGCGGTTTCAGTTGCTGCCTATGACCGAAGGATGAGCGACTTCCAACATCGTCAACAACGCGAAAACCGTTCCTGGTCCAGCCAGGCCGTGGAACGTGTAAAAGGAGCGGATTCACTGAGCGGAAGACACCGATTGCGAGATGCATTAAACACCCTAGGTTTCGGCCTGCGCTGAGATAGTGAGATATCCCATGCCTATTCCCGCCGCCCTGAACCGGAGCACTAATACCTGGCAACTTTGCTTTGCTGCGCTCTCGCCGTTCCTTGTTGAAACGGTAGTGATCCATTGGTCGACATTCACCCGACACTCAAGGTTCCAGTGGCCGGATAGCCGCGCACTGCAAGACTTCGGGCTTTATTCACAACCAACCAACTACACCGACAGACACCTTTCCAGAACGGCAAGGTCAAGCGAGTTAAACCGTAAATGATCTAAGGACTTTAGTTGGACGAGCCTACCTCTTGGTTTCCGGAGCCTCATTGCACGGTTCTATCCGAGCGATGTGGGTGAGTTCCTCCATAATTCAATCGGAGAACCATCGTGTCAGCGCTATTCGAACCGTTCGAACTAAAAAGTCATTGCTTACGTAACCGCATTGCCGTGCCGCCTATGTGCCAGTACATGGCCAACGAGGGGCTGGTCAGCGAGTGGCACCACATCCATTACGCGAGTATCGCGCGTGGCGGAGCAGGACTAGTGATAGTTGAAGCGACCGCAGTCTCACCTGAGGGGCGAATCACACCCAGTTGTGCTGGGTTATGGAGCGACAAGCAAGGCGAAGCCTTCATCCCCATTGCCCAGGCAATTAAGGCAGCTGGTTCCGTAGCGGGTATTCAGCTCGCTCATGCAGGTCGCAAAGCAAGCGCGAATCGGCCTTGGGAGGGCAATGGTCATATAGCCGAAGACGACCACCGTGGCTGGCAAAAAATCGCACCGTCTGCCATCGCTTTCGGAGCCCATTTATCAAAGGTCCCCAGGGCAATGTCCTTGAGCGATATCGCGCAGGTGCGTGAAGAATTTGTCATGGCTGCACGACGAGCCTTGTCAGCCGGTTTCGAATGGCTGGAACTACACTTCGCGCACGGCTATCTAGGCCAGAGTTTTCTCTCTGCGCATTCCAACCGACGCAGCGATGGCTACGGTGGCAACGTGGAAAACCGCAGGCGTTTTCTCATCGAAACCATGTCTGCAGTGCGCGAAGTATGGCCTGAGCACCTTCCGCTGACTGTACGCCTCGGCGTAATCGAGTACGACAACCAGGATGAGCAGACACTGCTCGAAGCCATTGCGCTGATACGGCAACTCAAGAACGCAGGTGCCGACCTAGTCAACGTTAGCACGGGCTTCAACATCCCGAACACTGACACTCCCTGGGCACCGGCATTCCTTGCACCAATCGCCGAACGCATACGCCATGAGGCGGGCATTCCCGTTGCTGCGGCCTGGGGTATCGAGTCGCCAGCCCTGGCCGACCGCTTGGTGCGCGATGGCCAGGCTGATCTGGTAATGGTCGGCCGGGCCCACCTCGCTGATCCACATTGGTCATACGCGGCAGCTCGCACCCTTGGCGTCGAGCGCCCCGCATGGGTACTGCCCCCCCCTTACGCCCACTGGCTCGAACGGTATACGCCGGTGGAGTAATCCGAGTTTCAGCCCCTGTCCCCACGTACGGAAAGGCCGGAGCTTTTCATGCCACCATGCCACGAGTAGGAGAATCACATGGCTTACGCCACTATCAACCCCTATAACGGGGAATTGCTCAAGACCTTCCCAGAAACCACCGACGACCAGGTCAATCAGGCGCTGGACGACGCACATAGCGCGTTCCTCGACTGGAAAGAACGCAGCTTTACCGAACGCAGTGCCATTCTCCAGCGGGCAGCTGAGCTGCTACGCGCCCAGGCCAGCGACTATGCCCACCTGCTAACCTTAGAGATGGGCAAGATCACCGCTGAAGCTTTGGGCGAAGTCGAGATTTCAGCGCGAATTTTAGAGTATTACGCTAAGCATGCGGAGGGGCTGCTAGCTCCAGAGAAACTCCCTGTTGCAGAACCGTCCGAGGGAGAGGCAACTTTAACTCACGAGCCGCTGGGAATCATTCTAGCCATCGAACCATGGAACTTCCCCTACTACCAAGTAGCACGCATCCTCGCTCCGCAATTAGCAGCCGGCAACACCCTACTGCTCAAACATGCGTCAAACGTACCGCAGTGTGCTGCAGCCTTCGAACAGTTGATGCTAGATGCGGGCTTACCCTCGGGAGCTTTCCGCAATCTCTACGCAACGCGTCAACAGATCGAAAGCATTATCAGCGATGATCGTGTTCATGGTGTCGCTCTGACTGGCTCTGAAGGAGCAGGCGCCATCATTGCTGCGCAGGCCGGCAAGGCGTTGAAGAAGTCGACCCTGGAACTAGGTGGTGCAGATGCCTTCGTGGTACTGCGCGATGCCGAGCTGGATAAGACTGTGAAGTGGGCCGTAATCGGGCGTCACTGGAACGCTGGACAGGTGTGTATTTCCTCCAAACGCATGATTGTGGTGGACGAGGTCTATGAGGAGTTTCTGAGTCGCTACACAGAAGGAGTGGCGCAGCTTAAGGCTGGTGATCCCTTTGCCCAGGAAACCACGCTGGCCCCTTTGTCATCGCAGGCCGCCGCCGACGAGATTCGTCAGAAGATCCAGGTGGCAGTCGCTCACGGCGCGAGAGCCACCGAAGTCGGCCCCAGAGTCCCTAGACTGGGGGCCTTCGTGCAACCAACTATCCTGACTGACGTAGAGCCCGATAATCCCGCCTATTACTGGGAGTTCTTCGGCCCAGTGTCGATGATCTTCCGTGCCAGGGACGAGCAGGACGCGGTGCGTATTGCCAACGATTCGCCGTTCGGTCTGGGCGGCTCGGTATTCACCGCCGATACCAAGCATGGCGCCGAGGTGGCCAAACGCATCTCCACTGGTATGGTGTTCGTCAACCATCCCAGCACCTCGAGGGCCAACCTACCCTTCGGTGGTATCAAACGCTCCGGCTACGGGCGCGAGCTAATCGGCTTGGGCATCAAGGAATTCGTCAATCACAAGCTGATTAGCGTCATCGATATTGACGCGCCGTTCTAACTTCATCTGCACATCAACGCAAACATCAATACCTGATGCAGCCAGCCTCCTTGATGAATAGATCAAGGGGGGCTGGACTACATAGGCAACCCTGGCGCGAAGCACGGCGCGCTCCCAGCTGATCGAGAAGTAGGCTGCAGGGTCCGGATATAAGCGTATCTGCAGGCACTTAAAACAGCATATTGACATATGTAGATATTACAAATAATCTAGATTCGAAAACCACCTCAGACTCCCCTAGAGGTGCTCCATGAAAAACTCTGCTAAGCGATTGTCAGAACTTCATTGCAATAAAATTTATGAAAAAGGTGCAACGATATGAAAGCGATTGTTTTACGCGCCCCCGGTGGCTTGGACCGTCTGGAACTGCATAACCTTCCTGATCCTGGTCAGCCAGGATCAGGCCAGATCCGCGTTGCACTGCATGCGTCTTCACTTAACTTCCACGATCTACTAGTCGCGAATGGAAGCATTGATACAGCCGATAGACGCATCCTCATGTCCGACGGCGCTGGCGTAGTCGAAGCTGTTGGTGAAGCAGTTAGCGAATTTAAGGTTGGCGATCACGTAGTTTCCTGCTTCTTTCCACAATGGCAGGATGGATTACCTTTCGCCGCCGTCGGAAACTTCCGGGGAACGCCAGGTGACGGCATCGATGGCTACGCCACCGAGTACACGGTACGACCGGCCAGTTATTTCACACTGGCTCCTCAGGGTTGGTCTCATGCTGAAGCCTCAACGATCACAACTGCAGGGCTTACAGCGTGGCGCGCGCTGGTGACTGATGGCCAGCTCAAAGCGGGCGCATCCGTACTCATACTTGGTACTGGAGGCGTCTCAGTGGCTGCCATCCAAATAGCCAAAGCTATGGGAGCACGTGTAATCAACACATCCTCCTCTGATAAAAAACTCGAACGAACACGACTCCTTGGCGTAGATGAGCTAATCAACTATCGGCAAACCCCTGAGTGGGGCGAGAAGGTTTTAGCACTAACAGGTGGGCACGGTGTTGATCACGTAGTTGAAGTCGGCGGCCCTGGCACTCTCGCACAATCGATAAAATCTGTTCGTGTTGGAGGTCATATTGCTTTGATCGGTGTACTAACCGGACGAGAAGGTGAAGTTCCAACTATGGAGCTCATGGCAAAGCAAGCGCGCATTCAGGGGCTGATTGTAGGAAGTCGTCGCCTACAACAGGAGTACATAACAGCGCTGGAGCAAAATAATATTCGTCCGATTATCGACCAGAGTTTCAAATTAGAACAACTGGCAGATGCTTTCCGCTTCCAAGAAAGCGGCAACCACTTCGGAAAAATCGTCATAGAATGGTAGTAAAACCTACTAAAGCTATCTCTTGATAGAGTTGCTGATCAACTCTTCTAAAATTTGGCCAGCCACATTATTAGCACAAATCAATTCCATATATAAATCCGTCCAAATAATATCAACATGCAGTACCTATAGGCGTCCTGACGTAATCATGTATTTTTGGCTAATTTAATCCTTCGCAGATTTTAAAGTGGAAAATTATTTGATTGCGACCAGAGCACTTATATCCTTCTTTTAGTTACAAAAATATATTTGCGTTAAGCGCCGCCCTGCTACGAAGCCTAACCGATCACCTGACACTGCAACGACTTAAAAACCAACCCTAGAGGATTTCCCAATGTCGATTCAAACCGTTGTTTACCGTGCCTATGCCGAAACCTTCGGTGGCCGTGACGGCCATACTGTCTCCTCCGATGGCGCGCTCGATGTCGCCCTAGCTACTCCGAAAGAACTCGGAGGTGCCGGCGGCAAAGGCACCAACCCAGAGCAGCTGTTTGCGGCGGGCTACTCGGCCTGCTTTATCGGCGCAATGAAGTTCGTTGCCGGTCGCGACAAGCTGGCTATGCCTGCAGACGCATCGGTTGAAGGAGTCATCGGCATCGGTGCTATCCCTGACGGTTTTGGCATCGAAGCTGAACTGCGCATCCGCTTGCCAGGCATGGACCGCGAGCAAGCACTGACTTTGATCGACCGCGCACACATAGTATGCCCTTATTCAAACGCTACTCGCGGCAATATCGACGTCACCCTGACGCTGATCGACTAGCCACTACTCACTCGGCCGCTGCCAGCCAGCGGCACGTCCAAGGGGGCTGAGCATTAACTTCAAACTCCCATTGTCGATCGACGTACTCGCCCCTGCCATCAACAGACCTTCGCTGTGACATCTCCGGGAGGTCAAGATTGAAGTGTCCGAAATCAAGGTAGCTGCCCAAGGGCTTCCAAGGCTGCAGCTCCTTCTTATACCGGACTCACTACAGGCCTAAAATTAGATGTGCTGATCAAAACGTGAGCGCTCTAATGTCGGTTCCTGGCCCAGGCTGTGTAAAAACGCGAGCACCCACCGCTTTGAGGGCTGCGTTGCCAAGTAAAATCTGTCTGTCCTTGGCTGGCCCGCAGACACAAAAAATTGCGTAGAAACGCAATTTCCTCCCAGATTGTGACAGTTACACCTGTTCTAAAACGTTTTAACACAGCCTGGTCCGGTAGCTACATTTTGTGGCCGGGCAATCGACAGAGTTCAACGACGAAGCCAGTTATGAGTGCCTGCCTTCGCAGGCACTCCAGCTTCGTATGACCGAGCAGTAGTTGAACCGCCTGCAGGCTCTTCGCCCGGCGATAGATCAGTTATGCCTTCGTACGTTTCATTGTGTGAGCGCCATACATTTCTGGATCAAGGCCAATAGCTTTCAACCAGCCCTCGACGGTACAAGCGTATTGACGAGTGGATAGGTGGTACATACACAGCGGTCAATCAGACCAATAAACTGACGCCAAACATGGCTATCCCCATCGTGCAGACGGTTGAGTAGCTCAGAGAGGACACGGGGTCTATCCGAACGCCCTAGCTGAATTGAGCGAAAAGTACTTGGAGCACATACCGGATGTGCGAGTGGCCATTTATCAGCCTGAAGTCTCATGCATTATTCTCCGAGACGAACACACCATGCTTAGAATTTCATCTGCGGCCGGCGATGCGTTCGCTAGTCACGAATACAGCTTCGAAGAGAAGCACTGGGCACACGACTAAGCGAATGGACTACATAGGCGCGCCTGGCGCGAAGCACGGCGCGTTCCCGGCTGATCCAGAAGTGAGCTGCAAGGGTGCGGAGATATGCATAAGTGCCGGAATACAAAGCTGCATATTGACATATGTGAATATTACGAATAGCCTGGATTCGTAAACCACCCTAGGCACCTCAGGAGGTACCCCATGAAAGATTCCAGCGATACCCATCCGAATCACCTTCCCGACAGCTGCTACGGCCTGTTTATCGACAACCAGTGGGTTACGGCCGAACACGGTGAAACCCTCGACATTATCAACCCCGCCAACGGAAAAATTCTCACCAACATTCCAAACGCCACAGCTGCCGACGTCGACCGCGCTGTGCAGGCCGCACAGCGCGCCTTCGTGACCTGGCGTACCACCTCACCAGCGGAACGCGCCAATGCGCTGTTGAAGATCGCCGACCTACTGGAAGCCGATGCCGATCGGTTCGCGGTTCTGGAAACCCTTGATGTAGGCAAACCCATTCGTGAAAGTCGCTCCGTCGACATCCCACTGGCGATTGATCACTTCCGCTACTTCGCTGGCGTAATCCGCAGCCAATCGGATGAGGCGGTCATGCTGGATGAGCAAACACTCAGCATCGCTCTCAGTGAACCCCTCGGCGTCGTGGGCCAAGTGATTCCGTGGAACTTCCCGCTTCTTATGGCCGCCTGGAAGATCGCTCCAGCCATCGCGGCGGGTAACACCGTAGTTATCAAACCTTCTGAGCTGACCCCGGTAACCATCCTTGAACTAGCGAAGATCTTCGCCAAGGTACTTCCGGCCGGCGTGGTCAACATCGTCACAGGCTTAGGCACCACAGTTGGACAGGCGTTACTGGATCATCCGGACCTACGCAAGCTTGCCTTCACCGGCTCGACGCGTGTCGGCGAACTCGTCGCCAATGCGGCAGCGAAGAAAATAATTCCCGCCACCCTTGAACTGGGCGGCAAGTCGGCCAACATCGTTTTCCCCGATGCGAACTGGGACAAGGCCGTGGAAGGCGCAGTCCTCCCCCTCCTTTGGAAACAAGGCCAAGTCTGCGAATCCGGCGCTCGGCTGGTTGTTCACGAATCCATCTACGAGCGATTCCTGGCTGAGCTCAAGCATAAGTTCGAAGCTGTGCGTGTGGGTGACCCATTGAACCCGGACACCATGATGGGCGCACAGGTCAGCAAGACCCAGATGGAACGGATCCTCGGCTACGTCGATATCGCCAAAGAGGAAGGTGCCGAGGTACTGATCGGCGGCGGTCGTCTTACAGGTGCCGATTACGATGCCGGCTTCTTCATCCAGCCAACGATTCTGGTCGGTGTTCGCAACGATATGCGCGTCGCCTACGAGGAAATTTTCGGCCCAGTTCTGTGCGTCATTCCTTTCAAGGATGAAGCGGAGGTCATCGCCATGGCCAACGACTCCGAGTACGGCCTAGCGGGTGCAGTCTGGACCCAAGACATCAACCGGGCGTTGCGTGTGGCACGCGCGGTGGAAACCGGACGTATGTGGGTAAATACCTACCATGAGATCCCTGCCCACGCCCCCTTTGGTGGCTATAAGAAATCTGGCCTGGGACGGGAAACTCACAAGTCAATGCTGGAAGCCTACAGCCAGAAGAAGAACATCTACGTCAGCCTCAACGAAGCACCGCTCGGGCTCTTCTGACCTCGTTGATCCATGTTTTTCAGCTTACAACATCGAATATTTTAGATATGCAGGTAAATGAAATGACACAATCAGAACTTTTCAAACCCACTCAGCTGGGCCCATACACCCTCAAGAACCGTATCGTACTGCCGCCACTGACGCGTTCGCGCAGCTCCCAACCCGGCAACATTGCGAACGACCTAATGGCCACCTATTACCGTCAGCGCAGCGGTGCTGGCTTCATGGTGACCGAGGGCACCCAGATCGAACCCCGGGGACAGGGTTACGCCTGGACACCAGGCATTCATAGCCCAGAACAGATACAAGGCTGGCGTAAGGTCACCGACGCTGTTCACGCCGAAGGGGGGGTGATCTTTGCTCAACTTTGGCATGTAGGCCGCGTGTCGCACACATCGCTGCAGCCCGGTGGTGAAGCGCCCGTCGCGCCATCAGCCATCCGCGCGGACAACGTCAAGGTGTTCATCGAAACTGGCCCCGGCACGGGTGCACTGGCCGACCCATCGACCCCACGTGCCCTGTCCACCAAGGAGGTAAAGGAACTGGTTAAGCTCTACGCCCAAGCAGCCCGAAATGCCTTGGACGCAGGTTTTGACGGGGTGGAGCTTCACTGCGCGAACGGGTACCTGGTAAACCAGTTCATTTCGGCCCATACCAACCAGCGTGATGATGAATATGGCGGCTCGCTGCAGAACCGTCTTCGCTTCCTGCGCGAAATCACCCTGGCCGTTGCTGGTGTCGTCGGCAAGGAGCGCATGGGCGTTCGCTTCGCCCCGCTGTTCGCGACCACAGACGAAGACCGCGTATACCTAGGTCTGGTCGAAGAAGATCCGCACCAAACCTACATCGAGGCCGTGAAGATCCTCGAGGAAGTGGGCATTGCCTACCTGTCGCTCGCCGAAGCCGATTGGGAAAACGCCCCCGAGCTGCCTGAGACGTTCCGGGAAGATGTTCGTAAGTCCTTCAGCGGCAAGATTCTCTATGCCGGCAAGTACACCGCTGAACGAGGAAATCGCGTGATAAAAGCTGGCTGGGGCGACCTGATCGCTTTTGGTCGCCCCTTCATTGCGAACCCCGACCTGCCCGCTCGTATCGCCAACAACTGGCCGCTTAACCCAGTTGATCCAAGCAGCATGTACGGCGGTACCGATAAGGGCTACACCGACTACCCGACTTACAAATCCTAAACGCTCAATGCCACGCCCCATAACTCAGGGGCGTGGCTCAGCGTTTGCTGACCGAGGAAGTTAAGCATGTACCAACCGAGCACGATCCCCTACCAAGAGCATAGGGGATTCAAACGAACCTTCAGGCAGGGTCATCTAAGCCTTGGGCTGTTCTTTCCCCTAGAGGCTTTCGAAGGTGATACACCGAGCATGCTAGATCAGGTAGCGCTGGCCAAACGTGCAGAGGCGCTTGGTTTTTCGGCGCTCTGGTTTCGCGACGTCCCACTCAGGGACCCAAGCTTCGGCGATGTCGGCCAGGTTTTCGACCCTTGGGTGTACATGGGATATATGGCCGCCCATACAACAAAAATCGCATTAGGCACGGCCTCCATCGCCCTTACACTGCGTAATCCCCTGCACACGGCAAAGGCCGCAGCAAGCATTGATCAGTTGAGCGGAGGTCGCTTGCTCCTGGGAGTAGCCTCTGGCGATCGTCCCGTGGAGTTTCCCGCATTCAGCATCGATCCCGAAAAGCGTGGCGAGACCTTTCAAGAAAACTGCGAGGTGATACGTCAAGCTCATCGAACACACTTCGAGCCCATTCGCTGGAGTGGAGGCGAGTTGTTGGGGGCCGATCTCATTCCCAAACCCACGACCCGTGAAATACCGCTATTCGTAACCGGACACAGCCGCCAGTCGCTCGATTGGATCGCGCGCGAAAGCCATGGATGGATCAACTATCCACGCCCACCGAAAATACAGCGACTGATCGTGGAGGATTGGCGACAGGAAATATTGAAACAGTGTGGTCCCACCAACAAGCCGTTCTTGCAGTCGCTTTATATCGACCTTGACGAACACCCGTCCACGCCGCCCTCGCATATCCATCTTGGATTCCGCCTGGGACGTGACCATCTTCGGGCCTTACTGGATACGCTTGAGGAAATCGGTGTGGACCACGTCATCCTGAACCTCAAGTACGGTAAACGCCCCGCAGCAGAGGTTATCGAGGAACTTGGCAAGCACATCATCCCGCACTTCGACACACAGACGCCCGATAGCCCGACCTGATAGGGCAATAGGATTTCAGTCCAGAGCAGCCAGTCTTTTTGACAGGCGGGCGCGCAGAGGTCACGGAGACGCCTTCCAATTTTCTACGCGAACTAGGAAAATATCTAAATATCGCAAAAAACAGGTATAGAAAAATCTATGACCATTGATGTCAACGAAGCCCTTAAAGCATTGGCGAACCCGATGCGCCTAGCCATCCTTAATTGGCTCAAGGATCCCAGGACAAACTTTCCCGAGCAGGAGGTAGATCCAGAGACGGTAGGTGTGTGCGTCAGTATCATCCAGGAACGCACGGGCCTCTCGCAGTCAACGACATCGCTTTATCTCGCAGCTCTACAGCGCGCGCAATTGGTGACATCGCAGCGGATCGGCCCCTGGACCTACTACAAACGCCACGATGAGAATATCGATGCCTTCTTCAAGGCGCTGCAAGAAAGAATCTAGGGCTGCACACCCTTGTATTTCTGACTGATTTCAGTCTTTGCCGATGTCAAAAACAGCAATCTGACCAAATAACGATCAGATCATCCGAAGCTTCGAGTGATCGAACAGCATTACCAGTGATGCGGTGCGCGGAAAAAACGCTCCTATAGCAAAACTGCCACTTGACAACGCTGAAACCAGGGGCTGTACACGCAAAAGACAGCACACTCCAGAGAGGGACGCGAAGCCCTTCAAGTGCTCTTCTACGGCCAACCTTCTTTAGGGGGCAACATAGATTTTCAACATGACAGAACCGCGCCGCAACCCTGAGTGTATTGGCCTGGTACTCGCCGCCGGCACCGGGCAGCGCTTCGGCAGCGACAAACGCTGCGCCAAGCTGGCCGACGGCAACAGCCTGCTACGCGCAACAGTGCTGCGCACGCAAGAAGCCTTCAGCGATGTTCGAGTCGTGCTAAAAGCCGAGGACGATGCCCAGGCCCTGGCTATACCGCCTGGCGTTCAGCTGGTACGTGCGGCCCACGCAAAAAAGGGCTTGGGCTAAAGCTTGGCTGCCGGCATCCAGAGCCTTGCACACTCGCAGGCCACTGCGGTGGCGGTGCTGCTTGGAATTATGCCGTGGATTTCGGCCGCCACCCTGCGGCAACTGCGAGCGCAGGCCGACGCTGAACATATCGTCGTGGCTTACTGCGAGGGTCAGCGCGGCCACCCGGTGTTGTTCGGCCGGCGCTTCTGGCCGGAGCTGATGCAACTGCAAGGCGAGAATGGGGCCAGGGGCTTGATCGCCAGCCATGCGCAAAAGGTGATTGCCGTGACGCTCGATGACCACGGCATTCTGCGGGACGTCGACAGGCCGGACGACCTCAGCCACCCACCGATTTCATAATCAGCGCGCTGCCGGTAAACGTAGCGTCCTGCTTGTCCGCCAGCGCACGGCCGAGCAACGCGGTGAGCTGCGGCTGTGCCTGCTCAGTCGGCAGATCCAACAGCGTGCCCATAAAGTGCCCGCGATTGGATGACAGACATCCGTATAAACTGCCGGTAGACGACAGGCGCAGACGGCTGCAGCTCCGGCAAAAGGGCGCGCTTTCGTTGGCAATGATGCCGAACGCCCCGCGCTCGCCAACGCTATAACGCAGCGCGGTGGAGTCTACCGGCGCCTCAGCCTGGGTGAAGGCATAACGCTCGCCGATAAGCTCCAGCAGCTCGCGCTGGCCGACGAACTGGGTACGAAAAGCCTCTGCATTCTGGGCCAGATGGCCCATGCGCATAAGTTCGATAAAACGCAATTCGTAGCCCTGCTGAAGGCAGAACGCCAACATGGGCAAAACTTGATCGAGGTTGCTACCACGCATCGGCACCATGTTGATCTTGATGCTCATGCCGGCTCGGCGCGCCTGCTCAATGCCGTTGAGCACCGTCTGCAGGTCGCCGCCCTTGGCGATCGTGCGGAAGGCACTCGGGTCGAGCGTATCGAGGGACACATTGAGCCGCTGGATGCCGGCGCTGCGCAATAACGGCAGTTTGCCGGCCAGCAACTGGCCATTGGTGGTCAGGCTAATGTCCTGCAACGCCAGCTTACCTACGCCCTGCAGAAAGGGCTCCAGCCGGTCACTCAGCAGCGGCTCGCCGCCGGTAATGCGCAGTTCCTCAACCCCGGCAACATCCCTGAGCAACTCGACGGCACGCAGCATCGACGCGGACGTCAGCTCATCGCGTGCGGCCACCAAGCGACGGCCATCGGCCACACAGTAGGTGCAGGCGTAATTGCATGCGGCAGTCAGACTCAGACGAAGTTTGCGAAAACGCCGACCATGTCGATCAACTATCACTCGACAACGCCCGTACGGGGATCAATGGCGGGGTCGATGTCCCCCGCCAGCGCTTCAAGCACATAAACCTGACGATCGCTTAGCAGCTCGCCCAAGGCATTGGCCATGGCCGTGTAATGTGGCATCTGCCGATGGCGCGCTATCGCCTCATGGCTGGCCCAGCGCTCGACGAAGACAAAACGCCCGGCCTGTTCAATACAGCGATTCAGGACGTAAGACAGGCAGCCGTCTTCGGCGCGCGATGGTTGCACACAGGCGCGCAGAATCTGCTCGACCTGCGACTCTTTGCCAGCCTTGGCTATCAGTATCGCTACAACGCGTATGGCTTGACTCATGCTGATGGGTTCCTCGGTTGATAAATTGTTAACGCTGCACGGCCACCAGCCGACAACCTTCTGCCGCAACATCCGTTTGATCCCGGCCAGCCATTAGCACAGGGTCGCTGTCATGGATGCTCGCAGATCTGAAGCGCAGGCTGCCGCCATTGCGGCCGTTGAGCACTGCCTGAATTTCCGCCAGCACCGCCATGGCCACGCTTTCCGGGGTGTCGCCACCCAGGTCCAGGCCGATCGGATAATGCAAACATTCCAGCCCCGGCAGCTCGTCCTGTGGTTTAGCCAATTGTTCGTGGATGCCGGCCAACAAGCGCTCGGTGCGCTCACGCGGCCCCAACTGCCCGACATAGCAGGGTTCACTGTGCAACATACCCTTTAGCCAATGCGCGTCTTGCACCAGGCTGTGGGTCATCACCGCCACCGCAGCCCCGCGCACCAGCTCGTGGTAATCGAAAGGCTGCTCTACATCGCCGACCAGCACCTGGTCAGCCTCGGCAAAACGCTCGGCCCGGGCAAAGTGCGCCCGGCCGTCGATCACCGTCACATGCCAACCCAACAGCTTGGCCATGCGCACCAGCGGCTGGGCATCATGGCCCGCGCCGAAGATCACCAGACGCCGCACCGGCGGCAAGTACTCCAGAAGCACTTCCACTTCGCCGAGACCATTCGGGTAGAGACCACGGGATGACTTGCCGCGCAGCAAGGTCTGCTGCAGGTCGGCGCTGATTTGCTCAACCAGCACCGAGCGCAGCAACTCGCCCGCGGCCTCCTGCCCAGGCATCAAGCACAAACACTCGCCTAAGCGTGGCGCAGCCGCGCCCGAGCTGGCGATTACCGTGGCGATGGCCGCAGGCTGCTGGCGGTCGCGCACGCTGAGCAAAGCATCGACCAAGGCGCAAGGGCCGGCCGGCAGGCGCTCGAACAGCACGTGAACCTTGCCGTTACAGCCCAGGCCGAAGCTCAGCGCTTCCTCGCTGGCGTCATCCGCCTCTGCGGTGCTGTAGCTGCGCAGCGCCGGCCCGGCTTCGGTCAGCCACCAAGCCTTTTTCGCCACTTCCGCCTCCAGGCAGCCGCCACTGATGGTGCCCTCGGGCCGGCCGAAGCGCGACACCAGCATGCGCGCACCGGGCCGCCGATACGCCGAACCTTCGACCTTGACTACAGTCGCAAGCACCGCTTCGCGGCCAGCCTCGCGCTCGGCCAGGAGCGCATCCAGCAATGTGTTCAGGCCCGACATGCAGAACCTCCGCTCAATGCAGGGACTCGGTCCGGCGCTTAGCCACAGCCGGCACCGAAACCTGCGCACCACTCTCGCCGAAACGCTGCAACATAAAGCTGCTCAACGCGGCCAACTCTTGATCGGTATAAATGTTGCCGAACGATGGCATACGCCGATTCACTGGGGCGTCGGCGGCGCCGTGGCCACTCAACAGAATGCCGAGCAAGTTGCTGGCGGCCGGATCGTTGACCGTCTTCAAGCCCAGCAGCATGGCCGTCTGGCTCTGGTTGCCCGTGCCGTCCCAGCGGTGGCAACTGGCGCAGGCTTCGGCGAACAGCTTGTTGCCGAGTGCGCTGCCGCTGCCCGGTTCTGCAAGCGTGACCTGCTGCGGGCGAGGCACGCCTTCACTGCGCGGTGGCGAGTCCTTGAGGAACACTGCAATCGCCTGACGGTCAGCGTCAGTCAGGTGGCGCAAGCTGTTTTCCACCACCTCCGCCATGGGCCCTGAAGACAAACCCAGGCCTGGCGCTGCGCCATCCTTCAAATAGCCAGCTAGCACGTCCGTGGGCCAGGCACCAATGCCGTGCACGGGGTCGGCACTGATGTTGTAGGCGTTCCAACCCTGGATCAGATTACCGGCCAGCGAGCGCTCGCTGCTGACAGCCTGAAACAGGTTGCGCGGTGAATGGCATTCGCCGCAGTGACCCGGCCCTTCGACGAGGTATTTGCCGCGATTCCACTCAGCAGAGCGCTGGCTGTCCGCCTGAAATGGCTCATCGTTAAGGAACAGCAAATTCCAGAAAACCATGCCCCAGCGCTGATTGAACGGGAAGCCGATGTGGTTTTCGCGCGGTGCTTGCTCGACCGGTTCCAGGCTATCGAGATAACCCTTGATCGCGAGGATGTCATCGCGCGACATCTTGCTGTAGGAGGTATAGGGAAACGCCGGGTAGTAGTGCTTGCCGTCACGGCCAATGCCGGTCTGCAGCGCACTGACGAACTCGTCATCGGTCCATGCACCGATGCCGGTTTGCGTGTCCGGGGTAATGTTGGGCGAAAACAGCGAGCCGAACGGCAGCTTGAACTCAACACCACCGGCGAAGGGTTGACCGCCAGACACGGTATGGCAAGCCACACAGTTGGCAGCGCGCGTCAGGTATTCGCCCTTAGCCAGCAAGTCCTCTTGCGCATAGGCCGCTTGCGCCAGCAGAGCCGCGCTGGCGAGCGTCAGTAGGTTGCTTATTAATTTCATCAAGTGCTCCTTAAACCGGGTAGTAGCCGAAGCGGCTCAGCGGCAGGCGACGGATGCGCTGACCCGAGGCGGCGAACAGGGCGTTGACCAGGGCCGGACCGATCAACGCAGTACCGGCCTCGCCGACGCCACCCGGCGCCTCCAAGCTAGGCAGCAGGTGCACCTCCACCGCCGGCGCTTCGCTGATGCGCAGCTGCCGGTAGTTGTGGAAGTTGGTCTGCTGCACCTGGCCGTTTTCGATGAGGATTTCGTTGAATAGCGAGGCGGACAGTCCGAACAGCGTGCCGCCCTCGATCTGCGCCTTAACCGAGGTCGGGTTAGTCGCAAAGCCGCAATCCACCACACTGACCAGCCGCTTGATGCGTATGCCCAAGTCGCCCTGCATCTCCAGTTCAACCAGGGTCGCCACATAGCTGCCGAACACCGCACTGACCGCCACACCACGGCCTTGCCCTGCGGGCAACGGCTTATTCCAGTCAGTCTTTTCGGCCAGCAAACGCAGCACCGCCTGAGCACGCGGCTGCTCCGCCATCAGTTCCAGGCGGTAGGCAACCGGGTCGGCCTTGGCGTTGTGCGCCAGCTCATCAATAAAACACTCCAGGGCATAGGTGCCGCGCAGCGGGCCCACGCCGCGCCACCAGGACACGGGCACAACGCTCGGCTCCTGGCGGATATAACGAACCTGCAAATGCGCCAGGCTGTAGATGGGGTCTACCGCCACTTCCACGGCATCACTATCCACGCCATTGGGCGGCAAGCTGCCGACATAACGGGCGAGAATCGAGGCGCCGGCGATGCGGTGCTCCCAACCCAGCGGCCGTCCCTGCTCGTCGAGGGCGGGCTGCATACGGTCGGCATACAGCGGCCGGTAAAGGTCGTGGGTCATGTCTTCCTCACGGCTCCAGATCAGCTTGATCGGGTAATCGGCCTGGCATGCGATGGCCACCGCTTGGGTGATGAAATCAAACTCCAGACGCCGGCCGAATGCGCCACCGATCAATTGGTTGTGCACCTGGATTTTTTCCACGGGCAACCCGGTGACTTGGGCGGCCGTCTGCTGGGCAAACACCGGTACTTGGGTGCCGACCCACAGCTCGCAGGCATCTTTGCGCACATGGGCCACACAACTCATGGGTTCAAGCGGCGAATGGGACAACAGCGCCTGCTCGTAAACCGCTTCGAACTGGCTGGCCGATTGCTGCTTGGCTTGCTCAATGTCGCCGCTGCGCTTGGCGACCACGCCATCACGGCTACTGGCGGCGAGCAGCTCCTGGTCCAACTGCGCTGAACCAATCGCGGCATGTGGGCCGAGGTCCCACTCGATCTTCAGCGCCCTGATGGCCTGCTGACAGGCCCAGAAGTTGCTCGCAGTGACGGCCACGGCATTGTCCAGGCGCACGATGTCGCGCACCCCAGGCACTCGTCGCGCCTGACTGTCATCAACGTTGAGCAGCCGCCCGCCATACACCGGACAGGTGATACTGGAGGCCACCAGCATGCCGGGGATTTGCAGGTCGATGGTAAAGTGCGCCTTGCCGTTGACCTTCGCAGGCGTATCCAGACGCTGCGCGGGGGTGCCCAGCAACTTGAACTGCTCGGGGGTTTTCAGCGGCACTGCGTCGGGCAATGGCAGCGTCGCAGCCGCCTCGACCAAGTCGCCATAGGCCGCCTGCAGGCCATTGGGGCCAAGCACCTGGCCGTTCTGCGCATGGCACAGGCTCGCCGCGACGCGCCATTGCAGAGCAGCCGCCTGGATCAACAGGATGCGCGCCGTAGCGCCCGCCCGACGCAGCGGCTCCCAGGGAACACGAGTAGAAGGCGAACCACCGGTGGCCTGAAACTGCATCAGGCTTTCGGTATACAGCGCCGAGTTCGGTGGCGCTTCCTGGATCACTACCTGATCCAGGGGCACTTCCAGCTCCTCGGCGACCATCATGGCAATACCGGTTTGCGCACCCTGGCCCATTTCAATTTTCGGCGAGATCACCGTGACCACGCCATCGGGGCCAACGCGGACAAAGGCACCGTAACCCTCCGCGGAGTGATCACCAAGCCGACCTGCCGCAGCCGCCTCGGCGGCTGCGCTTTTGGCCACCAGCGGCGGTAGCCAGGTACTCAACACCAAGCCACCGAGGGCGATACCGCTGCCCTGCAAGAGGCGGCGACGGGACATATCAACAGTCACTTCGTTAGGCTTTTTCATCTCACGCCTCCTCAACCTGGCCAACACTGTGAATGGCCGTGCGAATCCGGGTGTAGGTGGCGCAGCGGCACAGATTGCCCGCCATGGCGGCATCAATTGCCTGATCATCGGGCTTCGGCTGGCTCTGCAGCAGCGCCGTGGCGGCCATGATCTGCCCTGATTGGCAGTAACCGCATTGCACCACCTCATGCGCCAGCCATGCCTGCTGCACGGCTTGGCCCACGACCGTCTCACCGATGGCCTCAATGGTGGTGATCGCGCGGCCCGCCACGGCGGAAATCGGCGTCACGCACGAACGAATCGGCTGGCCATCGAGGTGCACGGTGCACACGCCGCACTGGGCAATGCCGCAGCCATACTTGGTTCCGGTTAGGCCCAGCACATCGCGCAGGACCCATAGCAGAGGCATATCGGGGGCAACGTCAACCTGCTGCGACTGTCCGTTGATGATTAACGTTTGCATGGTATTTCCTCTGCTTAAAGTGTTGATGCCGACAACCTTGGTTATCGCTTTGATCATGTGGGTGCGCGACGTGAGGCAGACTTAAACAGCGTCATGCCCTCACGAATCTATTCGCCTTAAACGGGCAACCAGCCACCCGGCCAATGGAAAGGAAATAAGCTGGGTGACAGGCACCAATACCAGCACTTCCACCAGCACCATTACCGGGAAACTCAGATCACGGGTCAGCGGGGCTAATACACTCAGCACCAACAAGAGTGTTGGGTAAAGCCCCAGACAACCAACCACTACACGCCAGAACATGGCGTTTATTTTATGCGAGCGCTTACTGGGTGTATGCATACCCCCCCCCTGCAGGCATTGCCTGTAACTTAGCAATCTGGATTTTTTAAATAAAAAAGCCCTACCAGCAAGGAGCTTGAGCTGGCAGAGCAATAACCTGTGTTATTCCAACAAGCGGCAATCAGTCCTCACTGACGCGAACCACTAACTTGCCAAAATTGCGCCCCTCGAGCAGGCCGATAAAGGCCTTAGGCGCCTCCTCCAGACCACTCACTAATTCTTCACGGTATTTAATCCGGCCCTGCGCAAACCAGCTCGACATATCGTTAAAGAACTCGTCGTAGCGGTGGCTGTAATCATCAAAAATGATGAACCCCTGCACATGAATACGCTTGCGCAGAATGCTGCCCATCAAAGCAGGCAAACGATCTGGCCCGTTGGGTAAAGCGGTATCGTTGTAGTGCGCAATAATGCCGCAGACGGGCACTCGGGCCTTGGTATTGAGCAGCGGCAGCACCGCATCGAAGACCTTGCCGCCGACATTCTCGAAGTAGATGTCGATACCTGCCGGGCAGGCCTTGGCCAGTTGCTCGGCGAAGTCCGGCGCACGGTGATCTAGACAGGCATCAAAACCCAGCACCTCGACCGCATGCCGGCATTTTTCCGCGCCACCGGCGACACCGACCACATGGCAGCCCTTGATCTTGCCGATCTGCCCCACAGTCGCGCCGACCGGCCCGGTGGCCGCCGCCACCACCAGGGTTTCACCCGCCTGCGGCCGGCCAATATCGAGCAAGCCCATATAAGCGGTGAAGCCCGGCATGCCAAAGATGCCCAAGGCATAAGAAGGATGCGCCGGCGACTCACCCAACGCGGTCAGATCGCTTCCATCGGACAGCGTGTAGTCCTGCCAGCCAGCAAAGGACAGCACCCAGTCACCGACCTTGTAGGCCGGGTTTTTCGAAGCCTCCACACGGCATACAGTGCCACCCACAATCACTCCACCGACTTCCACCGGCGCAGCATAGGACGGTGCATCACTCATGCGACCACGCATGTAAGGGTCAAGTGAGAGGTAAACGGTACGCAACAGAACCTGCCCTTCTGCTGGCTCAGGAATGGGGCTTTGCTCAATGCGAAAATTCGCTTCGAGAGGCGCACCGTGGGGACGTGAGGCCAGAACGACGCGCCGATTGATTAGCTTTGATTGGGGCATGTGCAAACTCCTGGGGTTGCTGAAGTTGGGGTTGTCTCGATCACCCGAATTAGACCAGTCGACTAGTTGGTCAGTGAAAAAAATGCCCACCAACAGGTGGGCAACCTCTCCACCAGATGTTGTCAGAGGTCAGAAGGGTCTGAGTTGTGGCCATGGCGTTTTTCAGCGGCCGACTATTAAGGTGTAGCTTGCTCAGAAGACTCGCACGGAGCCACAACTGGTAAAGGGCCGTCGCAGTGTGGAAAGCATCGCCCATTGTCAGAGAACCGTCTCGCTGCCCCTGCTCAATACATTCAGAAATCCGCGCAATGATTTGATCTGCACCATCGCGCAGCGTGAGGCGCATGGGCTCCGAAAGATCAGCTACCTCTGCGCTCAGCTTCACCACCAGGCACTTCTGGTCGTCGCAGGGCTCGCAGTAGCTGTCTAGCCACTTCTGCCAATACCCCATCAGGCGCTCGCGAGCCGTGTTGCCCGTGACGGCAAAACGCTCATCCATGCTCGCCAAATAATTGCGAAAGTAATCCTCAAGCAACGACTGGCCGTACTGCTCTTTGGACTTAAAATAATGGTAAAACGAGCCTTTCGGCACGTTAGCGGCCTGCAAAATCTCGTTAAGGCCCACACCAGTGAAGCCCTTAACCACCATCATGCGGTGGCCGGTATCGAGTAGATGCTGACGCGTATCGTCGTAACGTAGTTTCATCGGATTAATGTATCAATAAATAGACCAGTCGTCTATAGTGAATTTCTGAGAGAATTGTTAGCCATTCTTGATGACACCCAGACAGTATACAGACCAACCCACACACAGCGAGCTCATGGCGGCGCAGTACGGCGAAGCACCTACCTGAAGCTAACGGGGAACCTTCAAACCGCCCTTCGCTCGTGCCCAGAAGGAAAGCCGCTGGATAGAGACCTCAGTGGATCCGGAGGGAACCTAAAGGGCATCGCCGCACTCAGCTTGCCATGCCAGTAGACTGGTCGCTTAGTGATAGATAAAATTTTTGATCGCCGGTTGCTGGCTCCCCCCTGCCGAGATCCCTCATACAAAGCACACCTCCCCTCCCACGATAACTTACAAGGCGTAATAACGATGATAAAACTCCACCATCTAAATGATTCTAGGTCGTTTCGTATTCTGTGGCTACTGGAAGAAATAGGCCAACCATATGAAATCATTCGGTATCAGCGTGATAAAGAAACCCATCTGGCCCCCGAAACCCTGAAGGACATTCACCCGCTAGGCAAATCTCCGGTTATTGAGCTCGACGGCAAGATAATTGCGGAGTCAGGGTCGATTACAGAAGTTTTGATTAAAGAATTCGCCCCCCATCTAGCACCAAACGAAAAAAGTCCAGAATATATTGACTACCTACAATGGATACACTTCTCAGAGAGCTCAGCGATGCTCCCGCTCCTACTTAAAATATTCAATGAGTTCGAAACACGATCCGGAACCGACCTAAAATTCCTCAAGAACTATGCAGAAATTGAATTCAACAAAGTTTTTTCATACCTAAACAATCACTTGAATAATAAAAAATTTTTAGTCGAAGACAGACTCACAGGAGCAGACTTCATGCTGGGTTTTGTAGTGAAAGGCGCACTTAATCTGCTCAAGTCTAGCGGTGCATTTCCACATATCGAAAGCTATATTACTAATATTGAAAATCAGATAAGTTACAAGCGAGCACTGGATATAGATGCCAATTAAACCTGGCTTCGCAAAAAAAGCCTCAAAGAAACCAACGCCGGTCTGAGAGCAGCATTGCTCAATTCATACCCCAAAAGGACTCAACCGAGTGACTCAACCGAAAACCCGGGTTCGACCCGGGTTTTTGCTTTTTACAGACGCACTTTCTCTATATCAGCCAGCAAATAGCCCAACTTCTAGCTCACGGACCACCGATCATGGGATATATCTGACCCACGAGGAGAAACTTTCGAACTAACCCCTGGGCATCCCTTCAATAACACCGACGAGCATTTCAACGATATTCTGCGTTGCCACTCAGACCGTAGAATCGACACTGTTGCCCTGAGGCTAGCAGCAATATTTCAAGAACCGAATGGAGAAGGCTGAATAAAATTCTTGCGTCCCAGTTCAACACCTTCGAGGGGTGATATATCAAGCGGAAGCGGCACTAGGGCTATTTTGATGGCACCACGCATAGGTGTCGAGGCCCGTAGCTTTCATACCAGCTCAGCAAGCAGCACCGAACCATCACCGACGAGAACGACTAAGAGTCCCCTTGCGCAGACAGCGAGCCCCCGCAGGCTTCAAGCGCAGGTGCTGATCGTCCTTGACCAGGTACCTCATTGCCTCGTGGGTATTAGGCCGCTTCGACTGATCCTCCCTATGGATCTGGCCGATGCCTAGCTTGTCGCCGTACTGTTCCTTATCATGGTTGCAGCTGTGGGCATAGCCCTGACGACGAGTGATCTCCTCCCACAGCTTGCCAATCCTAGTTGCCTTACAGACATCCCGGCACACTATGTTACCATTGAAGAAGTAGGCTGCATGGATGTGGTAACCCTGACCATCATTCCGGTCACCTTGCTCCACCGAGTAGATGTAGCCGATAAGATGTTCAAAGATCGGATTTCGTTTATGCGCGGTAACTAACTGCTGCAGATCATCAAAGACGTGCTCAACTCGTAGCCTGGCCTGAGCCTCTGAACGATAGTAAAGATTGACTCTGACGATTGTAGTACGCGAATAAAGGCTCATCAGAGCATCCGTGTACCCAGTGATCTCCTTCTCCTGCTTACGCGCCTCAACGCTTCGATCCCCACTCTTGCGCCGATACCGCAGCTCACGGGTCAATTGACGGATTCGTGCCGTCAGTACGTTCATACTGTGGTGGTGATCCAGGTAAGCCGTACCCAGTTCATTCGGACAGATAGGACCGTCAAGACGACGCTCAAGGCCTACGTCCTGGCAAGCCTCCCTGAATGCTTGCAGGTGCTCGCTGTAGCTGTACTCCACCCGATCATCGAACAGGTCGACCATTTGCTTGATGTGAGTGAAGTACCGGGAGAGTTTGGTCTCTTCGAGACGCTCATAGCCTGATCGGCTTTGCGTGATTCGGAATGCTGGTGCGTCGGTCTTCTCGATAGCCTGGACGAGTGACTCGATTTGAAGGGCAATGTCGGATTGGGAGAGGTGGGTGTAGGTCTTACTATTGCTCATGGTGGGTACCTGGTTGATTGACTCATACCTAGTACGTGATGTGGATTTTTTAACCGTTCTCCTTTTCCTCTGCTGGTAGTCCATGCTGAGGGATAGCGATGATGATTGCTATTAGGAATTCATAATAGATAGTTAATAGCTATATCAATAGATGCAGCTTTACTCACTTCCGACTATCTCGGCGAGACAGGGCAATGGGGAGCAAGATTGCCAAGCCTATCGAGAGATTTTCCGCATCGCTTCTTGGGAGAGTTAGCTGAGAAACCGACCTCTAAATGCACAAGCGACATTACCAGTCGAAGCTAGTCATAGCGCATGATTATCAGTCCTATCCAGCCATGCTTTGGACTATGACACCGTGGTTGCAAGGACAAATACTCAGTAACCGACTTCTTTCTGATGCCGAAAGGCCAGTACATAAACAGCGTCATCCGCCCGCTCATGCCGATAGAGCGCAACATAACCCGAATCACCGAACTCGATTATCAGCTCACGCAGTTCCGGCAGTTCTGGGAATGGGCGACCTACTTCCGGACCTTCTTCCAGTAGCGCGAGTTGTCGCTCAATCGCCTGGGCAGCACGCCGAGCTACCTGCGGACCTTTCTCGACAAGAAACTGACGGCAACGCTCCAGCCCTTGCGCAGCGCCTTCAGTGATAATCAATCGTGGCACTTGGGAAGCTCCGCCTCAGCATCGGTGCCCCATGTATTTAGCCAGGTCCGAGTCTCTTGGCCGGTCAGATGCCGCCCCGTTTCCTGATACGCTGCCCACGACGCCAAGGCTTCCTGTTTAAAGCCCTCGCGGGCCTCTTCGCGCTCGACATACTGCGCTATCGCTTCGCGCATAATCCAGTGGGACGAACGTTGACGGAGACCAGCTAGGTGCTGAATGCGATTTTTCAGCTCGTCATCAATTTTGATAGAAGTGGCCATAGCCGAACCCTCGTTATCTAAAGGTATTACCTTTTGATAAGGTATCAGTCTCCCAGTTCATCTGTCCATACGCTCAAAAGACGGACGACTGCACGCAGAACCAGGATGGGGGGACAAGTGGGGGGATAGATACTTAACTAAAAAATAAATCCATATAAATCAACACACTGGACAATCAAAAACGCCGCCCACAAGCCGGCTTTTTAATGCCTGAAGATAGGCAGATGGGCCTCATTCGCCCATTAGTTAACCGTCCTCGCTTTCCTGCTCGGAACTAGGGTGCTTGAGCTACTCACAAAATCGACTTAATAGCCCAGAGCGTGTGTTGCTCAGCGTTTCTGGGCCAGAGTATTGCGGCTAGGCACAGGACAGCGGAATCAGCCCGACATTGTGATTCGAGGCCGTGCTCGCCAATGGTGGAGTATCTGAGTCGGTGGCTGAAACAGTGACATACCAGGTCACGGAGACAGAAGGTGAGAAAAGTGAATCACCCTGCTCTAGTCCTTACGTAGTCCACGCGGCGACTCTCCAAACCAGCGACGGCAGGCACGATTAAAGGAGCTTTGCTCACGGTAGCCAAGCAGACCCGCGACTTGGGCCATGCTCATATCTGCGCGTTTCAGGTAACTTTGCGCCAGCTCCTGGCGCACCTCATCGACCAGTTCTTCAAAGAAAACCCGCTCAACTTTCAGCCGGCGTTGCAAAGTGCGCTCTCCCATGCCGAGATGTCGCGCTACCAAGCTAAGGGTACAACGCCGTTGCAAGGGCAGAAGCTGCTGGATTAGCCGGCGCACCTTGCTAACCAGTGTATGACTGACTTCGGCCAGTGCATTAGCGACAAAGGCCTCCATCGTTTTGCACATCAGCGGATCACTCACATCAATCGGTCTGAGCAGATCTGCACTTCTGATCTCCATGCTGTTACTCGATGCCTCGAAATACACGGGGCAACCGAAATAGACACGGTAGTGACTTACCGGCAACAAGGGTGTGTGCTGGAAGCTCACACTAAGGGGCTTGAAATTGCGACCACTCAATAACCGCATGACTTGCATGGCAAACCCGAGTGACAACTCAATAGTTTGTCGCTGCTGAGTAACTTGGGTCAAGGCAATAGAAAAGAACAACTCGGGGCGTTCGCACAGCGTCGGATCCTCAATCTTCACTACCGCTGCCGGGCTATGGTAGGCCATGTATCGAGCAATTCGCTGCAAGCCATCGAGAGCGGTCTCCGAAAACTGCGCGATAAGCGCCAATGGCCCGAGAACGCCAACACTCTGCTGCTGGGCCATGCGTAAGCCAAAATCAGGGCAATCAAGATCTTGGCTGACCCTCTCCAATGTCTGAACGAACCCAGCATAGGACATGAACTGCTTGGGATCACTGATCAGCGTCTCGCTCACATTCAGTTGCGCCAGATAAGGCGCAGGATCCCGCCCCAGCTCACGCACCAGATCGGGAAAGGCCGTCAGAGAGCTACCTCTGATGAGCACATTTTCAACCATATCAATGTACCGTTGCAGTGACTGTTGCTCTAGCATACAGGCCGGTCTGAAAAGATAAAAATACGTCATATGAAGTAAAAATTGCCAGCACTACAACCGGCCATACTGGATTCCGAAATCTACAACAATAATGGAACCCATCATGTCCAATGCTGTATCTGTACTCCAGCAACCCTCAGATTGGCTGCCGCTCAACCTGCCTGGTGCAAAGGGTGTCAGCATCAAAGTGTACAAAGCCGACCCGGTTCTCAATCGAGTCATCGTTCGTGCCCGCTTCGAGGCCAATTCGCAAATGCCTCGTCATCTGCATCACTGCTATGCGGTAGCGGTAACTCTCAGCGGTAGCTGGGACTATGATGATGGACACTTCGAAGCAGGTGAAATCGCCTACGAAGACATCGGCAACGACCATGTAGCCTATAGCGAGGCAGGGTCGGACATGATCATCACCTTCGACAGCCCAAGCGGCCAATTCATCGACAACTTCCTCGAAGACGGAACGATTTTCCACTTGGGTATGCGCTTCTTCCAAGCCGTTGAAGGGATAAGCCTGGGCGCCTACGAGCAACTCGACCTTGCCTCGCTGATCGACATCCTGCCTGCGGCCCGCCCGGCGATCCGCGCTGCCTGATCCCTACGACCCAACCATCATTCAGGCGGACCTGATGCCTCTGCTGGCACACGCCTGTGCAAGGGAAAACGATGAGACTGAATAACAAAGTAGTGCTGGTCACAGGTGGCGCATCCGGAATGGGACAGGCCTTCGTAAGGCGTCTAGACCAGGAAGGTGCTGTCGTTTATTTCACCGACATCAACGAAGTCGCTGGCAAGGCGCTCGAAAGCGAAATCAATAATGACGGCGGCCATGTATTTTTCCTCCCCCAAGATGTCAGTAATGAGTCTGATTGGCACATGGTGCTAGACACTATACGAAGCCATGAAAAACGACTTGATGTGCTGATCAATAATGCCGGCATGATCATTCCAGGCAATATCGAGGAATGTTCTTTGGAACAATTCCAGCTCCATCTCGATGTGAACCTTAAAAGTGCCTTCCTAGGTTGCAAGTTATCGCTCCCGCTGATGCAGCAACACGGTGGCTCGATCATCAATATGTCGTCGATCACTGCAATCGTCGGCGAGCAGGACGCCATTGGCTACTCTGCCTCGAAGGCCGGCGTGCGGTTTCTTTCCAAGTCGGTTGCCCTGCATTGCGCCGAAAAGGGATATGCCATTCGCGTCAACAGCCTGCACCCAGGCTATATCTCCACGCCTCTGGTCACGGGCGTGATGTCCAAACTTGATGCCGACCGTCAGGCTGCGGTGCATCAGCGCCTGATGCAGGAGTTGCCGGTCAAGCGTTTCGCCGACCCTGACGAGGTTTCCGGCACAGTGGTGTTCTTGTCCAGCGATGACTCGAAGTACATCACCGGCACCGAAATCATCATCGATGGTGGCTTCAGTTGCCACTGAAACCACCCGCATTCAGTCTTTCAGCGGAAGCCAGCGTATGAATCAACCTTCAGTACTCATCGAGATGGACGGAAACGTCTGCATCATCACTCTCAATCGTCCAGAGAAACGCAACGCTGTAGATCGCGTGACTGCCAATGCATTGCGTGACGCATTCATTGCGTTTGAAGCGAATGAGCATCTGCATGTAGCAGTGCTGGCTGGCAGTGGCGACAATTTTTGCGCAGGCGCAGACCTATCTGCGATGGGAGATCCAACATTGCGCAACGAGGTTGAGCCAAGTGGTACTGGCCCGGGTCCCATGGGGCCGAGCCGTATGCTGCTTAGTAAACCGGTGATCGCCGCCGTCAGCGGCTATGCAGTGGCGGGCGGATTGGAGCTAGCGTTGTTGTGCGACCTGCGGGTAGCGGAGAAGTCAGCGGTATTCGGTGTGTTTTGCCGTCGGTGGGGCGTGCCGCTGATCAACGGTGGGACTGTGCGTCTTCCGCGTATCGTCGGACAAGGGCGAGCCTTGGACATGATGCTCACCGGGCGTCCGGTACATGCCGAGGAGGCGTTGGAAATTGGGCTGGTTAATCGCGTTGTGGAGGACGGCCAGGCCCTTGCCGCATCCCTGAAACTGGCAAAGGAGATTGCGGCCTTCCCCCAACAGTGCTTGCGTGCTGACCGCCAATCGGCCTATCTACAGTGGGACAACGAGTTGGCGTGCGCCCCGCCAATCGGCCTATCTACAGTGGGACAACGAGTTGGCGCAAGCGCTAATCAATGAAGGGGCTGGCGGTTACCCGATCGTCTTCTCCGAAGCAATCGAAGGGGCCGAACACTTCGTCAAGGGCTCAGGCCGACATGGCCGTTTTGACGGCTAATGCTCCAGTCACAGGAAGCGTCGATATGACAACAACTTATCTAGAACTTATTCACCGTGGCGCTATGGCCCACGGCCCACGTACCGCAGTGGTATTCGAAGACCAATCACTTACCTTTGATCAGGTCCAGACCCTGAGTAACCAGCTGGCCCACACCCTGATCGAGCAGGGTGTGACACGGGGTGAGCGGGTTGCAGTTTTGCTAAACAATGGCCTGCACAGTGTCCCTGTCGACTTCGCGCTGGTTAAGTGCGGGGCTAATCGAGTCCCCCTCAACTCCCGGCTGTCACTGGCTGAACACCGTCGGATGCTGGAAGAAACGCAGTGCAACTACCTCGTCTACGGTGCCGACCTGGCTGAACGCGCCCGGGAGCTGAGTGGCGAACTACCTGAGTTGATCTGCCATGGCCTGGGCGACGCCAGCAGCAGTGGCATCGACTTGTTGCACGCAGCAGCTAAAGCCAGTGCTAAAGCCCCAAAGGTCGAGGTCAGCGACGACGACGTAGTGCTGACCCTTTTTACCTCCGGCACTACCGGCACACTGAAGGCCGCACAGCATACTCAAGCCTCCTATGCAGGTATCTGCAAGAACGTACTGCTTAACCTGATCGCAGTCGAGCAGGATGATGCCATGCTGCATGCGGCGTCCTTGATTCACGCCAGCGGTGTGTTTGTGTTGCCATTCTGGTCGCGCGGTGCACGCACCGTAATCATGCGTGGTTTTGATCCTGACCAGTTCCTGCAACTGATCGAACACCATGCCATCACAGCGATCAACCTGGTGCCAACAATGCTGCAGATGCTGATGGCCTCCCCAGGCTTCGCCAGTACTGATATCAAGCATCTTCGCCAAGTAATCTACGGTGCCTCGCCGATGCCGCGTCCCGTGATCGACAAGGCCATGGAGCTGTGGGGGCGCGAACGCTTTTGGCAGTATTACGGGCAGACAGAATGTCCATTGGCTGTGGCTGTTCTACGCCCGGAGGATCATAAAGGTGAGCTACTCGGTTCCTGTGGCCGGCCTTCGATTGATGTAGAGATCCGCCTGGTCGATGAGCAAGGCAACGACGTCGCACCCGGCGAGCCCGGAGAGATTGCCGTGCGCTCGCCATCTCGCATGCTCGGTTACTTCAACGCCCCGGATTTGAACCAGAGCATGTTCTTCGATGACGGCTGGCTCCGCACTCGCGACATCGCCTGCTTTGATGCACGTGGTTTCCTGCACATCAAGGATCGCACCTCGGACATGATCATCACCGGTGGCTATAACGTCTATCCCCGTGAAATCGAAGACGTGCTCATGGCCCATCCAGCCATAGCCGAGTGTGCGGTCGTTGGCCTGAAAGACGAAAAATGGGTGGAATCCGTTACTGCCGTCGTAGCCCTGCATCCCGGAGCAGAAGTCGATGAGCAGCAGTTGATTAGCTTCGTTGCCAGCCAGGTTGCCTCCTACAAGAAACCCCACCGGGTTCTGTTTATGGAGCAAATTCCCAAAACGACCGTCGGCAAGCTCAACCGCAAAGCGTTACGAGACACTCTGAACGCTTGAAGTAACCTCGCCTTGCAGTGTTGGCTGTGAGGCGAATCATAACCAGGAAGGAAATTAGCACTCCAGAGGGTGCATCCAATGTTATGTCCGGCCAAAGATGACCAGCCCCTCCTGATCATTGTCACAACCGCCCGACAACCACCGAGCATCGTATTGAGCCCCATCGAATACACCGGATCGGTTTTCGGCCAGGCGGATGCGCCTCAAAGATCGCTGAAGCCGGGCTGCAGCAAGTTCAACTGGCGTATGACACTGTCGAGGTGTGCCCGTGCGCTGTGCGCCTCGCCGATACGCATCTGCGCGGCTGTCTTTTTAGCTATTTCAGGCACAACCGGCTGTAGGGGCACACCCGTGCTCATGGCGCGAATCTGTACCTCGGCTGCGCGCTCTAAATAGTAGAGATCGTCCCAGGCCAGGGACAGGTCAGCGCCCGTGACCATGACGCCATGGTTCTTCATGAACAGCACCTGTGCATCACCCATCGCAGCGGCAATCCGCTGCCCTTCGCACACATCCAGCGCCAAGCCATTGAAACCATCGTCCACCGCGACCCTGCCGAAGAACTTGAGCGCTGTTTGTCCCGCCCAGCGCAAGGGCTCGCCCTCAAGCATGGCCAATGCAGTGGCGTTTGGCATATGCGTATGCAACACCGCCACCGCCTTTGGCTGCAGGCGATGGACTTGCGCATGGATAAAAAAAGCTGTGGTTTCCGGCACACCGCTGCCGCACACCACCTGACCGTTGAAATCACAAATCAACAGGCTGGAAGGCGTGATTTCAGCGAAGGCCAGGCCAAATGGGTTGACCATAAACAAGTCATCATGACCCGGCACCAGCACCGAAAAGTGATTGCAAATACCTTCAGCCAATCCCAAATGAGCAGCCATGCGCAAGCAGGCGGCCAGGTCGACACGCACCGCGTGGATTTGCGGGGTGTCGAAGTCACTATGTTGCCAGGCATGGGCGGTGCTTGTATTCGATAGCGGGTTCATTGTGTTACTCCTTGATCACGGGTCCAGCCAAGGCTTGCAAAGAGCTGGCGCAGGCCATCCAGCCTTGGCAATACCGCATCGGGCTGGTAGTCGGCCGGTGCCACGCGCTGGGTACCACGGTCAATCCAGATACAGTGAAAGCCCATGTCACGCGCGGCAACCAGGTCCAGATGCGGGCTGGCGCAGATATGCAGCACCTGCGAGCGCTGCACGCCGAGGCTGGCATGGGCGAAGTCGAACAACCGCGGATCAGGCTTATAGGCCTGGGCCTGTTGCGCCGTGATCACCCGGTCGACATGCCCAGCCAACTGCGCCACGTTGCCAGCAATAATGTCGTCGTCGGTGTTGGACACGATACACAGCTTGAAACCCTGCTGTTTGAGCCAGCCCAGCGTTTCGACCACTTCAGGAAATGGCGGCATGCGTCCGATACGGGCAACAAATGCTTCGCCATCATCCGGCTCATAACTGGCGTCCAAATCGGCCAAAGTGCGGCGCAGCGCTTGCGCGGACACCTGGCGAAAGCTCATGTAGGCCGACTGCTGCTCCAGATCGTGCTCATAGTTATCGTAGACGCGAATGAAGTCCGCTTCACGGTGAGCAATTCCCTTTTGCCTGAGCAATTGGCGCACGTATTCAAGCAAGCCTTCATCCCACTGGATCAACGTGCCGTAGCAATCAAAGGTGAGCCATTGCGGTTTTGCGAAATGTTGAAGTGACATGACAAACAACCTCTTGAACAGTAAGAAGGCATCAATCGTCGCGCTGGCAGACTAAATTTGAAAATTAAATTATGATTAAAAAATAATTCACTAATCGAATTTATAACCATGCTTGATCTTGAGCTTCTCAAAACCTTCGTGAGCGTTGTCGATTCCGGTGGTTTCACCCGCGCCGGCGACCGTGTAAACCGCACGCAGTCAACCATCAGCCAGCAGATCAAAAAACTCGAAGAGCAGCTCGGTCGCCCACTGCTGATCAGGCATAGGGCCAGCAAGTCGATCCAGCTAACCGAAGACGGCGAGCGCCTGCTCAGCTACGCACGGCGCTTGGTCAGCCTGGCCATGGAAGCCAGCGATATGCTCAATTCCCAAGATATGCGCGGAGTGGCCAGCCTGGGCGTGCCCGAGGATTTTCCCCTGGATCGGCTGATCGAACTGCTGACAGGTTTTAACCAGCGCTTCCCGGACATCCGCCTGGACACGCGCAATGGCCTTAGCTGCGAGCTCAATGAACAACTGCAGCGTCGCGAGCTGGACCTGGCGCTGATCAAGCGCAATATCGACCAGTCAGCGGCTATCGCGACCTGGTCGGAGCGACTTGAGTGGGTTGCAGGAGCACAGTGGCAACTGCAGCAACAGAGCATTGCCTTGGTGGTCTACGAACAGGGTTGCCTGTATCGCGAGCGCGCCATTCGCGCTCTTGAAGCCGCTGGCCAGCGCTGGCATATCGCGTTCTGCTCGCAAAGCTTGGCGAGCATACAGGCGGCCGTAAGCGCAAATATTGGCCTGAGCCTTTTGCCAAACAGCGCGGTAAGGCCCGAGCATCGTATAGTCACCGAACAACTTGGCCTGGGCACACCGCCGCCGACGGAGCTGGCGTTGGTAGCCTCATCCAGGCTTCTCAGCAACATCCAGCAGTGCCTCGCCGATTATCTGGTTGAGCAGATGGCTGGCAATACCTGAGACGTGGCTTTAAGCCGATCCATCGCGCTTGCAAGCGCGACGGATCCGGCTCAATGCTCCAGCAATCTATAACCCACACCGGCCTCGGTGATGATAAAGCGCGGGGCGGCAGGATCATCCCCGAGCTTTTGCCGCAGATGGCCGATGACCACCCGCAGGTAATGGCTGTCATCGGCATGACTGGCGCCCCAAACATCCTTGAGCAGGTGCTGCTGGGTCACGACACGGCCAAGGTGTCGGGCAAGCACGGCCAACACCGCATACTCCTTACGGGTCAGTGCAACCTCCGATCCATCGAGCGTCACTCGACGATAAGCAAAGTCGACACTCAAGGGCCCGCTGTTGATCACGGCCGCGGCCAGTTCGCCGCTACCTGCCTGGCGCAACAATACACGCACCCGCGCCAGGAACTCCTGAATACCAAATGGCTTGGTCATGTAATCGTTCGCGCCTGCATCCAGCGCTGTCACTTTATCGCCCTCTCCTGCGCGAACCGACAACACCAGTACCGGAACCTGTGACCACTCCCTTAGCTCGCGCAGCACCTGTTGACCGTCCATATCGGGCAAGCCGAGATCAAGCACCACCATATCCGGCTTACCCAATGCAGCCTGAGCCAGACCGTCGCTGCCATCAGCACTTTCGATCACCTTGTAGCCTTTGGCCACAAGGCTGATGCGCAAGAACTTGCGGATCTGCGCTTCATCATCGATGACTAAAACAGTCGGCTGATTACTGCTCATACAGACTCATCTTCCATAACAGGTTGTGGCGACAGCGGTATGTGCAGCGTCAGGGTTGCGCCACGCCCCTCAAGCCCTTCACTTACACTCACTCGCCCGCCGTGAGCCCCCAGCATACCCTGGCAAATTGCCAAACCTAAGCCGGTGCCCTGGCCGCCGCGATCCCCTCGGGCAGCGGTGTAGAACATGTCGAAAATTTTATCGCGTTCATGTTCAGGAATACCCGGCCCTTGATCACTGACAGCAATGCGTATTTCCTGACCATCAGCTTGCACAACCAAATGCAAGCGGCCCCCGGCTGGGGAAAAACGCGCCGCATTTTCCAGCACATTGATCAACGCCTGTTCGATCAGCGCGGCATGCACATAAAGCAGCGGCAGATCATCGCCCATCGACAGCTCGACCTTCAGCGGAGCGAGCACCAGACGTAAGCGCTGCAAGGCGCGGGAGACGATATCGCATGGCGCCACCCAATCGCGGGCCAGTTTAAGCGCACCATGGCCGAGGCGAGTCATATCGAGCAGGTTCTGGATGTAGCGATCAAGACGCTCGGCCTCATCACGGGTGCCTTCCAGTAGTTCATGTCGATCTGCAGCTGGAATTTGTTCGCCAAGCGTTAGCAAGCTGTCGATCGAGCCACGCATTGCGGTCAGCGGCGTGCGTAAATCGTGAGACACAGACGCCAACAAGGCACTGCGTAGCTCTTCGGTCTGGCCGTGCAGGCGCGCCGCCTCCAAATCTTGCGCAAGCTGCGCACGGCTCAGTGCCTGTGCCAGGGGCTGGCCGAGCGCGGCAATCAAGCGGCGTTGCGCACTGGCCAGGGGTGCGCCATTTTTGGGGCTGATTCCGAGCAAGGCCAGGGGACCGTCTTCACCTTCCAGCGGCCACCACCACCAACGCCCGCCCGGCAAAGTATCGGTGCCCAGCCCGGCTGGCTGGCTGTGCTGCCAGGCCCAGTCGGCGGCGGCTCGCTCCTGATCTGTGAGCAGGCGCTGGCTACCGGCCTCGACCTTCCACACATCATCTTTACCCCGCGCCAACAGGCTGACATCCAACTCTTGCCACAATGAAAACTGCTGCATGGCAGCGCTGAGTATCGCCTGACGATCAGTGGCGGCCGTCAACTTGCTGGATAACTCAAGCAATGCGGTGGTCTGCGCCTGGGTTTCGCGCAGGGCCACCAATTGTTGACGCTGACGGCTTGCCAGGTTGCCCGTCAGTGCAGCCATCAACAGGAAAAACAGCAAGGTCAAGACATCTTCTTGCCGGGCAATGCTCAAGGTCAGCGTCGGCGGAATAAATAAAAAGTTATACGCCAGGAACGAACAACCAGCGCAGGCCAGCGCTGGTCCCAAGCTGCTGCGCACGGCTACCACCAATACGGCCGCCAGGAACAGCAGCGAGATATTTGGCAGTTCAAGCACCTGTGACAATCCCAACGCGACAAGGGCTGCCAGAACGGCGGCAACCACGGCTTGCAGGTAGTCACGCCAGATCAACGGTCGGCTGACCCGACGCAAGCGCACGGTCCTTTCCGGCGCGCAATCCAGTGCAGAAATTTCCAGCCCCTGGCCTTTTAGCATCAAGCGCTCTGCCAGCCCGCGCCCAAACCAGCGCCGCCAAAAACCAGCACGGCTGCGACCGACCAGAATCAGGCTGGCCCGTCGCTCGCGCGCATGTTCAAGCAGGGTTTTCGCACACTCGCCGCCTCGCAAGCCGACAACTTCCCCACCCAAGCGCTCGGCCAACTGCTGCGCAGCCTGCAACAAGGCCAAACGCTGCTCGTTACGAGGCTTTCCGGTATCGACATGCACCCCCGACCAGGGTAGATGCCGCCGTTCGGCGACCCGACAGGCATGGCGCACCAAAGGCTCGGCCTGAGCATCGCCGTCGATTCCCACCAGCAACCGCCCGCGCAAGGCCGGTGCATCCAGGCCTTGCAGCCGGTAACGCCGAGTCAGCTCGGCATCGACCCGCGCCGCCGCCGTTTGCATGGCCAATTCGCGCAAGGCTGTAAGGTTGGTCTGGCTGAAAAATGCATCTATCGCGGCGCGCGCTTGCTCAGGCACATAGACCTTGCCCTCGCGCAAGCGCTCGAGCAGCTCGCGAGTGGGCAGGTCGATCAGCAGAATTTCATCGGCTTCCTGCAGCACCCAGTCAGGCAAGGTTTCGCGCACCTGGATACCGGTGATATCGCGCACGCGATCATTGAGTGATTCCAGATGCTGGACATTGACCGTGGTGTACACATCAATTCCCGCATCGAGCAATTCCTGCACGTCCTGCCAACGCTTGTTGTGACGACTGCCGGGGGCATTGCTATGGGCCAGCTCATCAACCAATACCAGTGTGGGCGGCTGCGCGAGAATGGCGTCCAGATCCATCTCGCGCATCACGACACCACGGTATTCCAACTTGCGCTGGGCCTGTTGCGGCAAGCCAACCAGCATCGCCTCGGTTTCAGCGCGACCATGGGTTTCGGCAACTGCCACCCGCACATCAGTGCCCATGCGCTGCTGGGTCTGAGCAGCCTGGAGCATGGAATAGGTCTTGCCGACGCCCGGTGCGGCGCCTAAAAAAACCTTGAGCCGACCGCGCGTGCCTTTGGGTAAATCAGCCAGCAGGGCGTCAGCTTGGGTTGCATCACTCATAGCGTTACTCAGCGCGAGACAGGTCCTGATTTTCTGCCAGCGCCATGTTCAGCGCCAGTACATTGACCACTTGCGGCCCAATTAAAGGGGTTTCAAGCAGCGCATCAATCAGGCGATCAAGGCTGGCTCGAGGCATGTTGCGCGCTGCAGCAATGCGCGCCACCTGATAACGTGCGGCTGCGGGTGACAAGTGCGGGTCAAGGCCACTGCCTGAGGTTGTCACCAATTGCATGGGAACAGCGCCCTGTCCGGCGACCTGCAAGCGCTTGGCGTCTTCTGCCACACGCTTGGCCAATGCCGGATTGCTCGGTGCCAGATTGCTCGCAGCGCTGGCCACAGTGGCGTAATCCCCCGCCGAAGGCCTCGGCTGAAACCACTGCGCCCCGGCAAAGCCTTGCGCCAGTAACTGACTGCCGCGCACCTCGCCTTGCGCATCACGCACCAGGCTGCCATTGGCTTGCACCGGAAATGCGAGCTGAGCGATAGCGGTTACGGTCAAGGGGTAGACCGCGCCGGTAAGCAGCGTCATAAAAACCAGAACGCTCAATGCTGGACGGATTTGCTTAAACATCATCGACTCTCCGAATGCAATACGGCGCCGGCAAAGGCGCCAGGAAGATCAAACCAGGCCGACAGCCACCAGCAGCATGTCGATCAACTTGATACCCACAAAAGGCGCCAGCAAACCGCCCAGGCCATAGATCAGCAGATTGCGCCGCAGCAGGCTTGCAGCGTCCGTTTCCTGCACTCGAACCCCGCGCAGCCCCAGCGGAATCAGGGCCACGATAATAAGGGCGTTAAATACGATCGCCGAGAGAATCGCACTCTGCGGACTGTGCAGCTGCATCAGGTTAAGTACGCCGAGCTGTGGATAAACACCGATAAAGAGCGCAGGCAAAATTGCGAAGTATTTGGCGACATCATTGGCCACCGAGAAGGTGGTCAACGCCCCACGGGTGACCAGCAACTCTTTACCGACTTGCACCACATCAAGCAGCTTGGTCGGATCGGAGTCCAGGTCAACCAGATTGGCCGCTTCACGCGCAGCCTGGGTGCCGTCATTCATTGCCAAACCAACATCCGCCTGAGCCAGCGCCGGGGCGTCATTGGCGCCGTCACCGCACATGGCGACCATCTTGCCCTCGGCCTGTTCACTGCGAATACGTTGCAACTTTTTCTCGGGCGTAGCCTCGGCGATGACATCATCAACACCCGCCTCGGCGGCGATGGCAGCAGCGGTCAAGGGGTTGTCACCCGTGACCATCACAGTGCGAATACCCATGGCGCGCAACTCGGCGAAGCGTTCGCGAATGCCGGGCTTGACCACATCTTTAAGGTGGATAGCACCGAGCAAGCGCGCATCACTGGCCACCAGTAGCGGCGTGCCACCGCTTTGCGCAATCTTGTCGACTGTCCGCGCCAGCGCGGCAGGCATATCCGAACGGCTCATGTTTAGGTAGTCGAGCACAGCATCCACCGCACCTTTGCGATACCGCTGACTGCCATGATCGGCGCCTGACAAGCGTGTTTCAGCACTGAAGGCGATGACCTTCACTGCCGAGCGCTCAGGGGCCTGCACCGGACCAAGATTGCGAATGTACTCGACGATGGATTTGCCTTCGGCGGTGTCATCGCCCAGTGACGACAACAACGCCGCCTCGGTTAGATCCTGCTCGGCGATACCGGGCACTGCGATCAAGGCGCTGCAACGACGATTACCGAAGGTGATGGTGCCGGTCTTGTCGAGCAGCAGCACATGCACATCGCCAGCGGCCTCGACTGCGCGCCCCGACTTGGCGATGACATTAAGCCGGACCAAGCGATCCATGCCGGCAATGCCAATGGCCGAAAGCAAGCCGCCGATAGTGGTTGGAATCAGCGTTACCAACAGCGCCACCAAATACACCAGCGGCAAGTCACCTCCCGCATAGCGGGCGAATGGCTGCAATGTGGCGACCACCACCAGAAACACCAGGGTCAGGCCGATCAACAGCATGTCCAGCGCTATTTCGTTCGGCGTTTTCTGGCGGCGCGCGCCCTCGACCAGGGCGATCATCCGGTCAAGCGTTGACTCGCCGGGGTTAGCGGTAATCTTCACCAGCAACCAGTCCGACACCAGGTTGGTGTTGCCGGTGACAGCCGAGCGATCGCCGCCTGACTCACGAATAACCGGGGCAGATTCGCCAGTAATAGCCGCCTCATTGACCGCAGCGATGCCTTCAATGACTTCGCCATCACCGGGAATCTGCTCACCGGCCTCAACCCGGACTATATCGCCACGCCGCAACTCGCTCGCAGCGACTGACTCATAGACGCCCGGCTGAGTTTGCCTGCGCGCCTTGAGGCCTTGGCTTCCGGCCTTGAGGCTGTCGGCCCGGGCCTTGCCGCGCCCCTCTGCCAACGCCTCGGCAAAGTTGGCAAACAACAGGGTGAACCACAGCCACAGCGCAATCTGCACCGCCAGCCCTGTGCTCACCGCCGGGTTGGGCATAAAGCACAGCACAGTGGTGACAACCGCGGTCAGCTCAACCACCAGCATCACCGGCGCGCGTTGCAGTTGGCGCGGATCAAGCTTTGTAAAGGCCTTGCCCAGCGCAGCCTGCCAGAGTGTCGAAGCACCGGTTTTTGCCTGGGCCGCAGTCTTTGGCTGCGGGTCTTGCGTGAGAATAGGGGCATTCATCATGGCTCTCCCTTAGAAGCCCTGCAGCAGGGTCAGGTGTTCAGCGATGGGACCAAGGGCCAGCGCTGGAAGAAAGGTCAAACCGCCAACCAACAAAATCACCATTGTCAGCAGCGTCACGAACAGCGGGCCGTGGGTGGGAAAGCTGTTGCCATCTTGCGGGGCTGATTTTTTCGCGGCCAGACTGCCTGCAATCGCAAGGATTGGCAGAATGAAACCGAAGCGCCCCAGCAGCATGGCCAAGGCGATCATCACATCGTGATACGGGGTATTGGCACCAAAGCCGGCAAATGCAGAGCCATTGTTGGCAGTGCCTGATGTGTAGGCATACAAGACCTGGCTAAAGCCATGTGCGCCGGGGTTGCTGATCGACATCGCCGGGCCAGGCAAGCTCACACCCAAGGCACCAAACACCAACACACCGACCGGCATGACCAGAAGCGTCATGACCAACAGGCGTACTTCACGCGCCTCAAGCTTCTTACCCAGGTATTCGGGTGTGCGCCCTATCATCAACCCGGCAAGAAATACCGTAATCAGGACAAACAACAACATACCGTACAGGCCCGCGCCAACCCCGCCGAAGATGACCTCACCGAGCATCATATTGAGCATCGGGATCATCCCGCCGAGCGCACTGAAACTGTCATGCATGGCGTTGACCGAACCATTGGCCGCGGCGGTAGTGGCCACCGCCCATAGAGCCGAGGCGGCAATGCCCAGTCGGCTTTCCTTTCCTTCGAGCGCACCAGATTGCTCAATGGGCAAGGCCGCCAGTGCAGGGTTGGGCTGCAACTCGGCGTACAAGGTCACAGCAAAGCCAGCCACAAACAGAATCAGCATGCTGGCCAACAGCGCACGACTTTGCCGCAGATCCTTGACGTAGTGACCGAAGGTGAACAGCAACGCCGCCGGGATCAGAATGATCGAAGCCATCTCGACCAGATTGCTCCATGCCGTCGGGTTCTCGAATGGATGCGCCGAGTTGACGCCAAAGAACCCGCCGCCATTGGTGCCCAACTGCTTGATTGCGATCTGGCTGGCCGCCGGCCCCAGGGGAATGCTCTGGTCAGCACCCAACAGCGTCTTGGCATGCACGTAGGCCATGAAGCTTTGTGGCACGCCCTGCCAGACCAAAAACAGCGCCAGCAACAGGCAAAACGGCAGCAGCACATAGAGCACGCCACGCGTCATATCGACCCAGAAATTGCCAATGCTGTTACTTGAGCGGCGAGCAATACCGCGACAAAAGACGACCAACACCGCAAGGCCCACCGCCGGGCTGACAAAATTTTGCACGCCAAGCCCAAGCATCTGGCTGAAATAGCTCAGTGATGCCTCGCCGCTGTAGGCCTGCCAGTTGGTATTGGTGACGAAGCTCACCGCCGTATTGAGCGCCAGCGGCCAATCCATACCGGCAATATGCTCTGGATTGAGCCCCAAACGGCCTTGCAACATCAGGATTGCAAACAGCCCGATCAGGCACGCCAGGGTGAACATCAATAGAGCAGTGCTGTAGCCTTTCCAGTCCTGCTCGGCTTGGCTATCAACCCCCGCAAGGCGGTAGCAAAAACGCTCTATGGGCAACAGCACCGGGCTGAGCAGGGTCTTGTGCCCTTCCATTACCCGGAAGATATAGCGCCCCAGAAAAGGGGCAGGCACCAGCACCAATACAAAGAAGGCCAGAATCAGCCAATAATCTTGGATGTGCATAAGGCCTCCTAACCACGCTCGGCGCGCATCAGCGCAAGCAGCAGATAAAAGAACAGGCCAAGGGCCAAACACAGCGACAATCCGTCGAGAACACTCATAGTCATTGCTCCGAAAACGCCCCAACGGCGCATGAGTCATTCTCGGATTTCAGGCGTAAAGGTTCGATTGGGCTAAGGCGCGGACGGCGTAAAGAAAGTATAAAAATTCAGTCTTGGCCAAATCAGGCAGCACCTGCCGAGCAACATCCTGCTTGGCGAACAACCGACGATTGATTAGGCTGCGCCTTTTACTGCAAAGACGCTCCAATGCCCTGGCTTGATATAGCGATTTTGATTGCCGCAGGATTCGCCGCAGGTGCAATGAATGCCCTGGCCGGGGGCGGTACGTTTTTCTCGTTCCCCGCGTTACTTGCCACAGGCCTGGCGCCCGTCACCGCCAATGCAACCAACGCCGTTGCGCTCTGGCCAGCGAGCGTTGCGGCAGCCTGGGCTGGGCGCAAGACACTGCAACCGCTCGGCAGCTACCTGGTTCCCTTGCTATTGGCAGGACTTGGCGGCGGCTTGCTTGGCGGTATCTTGCTACTGCTTGGTGGCGATGAAATTTTTCGCGGTTTAATCCCTTGGCTCCTGCTCGGCGCCACACTTTTATTTGCCGCCAGCCCACAACTAAGTCGTGCCCTGGCCGCGCGCCGTTCAGCAAATACACAACCGCCGCACACGACATGGTCATTGGCGGCGCATGCGACGGTTTCGGTGTACGGCGGCTACTTCGGTGCGGGCATGGGCATTTTACAACTCGCCGCCTTCTCGATCGAAGGCCATGCCCTGGCACGCAGCAATGCGCTTAAAAACCTGATTTCGGCGGTGATCTACAGCGTCGCAACCGGTACCTTTATCATCGCCGGGCGGGTTAGTTGGTACGAGCTGGTCATACTCCTGGGCGGCGCAACCATTGGCGGTTATGCCGGCGGAGCGCTCGGCCAGCGCCTGCCCGCCAAGTTCCTGCGCCTGCTGGTCATTGCCGTTGGCAGCTGCATGACGCTGTATTATTTCTGGGCGACTTACCTGCGCAGTTGAAAGCGGCCCATGATTTGCCCGAAAGCCTCGTCTCTGCTAGTGTCGCGAGCGATATTCGTCCGTTGATTTCCCGCCGAGAACACCCGCCATGGCCCGCAAGAAAGCCGCTGTTTATTTTGAGCAGTCCCTGACAGAGCTGCAAAGCTTGGTCGAACGCCTAGAAAACGGCGAAATGTCGCTCGAAGACTCACTGACCGCCTTCGAACAAGGTATCCGCCTGACCCGCGATTGCCAGGCCGCGCTGGCGCAAGCCGAACAAAAGGTCAGCCTGCTGCTGGAACGTAATGGCGAGCTGGAGGAAGCGCCTTTCGACGCGGATAAACAAGCATGATCGAAGCCTATCAGGCGCAGTGCCAAAACCGTGTAGATGCCGCCCTTGAGCGTCTGTTTGTTGCACCACAGCCAGAATTGCAACGCCTGTATCAAGCCATCCGCTACAGCGTCACCAATGGCGGCAAGCGCGTACGCCCGCTACTGGCCTACGCAGCGTGCGAAGCCCTGGGCGGCAATGTCGAGCACGCCAATGGCGCCGCCTGCGCGGTCGAGCTGATCCATGCCTACTCATTGGTCCATGACGATTTGCCAGCCATGGATGACGATGACCTGCGCCGAGGCAAGCCGACCACACACAAAGCCTTCGATGAAGCCGCTGCCATTCTGGCTGGCGATGGCCTGCAAACCCTGGCCTTTGAAGTGCTCGGCAACGCTGAGTTGAACCCCCACAGTGCCGGGTTGCGCCTGGCGATGATCGCGACCCTCGCCCGTGCCTCCGGCCCGGCGGGCATGGTGGGTGGCCAGGCAATAGACCTGGGTTCGGTTGGCCAGGCACTTGACCAGGCGGCCCTGGAAAATATGCACAGGCACAAGACCGGCGCCCTGATCGAGGCCAGCGTCGCCCTTGGCGCACTGGCCAGCGGCAACGCAGACCCGGCCACACTGGCCGCCCTGCAGCGCTATGCCCAGGCGATAGGCCTGGCCTTCCAGGTGCAGGACGACATTCTCGATATCGAGAGCGATACTCACACCCTGGGTAAAACCCAAGGCAAGGACCAGGCTAACGACAAGCCAACCTACCCCGCGATACTGGGTTTGCAGAACGCTAAAGGCTATGCGCTGGAGTTACGCGACCAGGCCCTTGCGGCACTGGAAGACCTGGGCTCCCCGGCTGAGCCGCTGCGCATGCTGGCTCGCTATATTGTCGAGCGCCGCCACTAACTAGAACGGCGACCTGAGCAACTGGGTTGCCGCCTGCCTCAGGCACAATCACTCAAACAAATACCTTGTCGATCAGCAGGCAAGGCTTTGTTTACCCGCGCCGCATAGTGCATAAGATGGTCTCCAGAATAAGAATTTTGGAGCCGTTGCCATGTCCTTTTCAGCCTTGCTGATCGCCAACCGCGGTGAAATCGCCATCCGCATTGCCCGCGCCGCTGCCGATATGAATCTGCGCAGCGTTGCTATCCATGCAGAAGACGATGCGACCTCCCTGCATGTGCGCACAGCTGATCACGCAGTTGCCCTCAAGGGCCGTGGGGTTGCCGCCTATCTGGACATCAACCAGCTAATCCGTGTTGCCGTGGAAAACGGCTGCGACGCCATCCACCCGGGTTACGGGTTTCTTGCGGAAAACCCGGAATTTGCCCGCCAATGTGCCGCCGCAGGCATTTGCTTTATTGGCCCTGGTGCTGAAGTCCTGCAACTTTTTGGCGACAAGGCCCAGGCCCGGGCACTGGCCGAGCGTTGCGACGTCAAGCTGGTACCGGGTATCAACCAGGCAATAACCCTGCAACAAGCACAGGACTTTATGCACAGCCTCGGCGACTCATCGGCGGTCATGCTCAAGGCGCTGGCAGGGGGTGGCGGGCGCGGCATGCGGGCGGTATTCAACCCCACCGATTTGCCTGAAGCATTCCAGCGCTGCCAGAGCGAAGCCCAAGGCGCCTTTGGCAACGGCGCGCTGTACATAGAACAATTGGTGAACAACGCCCGCCATATCGAAATCCAGCTGTTAGGCGATGGCAGCGGAGCGGTCAGCCATTTGTGGGAGCGTGACTGCAGCCTGCAACGACGCCAGCAAAAGATCATCGAGATAGCACCAAGCCCGGACCTGTCGCCAGCCACACGCCAAGGCATGATCGACGCCGCGCTCAAACTTGCCAGCAGCGTCAATTACCAAGGCATCGGCACCTTCGAGTTCCTGCTCGATAACGATCAACCCGAGCAGTTCTACTTTATGGAGGCCAACCCCCGGATCCAGGTTGAACACAGCATCACCGAGCAAATCACCGGCGTTGACCTGGTGCAATGCCAAATCAAGCTGGCCATGGGTTATTCGCTGGCCGATCTCAATCTGCTGCAACCACCGGTGATCAATGGCTGTGCCGTGCAACTGCGAATCAACCTGGAAACCATCGACAGCGACGGCAAGACCCAACCGGCCACCGGCACCCTAAGTGCTTACCAACCGCCCAGTGGTCCTGGTTTGCGAGTGGATGGCTACGGCTACCCGGGCTACAGCATCAACCCGAACTACGACTCCTTGCTGGCCAAGCTGATTGTGCATGCCCCCGATTACCCCAGCGCATTGCGCAAAGCCTATCGTGCGCTCTGTGAGTTCAATATCGAAGGCGTGAGCAATTCAATCAGCCTGCTGCAAAGCTTGCTGCAGCTTCCAGAGGTTGCACGCAATGAGGTCAACACCCGCTTTGTCGAAAAACAAATGAGCAGGCTACTCGACTGTGCTCATCCGCACCTGTATTTCAATCACGGCGCCAGCTCGACAGCCAGTCCGCTCGCCACTCCCGTGCCCGAGGGCTGCGCAGCCTTGGGCGCACCGAGCAGCGGCGTGGTCGTCAGTCTTGAAGTCAGGCAAGGCGATAGCATCGCAAAGGGCCAGACCATTGCCGTGCTCGAAGCCATGAAAATGGAGCTTGAAGTCAGGGCAGAGCAAAGCGGCATTGTCCACAGTCTCGCGGTAGAGACCGGCAGCATAGTCAATCAAGGGGCGGCCTTGATGTTTATCGAGCCCGCCCAGGTCACCGAGCAACAGGTGCTCAATGAACAAAGTGCCGATCTTGAGCATATACGTGCGGATCTCGCCGAGGTCCTTGAACGCCACGCCCTCACCCTTGATGAAAGACGCCCGCAGGCTGTGGCCAAACGCCGTAAAACCAGGCAGCGCACCACCCGGGAAAACCTTGCGGACCTGCTGGATGATGGCAGCTTTAACGAATACGGCGCCCTGGCCATCGCAGCACAACGGCGGGGGCGCTCACTCGACGAGCTGATCGAGCAAAGTCCTGCCGATGGACTGGTTGCCGGCACCGGCACTGTTAACGCCAGTTTGTTTGGCAATAAAGCCGCGCGCTGCATGGCCATCGCCTACGACTACACGGTATTTGCCGGCACCCAGGGCGTCATGAATCACAAGAAGACCGACCGCATGCTGCAATTGGCCGAACAATGGCGCTTGCCCCTGGTGTTATTTGCCGAAGGCGGTGGCGGTCGACCCGGCGATACGGATTTCGTCGGTGTCGCCGGGCTGGATTGTCACACCTTTGTCGGCATGGCCAGGCTTTCTGGCCTGGTACCGCTGGTCGGCGTGGTGTCTGGACGTTGCTTTGCGGGCAATGCTGCGCTGCTGGGCTGCTGCGATGTGATTATCGCCACGCACAACGCCAGCATCGGCATGGCAGGCCCGGCCATGATCGAAGGTGGCGGGCTGGGCAGTTTTAGCGCCGAACAAGTCGGCCCCTCAAGCGTCCAAAGCCCGAACGGCGTGATTGACCTGCTGGTCGAGGATGAAGCCGAGGCCGTGCGCGTCGCCAAGCAATACCTGGGTTACTTTCAAGGCGCGCTGAGCACCTGGCAATGCGCGGATCAGCGCCTGCTGCGCCATCTGATTCCCGAAAACCGCTTGCGCGTGTATGACATCCGCCAAGTGATCGAAACCCTGGCGGATCAAGACTCAGTTCTGGAACTGCGTCGCGAGTTTGCGCCGGGTATGATCACCGCCTTTATTCGTATCGAGGGCCAGGCCTTTGGCTTGCTCGCCAATAACCCCGCGCATCTCGGCGGCGCCATTGACGCAGTCGGTGGCGACAAGGCCGCGCGCTTTATGCGGCTGTGCAATGCATTTGGTATTCCACTGGTATCACTGTGTGATACCCCCGGATTCATGGTCGGCCCGCAAGCAGAGCAACAAGCCACTGTGCGCCATGTATCGCGCATCTTTGTGGCTGCTGCCAGCCTGAGGGTGCCCTTCTTCACCATCGTTCTGCGAAAGGGTTACGGCCTGGGTGCGCAAGCGATGGCCGCAGGCAGCTTCCATTCGCCGCTGTTCACCGCCGCCTGGCCCAGCGCTGAATTCGGCGCCATGGGCCTTGAAGGGGCGGTTCGCCTGGGTTTTGCCAAAGAGTTGGCAGCCGCCGAGTCCGATCAAGCACGCCAGCAACTGTTCGACAAGCTGGTGGCCAAGGCCTATGCCAATGGCAAGGCAATCAATATGGCCAGCTTCCTTGAAATCGACGCAGTGATTGACCCTGAACAGACGCGTGGATGGCTGACCCGAGGTCTCAACTCGACACCGCCCACTGTCGCCGAGCAACCCCACAAACGCGGTTTTATCGACACCTGGTAGCTCCCGGCCATGACAAGCGGATGCTCAATGGCCACTTCTTATTTGGGTACTGCGCGGGGCTTCGGGTAAACTGGCGCATCTTTGTATTTATAACGATTCGCCTGATGCCGACGACTTTCCACGAGATTCCACGCGAACGACCGCTGACGCCCTTGCTTGACCGCGCGAATACGCCGACCGAGTTGCGCCGCCTGGGCGAAGCCGAGCTGGAAACCCTGGCCGACGAACTGCGCCAATACTTGCTTTACACCGTTGGCCAGACGGGCGGCCACTTTGGCGCGGGCCTGGGTGTAGTCGAGCTGACAATTGCCCTGCATTACGTGTTTGACACCCCGGACGACCGCCTGGTCTGGGATGTTGGCCATCAAGCCTACCCGCACAAGATCCTGACGGGCCGCCGCGAACGCATGGCCACCCTGCGCCAAAAGGACGGCATTGCCGCATTCCCGCGGCGCAGTGAAAGCGAGTACGACACCTTTGGCGTGGGTCACTCAAGCACGTCCATCAGCGCTGCGCTGGGCATGGCTGTTGCCGCGAAAATCCAGGGCAGCAGCCGCAAGAGTGTTGCTGTCATTGGTGATGGCGCGCTGACCGCCGGGATGGCGTTCGAAGCGCTGAACCACGCCTCCGACCTCAAGGCCAACATGCTGGTGGTGCTCAACGACAACGACATGTCGATCTCGCGCAATGTGGGCGGGCTGTCGAACTACCTGGCGAAAACTCTTTCCAGCCGCACCTATGCAAGCATGCGCGAGGGCAGCAAGAAGGTCCTCTCGCGCCTGCCCGGCGCCTGGGAAATCGCCCGCAAGACCGAAGAACACGCCAAAGGCATGCTGGTTCCAGGCACCCTGTTTGAAGAACTTGGCTGGAACTACATAGGCCCGATCGATGGCCATGACCTGCCGACAATGCTGGCTACGCTGCGTAACATGCGCGACCTTGAAGGCCCGCAGTTCCTGCATGTGATCACCAAAAAAGGCAAAGGCTTCGCCCCGGGGGAGGGGGAAAGCCGATCCCATTGGCTACCACGCCATTACCAAGCTTGAGCCAGTCAATCGCCCAGCCGCACAAGCCAAGAAAGCGTCCGGCCCCAAATACTCCAGCGTATTCGGCCAGTGGCTATGCGACATGGCAGCGCAGGACCCGCGCCTGCTCGGTATCACCCCGGCAATGAAAGAAGGCTCTGACCTGGTCGCCTTCAGCGAGCAATATCCCGATCGCTATTTCGATACGGCGATTGCCGAGCAGCACGCAGTCACACTTGCAGCGGGCATGGCGTGCGAAGGCAGCAAACCGGTCGTGGCGATTTACTCGACCTTCTTGCAACGCGCCTACGACCAACTGATCCACGACGTGGCCGTGCAGCACCTGGACGTATTGTTTGCCATCGACCGCGCGGGTTTGGTCGGTGAAGATGGCCCAACCCATGCGGGCAGCTTCGATATCACCTACCTGCGCTGCATTCCCGGCATGCTGGTGATGACCCCAAGCGATGAAAACGAATTGCGCCGCATGTTGACCACCGGGCACCTGTATAACGGCCCGGCAGCTGTACGCTACCCGCGAGGCACTGGCCCCAACGCACCGATTGAGGCCGGTCTTGAGCCGTTTGAAATCGGTAAGGGCGTAATCCGCCGCCAGGGTAGCGGCACAGCCATGCTGGTGTTCGGCGTACAGTTGAGTGAAGCGCTAAAGGCTGCCGAAGCACTGGATGCGACCGTGGTCGACATGCGCTTCGTAAAACCCATTGATGAAGCATTGATCCGCCAGCTGGCCGCTGAGCATGAACTGCTGGTGACCATTGAAGAGAACAGCGTCATGGGCGGTGCTGGAAGTGCCGTCAGCGAGTTCCTGGCGCAGAAAAACCTGCTCAAGCCAGTGTTGCACCTTGGCTTGCCCGACCTTTACGTCGAGCACGCCAAGCCGTCACAAATGCTTGCCGAATGCGGCCTCGATGCCGCCGGTATTGAGCAAGCAATTCGTCAGCGCCTGGCTGTTATCAACAAATAAGTAACCCCCTACCGCCAACTCGGTAGCGGCTGTAATCGTGATTGACCGAGGTCGCTGCCAGCCGCAAGGCTCAGCGTGAAAAGGGAAGCAGGTGCGTCCATGACAATGCCTGCGCTGCCCCCGCAACGGTAACCGACAGTGCTGCGCTCAGGCGCAACACAGCGTTTTTCGACAACCACTGGGTTCGCCCGGGAAGGTGAAAAACGCAGTCGGCAGCCCGGAGACCTGCCTCGTTGCAATTTTTGACTGGTGTTGCGGAGGGCATCACCGTCAAGTGCAGGCTTCCGTTTGCCAGTACTTGCCCCTGCCCTCCTCAAAAGCATTGCACTTTTGAGGTTGTTAAATGAAGTTTTCCCGTGTTTCCCTGGCTCTTGCCCTGGCTCCGTGCCTGGCTAACGCAGCCGAACCTGCTGGACCTTACCAAGCGTCTCCGTTGGTCATTACCTCTGGCCGCCAGGCCGAGCCGATCAGCAAGGCCACGGCTGCAATTACCGTATATGACCGCCAAGACATCGAACGTCTGCAAGCCGGCGACGTTCTGGACCTGCTCGCCCGCACCCCAGGCGTCAGCGTCCAGCGCAGCGGTGGCAGCGGCTCGCTGAGCGGGATATTTATTCGCGGCACCTCGACGGCGCAAAGCCTGGTGCTGGTCAACGGCCAACGCATCGCTGGCAGCTCAAGTGGCACGGCCAGCCTTGAACAGCTCAATCTTGATCAAATCGAGCGTATCGAAGTGGTCCGTGGCAGTCGCTCGGCGCTCTATGGCTCAGATGCAATTGGTGGCGTTATCCAGATTTTCACCCGCACAGGTGAACAAGGCTTGCACCCACGCCTGAAAGTCGGCTTCGGCACCCACGGTACCTGGCAGCGCAGCCTTGGCCTGTCTGGAGGCGATGAGCAAACCCGTTTCGACCTGGGAGCATCACTCGATGAAACCGATGGATTTGAGCGCACTAACCTGATTGGCAGTGAAGACAGCGCCTACCGCAACAAGGGCCTCAACCTGAGCCTGTCGCATAATTTCAGCGATAGCCTTGAAGCCGGGATCAACCTGCTGCGCCAAACCGGACAAAGCGAATACGACTACAGTTTGTCGCCCGCCCAAGCCGCTGATACAGACTTTGAAGAATCAACCGGTAGCGCTTACCTGCAATCGAAACTGAACGAGTACTGGACTTCGCGCCTGGAACTGGGGCACACCGAGAACCGGCAAAAATCCCACGACCCATACGGTGGCTCGGTCTTCAATACCTACCGTGACCAAGCCAGTTGGCTCAATACAATCGCCTTTGCCGAGCACCAGCAATTGTTGCTCGGCCTGGACTGGTATGAGGATCGCCTAAATAGCTCGACACCCTTCAACGAGGACTCGCGCTGGAACAAAGCCGCATTCATCCAGCACCGCTACGACAATGACCAATTCGGCACGGAGTTGGGCCTACGCCATGACGACAACCAGGCCTTTGGCAGCGAGAACAGTTGGAACGCTGCCTTCACCTGGCACCTGAACGACGATAATGACTTGATCGCCTCCTACAGTGAGTCGTTCCGAGCGCCCACCTTCAATGACCTGTACTACCCGGACGACTGCTTCCCGGGCTTCGGCTGCACGGTCTACAGCAACCCCGATCTAAAACCCGAGACGGCTCGCAGCTATGAACTGCAGTGGCGTTCGCGCCTGTCGCCGAGCAGCTCACTCGAAGTCTCGGCCTACCGCACCCGCATCGAAGACGCCATAGTCACCAACAATGCGCTGGACGGTAACCAAGCAAACAGCGTTGATGCCTTCCGCCCCGAAAACATTGACCGAGCGACCATCCACGGCCTGGAAGTCGCCCTCAAGCAACAACTGTTCGGCTGGCAGGCCAGTCTCGGCTACAGCCTGGTCGATGCCCGCAACAGCAGTGGCAGCGGCAATGACGGCAAGCGTCTGAGCCGTCGTCCGGAAAACACCTTCACCGCCGATCTGGATCGCAGCTTTGGTCAGTTCAATGTCGGCGCTAGTTGGTTGGTGGCGAGCCATAGCTACAACGACCTGGCCAATACCCAGGAAATACCGGGCTATGGCGTACTGGGCCTGCGCGCAGGCTGGAATGCCCCCAACGACCTGCGCTTCGACCTGAAGCTGGACAACCTGCTCGACCACGATTACTACCAGGCAAACGGCACCGCATTCGACAGCACTACATTCGCCCAGGTGCCCTTCCATTACGAAGAAGCCGGGCGTACCGCACTGGTTTCGATGACCTGGACACCGCAGCTGTAACCGAACACCCGGCCACTAAAAAGGACCGCTTGATGCGGTCCTTTTTATTTATGGGGCCTCAGCGCCTGGACTCAATGGCCAATTTCAACGCTTCCGTAAGCCTTGCGCGAGTATCCGTAGAGCACGGCACCCAAGATCGCCCATACGCCGACCAACAGCCACTCGACTGGCAGCAACGCCGAAGGTGAGACAGGCGTATAAAGCAGCACCAGGCCAAGCGAAAGCAGCAACGCCACATAACCAACCCAAGGACCACGCCCGGCGCGGAACGGACGCTCCATATCAGGCTCATTCCTGCGCAGCACAATGAACGAAAGCGCCACCATCGCATAGGCAACAACGATGCCCAGGCCACCGGCATCAACCAGCCAGACCAGCGCCTGGCGCCCGAACAAGGGGGCGATGATCGACAGCGCACCAATCAGGAGAATCGCATTGACCGGTGTTTTGTAGGTGGGATGCAGCTTGGCCAGGAACGCCGGCAGCATCTTGGCTTCAGCCATCGCATAGACAGCCCGCGAGCCGCCGATTAGAAACGCGTTCCAACTGGTCAAGATACCCCCCAGGCCCGCAAGAACCAAGAGTTTGCCTGCCCAGCTTCCACCCAGCACTGCTGTTGCCGCATCGGCAGTCGCCAGTTTCGAGCCCGCCAGCGCCTGGACATCCAATGCTCGACCCGTGGCGTACATGATCAAGATGTACCAGGCGACAGCCATCAAGACGGAAACGATCAGGATAATGCCGATCTTGCGAAATGGCAGATCGATTTCTTCAGCGGCCTGCGGAATGACGTCAAAGCCAACGAACAAAAACGGCGTCATGATGATGACTGAAAATACACCGCCCACTCCGCCGATGAACAAGGGCTCGGTGTTGGCGCTTGAGCCGTTAAACAGCGAACCGCTGATAAGCATGATGCCAACCGCCAGAATCAGTACCGTGATCACCGCTTGAAACAGCGCGCTGGATTTCACACCCCGGATATTCAGCCATGTCATGCCGATTGCACCGACAATACCCACCAGCGCCCAGGTGAAGTAAACCTCCCAGCCAGCGATTGAGTACATCAAGCCAACCTTGTATCCGGGAATAAGCTCCTCAAGCACAGTGGGCAAGGCAACCGCCTCAAAGGCGACCACCGAGACATAACCGAGAATGATCGCCCAGGTGCAGAAGAACGAGGCTCCGGCGCCTAATGCCCGGTGAGCGTAGACGTGCTCGCCGCCGTTTTGCGGCATGGCTGCCGCCAGTTCGGCATAGGCCAGGCCAATCATGATCACCGCAGTGCCACCAATTGCAAAAGCCAGCATAGTGCCGCCTGTGCCAGCGTTACTGATCATGGTCCCGGCAAGTACAACCCAGCCCCAGCCAACCATTGCACCGAAGGCCAACGCGATTACATCCGTTGAACCCAATACCCGGGCAAATTTCTTGTTATTGGACATGGTTCCTCCTTGAGTCCGAACCTCTAGGCAACTCTGGACAGCTGCTGAAGGCTTCATTTGAAAATATGAACCCTTAAACTGCCCGTCGGTTCAATGGCCAGATGCATGCTGCAAGATTTCTCGCACGCCACCCTGAGTTTACGGGCACACGAAACTCCCCCAGCCCCATGGGTTCCGGAAGAAGTGGCTGTGCGTTGGGGTTATTGCGCCTTTGCCAGCACTTGGCAGAGTTGCGCGGTGGCATGCAGCATCTGGAAGCTTGGGCGTTCCAGGCCTTTATCCGGCACCTGCCAAAGCTGCTTGCGCTTGACCGCAGTTATATCAGGCCAGCGTTGCCAGGGTTCAAGCTGCGCACCGCTGCCGGCCAGGATCACCTCCGGATTGCGCTGTAAAACCGCCTCGACACTGACCTGAGGCGCAGGCAAGCGAATATCGGCAAAGACATTCTCGGCGCCGCAGACACGCAGTGCGTCACTGACAATTTGCTGACCACCCAGGGTGTATAGCGGCTTATCCCAGACCTGGTAGAACACCGACAATGATTGCTGCCGATGATAGCGCTTGCGCAAATCAGCCAGCCCCTGGCGAAACTGTTGCTGCAACCGTCGGCCTTGCTGGCCCCGGCCGATGCGCTGGCCGATTTCGGCAAACTGGTCGGCAAGGCTATCGAGCGTATGCGGCTCAGCCACCAGCATCGGGATACCAAAGGCTCGCAACTGCTCGCGCTGCGCCTGGCTAACACTGCCGGGCCACAACAGGATCAAGTCTGGCTGCAAGGCCAACAGGGTTTCCAGCTCCAGCTGCCCGTAGCGGCCGACCGATGGCAATTGTGCCACGGCCGCAGGTCGTGGCCCGCCATCGAGCACGCCAACCAGTTGCTGCCTGGCGCCAAGCTCAATAACGATTTCGGTCAGTGACGGGGCAAGGCTGACGATTCGCTGCGCCGCCAGGGCTGGGGCGGATAAACCGACTGCCAGCAGCAGGGTCAACCACAGGCGAAGCATCAACCGAGCTGACGAGGAGTGCGGTAAAGGTAGAGAATGACCATGCTCGACACCGTCAGCAGGATCAGCGGGATCGCTTCAAGGCTGGTGAATACCGCTACGGCAGCAATCCAGGCCGGCAGGCTGGCACCAACAAAGGCCTTACGCCGCGTTTTGGCCAGAGCCTGCCAAGCCGCAGGCTCGGCATCGCTATCGCGGGCCTTTCCCGTGGCAATAACCGCATGTTTGTAGGCATTGAACAGCGGCAAGCTGACAAACATCGACAACATACCGGCAATAAAGAACGGCATCGCCAATATGCCTGGTTGGCGGCTGGACTCGAACAGGCTATTGAAGATGATGACCGGCAAGAGGACCAGCGCCAACTGCCACCACCACAGAATCGAAAGATGGCGACGTGCCTGAGCCCGATTCACACTTTTTCCTCGACCTCGGCCTGATGCATGCTGCCGAGCATGTGGCCAAGCTTGCCAGCCTTGGTCGCCAGGTACTTTTTGTTGTGCGGATTATGGTCAATCTGCAAAGGCACCCGTGCCGCCACATTGATGCCCATGTCGCCCAGCGCCTTCACCTTGCGCGGGTTGTTGGTCATCAGTTTCAGCTCGGTAATGCCCAGATGGTCGAGCATTGGCTTACAGATCGCATAGTCACGCTGGTCGGCTCCGAAGCCCAGGCGCTCATTGGCTTCAACGGTATCGGCACCGCCATCCTGCAATTCATAGGCACGAATTTTATTCAAAAAGCCAATACCACGGCCCTCCTGGCGCAGGTAAAGCAATACGCCGCGCCCTTCAGCAGCAATGGCGCTCAGCGCAGCTTCGAGTTGAAAACCGCAATCACAGCGCAGGCTGAACAGCGCATCGCCGGTCAGGCATTCGGAATGCAAACGCCCCAGCACGGGTGCACCGTTGGCAACATCGCCAAATGTCAGCGCGACATGCTCCTTGCCTGTGGTTTCTTCAAGGAAGCCATGCATGGTGAAGACGCCAAACGGCGTAGGTAATTGGGAGGCAGCAACGAACACGACTGGCACCCTGTGCTCCTAGAGTCAGTAAGGGATATAGGCGTGCATTGTAACAGCAGCCAATAGCCAGGGGTCAGCCTGAATTACTGATGATAAGTATCAAGGAAAATAACTCGACCGGAGCCTTTACTTGCTCACATCCATTGGTCGAAGCAATGCATCAATGCTTGGACTCCAGCACCAGCACGTCCTGATCGACCTTCCAGCCCACGCGCCCGAGGAAACTCATGCCCAGCAACGCCTCGCCACCCGTGCCCACATCCATCACGGTGCCTTCCACGCCCCGCACCTCGATGGTGCCGACCTTGACACTGTCGAGATTGATCCGCCAGCCACGGGCCACGCCATTTGCGGTACTGACCCGTATTTCTCTGCCTGTAGCCCGATAGTCTATTCCCAGCCGATCGGCTTGGGCGCCGGTCAAGGCGACCGAAGTGGCGCCGGTATCCACCAAAAACTGAATGGGGTGACCGTTAACCGAACCGGCGACCCAGTAATGGCCACTTTCACCCTTGGCAATGCTCAGGGAACGCTTCTGCGGCGCCGCCATGCCTTGGCTGTAGTCACGCGAGAGGCTGTAGTTGCGCTCTACCCCGTCGACTCGCAGCACCGCACCACGCGCATCCGCGCTCACCACCTGAACCCCGCCAGGTCCGGTCTGGCCGACTTTTACCAGCTTGCGCTGACCATCGACATTCAGCACAGCCGCACCCGGAAACAATCCGACCACTTGAATTTGCGGTGCAGCCCAGGCCAGGCTGGCGAAGGCCAAGAGCACGCTGAAGCAGAGTATTTTCATGTGCGGTTTCCAACATTCCCTGTTATCAGTCAAATGGGTAAGGCTGTTTCCAACGCTGGAAAATGGGTTTCAAGGTGCCCTGCTCGACCAGGACCTGCATGCGCTGATCGAACAAGTCAGCCAGTTGATGACCGCGCGGGTTATCGGCAAACCCCAGGTAGATCGGCAAGCGGGTCAGCACCGTCACCCGGTAATGCGCAGGATCGGGAGCGGTCATCAGCAATTGCTCGACCTCGGTGCGCGCATCAATGTAGTAATCGGCACGCCCGAAATTTAGCATCTCAAGAATGCCATTTCGGCGCTGCACTTCGCGAAAACGCGTCAAATTCGGCAAGTATTGCTGATAGGCATAGCCGCGCACCCAGACCAGTCGGTACTGGTTGAGGGTCTGCAGATTGGGCACAGGGGTAGCAAGCGTGCTCAGGGCGGTGATCTGGTCGGCATCGTAGTTCCAGTGCGGATAAAACACCCCCTGCTGGACCTCGTCGAGGTAGGAGCCAACCCAGGCATCGGCCTCGCCACGCTGGACCAGGCCAATCGAACGCGTGTATGGCATGGTCTGGATATTCAGCTTGACGCCAACAGGCTCGTAAACCGCCCGCAGGACATCCCAGGCCAAACCGCTGCCATCGGCCTCGCTGTACTGTTCCCAGACATCGCTGACCAGATTGATCTCTTTCGGCGCTGGCGGCTGCGCCTTTGCCTCGGAGCCAAGGATGCATACCAGCAATATCGCTAAACATCTCGCGATCATAGGCCTTTCAAATCCATTCGTGAGCAGCGCGACTGCGCTCAATTAGCGCGTAGCCCACGCGCCTCGACTCAAGCCACAACAACTCAGAAACCCAAGCTGGACGCAAAACCACTCGTCCAACCCCAAATTACCAACTGCATTGCGAGCCAGGCAAACACACCGGCCAGCACATCGTCCAGCATAATCCCGAGTCCGCCATGCACATGCCGATCAAGCCAACTGATCGGCCACGGCTTGAGGATGTCGAACAGACGAAACATCAGGAAGCCTAGCAGCAACCAGCCCCATCCTTCAGGAACCAGCCAAAGCGTGATCCACATGCCGACCATTTCATCCCAGACGATGCCTTCATGGTCATGCACGCGCAGGTCGGTCGCCACCTTGCCACACAGCCAGAAGCCAAACAGCATGCTGATGCCGAGCATCAGCCAATAGCCCCAGTCCGGAAGCATCTGCCACAGCGGAACAAAGGGCACGGCAGCCATCGAGCCCCAGGTGCCCGGGGCCTTGGGCAGTGTTCCGGAACCGAAACCAAAAGCGATGAAATGCCACGGGTTGCTCCACACCGAATGCGGGATTTTTTCCGGTTCAGCCACCACTGCTCCCAAAATGTTGATAGCCGCCTTTGGCCTGGATAATTTCTTGTCCCTGCGCATCGACCAGCTTAACCCCTTGCCCCGCCAGAACCTTGCCAATGACATGGATCGACAAGCCTTGCGCCTGCAGCGGCGCAAGCCTGGCTTCGGGCAAGGTGAATGCCAGCACATAATCATCGCCGCCACTGAGCGCACAGTTGCGCGCTGTCTCGGCATCGACAAAGACTTGCAGGGATGTTGATAGCGGTACTTTGGCCAACTCGATCTGTAGACAGACCCGGGATGCAGCAGCAATGTGGCCGCAGTCGGCAAGCAGTCCGTCTGAAATATCCAGCGCGGCACTGGCATTACCGCGCAATGCCTGTCCCAGCGAAAGCTGCGGCTGTGGCGACCAGTACTGCTGCAGCAAGGCCTTGGCAGCGGCAGAATCATCACTGCGCTGACCGAGCACCAGCGGCAAGGCACCAGCGGCATCGCCCAGGCACCCGCCGACACAGAGCAAATCCCCCACCTGGGCACCGCTGCGTGTCAGGGCCAGGCCGCGTGGCGTACGTCCAAATACCGTCAGCGTCAGGCTCAGCGGGCCACGGGTGGTATCACCGCCAATCAAGCTTACCGAGCAGGCTCGCGCCATTTGATCCAGGCCTTGGGCAAAAGCCCGCAACCAATCGGCATTGGCGGCTTCGAGGGTTAACGCCAGGGTAAAGCCCAGCGGTGTGGCCCCCATTGCCGCCAAGTCGCTGACGGAGACCGCCAGCGCACGCTGGGCCAGCAGGCAGGGATCAGGATTATGCGGAAAATGCACACCGGCGACCAAGGAATCGGTCGAGACGGCCAGTTGTTAACCAGAAGGCAAATCAAGCAAGGCGAAATCATCGCCAATGCCCAGCGCCACGCCGTCACCCGCCTGAGCGCATGCCGCCGAAGCGAAGTAGTGACCAATTAGTTCGAACTCACCCATGACCTTTGACGCCCGAATAGATAAGCAAAAGCCGCACTAAGGCAGGCGGCTTTTGGCTATTACAAAGCTGATTGATTAACGCCTGTGAGCGCGAACCTCATAAGCACGCAGGCGCGGTGCCAGCTTGTCGAGCACACCGTTGACGAACTTGTGACCGTCGGTAGCACCGAAGACCTTCGCCAGTTCGATGCCTTCGTTGATCACCACGCGATACGGGATATCGATACGGTTGCGCAACTCGTAGGTCGACAGGCGCAGGATAGCCAGCTCAACCGGGTCCATCTCATCCATAGGACGATCAAGCAAGGGCTCGAATGCGCTGTCTATCTCGGCCTTCTGGCGTGGAACGCCGTGCAGGATCTCGTGAAAATAGGCGCCATCAACCGCAGTGAAATCGTTATCGACACGAAATTGCGCCTCGATTTCATGGAGCGGCTGACCGGCCAGGTGCCATGAATACAATGCCTGCATGGCCAAGGTACGCGCCTGGCGACGGGCCAAGGTTTTCGGACTTGGACCTTTCTTGGCCGGGGCCGCCGACTTTGGCGGCTGGCTATTGCTATCGTTCTGGCTCACTTGGCCTCCAACTGCGCCAGCAGGCTGACCATTTCCAGGGCAGACAAGGCCGCCTCTGCACCTTTGTTACCGGCTTTGGTACCGGAACGCTCGATTGCTTGCTCGATAGAATCCACAGTCAGCACGCCAAATGCAACCGGTACGCCGAATTCCATGGACACCTGAGCCAAGCCCTTGGTGCACTCGCCTGCCACGTATTCAAAGTGCGGAGTACCGCCACGAATAACCGCGCCAAGGGCGATGATTGCATCGAAATCGCCTCGTTGAGCGACTTTCTGGGCAACCAGTGGAATCTCAAAAGCACCCGGTGCGCGAATGATTGTAATGTCGCTTTCGTTCACACCATGGCGAACCAGTGCGTCTACGGCGCCACTTACCAGGCTTTCAACAACAAAGCTGTTGAAGCGGCCAACCACCAGAGCAAAGCGGCCCTTGGGGGCAATAAAAGTACCTTCGATGGTCTTCAGGGTCATAGCGAGTCTCGTCTATTAAAGAGCCAGGCCGCCGTTAGCGGCCATGAATGAATTATTCAGAGGGCAGATATTCTACTACCTCTAGATCGAATCCGGATATCGCGTTGAACTTCATCGGTGAACTCATCAGGCGCATTTTGCGCACACCGAGGTCACGAAGTATCTGCGATCCGGCACCGACCGTGCTGTAAGTCGCCGGGCTGGCGGCTTTGCCGTCTCCACCAAGTTGACGCTCAAGGTGCGCCAGCAGGTCCGGACCAGTCAGCGGATTACCCAGCAGCAGCACCACGCCACTGCCTGCCTTGGCCACTTCACTCATGGCCGCACGCAGACTCCAGCGACCTTCCTGCTTGACCATGAACAGGTCACGCAGCGGGTCCATGTTATGCACACGCACCAAGGTTGGTTCCTCGGGGCAGATTTTGCCCAGGGTCAGCGCCATGTGCACGTCGCCTTCAACCGAGTCACGGTAGGTCACCAGGTTGGAACTGCCAAGTTCGCTGTCGAGCAATTGTTCGCTGACACGCTCGACCGTGCGCTCGTGAATCAGGCGGTAGTGAATCAGGTCGGCAATGGTGCCGATCTTGATCCCGTGTTGCGCGGCGAACTCTTCCAGTTCGGGGCGACGCGACATGGTGCCGTCATCGTTCATGATCTCGCAGATAACGCCACTCGGCTCAAAGCCGCCCATGCGCGCCAGGTCGCATGCTGCTTCAGTATGGCCAGCACGCGCCAGTACGCCGCCGGGCTGGGCCATCAACGGGAAAATATGGCCCGGACTGACAATATCGTCGGCCTTGGCGCTTTTCGATGCAGCCGCTTGCACCGTGCGTGCGCGGTCTGCTGCGGAGATACCGGTGGTGACGCCTTCTGCAGCCTCGATCGACACCGTGAACTTGGTGCCAAAGCCTGAACCGTTGCGCGGCGCCATCAATGGCAACTTGAGCAGTTCACAGCGTTCACGGGTCATCGGCATGCAGATCAGGCCACGGGCGAAACGCGCCATGAAGTTGATGTGCTCGGCGGTGACGCATTCCGAGGCGATGATCAAGTCACCTTCGTTCTCGCGATCCTCGTCATCCATGAGGATGACCATTTTGCCCTGGCGGATGTCTTCAACCAGCTCTTCGATACTATTGAGTGCCATGGTGATTTCCTTAACCTTTCAAGTAGCCGTGTTCGGCTAAAAAACCTTCGGTAAGACCTGAAGCCTTTGGCTCCGCGGCTTTATCACCCAGCAGCAAGCGCTCCAGATAACGTGCCAGCAAATCGACCTCTAGATTGACCTTACGCCCCGGGCGGTAGTCGACCATGATGGTCTCGGCCAGGGTATGCGGAACTATGGTCAGCTCAAACTCGGCGCCATTGATCGCATTCACCGTGAGGCTGGTGCCATCAACCGTGATCGAGCCTTTGTGGGCGATGTATTTGGCCAACTCGTTGGGCGCGCGCAGGGTGAACTGCACGGCACGGGCGTTTTCTTCGCGGCCGACAACCTCACCAACGCCATCAACGTGACCGCTTACCAGGTGGCCTCCAAGACGACTGCTCGGCGTCAGAGCTTTTTCAAGATTGACCCGGCTGCCTGGCTTGAGATCGACAAAACCGGTGCGCGCCAGGGTTTCACGGCTGACATCGGCCCAGAAACCATCACCAGGCAACTCGACCGCAGTCAGGCACACACCGTTGACGGCGATGCTGTCGCCCAATTTGACGTCGGATAGATCCAGCTTGCCGGTTTCAACGTAGACCCGCACATCACCGCCCTTGGGCGTCAATGCACGAATGTGACCGATAGACTCGATTATGCCAGTGAACATGGCGCCTCCCCGTCTGCGAGCACGCCGCGGCACTGATCGATCAAGCGACCAGCCTGGGCTGGGTAAATAGAATGTGGCATTTGCGAACTCCTGTTTATAAAAAACAGGGCGTTTCGATCGATAGGGCGCTTGCCAGTGCTGAGCCAGCGAAACCGTTGAGGACACCCGCCTTGCCAACCTGACCGCAGGAACGCTGTACAACGCGTTGCGAATCAATCGACAAAGCCTGGGCAACTGGCTACAGCCTGCTGTCTGGGCACCCTTCAAACAAACCCGCTCTCTCTTTATCCGGACTATTGGGCTGTGCCGGACACCGCACAAGGCAGTGCCTGCAAAGCCTGTAACCGTCGGCTCCGGAATCACACCGGATCTGCTGACCTTGGCGCCCATTGATCAAGCAAAGGCTCCAAGCGCTCGCGGGCTAGACGCGTTGCGCGCCATTACCGCCGGTGGGGAATTACACCCCGCCCTGAGAACGTTGCGAGGACCTCGGTTCTCGCGAGTGGCTTTTTACCATATTTACGCCCCATACGCACCGCAAACCTGCGCCAATATTGGCTCAGGCTCGCCCTGAATAGACGGCGATAACTGTTGCTTAGTGCGGGACAACCGCCTCGGCGGCCACGACCAGAGGCACCGCGATAATCCGCCAGTCATCACCAACGGCCCGAATATCAGTGATTTTAAGCTGTGGCGCCTCGGCCATTCGTCCCAACGGCAAGTCGAGCAAGGGCCGGGCACTGGAGCCAAGAAACTTGGCGGCGACGAATATCTGATACTCATCAACCAGCCCTTGCCGGGCAAATGCGCCCGCCAGCCGTGGACCAGCCTCGACCAGAATTTCGTTACTGCCACGGGCGGCCAGCTCAACCAGCAACTTGCGCAAATCGACATGACCATTGCTGCCGGGCACGGCCAGCAATTCGTGACCCTCGCTCAAGTAGCGATCTCTCGCCGTGGCGGCCGCACAGGTCGCGACCATTGCCGCACCGGCCTGAAAGAATGCCGCGTCGAGCGGCACGCGCAAGCGCCCATCAATCAGCACACGCAAAGGCGGCCGGGCATCGGCCAGGGCAGACAACTCCGCGTTGAGGCCAAGCTCTTCGTTGCGCACGGTCAGGCGCGCATCATCGGCCAGCACCGTATCGGCGCCGCTGAGCACCACGCTCGAGCGTGCACGCAGCCGCTGCACCGCCGAGCGCGCTGCTGGCCCGGTAATCCATTGGCTTTCGCCGCTGGCCATGGCCGTGCGCCCATCAAGACTCATTGCCAGCTTGACCCGTACAAAGGGCAAGCCTTGCTCCATGCGCTTGATGAAACCCGCATTCAACTCGCGTGCCTGCGCTTCGAGCACGCCACTTTGCACGGCAATGCCGGCCTGCATCAGCCGTAGCAAGCCGCTACCGGAAACTTGCGGGTTGGGGTCCTGCATGGCCGCGACGACCCTGGCCACGCCTGCGTCAATCAATGCGTCGGCGCAAGGCGGGGTGCGCCCATGATGGCTGCATGGCTCGAGCGTCACATAGGCCGTGGCCCCTTTGGCCCTGGCACCTGCCTGGCGCAAGGCATGTACCTCGGCATGGGGCTCACCGGAGCGGGCATGCCAGCCTTCGCCCACAATCCTGCCGTCCTGAACGATCACACAGCCCACTCGTGGATTCGGGTGCGTTGAGTACAATCCTTTACGAGCCAACTCCAAAGCACGGGCCATAAAGGCGTTATCAACTGTCATGCTTAATCCTTTGAGGGTTCTCGAGACAGGCGATCAATTTCCTCGCGAAACTCATTGAGGTCCTGGAAACGCCGATACACCGAAGCAAAGCGGATGTAAGCCACTTCATCAAGCTTTTGCAGTTCGGTCATGACCAACTCGCCGAGCACCAGCGATTTCACCTCGCGCTCACCGGTGGCACGCAGGCGATGCTTGATATGGGCGATCGCCGCCTCCACTCGCTCGATGCTCACTGGACGCTTTTCCAAAGCGCGGAGCATGCCGGCTCGCAGTTTTTCTTCATCGAAAGGCTGGCGACTGCCGTCTTGCTTGATCAGCCGAGGCATCACCAGTTCCGCAGTTTCAAAGGTCGTAAAACGTTCGCCACACGCCAGGCACTCACGGCGACGACGAACTTGCTCACCTTCGGCCACCAGACGTGAGTCAATCACTTTGGTGTCGTTGGCGGCGCAGAATGGACAGTGCATACAATGGCCTGCCTTGAACGGAAAGGCGCCATGGTAGCGCATCTCAGCGGCAAGACAAGCCGCCAGCTTTGCGGTATACAGGCGGGCAAGAATCCATTGAACGGATACACGACAAAAGGAGCACGCATGTACTTGCGCCACCTCACCCTGATCGGCCTGCTCGGTCTGCTAAGCGCCTGTGCCAGCGACCCCGCTGCGCCAATAGCCAGCCAGCCCGAAACCAAGACCGCAGCGGCCACGCCAGCACATTTACGCGAAATCAGCGGCAACCTGATCGGTGTACCGGATGGCGCCATGGCAGAAGTCGCGCTGTTGGTCATCGGCAGCAATGGCCTGCCCACCCAGTTGCTGGGCAACATCCAGCTGCGCGGCAATGGTTCGACCCTGCCCTTTCGCCTGGTATTCAATCCCGCAGCGTTCGACCATGGCATCCGGGTTGAGCTGCGCGGGCGAGCCAATCTTGAAGGTCGCCTGATTCAGCATATGCCCACCCAACTGATTCGCAGCGCGCAAAACCAGACGTTTGGCGATATCCGCATGCAGGTTGCGCCGTGACTTCACCCAGCCTGGCGCCAAGAGCGCCAGCGGAGCTGCTTGAAGCGCTCAATGCGCTGCTTGGCGATGCGCAATTGAGCATACAAACCCTGCCAGAAACGGATATCAGGCTGTGGCTGATTGATGCCGGGAACATGGATCGCCAGTTCAGCCCGGAAGAAACCCAGCGCATACTCGAAGACCCGCCCTACTGGTGCTTCTGCTGGGCCAGCGGATTGGTCCTGGCGCGCTGGCTGGCGCAGAATCCGCAGTGGGTGCGCAATAAACGGGTGCTCGATTTCGGTACCGGCTCGGGGATCGCTGCCATTGCTGCAGCCAAGGCAGGAGCCAGCGAAGTCGTGGCCTGCGATCTCGACCCGATGGCCCTGGCAGCGACAAAAGCCAACGCCGAATTGAATAGTGTAAAACTGGGTTACTCCGCAGATTTTTTTGCCGAAACGGATCGTTTTGACCTGATCATTGTGGCCGACGTGCTTTATGATCGCGCAAACCTACCGCTACTGGATCAGTTCCTCAGCCGCGGGCAGCAAGCGCTGGTTGCCGATTCACGGGTACGCAACTTCGAGCACCCGCTCTACCAGCGCCTCGGCCTCATGCAGGCCTGCACCTGGCCGGACCTGGCCGAGCCGGACGAGTTTCGCCAGGTGAGCCTGTATCACGCAGCGCGCAGTTCGGCGACGACGACTTGTTAAACTAGCCCGCAAGCCTTATTAACCTACTTATCAGCCTTTGATCCTGCGAGACAGACCATGAGCGACACCCCCTATATTTTTGATATCTCCGGCGCCGCACAGTTTGATCAACTGGTCGTTGAGAACTCGTTCAATAAGCCGGTACTGGTTGATTTCTGGGCAGACTGGTGTGCGCCATGCAAGGCGCTGATGCCGCTACTGGCACAGATTACCGAGAGTTATCAGGGCGAACTGCTGTTGGCCAAGGTCAACTGTGATATCGAGCAGGACATTGTCGCTCGCTTCGGTATTCGCAGCCTGCCGACCGTTGTGCTGTTCAAGGATGGCCAACCGGTTGACGGTTTTGCCGGCGCCAAGCTCGAGTCGGAAATCCGCGCCATGCTGCAGCCCCATGTTGCGGAGCCGGCACCGGCGCAGGAAAACCTGTTCGACAGCGCCAGCAAGCTGTTTGCCGAGGGCCAGGTGGACGCTGCCGAGGCACAACTCAAGCAACTGCTCGGTGAAGACAACAGCAACGCACCGGCATTGATCTTGTACGCACGCTGCCTGGCTGAACGCGGCGAACTGACCGAGGCGCAAACAGTGCTTGATGCCGTAAGTGGCGACGAACACAAACAAGCTCTCAATGGTGCCAAAGCCCAACTGACCTTCCTGCGCCAGGCGGCTGAACTGCCTGATGCAGCTGAACTGAAGACGCGCCTGGGACAAAACCCCGAGGATGACGAAGCGACTTACCAACTGGCCGTTCAGCAGCTTGCCAGCCAGCAATACGAGTCCGCGCTGGATGCATTGCTTAAATTATTCGTGCGCAATCGCAATTATGCTGACGGCCTGGCGCATAAAACCCTTCTCCAGGTGTTCGAACTGCTCGGCAACGACCACGCGCTGGTCACTCAATATCGTAGAAAACTCTATCAAGCGATTTATTGACTGTAATTATTCATAAGCCAAGGGCTCTAGTTAAGTAAGCACTGCTGCAGAACAACAGGTTCTGCAGCGCTCACAACTATTGACTGAAGCGTTTAAACATCATGAATAGCAAGCACTCAAGGATCGGCTTTTACATTGCGCTGTACGGCACTGTGTTTATCATCGCCTGGATTGGCGCATTCAAGTTCACCCCAGGTGAAGCCAAGGCCATCAGCCACCTGATTGAGCACTCGCCATTTCTCTCGTGGATGTACAGTGTCGGCAGTATCGAGGGCGTCTCAAAGATTATTGGCGTGGGCGAATTGAGCATCGCCGCCCTGTTAGCGCTCTACCCCATCAGCAAGAAAGCCTCGCTACTCGGCGGCTTGCTGGCGACAGGCCTGTTCCTGACAACCCTGACCTTCTTGCTGACGACACCGGGTACCTTGAACCCTGAAAGCGTCTTCCCTTCACTACTGGGCGCATTCCTGATCAAAGACGTGGTATCGCTTGGTGTTGTACTGGTGGTCGTCGCCGAATCCTGGATTGAGCTCAAGCACTCAAGGTCAAACCAGTCGGCTTGACTCCAACCAGCCGATGAGCCGCTTTAGCACTAGCCAAGCCAGTGATAAACCGGCGCATCGGCCCCGCTCTCAACCCGCACCTGCGCACAATGTCGCAAGCGCACCAGCAACTGCTTTGCAGCCAACTCCCCGCCTGCCAATCCCGTAAGCTGCTCCATCAGCAACGGCCCTTCGATGCTACCTGCCTTGCCCAGTAAAGACAGGGTGCTTTGCCAAAGCGCATCAGTCCTGGGCGCCTCAACCGGCGCAGCCTCTGTAGTCGCCGGCGGCGTACTGACTGGCAAGTTAGCGGCCAAGTGCGCCCAATCCTGAGCATCAAGCTCAACAGTCAGATCAACCGGCCAATCACCGATCTTGCCGCGTATGCGTACCATATCGCCTCCAATTTCCTGGGCGGAATGCTCCCACGGCAAGGCGCGCAATGACAACTCGCGCTAGCAATCAGCGATTTAATTCGTTATAACATTACAACTTATTTCACTATCCGCCTGGAGCCAACAATGCGTCGCGTCCTGCTAGCACTGCCTTTCGCCCTTCTTCCACTTGCCGCAATGGCGCACGACCACGATCACGACCATGCGGAACATGCCAGTCTTGGCGCCCACGAACACGGGGTTGCTCAACTCAATGTCGCGCTTGATGGCAACACTCTGGAAATCGAACTGGAAAGCCCAGCCATGAACCTGGTGGGCTTTGAGCACGCGCCCAGCTCTGATGCCGACAAAGCCGCCATCAGCCAGGCCCGCAGCCAACTTGAAAAGCCTCTGGCACTATTTAGCCTCAACACTGGCGATTGCAGCCTCAGCAGCAAGGAACTGGAAAGCCCGCTGTTTTCAAGGGCTCATGTTGAATCAGAGCATGAACATGAGCACGAAGCCGGTGAGCATGAGCATGAGCACAGCGAAATTCATGCGCACTACAGCTTCAACTGCAAGCAACCACAAGCCTTGCAACAACTTGAACTGGCCCAGCTGTTCAAGCAATTCCCCGCTACCCATAAAATCCAGCTGCAACTGATTGGCCCAAATGGTCAGCAGGGAGCGGAACTGACCCCTGAGCAGAGCAGCGCCAAGTTCTAAAATCAGCCGCTGTACAGCACAAGGGGCAAGCCCTGCGTAACAATGGCTTCGTTTACTGGAATAAAACCAGTAGGCTCTCGGCCCAGGCTGTGGCGGTACACAGGCACACCAACTCTGTTTACTCCAATATAGACCGGCCCGGGCAACCGGGCCGTTGCATTCATGACTTCAGCACTGATTAGCCTCACCGACCTCGGCTTTGCATGGCCCGGCCAACCTGAGTTGCTTGATATTCCCAGCTTTACCCTGCAACGCGGCGAGACACTGTTCCTCAAAAGCCCCAGCGGCAGGGGCAAAACCACGCTACTGGGCTTGCTCGGTGGCGTGCAAAAGCCTGACCGAGGCTTGATCAAGCTGCTCGACCAGGATCTCAGCGCCTTGTCATCCGGCGCGCGAGATCGGTTCAGGGTCAACCATACCGGCTACATTTTCCAGCAATTCAACCTGCTGCCGTTTTTATCGGTACGTGAAAACGTCGAGTTGCCCTGTCATTTCTCGGACATCAGGAATAATCGCGCTCGTCATCGCCATGGCAGTGTTGCCAAGGCGGCAGCCGGTTTGCTCGCCCACCTGGGTTTGACCGACCCCAGACTGCTCGAGCGCCGTGCCGACTCGTTATCCATCGGCCAACAACAACGCGTTGCTGCGGCACGCGCCCTGATTGGCCAGCCGGAACTGGTCATCGCCGACGAACCGACTTCGGCACTCGATGCCGATGCGCGAGAAGCCTTCTTGCAGCTCTTGTTTGCCGAATGCCGCGAAGCGGGCGCCAGCTTGTTGTTTGTCAGCCACGACCAGAGCCTGGCGCCGCTGTTCGATCGCAACCTGTCGCTTGCCGATCTTAACCACGCCTCCCGGCCACAGGAGATTTAAGGTGTATTTATTTCGTCTGGCGCTGGCGAGCTTAAGCAACCGCCGCTTCACCGCCCTGCTCACCGTTTTCGCCATCGCCTTGTCAGTCTGCCTGTTGCTCGCCGTTGAACGCGTACGCACCGAGGCTCGCGCCAGCTTTGCCAACACCATCAGCGGCACCGACTTGATCGTTGGCGCCCGTTCCGGCTCAATCAACTTGTTGCTCTATTCAGTGTTTCGCATTGGTAATGCGACCAACAACATTCGCTGGGACAGCTTCGAACAACTGGCGCAGAACCCAAGGGTCAAGTGGGCGATCCCGATTTCGCTGGGTGACTCGCACCGCGGCTACCGGGTGATGGGCACCAATACCGACTACTTCGAACATTATCGCTACGCTCGCCAACAGCCGCTGGAGCTAAGCCAGGGCCGTGAGTTTGCCGATGATCCATTCGAGGTCGTGCTCGGCGCCGAGGTTGCCGAAGCCCTGCATTACAAACTGGGCGACGAGCTGGTTCTGGCCCATGGCGTCGCCACCATCAGCCTGGTCAAACACGATGACAAACCCTTTCATGTGGTCGGCATTCTCAAGCGCACCGGCACGCCGGTCGACCGCACCCTGCATATCTCGCTAGCCGGTATGGAAGCACTGCATGTTGACTGGAAAAACGGCATGCCCGCACGAGGCGCAGACAGGATAAGCGCAGAACAAGTGCGCAGCATGCACCTGCAGCCGACGGCGATAACCGCTGTGCTGTTGGGCCTGAAAAGCAAGATCGCCACTTTCAGCTTACAACGCGATATCAATGAGTATCGTGGCGAGCCCTTGCTGGCAATATTGCCGGGCGTTGCCTTGCAAGAGCTCTGGGGCTTGATGGGAACCGCCGAGAAAGCCCTGTTTGTGGTTTCGCTGTTCGTGGTGATAACCGGCTTGATCGGCATGCTCACTGCAATCCTGACCAGCCTCAATGAACGACGCCGCGAAATGGCTATCCTGCGTTCGGTCGGTGCCCGACCTTGGCATATTGCCAGCCTGCTGATATTCGAAGCCTTCAGCCTGGCCTTGGCAGGCGTGCTACTGGGTTTGTTGCTGTTGTATGTCGGCATCGCAGCGGTGCAAGGCTATGTTCAGGCTAACTACGGTCTCTACTTGCCACTCAATGTTCCAAGTGGCTATGAGTGGATGCTGCTCGGCTGTATCCTTGGCGCTGCATTGCTGATGGGTTGCGTACCGGCATGGCGTGCATATCGACAGTCCCTGGCTGACGGTCTTTCAATTCGCTTATGAGGTCACCCATGCTGCGCACCGCCCTTGGCGCCCTGATCCTGGCCATGTCCACCTCGCTTTGGGCGGCCGAGCCCCGCGAGCTGACCTGGTCGGAGCTGATCCCGCCCAACGCGCCACCTGTTGTTCGGCAGATGGCGCCCATGCATGACCTATCGCAGCTGGGCGATACCTTGTCCGAGTCTGGCCCCGGCATGAAGCAGCTATCGCCTGCGGCGCCGGTGGTCAAGGCGCTCGATGGCGTCGAAGTAAAGTTGCCGGGTTATATAGTGCCGCTGGATGCCACGGATGAGGGACGGGTAACCGAGTTCCTGCTTGTGCCCTACTTCGGCGCCTGCATCCATGTGCCGCCACCGCCGTCCAACCAGATCGTGCATATCACAACCGAACTCGGGGTCAAGCTCGATACCCTTTACCAACCTTTCTGGGTCGAAGGTCCGCTCAAGGTCGAACAAAGCACCAGCGAACTGGCGGATGCTGGTTACCAGATGAGTGCGCAGAAGATCTATCCGTACGAGTTGCCAGAAGGCGAGTAACTGAACATTCCCCCACGGCAGACAGCGCAAAACCTGTCTGCCATGGCCCAAGCCCCGAACCGCGCAAAAGCGAGCCCGCCACCTGAGCCTATGCAGTCCAAATGGTGGGTGAACAAACGCCAATCATCCTAGGGATGCGAATCACAGCGCATTCAAGCAGCGAGCAACGCGGGGCTTGGCCGCCAGGGTTCCAGCACCGACATGCTCAAACATAAGCAAGTTGCACGACCTATGTGGCGACATGGCGGGCAAAAATTTTCGACCCGCTCAGCGGGCACTGGCCAGCCGGTCATTGGCGTCCGCATTCAACTCGGCTTGTGCCCAGTTACGCCACTCGCGCACCTGGCGTCGATCTGCACCGGCGTTTTCAGCTTGCTTCAACGCCGCCAGACCGGCTTTCCAGCGCGACTGTTCCAATTCCAGCTGGGCCACGTTCATCCAGTGCTTGCCGCTACCCGATGCGCTAGCCAGTTGGCGATAAACCTCTACCGCATGGGCGCGATCACGGGCTTGCCAGTAGAACATACCAAGGCGCTCCTGACGGGTGCTGTTATTGGCCAGCAAGCCTTGGTCAAGCATGCCCTTGAGTAGCTTGGCGCCTTGCCATGGTTGATCGGCAGCGCTGGCCAGCAGCGTCAGGTTATCCAGTTCCTTGGCACTGAAGCTCAGACCTTTGGTGCGTGCCGCCCGCAACGTTGCCAAGGCCTTGTCGTAATGGCCAGACAATTGCTGCAATGCCGCCAACTGGCGCCAGTGCTGTACATCATTCGGGCTGCGGGCGAGTAACTGCTGCTGCCACTTTTCTGCTTCTGAATAGCGTTTCAGGTCAGCGTTGACCCCTACCAGGAACTGTAGCCAACGATCCTCGGCACGCGGATTGGCGCGCACATAGCGCTCAGCCAAAGGCAATGCCTTGGCTGGTTGACCTGAAGCCTGGTAAGACTGCACCAGCATCTGCAGAACTTCTTCACTGGCCTTGGCTGGAACCGGCGTCAGTAGGCGTATTACCTCCTTGTAGCGCCGCTCGGAAAGGTTCAGTTTGGCGAGGTTGAGCTGTTCGTTTGCCTGTGCGGTCTCGTCGAGCTTGCCGCTTTTGACTGCCTTGCTGAGAAGTTCGATCGCCTTGCCGTTACGGCCCTGGGCCCAGGCAAGATAGCCATGACTGCGCCACAACAAGGTTTCCTCGAGACTCCCGGACTCAGCCTTGACAGCGTTAAGGGCGCGCTCTGCTGCGGCATAGTCACCCTTTTGCTGGGCGACCTGGGCCGTGTTCAAGGCACGCATCACGCTCGGCTCTACCGTTTGCCCGGCCGCAAAAACTTCGCTGGCCAAGCTGGCGTTGACTAGAAAACTCAAAAGCAGTGCTAGACGGATCATTTCAACTATCTCCCTGCAAGCGGAAGTACAAGGTTTTTACTGCCTCGCGCGCCACAGCCAAGCCACCTTCTGTTCGCGGCGCAAATCGCCAGCGGACAGCCGCACGACGCGCCTCACGCTCAAACACATTTTTCGGGCTTGCCTCAAGCACACGTACATTCTCAACCGCGCCGGCACGGGTGATGGTGAAGGCCAGCTTGACGTGCCCTTCAATCCCGCGCTGCAAGGCATAGCGCGGGTATTGCGGACTCACGTCATTGAGCGGCACGACCTCGCTTTCAGGCCCGCCAGACTGAGCACCCGAGTCTGCTGCAGGCGCTGGAGCCGGGGCACTGGGCGCTGCCGCTCCTGCCACCAGACCGGTCAGGTTTGGGGTTGGAGCACTATTTACCGCCACGCCACTGCTCATGGTCGGCAAGTCGATGTCCAATTTAGGCATGCTCGCATTAGGCGTCGCAGCAACCGGAGTCGGAGGCGTTGGCAGCTGCGGCGTTTGTGGTTGCGGTGGCTGCGGGGCTTGCTGCCGGGTGCGGGTTGCCGTGTCGCTTGAGCGGGTGTCCATGCGCACAAAATTTGCCACGGTCACGGGCTCATCGGATGGCTGGCTGGTTGGCGGCGCGACCATGTAAAGCATCAGCGCAAACAGCAGTACTGCGATCAGGCAGGCGCTTGCAAAGGACAATGCCACACGCATCAAAGCGCTCCCGAGGTGGCTGCCAGCGCGACATCCTGAACACCTGCAAGACGCGCCTGGTCCATCACCTGCACCACCAAGCCAGTGCGAGCATCCTGATCAGCCTGGACCACGACCGCACCTTCGGGCTGGTCGACACGCATGCGCTCAACATTTGCCCGAACGCTGCGTACATCAACCACTTTTTTATCCATCCAAACCTGCCCATCAGCGGTAATCGCGATGAGGATATTGCCTTTGTCTTGCGGACTGGCGGTTTGCGCTTGTGGGCGCTGAACCTCGACTCCAGACTCCTTGATAAAGGAGCTGGTGACGATGAAGAAAATCAGCATGATAAAGACTACATCGAGCATCGGCGTCAGGTCGATACCAGTGTCTTCGTCTTGCTGATGATGACGGCGCATTCTCATGATTAGCTATCTCAGTCGTGTCGCAGCTGGTCAGCCAGCCGCTCAATGGCCTGACGGGCGTTGCGTTCGAGGCGCGCCAGGCTGAACAATCCAGTAATCGCCAGCACCATGCCGGCCATGGTTGGCAACGTCGCCTGCCAGACACCCGCGGCCATTCCGCGCGGATTGCCGGTGCCGCTCATTGCCAGCACATCAAACACTGCAACCATGCCGCTCACGGTGCCAAGCAAGCCCAGCAGTGGATACATCGCCACCAGGGTTTTGCTCAGGCGCAATGGCCCAACCAGGTGTTGCCGTGCCTGGGCCAGCCAGGCGCTGCGAACAGCGCGCTGCCAGGTACCGGAATCATCTTGCAGAAGTTGCTGCCAGGCTTTACGACGCTCGTCGACCCACACCGGGAAGACTTTGCGCATAAACCAGAAGCGCTCGAGCACCAGCGTCCAGAACACCACGCAGAGCCCTGCCAACGCCCACATCACCACACCGCCCGCGCTCATGAAATCAAGCAACGCATAGGCGCTGTCAGTTACACGCAGCCATAAGGCGAATAGATCAGTCACGGCGCGGCGCCCCAGACAAATGCAAGGCAATCAAACCGGCGCTTTGCTGTTCGAGCAGTTGGATAAGAGCCTTGCTGCGGCTCGCCAGCAAGCTGTGCAGGAACAACAGCGGAATAGCCACCACCAAGCCAAGAACGGTAGTCACCAGGGCTTGCGAAATACCATCGGCCATCAATCGCGAGTCACCGCCGCCGCCCTGGGTAATAGCCTGGAAAGTCACGATCATGCCGGTCACGGTGCCCAACAGGCCGAGCAAGGGTGCAACCGCACTCAGTAGCTTGAGCAGGCCCTGGCCTTTCTCCAGTGGTGGCGTTTCCTGAAGGATCGCTTCGTCAAGCTTGAGCTCCAGGGTTTCCAGGTCAGACAACTGCGGATTCGGCCCCAGTACGCCAATCACACGACCCAGCGGATTGCCATCATCCGGCACGCTGATGTTGTGCAACTGTGCTTTCACACCACGATTGACCTTGGCCAGATAAACCATGCGCCAGAGGGCAAGCAACAGGCCCAGCGCGCCAAGCGCGACAATCACCCAGCCGACCAGCCCGCCTTGCTGCAAGCGATCCCATAGACCTGGCTTGCGCTGCAACTGTGCCAGAATCGTACCGCGACTTGGGTCGATCGGCAGGGTCGCCAATGGTTCTTTACTTGCGAGGTAATCACTCACCAGGCCCGAGCCCGCGGGTTGGCGTGCAGGCACCAGCAATTCATTTGAGTCGGCGTCGTAGCGCAAGAACTGGCCATCACTGTAGGCCGAGAATGCCCCAACGCGCAGCACAGGCTGCTGCTTGCGAGTGCCATCTGCGGCAACCACCGGCAATTCAACCTGTTCAACCCGGCCACTGGCGGCCAGGTCTTCAAGCAGCACCATCCAGTAATCTTCAAGGTCTTGAGCCGATGGCAATGCGCGGCTTTCTGACAGGGCCTGCAAACGCTTGATGCGTTCCGGGTATTGCGCATTGAGCAGACTGTCTTGCCATTGCCCGGCGACATCACCGGCACTTTGGCGGACTACTGCAAACAACTCACCCAGGCTTCCCGAGCGCTGCTTGAGCAAGGCTTCCTGCTCAGCCAGTTCGGCTTCCTGGCGGTCAAAATCGGCTTTCAAGCGTTCGGCTTCGGATTTCTGCTCTGCCAAAGAGGCCTGGGCCTTGGCCAGAAGCTGTGCGCGCTCACTACGCTGCGCGACAAATGCCTTCTCGCGGTCCTGCATGGCGCTGACTTCGGCTGCGCGCTCGCTACGAATACGTTGCAGCAACTGGTCTGGGCTCAGCGGCTCAGCCGCGCTGACGGTTACTGGCAGCGCACTCAATACCAGCGCTGCGATCAGCCCACGTTTAATCACAACACTCATTACTGGGCCCCTAGATTCAAAGTCTTCACTGGCAAATCAAGCATGGTTGGCGCTTGCTCTTGGCGGGCAATGGCAATGGCTTGATGAAGCGGACGCCGCGCACTGCTATCAAGCACCTGCCAGGCATGAGCCTGTGGGTTCCACCAACCGCTCTCGTGACCATCAAGGGTCTGGTAATACATCATCGCGCGACCCAGTCGCAGGAACTCAACACTGCGTACACCCTGCTCGCCATCAAGCTCACCGCGCCAGGCCTCAAGCGTACGTCCGTAATCACTTTCGACCTGGTAGGCCTCAAGAATGCGCCGGTATTTTTCAGCTAGGCTGACATCAGCACGAGGCAGCAGATCCTGCAATTGCGCCAGGCGGTCGGCCCGCTCTTCAGGCAGGAAAGGCACATCGGCATTGATGAACTCGCCGAGTACTTCGACCATTTTGCGCATCTGGGGCGTAGCCGCTTGCTGGGTGCGCTCAATACCGTCGAGCTGCGCCTGGTAACCCGCCAACTCTTTTTGTTGGGCGGCAACCAGTTCACGCAGTTGCACGTTGTAGCCCTTCAAGGCCTCAGCTTGCTCCAAGGCACTGCGGTATTGGCTGAGCATTTCGCGGCTGGCGTCATCAAGCTTTTCAATGCGGGCTTGAGAGGCTTTGGCATCTGCAGCCAGACCTTGGCTTTCATCCAGTGCGTCGCCTAAAGGTGCAGCGCTCACGGCAGCACTGGAAAACATCAGCGCGGCCGCCATTAGGCGGATGGGGTAACGGCTCATGCGGTGCAAATCCTCTGCTACGGATACGTTAAAGAGAACTATTATCATCTTTATTAGCAACCAAAGGCAATCGGTGAGTGCTCTAAAAGGCCAATCCGATGACTTATTGAGCTGGATCAATGCCTGTTTTAGATAGTTAGCTATGATTTATTCATCAGCCAGCCCCACTAACTCAATAGGAGTTATCCATGAATAAATTCACCCTTATAGCTCCGCTGCTTGCCCTTGCGATGGCCCCTACTTTTGCCCATGCCTATGAGGCCGGTGACATCATCGTTCGCGCAGGCGCTATTACTGTCGACCCGAATGAAGACAGCTCTGGGGTCAAGAGCCCACTGGGCAATCTGGGTGGCAGTGCAACCGTTGAAAGCGACACCCAGTTGGGCCTCAACTTTGCCTACATGATGACCGACCACCTGGGGATCGAACTGCTGGCGGCCACCCCATTTACTCATGACGTAGGTGTACATGGCCTGCAAGGCGGTTTAGCGGGTTTGAATGGTGGCCTTGGTGACGTTAAACAACTGCCACCGACCCTGAGCCTGGTCTATTACCCGCTGGACAAGAACTACGCCTTCCAGCCCTATGTCGGCGTGGGCATCAACTACACCGCGTTCTACGACGCCAATACCTCAAGCAGCGCCGAAGCCAAGGGTTTCAGCAATCTTGACCTGAGCGACTCATGGGGCGCAGCTGCACAAATTGGCGCTGACTACATGATCGACGATCACTGGATGATCAACGGCCAGGTGCGCTATATCGACATCGATACCAATGCCCATGTTGATCTGGCTGGTGTTGGTAAACTGAAGCTCGATGTGGATGTCGACCCTTGGGTCTACATGGTCGGCCTGGGTTATACGTTCTAACCCCACATCCGCAATGAAAAACCGGCACTCATGTGCCGGTTTTTTCGTATGGGTTTGACCTTATGCGCTGTTACCCGGCAAGCCCCAGCAACTGGCGCAAACCTTCTTTGAGTGGCGTTTCCTGCGGCATGCGATAAGCCTGCTTCAAGCGATCGTTATTGGCCCGCGAATGACGAATATCCCCCGCACGCGGCTCCAGGTAAGTCACTGCTGGCAACCCGCCAAACAACTCGCCGATAGCCTCAAGTAATTGCTTGAGACTGGTAGCCTGGTTCCAACCGACATTGACCGCATCGCTGACCACTTGCTCAGCGAACAAGCCCTGCTGCAACAACTCAATCAAGTCTGCAACGAAGAAAAAGTCGCGCGTTTGCTCGCCATCGCCGAAAACGCTGATCGGCAAGCCCTGCTGCGCACGCTGGGTGAAAATACTGATTACGCCGGAATAAGGCGAGGACGGATCCTGGCGCGGCCCGAAAATATTGAAGAAGCGGAATACAGCGGGCTCAAGGGCATGCTGGCGACGATAAAAATCGAGGTAGTACTCGCTCGACAACTTATCCGAGGCATAGGGCGTCAAGGGCGACTTGGCGGTATTTTCATCAATGGGCTGGCCAGCACCGTTATTGCCGTAAACCGCAGCGCTTGAGGCAAATACCACACGCTTGACCCTGTGCTCACGCATGGCCTCGCAAATATTCAGCGTGCCGACAAAGTTGCTCTGGTGCGTGCTGACCGGGTCATCCACCGAGGCCTGTACCGAAGCTACAGCGGCCAAATGAACCACCGCATCACAGCCCTCAACTGCCGCCGAGACACAAGCGGCATCGGCGACATCGCCCTCGATAAACTGCAGCCGAGGATTATCAGCAGGCAAGTTGCTGCGGTTGCCCATCGATAAGTTATCCAGCACGCGCACGGCATGGCCTTTAGCCAATAATGCGTCGACCATGTGCGACCCAATAAACCCGGCTCCGCCGGTGACCAGAAATAACTTAGACATGACGATAGTATTGATCCAATAGGCTCGGCAGCCCCGCACGCCATGCACGCGGTTTTATACCGTAGGTGTGGAGAATCTTTTTGCATGCAAGCACCGCATGCTGTGGTTCTTCTGCGGCGTCTGGCCGCGCAGCGTGGGCTTGCGCCGCTATATCATCGACCAGGTTACTGCGAAAACTGCGTGCTTCACTCAACAAGGCCTGCCCAAGCGCCAGGGATGTGGTCGCCTCATCCCCGCCATAGTGATAGGTGCCCCACAATGGCGCCTGGCAATCAAGCTGCTTGAGCACTGCAAGGATGACGCGCGCCGCATCATCCACAGGTGTTGGATTGCCGCGGCGGTCGTCCGCCAGGTAGAGCGTATCATCGCGCCCGGCACGCGCCAAAAAACGCCCCATCAAGCCTTCCGGCGAACTGTCGAGCAGCCAGCCGAAGCGCAGCAGCACATGCCGCGAACACACGGCGCGCACGCTTTGCTCAAGACGCCACAAGGCTTGCCCATGCAACCCCAGCGGCACGGGCTCTTCCTTTTCGCTATAGGCCGTTGCCCGCGCGCCATCGAATACCCGATAGCTGGACGGCTGGATCAAGCGAATTTCGTGGTGCTTGCACAGCTCGGCAAGGCGCTCAACGGCACGCTCCTGGCTGGCAAAGCGCGCCTCGCTCACGGTTTCGGCCTGAAACCAGTCGAAGTAATACGCAAGGTTAATCAAGGCATCGGGACGGGTGTCATCGAGCAACTGAGTCAGATTGGCGGCATCCCAGCCAGAATCAGGTGGTCGCGGCGCAAGGAAGTTAATGTCCTCCTCAGCCCCGAGACGAATCAGCGCTTGCCCCAAAGCGCTGCCGCCACCCAGCAACATCAAACGCATTCGCATAATCGATAGCTATCTCAGCAATCAGAACGGTTATAGATAAGAGAAAGCTACATAGCTTTGTAAAGTTACTTGCATACTAAAGCTCAGGCGTTGAAAAACAAAATAACGCGTACAAAAAACACCATATGGCCAATAAATCACAGCCGCGAGCCTGCAAACTGAGATTGCTCGCCTTTCTCAGCCAGGTTCGGGCGCGGCTTCACGCTGTATCTGCGCAAGCCGTTTCCCCGAGCGTCTAAACGCCCTTGGTCGATGGCAGCAGCACCGTAATAACTCCAATCAATGGCAGGAAAGAACACAGCTTGTACACATACTCAATGCCATGAATATCCGCCAGATGCCCCAATAACGCGGCACCGATACCACCAAAGCCGAACATTAACCCGAAGAACACACCCGCAATCATGCCGACATTGCCCGGAACAAGCTCCTGGGCGAAAACCACGATTGCCGAGAACGCCGATGCGAGGATAAACCCGATCACCATGCTCAACACCCCGGTCCAGAACAGGTCGGCGTAAGGCAGCACCAAGGTAAAAGGCGTGACACCTAGAATAGACACCCAGATCACCATCTTGCGTCCAATTTTGTCGCCGATTGGGCCGCCAAAAAAGGTTCCTGCGGCAACGGCCCCAAGGAACATAAACAGGTGCAGTTGCGAACTGGCTATCGACAGGTCGAACTTCTCAATCAAATAGAAGGTGAAGTAACTGGTAAAACTGGCCATGTAGAAATATTTGGAAAAAACCAGCAATGCCAGCACCACAAGCGCCAACCTCACACGCTGGCTGGAAAAGCCGTGGGTCGCCTTGCTGCCCTGCTTGAGCTTGAACAAATTCAGGTGATTGCGATACCAGCGACTCAATCCCCAAAGCACGGCGATGGCAAATATTGCAAACAGGCCAAACCAGGCAACGTGGCCTTGCCCATAGGGGATTACGATAGCGGCCGCCAATAGCGGGCCAAAAGCGCTACCGGCATTACCGCCGACCTGGAATGTGGACTGGGCCAGCCCAAAGCGGCCACCGGACGCCAGGCGCGCAACGCGTGAAGCCTCAGGATGAAAAGTCGAGGAACCGATACCGACCAGGGCAGAGGCCGTAAGGATTGCCGCGAAGCTGCCCACGAACGCCAGCATAAGAATGCCAACCAGGGTGCAGAGCGCCCCGCATGGCAGTAGCCAGGGTTTTGGATGACGGTCGGTGTAATAGCCAACCCAAGGCTGCAGTAAGGAAGCGGTAAGCTGAAAGGTCAAGGTGATCAAGCCAACCTGGGTAAAGCTCAGGCCATAGTTCAACTTGAGCATTGGATAAATCGCTGGCAACACCGCCTGGATCAAGTCGTTGATCAGGTGCGCCAGGGCGCAGGCACCAATCACCCGCATGACCAAAGGACTTGCCGGGCTAGCGGCCACATTGCTCAGGTTTGAAGCCAAGGACGAGGTGTTGCTAGACATAAGTAATTTCCGGTCAGCTAGTGCTCACGACTGCGTGCGTGTAGGTCCATGCAAAAAAGCGCCGGTAGTGTAACCCCGAATAGCCAGAGGACTCAGCCTTGTAGTTTTTTGATTGCCCACAAAACAAAAAACCCCCGCAATGCGGGGGCCTCGAGCCTAAACCTTACAAATAAGTCTAAGGTAACTCTCAGAACGGAATATCGTCATCGAAGCTGTCGTAGTCTGGCGCGGGCTGGGCTTGCGGTTGCGCCGCTGGACGTGGAGCTGCCTGCGGTTGTGGCGCACGCTGTTGCGGCGCAGGGCGCTGCTGGCGTGGGGCCGAATCACCGCCCTCATTATTGGGACGACCGCCCAGCAACTGCATGGTGCCCTGCATGTCGACCACGATCTCGGTGGTGTAGCGCTTGATGCCGTCTTTTTCCCACTCGCGGGTTTGCAGCTTGCCTTCGATATAGACCTGCGAACCTTTGCGCAGGTATTCACCGGCAATTTCAGCCACCTTGCCGAACATCGAAACACGGTGCCATTCCGTTCTTTCGACTTTCTGACCGGTTTGCTTGTCGGTCCACTGCTCGCTTGTTGCCAAGCTCAGGTTAGTAACGGCGTTGCCATTGGGCAGGTAGCGCGTTTCTGGGTCCTGTCCGCAGGTACCGACCAGAATAACTTTGTTAACCCCACGGGCCATAACGATCTCCTAAGCTGTCAGCGCGGCTCTCAGGCTTGCTCTACCAAGGCCTCAAGCGCCGCGCGATCCAATTTTTGGGTGTCCACTTTGATATAGATGGCAGCCTCTTCGGCCACCACAACCGCATCTGTTACACCGGGCAATGCCAGCAAACGCTCCGCCAGCCCAGTATCCTGCACTGCTGAAGCTGAAATCGGCATGCGCAGGCCGGTCACATAGGGTGGTTCGCGCATATTAACAGCAAAGACCAACCAAAGAACCGCCATCGCTGCACATCCGAGGAACACCCCCGACAAGCTGTAATGCTGATACAACCAACCACCGACAATACCGCCCAACGCGGCCCCAAGAAACTGGCTGGTTGAATAGACCCCCATTGCCGTTCCCTTGCCGCCCGCCGGCGCGACCTTGCTGACAAGCGATGGCAAAGAGGCTTCAAGCAGGTTGAATGCAGTAAAGAACACGATAATGCCCAGCACCAGCGCCTGTAAACTATGGCCAAACGCCCAGAAATACACCTCACAAGCCAACAGCACCGAAACAGCACCCACCAATACACGCTTCATCTGGCGCTTCTTCTCGGCGTAGATGATGAAGGGCACCATGCCGAAAAAGCCAACCAGCAAAGCCGTCAGGTACACCCACCAATGCTGTTCTTTAGCCAGGTGGCCTTCTTGGACAAGCGCCAGCGGCAGGGCCACGAAGCTGGCCATAAGGATCGAGTGCAAGGCCAGGATGCCAATATCCAGGCGCAACAGGTCACCGTTGCGCAGTGTTGGCATCAATGCCTGCTTCGCCACGCCAGACTCGCGATGCTGAAGCTGCCCCGGTGTGCCGGGCACAATCACGGCGATAATCAGTATGCCGACCAAGGCCATGACCGCCGTTACCCAAAACAGGCCAGACAAACCAAAAGCACGGGTCAAAAGCGGTCCGACCACCATCGCCACGGCAAACGACAAGCCTATGCTCATGCCAATCATGGCCATGGCTTTGGTGCGATGCTGCTCACGGGTCAGGTCTGAGAGCAACGCCATCACCGCAGCGGAAATGGCGCCTGCGCCCTGCAGTACCCGCCCGCCTATCACGCCCCAGATCGAGTCGGCATTGGCCGCCAGTACGCTACCGGCGGCGAATATGAGTAAGCCCACGTAAATCACCGGGCGCCGGCCGATGCGGTCGGAAATCATCCCGAAAGGGATCTGCAAAAATGCCTGCGTCAGGCCGTACACACCAATCGCCAGGCCGATCAGCGCGGGCGTGCTGTCTTTGAGGTCCATGCCGTAGGTTGCTAATACCGGCAAGACCATGAACATGCCGAGCATCCGAAAAGCAAAAACCATCGACAGGCCAGCTGCCGCTCGATTTTCGCTGCCACTCATGCGGTCATTGTGCAGATCGTGCATTACCAAGACTCTAAGTCAGACAAGGCCGCGATTCTAACAGCCATATGAACTGCGGCACAGGAGCACACTTTGCCGCAGGTTAGCCGAGGGTCGTATACTCGTGGGTTTCCCCCCGCCAAGCGAGGCCGCTGTTTGTGGAAAAGATTCTGATCCGTGGGGCACGTACCCACAAACCTAAAAAAAACGACCTGACCTTGCCACGCGACAAGTTGATCGTGATTACCGGCCTGTCTGGCTCGGGCAAGTCGTCGCTGGCCTTCGATACCCTGTATGCCGAGGGCCAGCGGCGCTATGTTGAGTCACTGTCAGCCTACGCCCGGCAGTTCTTGTCGATGATGGAAAAGCCCGACGTCGACACCATTGAGGGTTTGTCGCCGGCAATTTCCATCGAACAGAAATCAACATCGCATAACCCTCGCTCCACCGTTGGCACCATCACTGAAATCTACGATTACCTTCGCCTGCTCTACGCACGCGTCGGCATTCCACGCTGCCCGGATCACGATGTCCCCCTGGAGGCACAAACTGTCAGCCAGATGGTCGACCAGGTTCTGGCCTTGCCTGAAGGCAGCAAGCTGATGCTCCTGGCGCCAGTCGTCCGCGAGCGTAAAGGTGAGCACCTCTCGGTATTCGAGGAGCTGCGTGCGCAGGGTTTCGTCCGCGCCCGGGTTGACGGCAAGCTTCATGAGCTGGACGAGTTACCCAAGCTCGACAAGCAAAAGAAGCACTCCATTGATGTAGTGGTCGACCGCTTCAAGGTGCGCGAGGATTTGCAGCAGCGCCTTGCCGAGTCGTTTGAAACCGCCTTGAACCTGGCTGACGGCCTGGCCCTTGTTGCACCGCTAGACAAAGATGACGACAGCAGCGGGATCAAGGACGAGATGATTTTCTCGGCGCGCTTTGCCTGCCCACACTGTGGCCATTCGATCAGTGAACTGGAGCCCAAGCTGTTCTCGTTCAACAACCCGGCTGGCGCCTGCCCAACCTGCGACGGCCTGGGGGTCAAGCAGTTCTTCGACACCAAGCGCCTGATTCATGGCGAGATGACACTGGCCGAAGGCGCGATTCGCGGCTGGGATCGACGCAACGTCTACTATTTCCAGATGCTCGGCTCGCTGTCGGCACATTACGGTTTCAGCCTGGAAATTCCGTTCGACGACCTCAGTGCCGAGCATCAAAAAGTCATTTTGTTCGGCAGCGGCACCCAGAGTGTCGACTTCCGCTACCTCAACGACCGTGGCGACATCGTCAAGCGGGCGCACCCCTTCGAGGGCATTGTGCCGAACCTGGATCGTCGCTATCGCGAAACTGAATCGACCAGCGTACGCGAAGAGCTAAGCAAGCTGCTCAGCACTCAGCCGTGCCCGGATTGCCGTGGCACGCGCCTGCGCCGTGAAGCCCGTCACGTATGGGTTGGTGAACGCACACTACCTGCGGTGACCGGCTTGCCAATCGGCGATGCCGCCGAGTATTTCTCTGGTCTGTCACTGACCGGCCGCCGGGGCGAGATCGCCGACAAGATTCTCAAGGAGATTCGCGAGCGCCTGCAGTTCCTGGTTAATGTCGGCCTCGATTACCTGTCGCTGGACCGCAGCGCCGATACCTTGTCCGGCGGGGAAGCGCAGCGTATTCGCCTGGCCAGCCAAATTGGCGCAGGCCTGGTCGGGGTTCTGTATATCCTCGATGAGCCGTCGATTGGCCTGCATCAACGTGATAACGAACGCCTGCTCGGCACGCTCCGCCACCTGCGCGACATCGGCAACACCGTGATTGTGGTTGAGCATGATGAAGATGCTATTCGCATGGCTGATTATGTGGTCGACATTGGCCCCGGCGCGGGCGTTCATGGTGGTCGAGTGGTTGCTGAAGGCACCGCTGCCGAAGTCATGGCACATCCAGACTCACTGACCGGAAAATACCTGTCTGGACGCGTCAAGATCGAAGTCCCAGCCAAGCGCCATCCGGTGAATAAAAAGCAGCTGCTGAAAATCAAGGGCGCACGCGGCAACAACCTGCGCAATGTTGACCTGGAAATTCCTATCGGCCTGCTGACCTGCGTGACCGGCGTATCGGGCTCGGGTAAATCAACCCTGATCAACAACACCCTTTACCCGCTCAGCGCGACTGCGCTCAATGGCGCCACGACCCTGGAAGCGGCAGCCCATGACAGTTGCGACGGTTTGCAGCACCTGGACAAGGTTGTGGATATCGACCAAAGCCCTATCGGTCGCACGCCGCGCTCCAACCCGGCGACCTACACCGGTCTGTTCACCCCCATTCGCGAGTTGTTTGCCGGCGTGCCCGAGTCCCGCTCACGCGGCTATGGGCCTGGCCGCTTCTCGTTCAACGTCAAGGGCGGCCGCTGCGAAGCCTGCCAGGGTGACGGCTTGATCAAGGTTGAGATGCACTTCCTGCCGGACATCTACGTACCTTGCGATGTGTGCAAGAGCAAGCGCTATAACCGTGAAACCCTTGAGGTCAAGTACAAGGGCAAGAACATCACCGAAGTCCTGGACATGACGATTGAGGAAGCCCGGGCGTTCTTCGATGCGGTTCCTGCATTGGCGCGCAAGCTGCAGACCCTGATGGATGTGGGGTTGTCCTATATCAAGCTGGGCCAGAGCGCGACGACGCTGTCGGGTGGTGAAGCGCAGCGGGTCAAGCTATCCCGCGAGCTATCCAAGCGCGACACTGGCAAGACCCTGTACATCCTCGACGAACCGACCACTGGCCTGCATTTCGCGGATATCCAGCAACTTCTCGATGTACTTCATCGCCTGCGTGACCACGGCAATACAGTGGTGGTGATCGAGCACAATCTCGACGTGATCAAGACCGCAGACTGGCTGGTGGACTTAGGTCCCGAAGGTGGCTCCAAGGGCGGCCAGATCATTGCAGTTGGCACACCGGAAGCAGTGTCCGAGATGCCCCAGTCGCACACTGGATACTTCCTTAAAACCTTGTTGGAACGTGACCGCGCCGCGAGCTAGAGAGGGATTACATAGGGTGGATAATGCTTTTTATCCACCTTTTTTACGGTCTCGAACAAGGCAGCCTGTTTGCTGATTTCGGTATTGCATGGAGGTGGACAAGCTTCGCGTTGTTCACCTCCTAAGCAATCAATTTAGGTTGTGCCGGGTTTAAATTACATCTGCGCTTGCAGGTAGTTTTCCAGGCCCATCTTGTCGATCAGCTGCAGCTGAATCTCCAGCCAGTAGGCGTGATCTTCTTCGGTGTCTTTAAGCTGGGCCAGCAAAATATCGCGACTTGGGTAGTCCTGCAGGCGTTCGCATAGCTCAATGCCCTTACACAGGGCTGCGCGCACGTGATACTCCAGAGCCAGGTCAAGCTTGAGCATCTCAGGCACACTTTGACCAAAAACAAAGGCATCCGGCGTCATGTCAGGCTTACCTTCAAGGAACAAGATCCGCTTGAGCAACGCATCGGCGTGCTGGGTCTCTTCTTCCATCTCGTGATTGATACGCTCATACAGCTTGGTAAAACCCCAGTCTTCGTAATAGCGTGAGTGCACAAAATACTGATCACGGGCAGCCAACTCGCCTTTGAGCAGTACTTTGAAATAATCGATTACTTCCTGGTGGCCTTTCATCTACCGCTCCTGACACAAACGCTCTGAATATTTGCATATGCTCAACCCCAAGCGGACACAGGTCAAGTAAAAAAAAGGGGCCACCATCGCTGGAGGCCCCGTGGTTGCTGGCGTAAATACTAACGATTGGCTTTTAGCGCCTGTCGCACACCATTGCCGTAGTCCGCATGCACCTGGTCAAAATGAGCCAACTGGCGCTCAACAATGAAATCCGGCACACCGGCCATGGCCTCGGCAATATTGCTGAACAGACGCTGCTTTTGCCCCTCGTCAAACAAGTTGAACAAGGCCCGCGGCTGGCTGTAATCATCGTTGCCTACACGATGATTGAATCGATCAGCATCACCTTCCAGCGGCAATGGCGGCTCAGCATATTGCGGCGCCTGCGCAGGGCCATTGAACGAGTTAGGCTCGTAATAGGCATCCGGATTTGAGTTCGCCGTAAAGAAACGCATGGAACCGTCCTTGTGATAATGGTGCACAGGACTCTTCGGTGCGTTTACCGGCAATGCCTCATAGTGCGTCCCCAGGCGGTAGCGATGGGCATCCGCATAGGAAAAGACCCGCGCCTGCAGCATTTTGTCCGGCGAAAAACCAATACCAGGCACCACGTTCGATGGCGAGAAAGCTGCTTGTTCGATCTCGGCAAAATAGTTTTCAGGGTTGGCATTGAGCTCAAGCTCACCCACCTCGATCAATGGGAAATCACCATGCGGCCAGACCTTGGTCAGGTCGAACGGATTGAAGCTGGTGTGCTTGGCCTGCTCCTGTGTCATCACCTGAATAAAGAAGCCCCACTTGGGGAAATCACCCTTTTCAATACTGCCAAACAAGTCTTCCTGCGTCGTTTCCCGGCTTTTACCAACAACTGCTTGTGCCTCGGCATTGGTCCAATGCTTGTGACCCTGCTTGGTCTTGAAGTGGAACTTGACCCAGACGCGTTCATTTTCTGCGTTAAGCAGGCTAAAGGTATGCGAGCCGTAGCCATTGATATGACGAACATCCGTCGGCAAGCCGCGATCGGACATCAGGATAGTCACCTGATGCAGTGATTCCGGGGACAGCGACCAGAAATCCCACATTGCAGTGGCTGAACGCAGATTGGTTTTTGGATGACGCTTTTGCGTGTGGATAAAGTCCGGAAACTTGTAGGGGTCGCGAACGAAAAATACCGGCGTGTTGTTGCCCACCAGATCCCAGTTGCCCTCTTCGGTATAGAACTTCAGGGAAAAACCACGCACATCACGCTCGGCATCAGCCGCACCCTGCTCACCCGCAACGGTCGAGAAGCGCGCGAGCATCTGGGTCTTGCTGCCCTTCTGCAATACCTTGGCTTTCGAATAGCGGCTGATGTCATGGGTAATGGTCAGCGTGCCGTAAGCTCCCCAGCCCTTGGCATGCACGGCACGCTCAGGAATGCGCTCGCGATTCTGATGCGCGAGCTTTTCAATCAGTTGGTAGTCTTGCATCAACAGTGGGCCACGTGGGCCTGCACTAAGAGAATTTTGGTTGTCGGCAATCGGGCTACCAGCACTGGTAGTCAACATAGGCTTGCTGCTCATGAGCTCTCTCCTTATTAGATCCAATCGACCGGGCTGTCAGGCCAGCGATGAATCAAGGTTAATCTTGCCTAGAAAAGAGAGCCAATGTATTGAGCAAACCGTCCTGATAGTTAAAAACTCTTAGGCAATCAGAATAAAGCCCACAAAGGTCAGGCCTGCCGCGATCAGCGCATAGGGCAGCTGGGTAATTGCATGACTGATCAGGTTGCAACCTGAACCCTGGGCCGCCAGAACAGTTGAGTCACTGTAGAAACACGCCTGGCTGCCAAAGGCCGAAGCCGACATCAGTGCACCGATAACCAGGGGAATATTGGCGTCGAGGGCATAGGCCAGCGGCATCACTATCGGAATTGTTACCGCAAAAATGCCCCAGGACGAGCCGGTAGCAAATGCCAGCACCGCCATGCTCAAGAACACCATGGCTGGCAACAGCTGCGCAGTCATGAAAGCCTTGAGCGACTCCACGCCAAATAACGATAACTGCAACTGATCACAGACTTCTTTGAAAATAAACGCTGCGATAACAGTGCCAATGGCCGGCAACATGGTCTTGAAACCGTCCATCATCTGCTCAAGCATTTCTGCAAGAGGCATCAGGCCCTGCACCAGATAGAAGGGCACGACCAGCGCCATGGTCGCGAGCATGCCCATCCACACATCAATATCGAAATACAGGGTAAAACCAACCAGCAGCAGTAGCGGAACCAGGAAGTTATACAGCTTGCCTTCCACATCCTCGGCGCTCTTGTGCTCGGCTTCAACTGCCTTCATTGCATAGTTGTGCTCGGGACTGAACTCACTGACGTGCATTGCCCCAGCCGAGCCGTGCTGGGCGAGCATTTCAGCCTTGCGCATAGGGCCTATGGCTGGGACAACACCAGCAGCAACCAACAGCAAGAGCACAACAGACAACCAGGCATAGAACATGTAGCGAATGGCGCTCATGTAGACGGTGATCCCCTGCCCGCTCTCGGCAATACCATTGTTCTCAAGCAAACCGCCGAAGAACACCGCCCATGTCGACAACGGCACAAGCACACAGACAGGCGCAGCAGTCGAGTCGACAATATAGGCGAGCATCTCGCGGGAGACCTTGAAGCGGTCGGTCACGCGCTTCATGGTTTCACCCACGGTCAGCGCATTGAGATAGTCGTCAATGAAGATAACCAGCCCAAGTACACAGGTCATGAGCAATGACGAACGCCGCCCTTTGGCCAGTTTGATCGAGGCGCGACCAAAGGCCTGGGCGCCACCTGTGCGCACGAGCAGGGCAATAAGCGCACCGAAGCTGCCACAGACCAGGATCAGCCAGCCAATGGTTTCATCCTGCATGACCTTGAGTGATATCTCGGAAAAGCTGTGAAGTGCACTGGTGGGTGAAATCATCATCAAGCCGGAAATCGCGCCAAGCACTAAAGCAAGAATGGGGCGACGCAGCCAAACGGCGAGTACGAGAACAACAACAGGAGGGATTAAGCTCAGGGCAGTAGGTTCGGACATGTGCTTGTTCTTATGAGGAATCAGAGTTCCAAGAACATTACCTGAGGCCGGGCTTGCACACAATATTAAACACGACGTGCGGAATATTGTTCACCCGAGAAACAAAAAAACCGGGCCAGGCCCGGTTTTTTCTACAACCTACAACTTACTCTGCAGCTTCTACTGTGCCGCCGACCGGACGGTCAACCAGCTCAACATAAGCCATAGGAGCGTTGTCACCAGCGCGGAAACCGCACTTGAGGATACGCAGATAACCGCCCTGACGGGTGGCATAGCGCTTGCCCAGGTCGTTGAACAACTTACCAACGATAGCTTTCGAACGAGTACGATCGAATGCCAAACGGCGGTTAGCAACGCTATCTTCTTTAGCCAAAGTGATCAGCGGCTCGGCAACGCGACGCAGCTCTTTTGCTTTCGGAAGAGTAGTTTTGATCAGCTCGTGCTCGAACAGCGATACCGCCATGTTTTGAAACATGGCCTTGCGGTGAGCGCTTGTGCGGCTGAGGTGACGGCCACTTTTACGATGACGCATGGTTCAATTCCTTACCAAACTCTCGTTCGGTGATGATGACGATTAGGCAGTAGCCTTATCGTCTTTCTTCAGACTTGCCGGCGGCCAGTTGTCGAGGCGCATACCGAGGGACAGACCGCGAGAAGCCAGAACATCCTTGATTTCAGTCAGGGATTTCTTGCCCAAGTTCGGTGTTTTCAACAGTTCTACTTCGGTACGCTGAATCAGGTCGCCGATGTAGTAAATGTTCTCTGCTTTGAGGCAGTTTGCCGAACGAACGGTCAGTTCCAGATCATCAACCGGGCGAAGCAGGATCGGATCGATCTCGTCTTCTTGCTCGATCACAACAGGCTCGCTGTCACCTTTGAGGTCGACGAACGCTGCCAACTGCTGTTGCAGGATGGTAGCGGCACGACGAATTGCCTCTTCAGGATCCAGAGTACCGTTGGTCTCCAGGTCGATAACCAGTTTGTCCAAGTTGGTGCGCTGCTCAACACGAGCATTTTCCACCACGTAAGAGACACGACGCACCGGGCTGAACGATGAATCCAGCTGCAAGCGACCAATGCTGCGGCTTTCATCTTCATCGCTCTGACGGGAGTCAGCTGCCTCATAGCCGCGACCACGAGCTACAGTGAGCTTCATGTACAGCGCGCCAGTAGAAGCCATATTGGCAATTACGTGGTCGCCATTGACGATTTCAACATCATGATCCAGCTGAATATCGGCAGCGGTAACTACGCCCGAGCCCTTCTTCGCCAGAGTCAGTGTCACTTCGTCACGACCGTGCAGTTTGACAGCCAGACCTTTAAGGTTGAGCAGGATTTCAATAACGTCTTCCTGAACACCTTCGATTGCGCTGTACTCATGGAGCACACCGTCAATCTCGGCCTCGACTACTGCACAGCCAGGCATGGAGGACAACAAGATGCGACGCAGCGCGTTGCCCAGGGTATGGCCAAAGCCACGCTCGAGAGGCTCGAGAGTGATCTTGGCGCGGGTCGGACTAACCACCTGCACATCAATATGGCGGGGGGTCAGGAACTCATTTACCGAAATCTGCATGGATGCACCCTTTTTTCTAGCCCTTACTTGGAGTAGAGCTCGACAATCAGGCTTTCGTTGATGTCGGCGGAGAGGTCACTGCGAACTGGGACGGCTTTGAAAACGCCCGATTTCTTTTCAGTGTCAACTTCTACCCATTCAACGCGGCCGCGCTGGGCACACAGCTCAAGAGCCTGAGCAATGCGCAGCTGATTCTTCGATTTCTCGCGTACTGCAACTACGTCACCAGCTTTAACCTGGTAGGACGGGACGTTTACAGTTTTGCCGTTGATGGAGATCGCTTTGTGCGATACCAACTGACGGGATTCAGCGCGGGTTGCGCCGTAGCCCATACGGTAAACTACGTTGTCCAGACGGCACTCGAGCAGTTGCAGGAGGTTCTCACCAGTAGCGCCTTTCTTGCCGGCTGCTTCTTTTTAATAACCGCTGAACTGACGCTCAAGAACGCCATAGATGCGACGAACTTTTTGTTTCTCACGCAGCTGTGTACCGTAGTCGGACTGACGGCTACGGCGCTGGCCGTGAATACCTGGGGCTGCTTCGATGTTGCACTTCGATTCCAGGGCGCGTACGCCACTTTTCAGGAAAAGATCTGTGCCTTCACGACGAGACAGTTTGCACTTGGGACCAATGTAACGAGCCATATCTCACTGTCTCCTGATTACACGCGACGCTTCTTCGAAGGACGGCATCCGTTATGCGGGATGGGCGTCACATCGGTGATGCTGGCGATCTTTTAACCGCAGCCGTTCAATGCACGGACAGCGGACTCACGGCCGGGACCTGGGCCCTTGACGTTGACGTCAAGGTTCTTCAGGCCGTATTCCAGCGCAGCTTGACCAGCACGCTCTGCAGCCACCTGGGCAGCAAACGGGGTGCTCTTACGTGAGCCGCGGAAACCTGAACCACCAGAGGTAGCCCAAGACAGAGCATTGCCCTGACGGTCAGTAATGGTCACGATAGTGTTGTTGAAAGAAGCGTGGATATGGGCGATGCCATCCACAACTGTCTTTTTGACTTTCTTACGAGTACGAGCAGCAGGCTTAGCCATGACTTATTTCCTGTCGATTCGCGGGCGCAATTACTTGCGGATCGGCTTACGCGGGCCCTTACGGGTACGCGCGTTGGTCTTGGTACGCTGACCGCGGACCGGAAGGCCGCGACGATGGCGCAGACCGCGATAGCAGCCCAGGTCCATCAAGCGTTTGATTTTCATGTTAACTTCGCGGCGCAGATCACCCTCGGTGTTAACCTTGGCGACTTCACCACGCAGCTGCTCGATCTGCTCGTCAGAGAGATCTTTGATTTTAGCTGCTGGGTTCACACCAGTAGCAGCACAGATTTTCTGCGCAGTTGTGCGACCAACACCAAAGATGTAGGTCAGCGAGATAACAGTGTGTTTGTTATCCGGAATGTTAACGCCTGCAATACGGGCCATTCAGTGTAACTCCAATTGACAGCAACCCACGCCCCGGAAGCCAAGAAATGGGGCGCAAGATCTTAACGCTGTAAAAACAAATAATCAACCCGACAGCGCACTAGCTGTCGGGCTTATATCGCTACTATCACTCTCAGCCTTGGCGCTGTTTGTGACGCGGTTCCGCGCTGCAGATCACTCGCACGACACCTTCGCGACGAATAATTTTGCAGTTACGGCACAGCTTTTTCACTGATGCACGAACTTTCATCACCAACTCCTCGAACCTTATGGACACTTCAGCGCATCATGCCGCTGCCGTAGCCCTTCAGGTTGGCTTTCTTCATCAGGGATTCGTACTGGTTCGAAACGAGGTGCGATTGTACTTGGGACATGAAGTCCATTACAACCACGACCACAATCAGCAACGAGGTCCCGCCGAGATAGAACGGAACGTTGGCTGCAACCACCAGAAACTGGGGCAACAAACATACGGCCGTCATGTAAATGGCTCCGAACAAAGTCAAACGAGTCAATACGCTATCGATATAACGTGCCGACTGCTCGCCTGGACGGATGCCTGGAATAAAGGCACCAGACTTCTTCAGGTTTTCCGCTACGTCTTTCGGATTGAACATCAGCGCTGTATAGAAGAAGCAGAAGAAAATGATCCCTGCACTAAACAGCAGAATGTTCAACGGCTGACCAGGAGCGATAGCCTGTGAGATATCTTGAAGCCAGCCCAAACCTTCGGACTGACCGAACCAAGACCCCAGCGATGCCGGGAACAACAGAGGGCTGCTAGCGAAGATAGCGGGGATACCCCCCGCCATGTTCACCTTCAGTGGCAAGTGGCTGGTCTGCGCAGCGAAAACCTTGCGGCCCTGCTGACGCTTGGCGTAATGCACCGCAATGCGACGCTGCCCACGCTCAATGAACACCACGAAACCAATGATCGCTACTGCCAGCAAACCGATGGCGACAAGGGCGAAAATGTTGATATCACCCTGACGAGCAGACTCGAAAGACTGCCCTATCGCCCGCGGCAGACCGGCTACGATGCCTGCAAAAATCAGCATCGAAATACCGTTGCCAACACCACGTTCAGTGATTTGCTCGCCGAGCCACATCATGAACATTGCACCAGCAACGAACGTAGTGACCGCGACAAAGTAGAAGCTGAAATCAACTGCAAACGCGACGCCCTGGCTCGCCAAGCCAACGGACATGCCAATAGCTTGAACGAATGCCAGGACGAGAGTGCCGTTGCGGGTGTACTGGCTAATCTTGCGGCGACCAGATTCACCTTCCTTCTTCAACTGCTCCAGTTGCGGGCTGACAGCAGACATGAGCTGCATGATGATCGATGCCGAAATGTACGGCATGATCCCCAATGCAAAGATACTCATGCGCTCCAGCGCACCACCGGAAAACATGTTGAACAAGCTAAGAATGGTCCCCTCATTCTGTCGAAACAGATCCGCCAGTCTATCAGGGTTGATTCCAGGCACAGGGATGTGCGCGCCAACCCGGTAGACGATAATCGCCATGAACAGAAAGCGCAGACGACCCCAGAGCTCGGATAACCCGCCATTGCCTAGCGCTGAGAGAGCACCTTGCTTAGCCATTTATTCCTCGAACTTACCGCCAGCTGCTTCGATAGCCGCGCGCGCACCTTTGGTGGCGGCGATACCTTTAAGGGTAACTGCACGAGTAATCTCGCCGGACAGCATGACTTTTACACGCTGTACGTTTTGATTAATCAGGTCAGCATCCTTCAGCGCCTGCAGAGTAACTACATCACCTTCGATCTTGTTCAGCTCGGAAGTACGCACTTCTGCGCGATCCATAGCCTTCAGAGAGACGAAGCCGAATTTAGGGAGACGACGGTGCAGAGGCTGCTGGCCGCCTTCAAAACCTGGAGCAATGGAACCACCGGAACGGGAGGTTTGACCTTTGTGACCACGGCCACCAGTCTTACCCAAACCACTACCGATACCACGACCCGGACGGTGCTTCTCGCGACGGGAACCCGGCGCAGGACTCAAATCATTCAGGAACATGCGTTAACCCTCCACGCGGAGAAGGTAATAAGCTTTGTTCATCATGCCGCGATTTTCTGGAGTATCCAGAACTTCAACGGTGTGATTGATACGACGCAGGCCGAGACCCTTGACGCAAGCTTTGTGATTAGCCAGACGGCCGTTCACGCTTTTGATCAGCGTGACTTTTACGGTATTAGCCATGATTAGAGAATCTCCTCGACGCTCTTGCCACGCTTAGCCGCAACGGAGTCCGGAGACTGCATAGCTTTCAAGCCTTTGAAAGTGGCATGAACCACGTTCACAGGGTTGGTAGAGCCGTAGCACTTAGCCAGTACGTTGTGAACGCCAGCTACTTCCAGGACAGCACGCATTGCGCCACCGGCGATGATACCGGTACCTTCGGAAGCAGGCTGCATGTACACCTTGGAGGCGCCATGAGCAGACTTCATTGCGTATTGCAGAGTAGTGCCGTTCAGATCAACTGTGATCATGTTGCGACGTGCAGCTTCCATCGCTTTCTGGATAGCAGCTGGTACTTCGCGGGATTTGCCGCGGCCGAAACCAACGCGACCCTTGCCATCACCTACCACGGTCAACGCGGTGAAAGTGAAGATACGGCCACCTTTTACGGTTTTAGCAACACGGTTAACCTGCACCAATTTCTCGATGTAGCCTTCGTCGCGCTTTTGGTCGTTATTTGACATAACTTAGAACTCCAGCCCGCCTTCACGAGCAGCATCAGCCAGCGCCTTAACGCGGCCGTGGTACTTGAAGCCAGAACGGTCGAATGCAACCTGAGTTACACCAGCGGCTTTCGCACGCTCAGCAACCAGCTCGCCAACTTTCTTGGCTGCGTCGATATTGCCAGTGGCGCTATCACGCAGTGCTTTGTCCAAGGTCGACGCGGTGGCCAAAACCTTGCTGCCGTCGGCCGAGATGACCTGGGCGTAGATGTGCTGCGACGAACGATACACGCAGAGACGCACGACTTCGAGTTCGTGCATTTTCAGACGTGCTTTGCGAGCGCGACGCAGTCGAGTAACTTTTTTGTCGGTCATTTGCTAGCCCTACTTCTTCTTGGCTTCTTTACGGCGGACGACTTCGTCAGCGTAACGAACACCTTTGCCCTTGTAAGGTTCAGGACGACGGAAGTCACGAATCTCCGCAGCTACCTGACCAACCAGTTGTTTGTCGACGCCCTTGATCAGGATGTCGGTCTGGCTAGGGGTTTCGGCGGTAACGCCTTGCGGCAATTCGTAGTCGATTGGGTGGGAGAAGCCCAACGCCAAGGACAGAACCTGACCTTTAGCTTGTGCTTTATAACCAACACCTACCAACTGGAGCTTGCGCTCGAAGCCTTCGCTGACGCCGATTACCATGTTGTTAACCAACGCACGAGTGGTACCGGCCATTGCGCGAGTCTGCTGATCACCGTTGCGAGCAGCGAAACGCAGCTCACCGGAATCCTGGACCACTTCAACGGACGAGTGAACGTTCAGTTCCAAAGTGCCCTTGGCACCTTTCACCGAAAGCTGCTGACCGGCGAGTTTGATCTCTACACCAGAAGGCAGCTTGACGGGGTTTTTAGCAACGCGAGACATGCTTATCTCCCCCTAGAACACAGTACAAAGCACTTCACCACCGACACCGGCAGCGCGCGCAGCACGATCCGTCATCACACCCTTGTTGGTGGAGACGATAGACACGCCAAGACCGCCACGAACTTTCGGCAGATCTTCGACAGCTTTGTATTGGCGGAGGCCTGGACGGCTAACGCGTTTTACTTCTTCGATGACCGGACGGCCTTCGAAATATTTCAGCTCGATGGACAGCTGCGGTTTTGCTTCACCGCTGATCTGATAATCCGCAACATAACCTTCGTCCTTGAGAACTTTGGCTACGGCTACCTTCAAAGTAGAAGATGGCATGCTTACGACGGACTTTTCAGCCATCTGGGCATTACGGATACGAGTTAGCATGTCCGCTAACGGGTCCTGCATACTCATGGGCTAGACGCTCCTGATACAAAAAGAATTAGCCTTACGGCTAGAGTCACCAGACACCTTTGGGCGAACCCAGGCTCAGGCGAGCCGAACATTCTAGTGACTGATCAAAAATGAATCAAGCCCCAAAAGGGGCTTGATTCAAATTGCTTGCGATATTCACCTGATTCGCCCGGTAAACCGAGCGAAACAGGTGACTCGCTAACAGTGACTTACCAGCTGGCTTTGACCAGACCTGGAACGTCACCGCGCATAGCAGCTTCACGCAGCTTGATACGCGACAGACCGAACTTGCGATAAACGCCGTGCGGACGACCGGTAATGCGGCAGCGGTTACGCATGCGCGAGGCGCTTGCGTCACGTGGCTGCTTCTGCAGTGCTACTGTCGCTTCCCAACGCGCTTCAGGAGTTGCTTCCTGATCCACGATGATGGCTTTCAGCTCAGCACGCTTCTTGGCGTACTTGGCAACCGTTTGCTGACGCTTCAGCTCGCGGTTTCTCATGCTCATTTTGGCCATGATCCAGCTCCTATCAGTTGCGGAACGGGAATTTGAAAGCACGCAGCAATGCGCGACCTTCATCATCCGTCCGAGCAGTGGTGGTCAGGGTAATATCCAGACCGCGGAGGGCATCGATTTTGTCGTAGTCGATTTCCGGGAAAATGATCTGCTCTTTAACACCCATGCTGTAGTTGCCACGGCCGTCGAACGACTTGGCATTCAGGCCGCGGAAGTCACGCACACGCGGCAGGGAGATAGACAGCAGACGATCCAGGAACTCGTACATACGCTCACGGCGCAGAGTAACTTTAACGCCAATCGGCCAGCCCTCACGAACCTTGAAGCCTGCAATCGACTTACGGGCATGAGTCACAACGACTTTCTGACCGGTGATCTTTTCCAGGTCGGCAACTGCGTGCTCGATGATTTTCTTATCACCGATCGCTTCGCCCAGGCCCATGTTAAGGGTGATTTTGGTAATGCGCGGAACTTCCATCACGTTGCTAAGCTTCAGTTCTTCCTGGAGCTTGGGCGCAATTTCCTTCCGATAAATCTCTTTTAGTCGTGCCATGGTCTCTACCTAGCAGTGTTCAAGCATCAACCGCTTTTTGGGTCGACTTGAAGACACGAATTTTTTTACCGTCTTCAACTTTAAAACCAACACGATCTGCCTTGCTGGTTTCGCTATTGAAAATGGCCACGTTAGAAGCGTGCAATGGCGCTTCTTTCTCAACGATACCGCCTTGAACGCCCGACATCGGGTTCGGCTTGGTATGACGCTTCACCAGGTTGATCCCACCAACGACCAAACGGTCGTCAGCGAGAACCTTGAGCACCTTACCGCGCTTACCTTTGTCTTTGCCGGCGATCACGATGATCTCGTCGTCACGACGAATCTTTTGCATGTCGGATCTCCTTACAGCACTTCAGGGGCGAGCGAGACGATCTTCATGAACTTCTCAGTACGAAGTTCGCGAGTCACGGGCCCAAAGATACGGGTACCGATAGGCTCTTGCTTTTTGTTCAGCAGAACAGCAGCGTTGCCATCGAAGCGAATGATAGAGCCATCAGGACGACGAACGCCGTGACGGGTACGGACTACAACAGCAGTCATTACCTGGCCCTTCTTCACTTTACCGCGAGGAATTGCTTCCTTGACGGTTACCTTGATGATGTCACCGATGCCAGCATAACGGCGGTGTGAACCACCCAGCACCTTGATACACATAACGCGACGTGCGCCACTGTTGTCAGCAACGTCGAGCATGGATTGAGTCTGAATCATATAATTTCTCCGACCCCTAGTCCTTAGACTTCCACTGCACGTTCGATGACTTCAACCAGTGCCCAAGTTTTGGTCTTGGCTACGGGACGAGTTTCACGGATCGAAACCTTGTCACCGATGTTGCACTGATTAGTTTCGTCATGCGCGTGCAGCTTGGTCGAACGCTTAACGTATTTGCCGTAGATCGGGTGCTTAACGCGACGCTCGATCAATACGGTGATGGTCTTGTCCATCTTGTCGCTGACAACACGGCCGGTCAGCGTACGGACTGTTTTTTCGGCTTCAGCCATGATCACTTACCTGCCTGCTGGTTGAGCACAGTCTTCACACGAGCGATATCGCGCTTAACTTGCGAGAGCAGATGAGACTGCCCCAACTGGCCAGTCGCTTTCTGCATGCGCAGATTGAACTGGTCGCGCAGCAGGCCGAGCAGTTGCTCGTTCAGCTGCTGTGCTGATTTTTCACGAAGTTCATTCGCCTTCATCACATCACCGTCCGCTTAACAAAAGTGGTGGCGAGAGGCAGCTTTGCAGCCGCCAAGGCGAAAGCCTCACGCGCCAACTCTTCGGAAACGCCTTCGATTTCATACAGGACCTTGCCTGGCTGAATCTGGGCTACCCAATACTCAACGCCACCCTTACCTTTACCCATCCGCACTTCTAGAGGCTTCTTGGTAACCGGCTTGTCCGGGAAAACGCGAATCCAGATTTTCCCGCCACGCTTAACGTGACGAGTCAGAGCACGACGAGCGGACTCAATCTGACGGGCGGTGAGACGACCGCGGGCAACAGACTTCAAGGCGAATTCGCCGAAGCTGACTTTGCTACCGCGCTGTGCCAGACCACGGTTGTGGCCGGTCATCTGCTTACGGAACTTCGTACGCTTTGGTTGCAACATTTGGCGTACCCCTTACTTAGCAGCTTTTTTACGAGGCGCAGGTGCTTGTGGTTTCAGTTCTTCGTGGCGACCACCAATTACTTCGCCTTTGAAGATCCAAACCTTGACACCGATCACACCATAAGTGGTGTGCGCTTCGTACGTGGCATAGTCGATATCGGCACGCAGGGTGTGCAACGGCACACGACCTTCGCGATACCATTCGGTACGTGCGATTTCAGCACCACCGAGACGACCGCTCACTTGGATTTTGATGCCCTTGGCACCAATACGCATGGCGTTTTGTACAGCGCGCTTCATAGCGCGACGGAACATCACACGACGCTCCAGCTGCTGAGCTACGCTCTGCGCAACCAGCATACCGTCGAGCTCCGGCTTGCGGATCTCTTCGATATTGATGTGCACAGGCACACCCATTTGCTTGGTCAGGTCCTGACGCAGCTTCTCAACATCTTCACCTTTCTTCCCGATAACGATACCTGGACGAGCAGTGTGGATGGTGATGCGTGCAGTTTGAGCCGGACGAGCAATGTCGATACGGCTTACGGACGCGCTTTTTAATTTGTCTTGGAGATACTCACGCACTTTCAGATCAGCGAACAAATAGTCCGCATAAGTCCGACCGTCTGCGTACCAGACGGAGGTGTGCTCCTTGACGATTCCCAGGCGAATGCCAATGGGATGTACTTTCTGACCCATCTGATCGACTCCGTTACTTGTCCGCAACCTTGACAGTGATATGGCAAGACCGCTTGACGATGCGATCAGCGCGGCCTTTGGCACGCGGCATGATACGCTTCAGCGAACGCCCTTCGTTGACGAAAACGGTGCTGACCTTCAAGTCATCAACGTCTGCGCCTTCGTTATGCTCGGCGTTGGCTACAGCCGACTCCAGCACTTTTTTCATGATCTCGGCGGCTTTTTTACTGCTAAAAGCCAACAAGTTGAGCGCTTCGCCCACCTTTTTCCCGCGGATCTGGTCGGCGACCAAGCGGGCTTTTTGGGCGGAGATTCGAGCGCCCGACAACTTAGCGGCTACTTCCATTTCCTAACCCCTTAACGCTTGGCTTTCTTGTCTGCTACGTGCCCACGATAAGTGCGGGTACCAGCAAACTCGCCGAGTTTGTGACCGACCATGTCTTCGTTCACCAGAACTGGGACATGTTGACGGCCGTTATGCACAGCAATGGTCAGACCGACCATTTGCGGCAGAATCATAGAACGGCGCGACCAGGTTTTAACTGGCTTGCGATCATTCTTTTCAACTGCCACTTCAATCTTCTTCAGTAGGTGAAGATCGATGAAAGGACCTTTTTTCAGAGAACGTGGCACTGTCGTATCCCTCTAATTACTTGCGACGACGGACGATCATATTATCGGTGCGCTTGTTACCACGAGTCTTAGCACCCTTGGTAGGGAAGCCCCATGGAGACACCGGATGACGACCACCAGAGGTACGACCTTCACCACCACCGTGTGGGTGGTCGACCGGGTTCATGGCAACACCACGAACGGTCGGGCGAACGCCACGCCAGCGCTTAGCACCAGCTTTACCCAGCGAACGCAGGCTGTGCTCGGAGTTCGAAACTTCGCCCAAAGTCGCACGGCACTCGGCCAGAACTTTACGCATTTCACCGGAACGCAGACGCAGAGTCACATAGACGCCTTCACGAGCGATCAGCTGAGCCGAAGCACCAGCGGAACGAGCGATCTGTGCACCCTTACCTGGCTTGAGTTCAATACCGTGAACAGTGCTACCAACTGGAATGTTGCGCAGTTGCAGGCTGTTACCTGGTTTGATCGGAGCCATGATTCCAGCAATCAGCTGGTCACCAGCACTCACACCCTTAGGTGCGATGATGTAGCGACGCTCGCCGTCTGCATACATCAACAAGGCGATGTGTGCGGTACGGTTCGGATCGTATTCAATACGCTCGACAGTGGCTGGAATGCCATCTTTGTCGTTGCGACGGAAATCGACCAGACGATAATGCTGCTTGTGACCACCACCGATATGACGGGTAGTGATGCGACCATTGTTGTTACGACCGCCAGTCTTCGACTTCTTTTCAAGCAGCGGAGCGTAAGGAGCGCCTTTATGCAGCTCCTGATTGACCACCTTGACCACAAAACGGCGGCCAGCGGAAGTCGGTTTGCATTTAACGATTGCCATGATGCACCCCTTCCTTACTCAGCACTGCTGGCGAAATCGAGATCTTGGCCTGGCTGAAGCGAAATGATCGCTTTCTTCCAGTCGTTACGCTTGCCCAGACCGCGAGCGGTGCGCTTGCTCTTACCCAGAACGTTCTGAGTAGTAACACGCTCAACTTTCACGCTGAACAGGCTTTCGACGGCCTTCTTGATTTCCAGCTTGGTTGCGTCAGTCGCAACTTTAAATACGAACTGGCTTTTCTTGTCGGCCAGTATTGTGGCTTTCTCAGAGACGTGCGGACCCAGCAGCACTTTAAATACGCGTTCCTGGTTCATCCCAGCATCTCCTCGAATTTCTTCACGGCAGAAACGGTAACCAGTACCTTTTCATACGCGATCAGACTGACCGGATCGGAACCCTGTACGTCACGAACATCGACGTGCGGCAGGTTACGAGCAGCCAGGTACAGATTTTGATCAATTGCATCAGACACGATCAGGACATCAGTCAGACCCATGCCATTGAGCTTGCCCAGCAGATCTTTAGTTTTCGGAGCTTCAACAGCGAAGTCTTCAACTACAACCAGACGATCAGTGCGAACCAGCTCAGCAAGAATCGAACGGATCGCTGCGCGATACATCTTCTTGTTCAGCTTTTGGTCGTGATTCTGCGGACGAGCCGCGAAAGTCACACCACCACCGCGCCAGATCGGACCACGAGTGGTACCAGCACGAGCACGACCAGTACCCTTCTGACGCCACGGACGCTTGCCGCCGCCAGATACATCGGAACGGGTCTTCTGTTGCTTGCTGCCTTGACGGCCGCCGGCCATGTAGGCCACAACTGCTTGGTGAACCAGGGTCTCATTGTAATCGCCGCCGAAAGTCGCTTCGGAAACTTCGATCGCTTGAGCGCCATTTACATTTAATTGCATGTCAGCTTCCCCTTAACCGCGAGTCTTAGCTGCTGGACGCACAACCAAGTTACCGCCGGTCGCGCCTGGAACAGCGCCTTTGACCAACAGCAGGTTGCGTTCAGCGTCTACGCGCACAACTTCCAGGGACTGTACCGTCACACGCTCAGCACCCATGTGACCGGACATTTTCTTGCCCTTGAATACGCGACCTGGGGTTTGGCACTGGCCAATAGAACCCGGTACACGGTGGGACACGGAGTTACCGTGAGTGTTGTCTTGGCCGCGGAAGTTCCAACGCTTGATGGTACCGGCAAAGCCTTTACCCTTGGACTGACCGGTCACATCGACCATCTGTCCAGCTTGGAAGATTTCAGCGTTGATCAAGTCGCCAGTTGAGTACTCGCCTTCTTCAAGACGGAATTCCAAAAAACCACGACCTGCCGCGACGTTCGCCTTGGCGAAGTGACCGGCTTTTGCTTTGCTGACACGCGAAGCACGACGCCCACCTACAGTGACCTGCACTGCACGATAGCCATCGGACTCCTCAGTTTTGAACTGGGTGACGCGATTCGGCTCGATCTCAATGACCGTAACCGGAATGGAGACACCTTCTTCGGTGAAAATACGGGTCATACCGCATTTACGACCGACTACACCAATAGTCATGTTGTAAACCTCATGAGTGTACGGGGCTTTCACCCGCTATGGCCGCCCATTTCAGAGCGTTACACGACTAAGACCCAAGTCTTAGCCGAGGCTGATCTGCACTTCCACGCCAGCCGCAAGATCGAGCTTCATCAGCGCGTCAACGGTTTTATCCGTTGGCTGGACAATGTCCAGAACACGCTTGTGGGTTCGAATTTCAAACTGATCGCGCGCGTCTTTGTTGACGTGCGGAGAAGTAAGAACTGTGAACCGCTCTTTGCGAGTAGGCAATGGAATCGGACCACGCACCTGAGCACCAGTACGTTTCGCGGTTTCCACGATTTCCTGGGTTGATTGATCGATCAGGCGATGGTCAAAAGCCTTCAACCGAATACGGATTTGTTGGTTTTGCATTTTGACCTCAGATTCCAAGCTGCGATTCCCAACGGACGCAGTACGCCCGTTAAAAGGAGGCGCAATTCTATAGACGCTCCTTACCAGTGTCAACCCAATAAAAAAGCCCCCGCAAGCGGGGGCTTTTTCTAGACCAATCGATTACTCGATGATCTTGGCAACTACACCA
>NZ_AFFX01000006.1:0-335422 GCF_000222125.1 Pseudomonas sp. S9 | reverse complement strand
GCACCTCAGATTTGCCGTCAAGGGTTTATTTGAATCTAATCCCGAAAATCTGCAAACCCGCTTATCAGCGGCTTAGCATAAAGGTTTCGTACTCAAGGTCATCAAGCGAGCTTGATAGCCGCCCGAGGGCCAGCAGCACGCAAACCAGCAGGGACAGGGTGAAGCCATATCCGAAGAAGCTCGGCCCCATATAGATGCTCAATATAGTCAGCGCGGCGTTGAGCACAACAAACAGGATGCATAGCTCAAGCACTATGGCGCGCTTGTCTAGATAGAAGAAGACGTTAAGCAGGGCCATGAAGACAACCTGGATGCTCACGCCGATCAGGTCGATATAGAACAAGGGCAGGTAATGGCTGGACATACCCAACCATTCAAGCAGTTGCGGCGCGAACAAGAACAGCAAGGTCACAGTGACGCCCTGCACCTTGCAGATCTCCAGCAGGCCTTGGCGGATAGATAGAATCATCTGCTCTTTTAGCTGGCCAATATGCTGCAGGGTCTCGCCCCCGCGGATGGCCACATACAAGCGCTCGTTCCATTCGGCAAAATCAGTTTCAATCCGCACCAGGAACACCGCCATGCCGGGAATAATCGCCAGGTAAGCGAGAAAGATCGGCAAGTCATACAGAATCGAGGCACGCAATGGCCCGATGACCTGGCCAGAGGTCGCGGGCGTGTACCAGAAGATAAACTTGTCGATCCACACCCCAAGGTTGTAGCAAAGCCCCGTGACCAACAGGCTGTAGAACACTTGCTGACGCTTGAAGAAGTCAAAGGCGACCAACTGTTTGGCCGGGTACTCACGCAAAATATCGAACAAGTACATAAAGAGCAGGCTGGCGTGGCCAATTAGGAAGGCCAGCAGCAAGCCCTCCATTTTCAGGAAGCGCAGCAGCAGGGCACAGAGCACCATCAGCGAATAGCCCGCCAGCATCACCAGCAATATCCGATTGTAGGCCTTCATCCCGGACAGAAAGTTAATAACCAGCCACAGGTTGCACAGCACTACGAAATTGGACACAACCAGCAGGTGGTAGGTAAAGGACTCATAAAATAGCGTCGCCAGCAGCATGAAGCCCAGGAAGCCTGCACCTATAGTGACGACTAACAGCATGCCCACCAGGTTAGGCAGGATTCTGTCGTTGGCCTTTTCAAACAAACGATCGGAAATAAAACGGGTAAACATCAACTGCAGGCCGCCGGTGATGATCAGCGAGCAGGCCATCAGGTAGGTTACTGTGATCAGGAACTGCCTGATGAGCAGTTCGGGAACCACTATACCCAGGCTGAGCACACCAATCATCATCACGCTCAGGATCGACAGCACCCACGGGCCGGAGCCGATCAACCCCGCATAGACATAGGCACGCAATGTCGATGTATAAGAGTCTCGCGAGAGAATCTTGCGCAGTTCAAATCCAATGCCAGCCATTTTATTGGGCCTCCATGGCAATAGCATCGTGATAAAGGGTGCGATAGCGCTGCAACATCAGTGTCTCTGTGTAATAGGTATTGACCCGTTTCAAGCCAACTGACTGGGCCTGGTGCCAGCGGGTTGAATCACTGAGCAGACTGACAATAGCCCGCGATGTCGCTTGAGGGTCGGCAATGGCCACCACCTCGCCAGCACACCCTAATGCCCGGTCTTCGCCCTCTGCGCCCTCGATCAACTCACGACATGAGCCAACATCACTGCTGACAACCGGGGTACCGGCCGCCCAGGCCTCAAGAATAACCAATGGCTGGGCCTCACTTATTGATGTCAGGACCATCATGCCCAGCTCCGGCAACAACTCGCGGATATTGCGATAACCCAGGAACTTCACCTTGTCCTGCAAACCCAGGCTGACCACCAGGCTATGGCATTCGCTGGCGTATTCCGGATCTTCTTCCTCTGGCCCCACAATCCAGCCTTCGGCTTCAGGTATGGCACTGACCACGCCACGCATCGCGCGGATGAATGTCTTGACGTCCTTGATAGGTACAACCCGTCCAATCAAACCCACTATTGGCGGGATTCCTGGCGGGCGCTGTTCAATGGCATTGCTCCAAACATCCATTGCAATACCATTGGGGATAACCCGGGCTCGCTGCGGATCGGCACCATCGGCCAGTTGACGCTGGCGATTGCCTTCATATAAAGCCGTAATCGGGTTGGCAGAGCGATATGCCAGCAAACCAATGCGCTCAAAGAACCGAATCCACAAGCGCCTGACGTAGTTGACCTCCGAGTCGATACCGGTCTTCAACGCTTCGTCCGGGCTATCGGAGATCCAACTGGCCTGTGCCAGGTCAATCTTGCGCTCCTTGGTGTAGATGCCGTGCTCACTCAATACATAGGCGCAATTCCAGCGCGACTGCAAGATGCTGCCCAGCAGCCCGGCATACCCCGTGGAAATCGAGTGCAGCGCGCGAGCACGTGGCATGCGCATTGCCGCTTCACACAGCATCATCAATGGCGCCTGCATGGTGCGCAGCGTCCAGAAATAATTGACGAATGAAGGATCGCTGCAATGGTTGGTGTAGCCTTCGGTGACGGCATCCCAACTGGCGCGACTGTGCAGCACATCGTCTAATGTCACCTCACCTGCTGCGAGAATCTCGAGCACCTGCTCACCCTGCTCGGCAAGGGGCTCAGCCGGGTGATGAAAAAACTCGTGCAAGGCATTGATCTCGGCTCGTGGGCCTTCACGCTTGGCCGACATGACTGCACGACCAGCCGTCCATGAGCTTTCCAGAAAATGCTCTTCGATATGCACCACATTTGGCGGAATAGCGTATTGGCGCTTGGTGTAAGCGCTTTGCTGCCCACCAATGAAGAACACCGAGAAAGTCAGCTCAGGCAGACCAAGTATCAGTTGATTAACCCAACTGGAAACCCCTCCGCGCACATAGGGCCAAGTGCCCTCAAGCAACAGGCATACATCGGCAATTGGCGCTGTATTCAGCGGTTTAGTCGTCATAACCAATATCTCGCCAGCGCGCCAAAAGGTGGACGCGCCAAGGCTTCGCTAGACAGCTGGGACAAGTACAGGGGGACCTCATCATAGCGCCCTTGAAGGAATGCAATCTCAGCCTTGAAGGGGGCAATTTTTTCTTGAGCAAGACCGGCAGCCCTTGCCGCCGATAGATGACTAAGCGCCTCCTCCAACAACCCTTGCTCCATGGCAATGCGTGCCGCCAACAGGTGCATGTCGTCGCCCGCGCCAAGGCTCAGGCCACGCTCGACATGCTCACGCGCCTGGTTGAGCACATGTTCGAGCACACTGCCTTGCGCCAAGCCCATATAGGCCAACTCCCAGTACCAGCGCGCCAGAGTCGAATGCAGGGCCGAGTGCTGTACCTGGGGGGCGGTTTGCAGTTGATTAAGGGTTTTCTCGATTCGCTGGTTGATCTGGCTCTCTTGCTGATCGAGCATCGAATACGCCAGCAAACGTACGTCGTCGGCCGGATCGCGCAATGCCAACTTGAGAATAGGTATAGAGTCCTTGCCATTCATGCGACGCGTAGCCATCATGGCCATGGTGCGACGTTCAGGGCTGGGCGCATGGCGCAATACATCCTGCAAACCACCATCATTGAACATCAGGTCACGACCAAGCTCCTGGGCACGAAACGGCAGCTCTGGCACATCCATTGAGTTCAACACCTGCGGCTTTGCTCGACGCGGCAGGAAAAGCGAAGAAAATACCGCCAGGATTACGCCCAGGGTGCCAAGAATGGGGATGAAGAAAGCCAGGCTGAACAGCACCAGCGGACTCCAGGGCAGCGGGAACTTATATCGGCGTGGCAGCAATAACCACACGCCTGCACTGAGCATTACACTCGCCAGGCCATGCGCGGAGACATAGAGCAGCGTGGCCTCGACCGTGGATAGGTTATCGAGCAAAGCAGCAAAGCTGCTCAGTTCGAAAAGCGCCGCCCCGCTAAATAGCCACTTGCTGATCATTGATCCCACACTCATTGAACAGAAAACGCCGCAGGCCTTCACTCCCGCCCTGACCATCGATGTCGAACTCGCGAACCTGTAGCCCCAGCGATTCGAAACTCTGATCCAGGCCAAAGCGCTCATGGATAATATTATTGAGTCGTGTCAGGTAGCCTTGACCGCCATCTGCAGATGTCAGCGGCAACAGCACCAGCACACACTCGTTGCCGCGCTCGTTAGTCGTCAGCAGTTGCACATCCAGACCGCGTCGACTGTCTTGGATCAGGCGCAGCAATGCAGCGCGATGCTCACTCGGGCTGGCCTCGATAACAAAGATGTGCGCTTCAAGGTCGTGCTCGACAGCATCATTGATCGAACGCTTGAGCTGCAGGGTGAAATCCTGTGCGTCCATGTCGGTTAGCTGCAAGGTTTGCGCATCGGTTTGCAGCAAGTCGGCAATATGCCCACACAGGATCATCAGCAGGCTCAACACACGCTGGGTAAAGGAGAAGAAAGGCATCTGCTCAACCGCCAGCAAGGCCAAAATCCGGCCTTCGGTGTCCATCAGCGGAATACAGACCTGATATTGCGAATGCTGGCGATGCTCGCCACGCTCCATCAACTCTTCGCGCACACTGATCAATTGACCTTGCGCCAGGCATTGCTTGACCAGCAGATCATCGGCCAGCATGGGTCGCACTTCCCCCATGCTGCTCAGTGGCTCGAGCACCACTGTCTTGCTTTCATTGACCAAATGCAGGCTGGCCACACGGAACGAGCCATATTGCGCGAGCAAGGTCAGGATGGATTCGGCCAGCACCGAGATGCCCAGGCTTTCGCGTGGCAACTCACGCATTTTTGCCCGCAGCCCCAGAAGCGAACTGCGCAAGCTCTGGTCGTTACCGGCAACACGCTTTTCCAGGCGATCATGGGAGATGCGCAGGATGTAATGAGCCCGGGTAAACTCATCGAGACGCAGTTGGCGATACTCATTGGCCAGTTCAAGCCGCTCAAGGCGCCGCTCCCAGATGTCGCGAAACTCGCCAATCAGCATTGCACTGATCAGCACGCCAACGATAAAGGATACCGGCAACTCCTGGTAAAGCCCCAGGCCACTGGCCCGATAAGCAAAGAGCGCGGCAAAAATAATCAGCGCACTGATCAAGACACGCATGAAGCCGTAACGAATCGCCATCAAAAGTGGCGCCAGAATCAGCCATGGAAACGAGCCGTGCACCAACAACGGATCAGCCGGTGACAGCCAATAACCAAGCGCGACCGCAACCACGCTGATTAACAGGGTTTCGATCCAGGAGACATGACCACTGGCGCGAGGCGCCAGGGCAAAGTCCTTGTGAGCAGACTCAGTTGCCATCATTCAACCTGTAATTCGCCGACCAGCTCACGCAGGACTTTTTGGGTGGTGCCAGCCAGGCTTTCGCGTGACCAGCCCGCGCGTGCACCGCTGTTGCTCCAGAGCACGCGACCTGTTGCAGGCTCGATAACCTGCAGGCTCAGGCCTACAGCGGGCTCGCCATCAAGGCCACTTTTGTACTGCCACTCCTCAACGCTGCCGCTGATGACGTAATCCAGACCTTCTTTACGGGCCCAGTTAAGCGCCTCGTCAAGACGTGCACGGTCATCCAGCAACGGCAATTCACTTTGCGTGCTCGCCGGATACAAGCGAGGGTGCAGCCCCTCTTCGTTCAACACACTGAGCAAGATCTGCTCACTGCGCTGCCCGGCTTGCGGCGCTTGGGAATAATTGACCAAAGGCAAAACGCCCCACTGCGCGGCACGCGGGAACACCTGGCCATCAGGCGTGGTGAAACTTGAACAACCCGCTACCGCGACAACCACGGCCAACAAGGCCAGCTTTCGAATACTCAACATTGTCAGTTCCTCCATTTAAACCTGTTTTCAGCGCCCAAATCGGGTGCTGTAAGTAATTGCTGCGGTGCCACCCGACTCGCCATCGCCGTTTTGCGGAGCCGATTGATAACCCATGGAAAATGCCAGCTCGTCATCGCCGACCACTTCCATGCCCCGGCCGGTGCTGATGCCGTAATTGACCTCTTGATAACCCCACTGCCAGCCTGCCTGCATATCCACGAACCAGGTGTATTGCGGGTGACTGCGATTCAATGAGCCAGGCAGACCGCGTTGCCAACTGGTGCCGAAGTACAGCTGGCCGTAACGCTCCTCAAGCAGGGTTTCAGGCGTCGCACCTTCAACATCCAGCGCGCCACCAGGTAACCCGGGAGCATTTCCCCTGGCCGTAGAAGTCAGCAGATCATTAGGCAAGGTGTTTTCCAGGCTGTTGCTCTGGTAATCCACAACGGTTCGCAGCACCCAGGCCGGGCGGGCAAAAAACAGTGTGTGGTTGTATTCCAGGCTTTATTTCTGGCCCGAACCTATGTCATCGCCCTGGCGGGTCTGGTAATACTGCTGGCCGATAGACCAGGCAATCTGGTCACGTGCAGTCAGGTTGTGTTGCCCGCCCAGCGTCAGGCCGTCACGCATGCCCAATGCCCGCAGCAAACCACTTTCGTCAGCCTCGCGATGAACGTCGAGATCGACTCGCAGCAAGTCACGCGAGGTCAGCCGCAAGGTGCGGAACAGACCGAAACCATAGCGGTCCTCATCGTCGCGCCAGCTTCCATCCAGTTCAAAACCGAGAACTCCGTTGTCCATAGCCCGTTGCAATTGCAACTCGGCATTGCGCTCATTGCCGATAACACTTTCATCGAGACTATCCGAGTCGTAACGGCCGTCGAATAAATCAAGCCGCGCATACCAGTCATCGGTGATATTACGGGCAATCGCCCCGCGGGCACCTTGCAACTTCAGCCCACCGAAATCTTCACTGCGCCAGCCTAACTGAGCGCCTTGCGGCGTACTTTCAATGACTCCAGCCAACATCCCGCGAAGCTGATTGCTCACTGCACTTGGATATTGATCGGACAGATGGCTCAGCGCATAAGCATGGGCCTGGCCGTCCTTGCCTAACGCCGCAAGGACTTCGGTTTCTTGCAGCGGATCGAGCCCGCCTTTGTCCAGCTCTGCTTGCAGGCGGGTACGGTTGAGGGTACGTACGGCTTCGCTAAGCTGCTCATAACGCTCGAGCTTCAGGCCCTGCGCTCCTGCCCACGCCAGCCACTGGCCATTAATATCAGCCTGACCGTTAGCACTGAGTTGCGCCGTGTATTGCTCGAACCATAGTTGCAGCATCGCCTTGGAATCACCCGCCATCCTGGCAGCCTGAGCAGATGCGGCATGCTGCGACTGGGCACTGGCGAGCAGGCGCAAGTAGATGCGCAATGTATCCGGGTCTGCCGGCAGGGTTTGCGTCTGCATTTGCTTGAGCAGCTTGCTGCGCAGGCGCAAGGCGGCTTCCTGATAACCCGCGCTGTCGAGCGCATCGGCGTAACTGGCGTTGGCCAACAAGTCATCTGGATTGGCCTGCAGATAAAGCTTCAGCCAGGCCAGCGCACGCTCAGTCCGATTGAGCATCAAATTAGCACTGGCAAACGGCAACCACATGATGCCATCGGCCCGTGCAATGGACTGCCACTTATTCAGCGCACGCTCGATATCTTCATGTCGCCCCTGATCAATGTAGAGCCAGAGTAACTGTTGACGGTAAATATTCTCGGTGGGGAACCGCTTGAGTGCCTGTGCATATATACGCTCAGCCTTGGCTAGGTCGCCTGCACGAATGGCCAGTTGAGCACGGGCATTCCATAGCACCTGAAGGTTCTCTGTGCCTGGCACTTTTTCAGCGCTGGCTACCAACGCAGCATACTGCTCCCAGTCACCCAGCTTTTCAGCCAAGTCCAAGGCACTGGCCAATCGCTCAGGCCTGTGTCGCGCATTCCAGAAAGACACCGCCAATGCCAAGGCTTTTACCGGGTCGACCTTTTGATAAATATTCAGTAATTGCTCACGCTCGGAACTGTACAGCGGCTCATTAAGGGCCAGGAGTTGCTCAAACGAATATTGAGTATCTTGGTCGTTGGCCGTGGCCCACGCCAGCTCAGCCCTTAGCCGCCAATATTCTGGATCGGTAATCTTCTCGGCGTGAGCGTTCTTTGCCGTGAGAACCTGCCAGGCAGCTTGTTCGTCAAAGAGTTTCCAGTGCGCGTGAGCCCAACTGACTCGTTCACTGGTCGATATTCCGAAACGCTTGTCCAACTGGGCCCAGATCTGAGTTTCGGCCTTGAATTGCTGGGTCCGCTCAAGCAATTGCTGCAATCGCAACCAGCCCAGTTCCTGCCCGGGATGTGCCTTTGTATAGCGGCGCAACCATTGCTCTTCTTCCTCGGGCTCACCAAGGGACTCATAGCTGTACACCAGCGAATCAATCTCTTCCGGCGTCAGCTCGCGCATATCCCCCAGCTCGACCAGCAAGGGGATTGCTCGGTCGAACTCAAACAGCTGGGCCGCCAGACGCCAGGCGTGCTCACGAACTTGCGGGTCTTCCTTCAGCGCCAACAAGCGCTCCCAGTAGTCGAGCGCGCCAATCGATTGTCCAACCCACTCACCCAACTTGCCCATGGTGGAAAGCAATTCGGGATTGTCTGGATCTTCAACGACCAACAACTGACCCAGCGGCCAGGCAGCGGCAATGTTACCCGAGGCCATATGTAGATCGAACTCAGCCTTGATTGCACGTTTGTCATTGGGTTCCTGCTCACGCCACAGAGCGACAAACTGTTCGGCCAGGTCATATCGATTACTGCCCAAGGCAGCGTGGAAGCCTTCATCCAGCAGTTCCGAGTCGTGACCACTCAGGGCATCCATGTGCTCGCTGAGAAAAATCGCAGCCGCATCATCTTGATTGGCGCCTCGCAGGGCCAACACCGTTTGATAAATCAGGTCGAGGCGCTTTTGCGGGTCCTTTTCATCATCAAGCAATAGCTTGTATACCTCAGCTGCGCGCCCTGGCTAAGAGCCTGCCATAAACCATTTCGCCGCCTGGTCTAACCACAGGGCCTTCTTCTCCGGCTGACGCACTGCCAACTCATCATAGATCGACGCTGCAACGGCAGGCGCGCCTAAAGCAAGGGCATAACTGGCCTCACGCTTAAGCTGCTCATCACTGAGCTTGATGCGCGGCAAGGCCTCTATTCGCGCAACCAGTGCGGCCTTTGCGGACGCATCGACACCCTCGGTTTTGGCCAGTGCCTCCAGAGTATCGAGCTCCAACTCGAAGAAGCCCTTCAGATCAGGGGCCGTCACCGGCAGCTCATTGATGTGTCGACGCGCAGCGTCATAACTGCCCAGTTCGATAAGTTGCCCGATGAGCTTTTCACGCAGCTCCTGGTTCTCTGGATCAGCCTTGAGCAATAACTCTGCGTAATTGACCGAGACGGCATCAGGTTTATTGTCGTCCGGCAAAAATGCATCTTTACCCGAAAAACTGACAACCAATAGCGTGCCGACCAGTATGGCGATCAGCAGAAGAACCCAGGGGCTAAGCAGGCGAGTCTTTTTAACGACAGGTGAGCTGCGCATCGTTCACCTGTGCTTTATTGATATTGAACTGCCAAAGGCCATCAACCGCCTTGGCGACATAACGCTTGCCTGCAACCTCAAGTGAGCACGCCGAGCTGGCGCGAACACTGAATTGCAGTGGAAATTGCCCGGCGAATGACACCCGCACCTGCTTGTCATCCTGGTATACCCAGCCAGTCAGCGGGATATTGGCTTCTTCGATCGACGGCCGGGGGTCGCGCGTCTTGCGCAACGCAAGGATGGGAAAATCGCTACTGAAATGCACATAACGCCCTTGCGGCAAATCCCTGACACCGGCAACACCTTTGGACGCGCCCACATCAGGCCAACCCATTGCCGGATCAATACGCACGGTGCGTAGCTTGTTCAACCCGCGAAACTGCCAAGCGCCATCTGCACGCTGAGCCATGCTGGTTTCATACAGGCCGCGCATACGCGGAATGTAATCGCTCATCCACAGCGATATCGGATGCTCGGCCTGCATCGACCGGTAGATCTCGCCCATGACCTTGATCGAAGCCTGCTTGGTTCCTGAGTAGAAGTGGTAGTACAGGTGCAATCCACGCAGGCGTCTTGGTTTGTCAGTCAAGGCAAAGGTTTGCATGACATCACGGAAGCCGTAGTACGGACCATGCCAGAGGTTGGTGTAGACGTTCTCGTTGATAACTGGCGCGTAAAACTGCACGCCACCGGCGCTGGGCTTGATCAAGGGGTAGAGATTGGTCACCGAAGGAAATGCATTGGTCAACGCCGTGTTGCCACCATTAACGTTGGCCAGCCCCTTGTCATACGCCAGCTTGATGGTGGCAGCGTCAGGGATGGCATCACCAGACCAGAAAATCATCTTAACCGGCTTATCCGGCGTGGTTAGCCGCTGGTTGATGTAGTCCGTGGAGCCGATCACCTCACGCTTGAAGTCAATCTTCTTGTACCCCGGAATCTGCATCATAAAGCCGTATTCAGGGTCAAAGCCCTCACTCTGGCTAGCCTCTTCCGGCCGCCAGAAAAACGGATGACTAAAAGTGTGAGTGGCCACTTCAACCTTGTCTTCGGCAAATATCTTGCGCGCAATAGGCTCCAGCTCGCGTGACAGATGCGGGTACATGCCTTTTGGCCCGACTTCGCCTTCGATAACCGAAACCGAGGTTAAAAAGTCATGGGGCTTGATAAAGCTGTTGAGCACTTCAGTACCGGCATAAGGACTGCCCGGCACCTCGGCACGCGAGAAAAAGCCATCGCCATCGATATGCACGGTTGCTACACGCCTGCCGTTCTCTGTGGTTACATCCGGGCGCGGCATGGTTTCAAGTTTCAGTGCGCGCTGCAAAAAGGCAAAGGGATCAACAATCCAGCGCATTTGGTCAGGAATGGTTTCAAGCACGAACGGGCTTAGCACAAAGCCGCCCCAGTCGCCCAAGGCGACTGGGGTATAAAGCTCGCCATTGTCATTTACAGTCAGTGCTGGCTTGGGCCCATCAACCAATGCAGTCACCGTCGAGAACTCGCGGGTGCGCATCTTCAACGGCGCCTCAAAACTACCCAGCAAGGTTTTGTCAAAGCTGACAATCTTGGCATCCTTGCTTAAATCCACGGTATTTAGCTGCATACCAAGCCGGCGCAGAAGTTGTGGATCGGTAATCGGCAAACCCTTGAAAATAGCCAGGGGCACCTGCTCATCAAGCCGCTGATTGATCCACTTATTGAATACGCTGGCTTTCGTCGGTTGCCCGGTGGTCATCCAGGGGGTGATTCCGGCATAAAGGCCAGGGGCTGGAATATCAGGCAAATCGTCAGCGGCAAAATAATCCACACGATACCCCAGGTACTCCAGCAACCCACCGAGCACATTGAAGCCAGTTGCACGATAAAGTGCTCCTTCACGCAAGTCATAAATCAACGCGATTCTGCGTGGCTTTACCTCAATTGAACTGATGCCCAGGTAGTTGAGATCGGGCATGGTCACAAACGGAATAAAGCCTTCGCTTTGCAATTGCTTGGCGAGTTTGCGCGCGTCCGCGCGGCGTTCGGCGGGCAGGTAGTCAATGGCAACCAGCGGTATACCCTGCCCACGCAGGGGCTTGAGATGGCCCTAAAGCCACTCACGATCACTGGCAGGCACGTCACGGTAACTGCGCTTGGATGGGTTCCAACCGGCATGGATTGACTCCACAGCAACGGCAGCCGCTACACCTGGCAGCTCGGGGAGCACTTCAAAACCGCGATTGAAGAACAGTTTGAGATCGGGCTCTTGCCTGGCCAACTGCTTGAGAAAGTCGCGCAGGGCAATACGCTCCGCCTCTTGCTGGTCCTTGGGCAGGAGCTGGAAACTATCAAGAGTGTCGAGAAACAGCCCGCTATAGCCCTGGGCCTTGAGCGCTTTTGCCCGTTGCAGCAGATGCTTACGCCAGACGTCGGAGCTGAGTCGCATGACCTGGCTTTGCCAAGCATCGTTGCGGGTAGGGCTGGCACCGCGCTGCAGGCCTTGGTTTTGGATCTGGCTCAGATCGCCATCGAATTCGCCCACGGAAAGATAGGCAAAAGGCTGGGAGCCCTGATCGCGCAGGTACTTAACATCCTTATCGCTCAGGTGCGCAGGCTCGACCACACTCCAGTCAAACTGGGCGAGCTCGGCCAGCGGGGGCGAAACCGCATACCAGAACACCACGCTTTTAGGGGCTTGCGGCTGGGCAAGCGCCATGCCTGAGAACAGCAGGCAACAGCACATAAGCAAGTGCTGGGACTTGGCCTTCAGAATGAGGATCGAACGAAGCAGTGATGAAAAGAATGAGACGGTCAAAACAACTGCTGATCGAATACTGCAAAATCTAATCATCTACAGCCCTGTAGGAGTAATCCGTCTAAAAGGAATAAGATTAGGCGGTATTTTCCGAGGCGTGAAATTAAATTAAAAATTTGTTGTCTAAGGCACCCTTCAATAATTGGGCGGCATTATATTGACATTAGCCTGTCCTGCTCGGACTGCAAGCACGGACAGCTCAAAAGCCTTGCTACAGCACCGCACCATCACGCAATTGCGCTATCTCGGCATGGCTTAGCCCCAGCCAGCGCTGCAGCACCTGATCGGTGTGCTCGCCCAACAACGGCGGCGCATTTCGATATTGCACCGGCGTCTCGGACAACCTTATCGGGCTCGCAACCTGCGGCACCGAACCTGCCAGCGCGTGGGGCAACTCAATCTGTAGCTGTCGCGCCATCACCTGCGGGTCAGCAAACACCTGCTCAATATCATTGACCGGCCCACAGGGAACCCCTGCCTGCTCCAGATCCCCAACCCATTGTGCGGTTGTCTTGAACACCGTGACCTGGCGTATCAGCGGGATCAGCTCCGTCCGGTGCGCGACTCTAGCCTGATTGGTCGCAAAGCGCGAGTCATCAGCCCATTCAGGCTTGCCAGCAACCTCACAAAACTTCTTGAACTGCCGGTCATTACCCACCGTCAGGATGAAATCACCGTCTGCTGTCGGGAAATCCTGGTAGGGCACGATATTAGGATGAGCATTGCCCAAACGCTTTGGCGCCATGCCGGTTGCAAGGTAGTTCATCGCCTGATTGGCCAGGCATGCCACCTGAACATCAAGCAACGCCATATCAATGTGCTGCCCCTTTCCCGTCTCACCGCGACTGGCCAGGGCAGCCAGGATCGCCGAGGTGGAATACAGCCCAGTCAGGATATCGGTCAAGGCCACCCCGACTTTGACCGGCCCGGCACCCGGCTGGTCATCCGCCCGCCCGGTCAAGCTCATCAAACCGCCCAGACCCTGGATCATAAAATCATAGCCCGCACGCTTGGCATAAGGCCCGGTTTGCCCAAAGCCGGTGATAGAGCAGTAGATCAGGCGCGGATTGAGTGCCTTGAGGCTCGCATAATCAAGACCATAGGCAGCAAGGCCGCCCACCTTGAAGTTCTCAATCAATACATCGGACTTGGCCGCCAGCTCACGAACCAATTGCTGGCCGCGAGGCTGGGTAAAGTCAATGGTGACCGACTGCTTGTTGCGGTTGGCGCTCAGGTAGTACGCCGCCTCCGAGGTATCTTCGCCGGCCGCATCCTGCAAGAAGGGAGGCCCCCAATGACGGGTATCGTCACCCACGCCCGGGCGCTCGACCTTGATGACCTCGGCCCCAAGGTCAGCGAGTATCTGCCCCGCCCAGGGGCCAGCCAGCACACGGGACAGATCAAGAACGCGCAGATGCGACAGAGCGCCGGACATAACAGACTCCGAAATTGAGACAAGGCACAACGGAAACAGAAGGGCGAGACCTTGCCGGCCCGGCCCTCGGATCGCGAATCAGAAGAACGCCTGGATACCAGTCTGCGCACGCCCAAGTATCAGCGCATGTACATCATGGGTACCTTCGTAGGTGTTGACCACCTCCAGATTGACCAGGTGCCGGGCCACACCAAATTCATCACTGATCCCGTTGCCGCCGAGCATGTCACGCGCCATGCGCGCAATCTCCAGCGACTTGCCGCAACTGTTGCGCTTCATGATCGATGTGATTTCGACGGCAGCAGTGCCTTCGTCCTTCATACGCCCCAGGCGCAGGCAGCCTTGCAATGCCAGAGTGATCTCAGTCTGCATATCGGCAAGTTTCTTCTGCACCAACTGCGTTGCAGCCAGCGGACGACCGAACTGCTGGCGATCCAGGGTGTACTGGCGAGCGGTGTGCCAGCAGAACTCAGCCGCCCCCAAGGCGCCCCAACTGATGCCATAACGTGCTGAATTAAGGCATGTGAACGGGCCTTTAAGACCGCGCACACCTGGAAAAGCATTCACTTCAGGCACAAACACATTGTCCATCACGATCTCACCAGTGATCGAAGCGCGCAGTCCGACCTTGCCGTGAATCGCCGGAGTGCTCAGGCCTTCCCAGCCTTTCTCCAGGACAAAACCGCGGATCTCACCGGCATCATCCTTGGCCCAGACCACAAAGACATCGGCAATCGGGCTGTTGGTAATCCAATTTTTGCTGCCACTCAAACGATAACCGCCCTCAACGGCACGAGCACGGGTGATCATCGACCCAGGATCCGAACCATGGTTCGGTTCGGTCAGGCCAAAGCAACCGATGTATTCGCCACTAGCCAGCTTGGGCAAGTATTTCTGCCGGGTTTCTTCATTGCCAAACTCGTAGATCGGCACCATGACCAAGGAGGACTGCACGCTCATCATTGAGCGATAGCCCGAATCAATTCGCTCGACCTCACGGGCGATCAAGCCATAGCTCACATAAGTGAGGCCACTGCCGCCATAGGCTTCGGGAATGGTTGCACCGAGCAGCCCGGTTTCGCCCATTTCACGGAAAATAGCCGGGTCGGTTTGCTCATTACGGAAAGCTTCGAGCACCCGCGGAGCAAGCTTGTCATTGGCAAACTGCTGGGCGCTATCACGCACCATGCGCTCTTCTTCAGTGAGCTGTTGATCCAGCAGCAGGGGGTCAATCCAGTTAAAGCTTGCCTTGGCCATCGGGTAATCCTCTGTTCAGCGCGGGAGCAACAAGGCGCTCCCCAAATGATCGTGTGGATTGATCCTAGCCCCGCCAAGCACAGGAGACAAACGAGTATTTTGCACTGACCTGTGCATAATACTCACTTCGTAAATCTGCCATTGAGCACCACGGATGCCTGCCATGACAGCCCCAGAGCCTGTAGGTGCAACCAAGCATGGGACTGCACAGAATAACCTTATGGCATGTTTCCAGGACATAGGCCCTGACATCAATACCAGTGAATAACCGACCATGCGCCGAAAAATACCCAGCACCGCAGCCCTGATCGCCTTCGAGTCAGCAGCGCGACATCAGAGCTTTACCAAGGCAGCGCAAGAACTTGCACTGACACAAAGTGCAATCTGCCGGCAAATTGCCGGGCTTGAGGAGTTCCTGAATGTCGAACTGTTTCGTCGTTCGAGACGCGGGGTCGTGCTAACGGAGGCCGGCGCGTCCTACTCACGTCGCGTCGCCAGCCAACTGGATGCTGTCGAACGCGATACGCTGGCGGTGATTGGCCAACAGGGTGCGATCACCATTGAGCTGGCAGTGGTACCCACATTCGGCACCCAATGGCTGCTGCCACGGCTCAAGGATTTTCAACGCTTGCACCCACAGGTCACGGTTAACCTGACCAACCGTACCCGCCCCTTTTTATTTGCCGATACCGACTTTGACGCCGCCATCTATTTTGGTGACGGCGACTGGTCGGGCACCGCGTCCTACCGGCTGGTGCGTGAAAACCCCATGCCGGTTTGCAGACCTGCACTACTAGACGGCCGATCTCAATTATCGCCCGATGAACTGGCAAACCTGCCGCTGCTCCAGCAGACGACTCGTCCGTACGGCTGGCGACAGTGGTTCAATGGCCAGGGTATGTCGGTCGCCCGCGACATGAGCGGCCCCCGCTACGAGCTTTTTTCCATGCTTGCCCAAGCCGCTATCCATGAGATGGGCATTGCCCTGATACCGCCGTTTTTAATCGAGCGCGAGCTCAACGAAGGTCGCCTGGTGATCGCCTCCCCTTATAGCCACCCAAGTGACAAGGCATATTTTTTGATCATCCCTGAACGCAAGGCCGAATTCACCGCCCTGAAAGCCCTGCGCGACTGGCTGATAGAACAGACCAAAGACTACGCTCAACGTACTGGACTGGAATAAATGACAGCAACCAAACGGTTTTTTGCAGTTGATTTGCTTACTTAACTCCAGTCAAATCTGGTTAAAACCTTCAAAATCAGTGGGCAAAACAGAATAACTGACCCCGTAGTCAGCATTTGCCACAGCTACAGATCAGCCTCTTCTCAAACCCTCCAAGTGTTTCGTTTTTTGCACAGTAGAGGTCGCTAATGCGCTGTTTCAGTGGTTTTAACTCCAATTACACTGTTAACCATTGATCTGCTGAATCGCAAATTATTTAGCCTGTACCCGGCCCATGAAAATCTACAAAAACAAGCCTTAACCTCGCTAAATACAAGGTGCCAGCCATAAACAGTGGCTGCCTGGTCATCTGGTGACCTGTAGTTACTGCAAGGTTTTATTACAGAACGTCTTGAAGGCCTCGCGCTTCACCTGCAAAATGCCGACCCCGCTAAATACTAGAAGCCATGCTTAAGCGGGATTGTGCTGATCCTCCCTCGCCCGCATGCCAACGTAGCGTACGGGTTCACAAAAAAAGATCACGCAGGAGATTTGAAGTGCACATCGGTGTTCCTCTCGAAACCCATGCCGGAGAGACGCGCGTAGCCGCGACTCCCGAGACCATCAAGAAACTGGTTGGCCAAGGCCACCAGGTAACAGTGCAAAGTGGCGCAGGCATTAGTGCCAGCGTGACAGATGCAGCTTATGAAGCTGCCGGCGCAACCATTGGCAGCGATAGCGATGCCTTTGGCGCTGAACTTGTGCTGAAGGTGGTCGCCCCATCTGAAGCTGAACTTGCGCTCATGAAATCCGGCACCGTTCTGGTGGGTATGCTCAACCCGTTCAGCAATGAAACCATCGCCTTGATGAACGCACGCGGCATTACGGCCTTTGCCCTCGAAGCGGCGCCGCGCACCTCGCGCGCGCAGAGCCTCGATGTGCTTTCATCGCAAGCCAACATTGCGGGCTACAAAGCCGTGTTGCTGGCCGCTCATCACTATCCGCGCTTTATGCCGATGCTGATGACCGCTGCCGGTACCGTAAAGGCGGCACGCATTCTGATTCTCGGTGCCGGGGTTGCGGGCTTGCAGGCCATCGCGACTGCCAAGCGCCTGGGGGCAGTTATTGAAGCGTCAGATGTGCGCCCTGCGGTTAAAGAGCAAATCGAGTCGCTGGGTGCCAAGTTTGTTGACGTGCCATTCGAGACCGATGAAGAGCGCGACGCCGCCCAGGGTGTCGGTGGCTACGCCCGGCCAATGCCAGCCTCATGGATGGAACGCCAGGCAAAAGCTGTGCACGAGCGCGCCAAGCAGGCCGACATCGTGATCACCACCGCACTGATTCCGGGCCGCAAGGCGCCAACCTTGCTGCACGAAGCGACGGTGCAGGAAATGAAGCCGGGGTCGGTCATCATCGATCTCGCGGCGGCCCAGGGTGGCAACTGCCCGCTGACCGAAGCCGAGCAAGTGGTGGTCAAGCACGGCGTGACCATAGTCGGCCATAGCAACCTGGCAGCCTTGGTTCCAGCGGACGCATCGGCCCTGTATGCCCGCAACCTGCTCGACTTCCTCAAGCTGGTCATCGACAAAGACGGCCAGTTCAACGTCAACCTTGAAGACGACATTGTCGCCGCGTGCCTGATGTGCCGCGACGGTGAAGTCGTGCGCAGCAACGGCTAAAGGAGTAGAGACATGGAAATTTCCGACGGTATCTACAACCTGATTATTTTTGTGCTGGCTATCTATGTCGGCTATCACGTGGTCTGGAACGTCACCCCGGCGCTGCACACGCCACTGATGGCGGTAACCAACGCTATTTCGGCAATCGTCATCGTCGGCGCCATGCTGGCTGCCGCATTGACCGTGACCCCGTTCGGCAAGCTGATGGGCACCATGGCCGTTGCACTGGCAGCGGTTAACGTCTTCGGTGGCTTTTTGGTCACCCGACGCATGCTCGAAATGTTCAAGAAGAAGGCGCCTAAAGCAGCCGCGCCGACGGAGAAGCACTGATCATGAGCATGAATTTAATCACTGTTCTCTACCTGGTCGCCTCGGTCTGTTTTATCCAGGCACTCAAGGGCCTGTCACACCCAACCACGTCACGTCGGGGCAACCTGTTCGGCGTGATCGGCATGGGCCTGGCTGGCATCACCACTATTGGCTTTATGTATAAGCACAGCGCCGAAGCTGATTCACCCGGCATTGGCTAAGTGATCCTCGGCCTGCTGCTAGGCGGCACGGCCGGTTCGATCATGGCCAAGCGCGTTGAAATGACCAAGATGCCCGAACTGGTTGCCTTCATGCACAGCATGATCGGCCTGGCCGCGGTGTTCATTGCGATTGCCGCGGTAGTTGAGCCCCAGTCGCTGGGCATCGTTGCCACGTTGGGCGACGCCATTCCAGCAGGCAACCGCCTGGAATTGTTCCTCGGCGCAGCCATTGGTGCCGTGACGTTCTCGGGCTCGGTGATCGCTTTCGGCAAGCTGTCAGGCAAGTACAAGTTCCGCCTGTTCCAGGGCGCACCGGTATCCTTCAGCGGCCAGCACAAGCTCAACCTGATTGTCGGCATCGCAATTCTGGTGCTGGGCCTGTACTTCACCTTTACCGGCAGCCTGACTGCTTTCGTTCTGCTGCTGATCCTGGCCTTTATCATCGGCGTGTTGATCATCATCCCGATTGGCGGTGCGGACATGCCGGTTGTGGTGTCGATGCTCAATAGCTACTCGGGCTGGGCAGCGGCCGGTATCGGTTTCTCGCTGAACAACTCGATGTTGATCATTGCCGGTTCGCTGGTTGGCTCGAGCGGCGCGATTCTGTCCTACATCATGTGCAAGGCCATGAACCGCTCGTTCTTCAACGTCATCCTCGGTGGCTTTGGTGCCGAAGCGGATGCAGGCCCGGCAGCCGGCAGCAAAGAGCAGCGGCCAGTCAAGTCTGGCTCCAGCGACGACGCCGCCTTCTTGCTGACCAACGCCGACACCGTTGTGATTGTGCCCGGTTACGGTCTGGCCGTTGCCCGTGCCCAACATGCGCTGATGGAGCTGGCTGAAAAACTGACCCATCGCGGCGTCACCGTTAAGTATGCAATCCACCCGGTTGCCGGTCGCATGCCTGGGCACATGAACGTATTGCTGGCTGAGGCTGAAGTGCCTTACGAGCAAGTGTTCGAAATGGAAGACATCAACTCCGAGTTCGGCCAGACCGACGTGGTGCTGGTATTAGGCGCCAACGACGTGGTCAACCCCGCTGCGAAAAACGATCCAAAGTCGCCGATCGCGGGCATGCCGATTCTTGAGGCCTACAAAGCCAAGACCGTCATCGTCAACAAGCGCTCCATGGCCAGCGGTTATGCCGGGCTGGACAATGAACTGTTCTACCTCGACAAAACCATGATGGTGTTTGGCGATGCCAAGAAAGTCATTGAAGACATGGTAAAAGCTGTTGAGTAAGGATTGATCCCTTATCCAATCGCATAAAGGCCCGGACTGCTAATCAGCCCGGGCCTTTTCAATTGCGCACTGCGCACATTCAAGCAATGGCCTATTTGGCACTCAATGTCGGATAGGCCTCAGTGTAGATATAGTCCTTGGACTTGGCCGGTAAATGGCAACCCAGGCAATCGATCTTGTAATCGGTGACCACGCTCTTGCCGCCACTGTCAGGCTTGAATAGCGCCCAACCCCAGCCATCGCCCCAGGCAGGATTCTTACCGGCAAAACGGTTGGTACTGTCCTTGACCATAACAAAGGTCTGCTTGATATCGCCCGCATGACTAACCCCAGCACCAGTGGTGTAGTTGCCCACCTCGGGGTGACGCAACTCCTTGACCATTACGGCTCCATCCGGGAACTTGCCGGTTTTGCGGAATACGGTGACTGCGTCTGAATCCAGATAGACATCATGGAAGCCACTGGCATCGCCAGCAGGAACGAACCAAGAGCCCAAATGCGACATCGTCGCCCGAAAATCATCAGGTAAACCAATGTTGCCCTTGGCATCGACCTGAGAAGAGAAACTGTCATCGGCCTGCGCCGACAGCGCCACACAGGATGCAACCAAGGCGGCACCAGTAAACCTCGTTAATGTATTCACGGCTGTTTCCTTATCTATTTTCCTCATCCCGTCTGTGTATCCATGACTCCAGTCAGGAACACAGCAGACATCTCTAGATAGGGACGCAAAGCGCGCCCGATCATTACAAGCAGCCCTACAGGTTTTGCCTAGAAGCCATTGCCCCAATGGCGCAAAACGCTAGGGTTAGGTCGAGGGAGATTGTCTATTGCTGCGTGGGAATCAGCTGTGACGCGTGGATGAGGAGGGGTAAGACTCTAGGCATTGGCTCGGTCTGGCAACCAGTACAGACAACTTAAAACCGGCAAGACTATTCATATAACCTGAAAAACAGGTCAGCTAAATAACTCGATCAATCTGCAACTGTACCGCAATATTTATCCTGCATTTAATGAAAATGACAGAGTAATAAACTGCCTGAAAGCCATTACTATGGCTAAATAACTTATGTGCAGTACAGTTTTGTCAAAAATCACAGAAACAGTTACAAAGCATCCTATCTATTAACACAACAATTTCGTTCAGCTGTGGCTACTGCATTATTTGCAAAAGAACGATCATTAGTACCAAGCAAAATACTCTCTCACACCGCCACAAGCGGAAGGATGTCACCATGGAACGTACCCTCAGTTCCGACTTGTTGTTCGAAACCAAACCGACTTCTGTTACCAGCGGCCTTCCGCTGCGTATGGCTGCCACGCTGTTGCTGTGGCAGCGCCGTATCGTCAGCCGCCGCCAACTGGCGCGTCTTGATGCACGCCTTCTGGCCGACGCCGGCATCAGCGAAAGCCAGCGCCATGCAGAGCTGAAGAAGCCTTTCTGGCGCTAATTCAAGGCCAACAAAAAACCGCCAAGCTCACGCATTGGCGGGTTTTTTTTGGGCTTTAATCAAAGCCAAAAAAAAACCCGCCAAGCTCACGCATTGGCGGTTTTTTTGTGGACGACGAAAATCCTGGCGGCTTCGACTAGGGTTTGGAGCTCATGCGCAGGGGTTCGGCCTGCTCATGCGGAGCATCCAGCAACTCCTGATAAAGCGCAGCGGTTTGTTCGCACATGCGCTGTGCGGAAAACACCCGCTCGTAGCGCTCTTGTGCTCGTACGCCCATCTGCGCAGCAAGTTCCGGGTTATCCCAGAGCGTACGCATGGCCTCCCTGAATGCAGGAGGATTGCTGGGCGGGACTACCAAGCCTGTCTCGCCATGAATATTGATATAGCTGGTGCCTGTTCCTATTTCACTGGAGATCATCGGCTTGCCGTACATGGCCCCTTCGAGCAAGGAAATACCAAAGGCCTCGGACCGCAAGTGCGACGGAAATACGATCGCACTGCACAGTTGCAGCAAGGCCACTTTATCTTCGTCACCCAAACGACCAACAAAGTGCAGGTGATCCAGACCAAGGCGCTGAGCCTGAGCGCGCAATTCCTGCTCCAACGGACCCGCCCCGAGTATAACCACCGGGTAATGCGTGCCTTCCAGGGCATCGAGCAGGATATGCAAGCCTTTGTAGTAACGCATCACACCCACGAATAGAAAAAATCGTGGGCCGAACTGCTGGCGCCAATGATTCAAGCGCTCAGCCTGGGCGATGGGATAGGTACTTTTATCAAGGCCATAGGGAATGACCCGTGTCTTGCTGGCAAAGCGCGTCAGCACTTCGCTGGTGTGCATGTAGTTTGGCGATGCGGCGATGATCCTGTCGACACTGCCGAGGAAGCGGTTCATGACCGGCTTGTACAGCTGCAACAACCTGCGTTGACGAATAATGTCGGAGTGATAGGTCACCACCGTTGGCTTGCGCACAGAAGAAGCAAAGTGCACCACATCCATGAAAGGCCATGGGAAGTGATAATTAATAATGTCCGCTTCAGCAGCCAGTTCGCGGAAGCGCTTGAACGCACTGTACGAAAAGCCCGTGGACGCCAGGTAGAAATCCAGGTTTGCACGATGTACCTGGTGCGAACCTAGTGCGAAATCCTTGGCCCCATCTTCGGCGCTGAGCGTCAGTACGTGGCTATCAATGCCCTGAGCGGCGCTGCCCTGGCAAAGTTGATAGATAACCTGCTCAATGCCACCCATGGACTCAGGCAGGTAGGCCTTATAAAAGTGCAAAACACGCATTAGCTCACCATTACCTGTCGATACACATCAGCAGTCACCGCCGCGCAGCGCTGCCAGGAAAATTGTTGCGCACGGGCTAGCCCAGCCGAACGCTTGGCCTGCCAAAGCTGTTGATCTTCCAGCAATTGAGTGATCACTTCGGCGCATGCCATTTCATCGTCCACGTCCACATAGCTACCAGCCCCGCCCGCAACCTCAGGCAAAGAAGCCCGCCGGCTGAGTACAACGGGTACACCGCTGCTCATGGCTTCAAGCACCGGCAGGCCAAAGCCTTCATAGAGCGATGGAAATATCAACAGCCGCGCCCCAGATACGATTTGTGCGAGCAGTGCATCAGGCTGATAGCCCAGCACTCGCGCAAAACCAGCAGCGAGTGCCTGCTGCAATTGTTGCGAGTAGCTCTCGGGCAGCCAACCGGCCATGCCAACGATCGCCAGGGGATACTGCCTGCGTAGCGACTCAGGCAAGCGTTGATGTGCACTCAGTGACAGCTGTAGGTTTTTACGAGGTTCCAAGGTGCCGACACACAACAGGTACTGCCCGGGCACCAGGCCAAACGGCTGCAAGGGTTCATGCAAGTCTTCAGCGGCTCTTGGCTGGAAGCGTTCAGAACAACCGAGCGGGGCAACTACGAGCTTGTCTTTAGCGACCGCATAATATTTTGCGACCTCAGCCGCGATAAACTCGGAATCAACCAAGACGCGCCGGGCCCGCTGGACAGCTTTGGCCGTATGACGCTCGATTTCAGCGAGCCGGTCCGCTGGCTGGGTTTGAGGGTGATGCACATGGGTAAGGTCATGCAGCGTCATCACCATGGGCCCATCGAACTCAAATGGCCAGAGATTGGGATCGTGATACAAACACCCTGGCTGCTTGCCTATTCCTTGGCTAAAGCGCTGTTGTTCCAGCGCCCTGCGCAACGGATAGGCGCCAGGCACCCAACGTTTGATCAAAGAACTCCAGCGCGAATAGCCGGGCATAGGCGCATCAGGTAATTGCTCGCTCCAGTTCCAACCATTGAAGAACTGCAGTTGCAGGTCATCTTGCTTGGTCAATTCTTTGGCGAGCTCCGTCAGGTACTGACCAATGCCAGTACGCGGCGCACGCAAAATACTTGCGTTAAGCGCTATGCGTCTTGGCATCAAATTCTCTCTCTGATCTGTCCACCGAGCGCGCTTGGCCAATATGCGCGGCGGTGCGCGCAACCCATTGACGAGTCGAATCACTCCAGCTCAACCATGACCACTGCTGCAGATCCTGCGCTGCAGGAAAACGACCTTGCTGCTCAAACGTTTCGACCAGGGCGGCCAGGGATGCGGGTTGATCAAGCTGGAAATAAGCCATGAAGTCACCGCCGATTTCTTCAAAGACCGGGATTGCACTTGCCATGGCTGGCAGGCCGCGCTGCATGGCTTCAACCAGCGGCAGACCAAAGCCCTCAACATAGGAAGGAAAAACCAGTGCCCGTGAATGGCTATAGGCATATTCGAGCCCGGCATCATCAAGCCCGTTAAACATAAACAGGCGCCGGTTCAATTCCGGGTGAGACTCAATGCGCTCGATTAAGGCATCGCATTTCAAACCGACTTTACCAATGATGCACAGGCAAGCTGGCGAGCCCTTTTGCCAAAGCAGCTCAAAAGCATCAAGCAAATAAGCGTGATTCTTGCGCGGCTCTATGGTGCTGACCATCAGATAAACAGGCGCGTCCTTGGCAAACAGGCCGAGCAGTTCGGGATCAAGCTTTTTACCGGGCACAACCAGGTCAAGCTCAGACCCCAGATGAAAATGGTCGAACCAACGGCTTTGAGCCTTGGCTTGACCAATGCGTCGACCGACCTCTGCCCGCACCTGCTCACTGATGGTCGAGGAAATTGCGATAAAGCCATCTGCAGTTTGCGAGATCCAGTCAAACCAACGGTCAAATACCTTGACCAGGCCGGCATCACAAAACTGCGGATGAGTCAGCGGGATAAGGTCGTAAATCACCGAAATGATCCCTACGCCCTCGCGCTTCAAACGCTCGGCCAATGGAAAGAAATCGGCATGCCAGGATGAGTCGAGCAGCAATAACTGATCGCCTTCCCGACATTCCAGGACCACCGCACGCTCTGGCGCAGGAGTGTCATCGATAAAGCGATCAAGCAGACGAATGGGAATGCTGAAGCTCAGCCCAGCCAAACGACAAAGCACATAAAAGAGCCGGCGCAATGCATGGGAATAGCGCAGGGGCGCATGCCGCTCAAGTCGCGCATGTAGGAACCAGAAACGGTTTCTCCAGTGCTCAAGCCTGACCCGCAAGTTTTGCATCCACGACAGCTCTCGCGTTGGCAGTGGCGCCAGGCTAAAGACTTGATGCACCTCTCCCGCCTGCATCATGACGGGGATGCATTCGACCCCGGAATCAACCGAGGCCAGCTGCTTGATCACATTGCGCACAACACGCTGAATGCCCGAGTTGTCGTTCGGGTGCTCAAATACGTAAGTACATTCAACTAAAAGCCGCATAGTCTTCCTTAACCCTCAACAGTGGCCGCAACAACAGCTTCGCTGCGCTCGATGGACACATCGGAATCGAGCCAGGCACAGCCCACAAAGTCAGCCTGCTTGATATTGATCACATGAAACACCAAGGCAAAATCACGCCACTCATAATTGGTGTCGAGATGAGAGTCAAAGCGTGACAAGGACAAGGCAATTGAGTAGTTGCCCTTGCCCAGACGTGCAGGAAACTTGAACCGATAAACCACCTGCTCACCTGCCTTCAGGTTTTCCACAGGCTGATTGAGACGATGGGTATTGATGCCGTACATGGCTTGTCCCATGCGGTCTTTGATCATGAAGCCCAAAACCAGTCTCGGCACATCCGCCCTTACATCCACGGTCACCTCAAGCGTGACCATGGCACCGACAGAAACGACATCAACCCGCTGCCCCTGATCATTGATCAAGGCGATATCGGCAAAACCTGCTTCACCGGTGCCGGAAATGGTTCTGACTTGTCCGCTTTCGAGGCGTTCCTGGCGAACGGTTTGCTGTTCTTTTTCGGCGAGCATGGCGCTGTAAAAATCCATGACCTCCTCGGGTGAACCTTCAAGCGCCAGCTTGCCGTTTGCAAGCAAGATAGTCCGGTCGCAAAGGTTCTGGATCGCCTGGCGATCGTGGGACACAATCAACAATGTGGTGCCGGCCTTACGGAACTCGCGAATACGCGCAAAGCTTTTATGCTGGAAATACGCATCCCCCACCGACAATGCTTCATCGACAATCAACACATCCGGACGGCGAGCGGTTGCCACGCTGAATGCCAGGCGCATTTGCATGCCGCTGGAATAGGTGCGCACGGGATGATCAATGTATTCACCGATTTCAGCGAATGCCTCGATCTCCGGCATCAGTTCGTACAACTCATCCATCCCAAGGCCCAGTAACTGCCCGGCCATGAAGACATTTTGCCGACCACTGAAATCCGGATGAAAGCCCATGCCGAGTTCCAACAGGGCTGCAACCCGCCCCTGCAAATGGATATGCCCGGCGTTGGGCTGGGTGGTTCCGGTGATCATCTTCAACAGCGTGCTTTTACCCGCACCGTTGACCCCAATGATGCCCAGCGCCTCTCCCGGGTTAACGGTAAACGACAGGTCTTGAAGCACCCACTTGAGTTGGTGCCTTGGCCTTGAGAAGGGAATAAACCACTCGGCAAGACGCGCCCAGCGAGAAGGGTATTGCTTATATGCCTTGCCCAGCTGGCTGACTTGAATGCTGCCCATTAGAGTTCATCCACCATTTCGCCCGAGCGCTTGCGAAACAAGCGCATTGCCAACCCACACAGGGCACCAGCAATGATCACTGTCGGCACTAATGACGACCAATCAGGCCAGTTGCCATAGACAAAGATGCCTTGATAGCCAGCAATCAATGGCGCCATCGGATTCGCGCTCAGCAAAGGCTTGACCCAATCCGGAAGGATTGAAGCCGGGTACACAATAGGCGTGAACCAAAACCAGAACTGCAGGAATATGCCGACAAACTGACCAACATCGCGAAAGAACACATTAAGCACGCCAAGCATGACGCCAAGGCCGATAGAGAACAGGACCTGAATCATCAACAGCGGGATGACCGCCAAAACAGCCCAGCCTGGAAAGTTCTGCGTAGCAACCAGGAACCCGAGGAACAGGGCAAAGATAATCGCAAAGTTGACCCCGGCATTGAGCACCACAATCAGCGGTAAACAGATTCGCGGAAAGCTGAGCTTCTTGATCAGGTTGGCATGTTCCAGGAATACCGATTGGCTTCGGCCGATGATCTCGGCAAAGAATCCCCAGGTGAGAATGCCAGCGCACAGATAGATCCCATACGCCAGGCCGTTATCCACACCCGGCAGCCGGGCTTTCATCAACTGCGAGAAAATCACCGTGTAGACAATAATCATCGACAGCGGATTAAGCACCGACCAGGCAGCGCCCAGCAGCGAGTTCTGATAGCGCGTTTGGAACTCCCGCTTAACACTGCCGAGCACAAATCCACGGTAGGTCCAAACAGAGCGCGCCATGCTCAAAGCCATCAGACCACCCTGCCGTACTGATCTTCAAAACGCACAATATCGTCTTCACCAAGGTACTCACCGCTCTGCACCTCAATCATCACCAGTTCAATCACCCCCGGGTTTTCCAAGCGATGCTTGTGGCCGGCCGCGATATAGGTTGACTGGTCGCTGTTAACCAAGCGTGCACCGTCGCCATTGGTAACCTTGGCCATGCCCTTGACTACGATCCAGTGTTCGCTGCGGTGATGGTGCATCTGTAGCGACAGTGAGGCGCCAGGCTTGACCACAATGCGCTTGATCTTGAACCGCGGCCCTTCTTCAAGAACGGTAAAGGTTCCCCATGGCCGGCTTACCGTGCGGTGTAAACGGTAGGCATCATGATTGTTATCCTTGAGCTGCTTGACCACCAACCGGACATCCTGCGCGCGATCAGCATGAGCAACCAACAGCGCGTCATCGGTATCAATCACAATCAGGTTATCCAGGCCTACGGTCGCGACCATCCGACCATCGCTTTGCACATAATTGTTGTGGCTATCGATAAACAAGGCATTGTGGGTCGCACGATTATTATGTGCGTCAGGTTCGACCAACTGGCTCATGGCCTTCCAGGAGCCAATATCACTCCAGTCAAAGGTCGCCGGTATCACAGCCACTCGTTGCGAAACCTCCATCAAGGCGTAGTCGATGGAAATATCCGGCATCTCCGAAAAGGTTTTCGTGTCCAGTTCTCGCTGAACCAGCGTCGGGACTTCCTGCGCTGGGCTTTGCTCAACGCACTGGCGGACCTGCTCGAGCAATTGCGGCGCGTAGCGCTCGAGCTCTTCAATAAAGGTACCGGCGGTGAAGCAAAACATGCCGGAGTTCCAGAGAAACTTGCCACTGTCCAGATAGGTCTGCGCCGTACTCGCATCTGGCTTTTCGACAAATCGCGCAACCCGTGCCGCACCTTGGGCGTCGAGTTCACTACCGGTTTCGATATAGCCAAAACCGGTTTCAGGCGCGGTGGGCGGTACCCCGAATGTCACCAAGTAACCCTCTAGCGCAAGGGCCTCTGCATGCTTGACTGATGCAGTAAAGCCAGCCCCGTCGCAGATCAAGTGGTCGGCAGGCATCACCACCATCACCACATCGTCACCATGACTTTGCGCCAGTGTCAGGGCCGCAATCGCGACGGCAGGAGCCGTGTTACGCCCAACCGGCTCAAGAATAAAGTGGGGCCGACGCGGCCTGGTCTTGGCGGCGTGAAAATGATCCTTGCTTTGGAAGTAGTAGTCACGGTTGGTCACAGTGACAATTTCCCCGCCATCGACAATCAAGTCTGCAGCCCGGCGATAGGTCTTGGCCAACAAGGATTCGCCATCGGGCATGAGCATGAAGGGTTTAGGCTGCCCTTCACGCGACACTGGCCACAAGCGTGTTCCGGCACCGCCGGACAGAATCACAGGAACTATCATCAGATCACTCCTTGGCTACACGCTTGAGATCAGCATCCACCATCGATTGAATCAGGGTTTCCAAATTGGTCTTGGGCGACCAACCGAGGACTCGCTCAGCTTTAGCTGGGTTACCCAGCAAGACTTCGACCTCAGCCGGGCGGAAAAACTCGGGATCAATCACAACGTGATCCTGATAATCCAACTCCACGTAGGAAAACGCGATGCGACACATTTCGCGTACCGTGGTGGTGACCCCTGTCGCGATCACAAAGTCATCAGGCTTTTCCTGCTGCAGCATCAGCCACATGGCTTCGACATAGTCACCAGCAAACCCCCAGTCACGCTGGGCATCGATATTGCCCAGGCGCAGCTCGCGCTGCTTACCCTGCTTAATCCGCGCTACGGCATCTGTCACTTTGCGGGTGACGAACTCAATGCCGCGCAGTGGCGACTCATGGTTAAACAGAATCCCGCTGGAAGCATGTAAGCCGAAGCTTTCTCGATAGTTAACCGTAATCCAGTGGCCATAGAGTTTGGCCACCCCATAGGGGCTGCGTGGATAAAAGGGTGTGTTTTCATCCTGACGCTCGGCCTGAATCAAGCCGAACATTTCGCTGGTCGAGGCTTGATAGAAACGCGTCTGCGGCCGGAACTGGCGTATGGCTTCAAGCATATGGGTAACGCCCAGGCCATCCACTATGCCCGTGGTGATAGGCTGATCCCATGAGCTGCCGACGAAGCTTTGCGCACCGAGGTTATACACCTCATCCGGGCAGGCCTTGAGCACGGCGCGCTGCACTGATGATGCATCAGCCAGATCGCCGTCGTGATAGACAATGCGCGACTCAACCCCAAGCTCGCGCAAGCGCCAGCGGGTATCGGTACTGCGCCGGGCAACAAGGCCATGAACCTCGTAGCCCTTGTCTAATAGCAGTTTGGCCAAGTACGCACCATCTTGACCTGTTAAACCTGTAATAAGCGCTTTTTTATACATTATTATTCTCTTACTTCTCTCAGAGCTGACTCTGAGCAGCGGGCCTCTGGAAAGTTTTGCTGGGTTTTTACCCAGTCTCTTCATCTGTTTTTCAGAGCTATCAACTCCCGCGGTGTGACTCGCCAATCAAACCTTATCGGGCGTTGTATTCAGTTTTCTTCTCGCGCCTCCCAATCACCCAGGACGCCGAGCAGCGTCTCGGAAAAATCAGTACCTGGTTTCCATCCGGTCTGCTTTTGTAGTTTTTCGGAGCAACCCACAACCCTTCGTTGCTCGGCTTTGCGCAATCGCGCCGGGTCCTGTTCAAGAGCCACTTCCAGGCCAGCCAAATGCGCCATATCGACAATCACGTCGCGAACGCTGCGCTCAATGCCTGAACACAGGTTGTAAACCTCGCCAGCCTGACCTGTTTCCAGCATCAGCAAATAAGCCGTCACCACATCCCGGACATCGAGAAAATCCCGAGTGACATCCACATCGCCCACTGTCAGTACAGGCGCTTGTTGACCGCGCTTTATGCGGATTAACTGGCGCGCCATGTCGGCCACTAAAAAGGTTTCGTTCTGGCCACTGCCAATATGGTTGAACGGCCTGGCAATCAGCACACGCCACGACTCGGTATATCCCCACTGCTGGCACAGCAGCTCTGCAGCAACCTTGCTCACCGCATAGGGATTGCGCGGTTTAACCGGCAAAGCCTCGGAAATCGGCATGTCCGGCGTATCAACATGGCCATAGACATCACCCGAACTGACATAAAGAAAAGTGCCGCTAAATCCACGCCGCTTGAGCGCCTGTAGCAGGTTCAGGGTGCCCAGCAGGTTCACGTCAAAGGTTCGTTGTGGATCGCGAAAGGCCTCCGGGACAAACGTCTGGCCTGCAAGATGGATGACCGCATCCGGGCAGGCCTCCGCCAGCGCAGCATCCAGTGAGGCAGGCTCAAGCAGGTCAAATTTTGCCGACTCAATAAGTTGCCAATCTGATCCAGGCCTGGACGCTAGCACCTTCTCTAGATGCCGGCCGACAAAGCCACTGCGCCCGGTAACAAAAAGACGGCTCATGCCTGTTCGCCTATTGTGTTGATGGGGGTATTGAGCAAGGCAGGCATTGGTTGCAAGCCTCTTGCACCTTGATCCTTATGTTCGAAGCGTTGCGCTACCCGGCTACCTAATTGACGCATCGGCATTTCTACCCAGCGGTAATTAAGCTGGCTAAGCACCGAAATCAGACCAGCAGCGATAGTTAGGCTCAGGAGCACATGCAGACTTGCTGAAACATCGGTAACGCCGAGTGCTCTATAGAGCAGTTCACGAGTAAAGAAGTAGGCAGGAATATGGATGAGATAAATGGCGTAGGAGCGAGCACCCAGCCACTTCATCAAGCGCTGGCCCAAACCTGTTGGCCATAAATAGCCTCGTCCATAGGAAGCGAGCCAAACCAAGACTGTAGCCATGACAGCTATCAAGCCAATTCGAACAGTAGGCAGAAAATCGTTATGTGCCGCTAAAAACGACATGGCCAGCAGTAACGAAGCCAGAATCAAACCACCAGATAATGGCAATGCCTTTAGAAAACGGGGTTCAAACATCTGGTAACTGGGTTTTGCCGACCAAATAGCGAGCAGTACGCCCAGCGCCAGCGCATCAGTACGCAAAGACATCATCAATACGCTGCGCACTTGAAAAAACTGCACTAGCACAACGATTAACAGCAACCACAACAACTTCTGTCTGAAACACAGCGCCAAAAGCGGTAGTAGCAAATAAAACTGCTCCTCCAGGGAGAGGCTCCAGTAAACAAAACTAAAGCCGTAGTCATACTTAAAGAAGCTGTCTGCAAAGCGGAAATTGGCGAAATTAAACAAGCCTGCAACTGTGGCTTCCATATTTGTCGACAGCGCACCAAAGACACCCGTTTGGTTGAACACCAGAACCAATGGCAAAGGTAGAAGCAGCCACAGCCAAGCCGATGGTAGAAGCCGGAAAGCTCTCCGAATCCAGAAAGCAACGATTACAGGTCTGGCCGCAGATTGCTGCAAAGCAGGTAGCAACTGGCGCGCGATGACGAAACCTGAGATCACGAAGAACAGATCGACTCCCCACCAAAGCTGCAACTGCGACATCAAAGCCTCAAGCCACTCAAGGTTACTGCTCACCAGATTTCCAGAGACGTGATGAAACAGCACGCAAAGGACCGCCAGCCCACGCAGAACTTCAATCTCAGCAATTTTTTGCGTAGCTGCATTCATCCTGGAGCCCACCTAAAGAGGCTTGCGCGCAATAACGACTTGGCTTTTAGGCATTGCTGCATCCAGCGCCTGCTTGATTTGCTTGCCTTGGGGCAGCGATAAAAGCGTTGACCAGGTTTGTCTCCAGTTTTCTATAAGCGGATGCCAGGGCGGCGATAGAGGCTGGTTTTCACAGGCCCAGTACAGCGACCACCAAACCGAATGGTAAAAGCCATATTGGGTGGTGCGCTCAATTGTCAGGCCGGCATCAAGCACCAGTTGGGCCAGCTCGCCGCGTTTGAAAATACGAATATGGTTGGGCTTCTCAAAGTAGACGGGAGGGGCGATATGGGTTTGTATGGTTTCAATCAACTCGTCCGGCACTGTCAGCAGGAACAATGCACCAGGCGCCGCAACCCGAACCAATTCCTGCATAAACTGGGCAGGATCATCGACATGCTCAAGCACCTCCATGGCCACGACCCTCGTCACATGTGCATCAGGCAAGGGCAACGGGTTGGCATCGGTAACCAGTGCCTGAACGCTTCTGGCACCCGAAGCTTCAACATGGCGGCGCGCCGACTCGATTTTCTCTGCATCGACATCGGCAAGGATAATGGCGGCGCCCTGCCGGGCACTAAAGCCTGCATAACCACCATCACCACAGCCAATGTCCAAGAGTGTGTCGGCTGCTGTAATAGCAAAACCTTCAATCAACTCGCCTGTATCGCCACGCATCCAACCACTCATATAGCTATCAGCCAGGCCAACATCGATTTCTGGCTGTGGCGCAGGCACGGCGGTATCAACAGGCTCGGCCACAACTGGAGCTGGGTCGACTTGTTCAACGGAGTCCGCATTGAAAAAGCGTTTAATTTTACTGAGCATTTTTATTCCTGTTATCGGCTCGTGACTGGCTTGGTTTGCGGGCGACAATGACCTGACTCTTAGGCATCAAGCTGTCCAGGTTCTGCTTCACCGGGGAAAACTCCGGCATATCAATCAAACGCTTCCAAAGACTCGACCAGTCCTCCACTAGCGCGCTGTATGGCGGGTGTACGACATCATGGGTTTCGCCTGAGTTGGGCTCGCCGCCGTGCTTTTGCTGCGTCCAGTACATCAGCATCCACATGGTCCAAAAGAAGCCATAGGAAGCGCGGCGTTCAATGATCAACCCGGCCTCCTCGACCAAGGCGGCGAACTGTTCACGCTCGAAAATATGGATATGGTTGGGATGGCTGAAATAGTGCGGCGCCGCACACTCTTTTTGAATGTGCTCACCGACAGGATCAGGCACGGCCAAGAGAAACAGAGCCCCCGGACGCGCAACACGCACCAGCTCACGTAAAACCCGTGCGGGATCTTCCACATGTTCCAGCACCTCAAGGGCAATGACCCGGGAGGCATACTCATCGGCCAAGGGCAGCGGCACGCTGTCAGAGACAATGCCTTCGACTCCACGCGCCGGTGTCTCCTTGAGCTTTTGTTTGAGTGCGTCAATTTTTTCGGCAATTACATCGGTGAAGACCACATGGGCGCCGCGATTGGCGCAGAACAATGTGGCGCCGCCAGCCCCGCAGCCGATATCAAGCACCACGTCCTCAGCGGAAATAGCAAAGCCGCTGAACAACTGGTCAGTGGCATTTTGGAACCAGCCACTTTGCACGGCATCGACCAGCCCGCAATCACGCGCATCAACGTAGTCTTCGGTACGGCCACTCGCAGCTGCAGATGCAGCGGGCGCGCCTAGACGCTGGAAAAGCTTTTGCAGAATCTTCATGCCGAGACCTGCTCTTCAAGCTGAAGAAAACCGAGCATTCGCTCACTGGCAACCGAGTAAGAACAATGCTGCTGCATGCGCTTGATCGCATTTTTCGCCAGTTGCTGATAACGCTCCGGGTGCTCCTGGACACAGCTGTAAGCGGCGCTATAAGCCTCCTTTAGCGGGTGCTCCTGGACACAGCTGTAAGCGGCGCTAAAAGCCTCCTTTAGCAACTGCCAATCTATCTGCTGGCGCAACGTACGGTAGGCGATCCTCGGATCATGGGGCCATGCGGTTGCATCTGCCCAGCTATCGACCACAAAACCCACGCTGTCGTCGATGTAATCCGTCATTGCCGAATTTCGCGGCGCAATGGCCGGCTTACCACAGGACAAATACTCCATAAGCGGCAGACATTGGCCTTCGCCATAAGATGCATTCACTATGTAATGCGTTGCCTGGATCAGTTGGTTATAGGCATCGCCACTCAGATAGCCATGTACCAACACCACTCGACAGGCGAAGGGATCAAGGCGAGACATTGCCATTAATATGCCTCTGATCGCATCTTCATAACGGTGATGGCCCAGTTTGAAAACCAGGGTGGCGTTGGGTTCATCCTTGAATGCCGAACAGAAGGCCGTCAGCATATCCACCCAGTTCTTGCGACCATCTTGAGGATTAAACAGGCTGGTAAACACCACCCCGCTCAATTCCAGCTGACGAGTACCGGCCTGCCACGGATCACTGCTCTCAACGAAGCGATCAAGCATCTTGCGCAATTGCGCAGGCAGGGCCGGAGCCACCACCTGTTGATACCAGAGCAAGAGGTAGTGCTGGGTGATACCAACAATGGTCCCGGATTTACGTCGATAACCAAGGTGATTCTCGATTGGAATCAATCCACGAGACTCAGCAACCTCGCGCGCAATCTCCTCTGCTGTCGGCAGTAAACGCGCAAAATCAGGAGCATGGCTATCAAAGACCACGCCACGTTCTATCGCCAAGAGCTGTGACCTGGCGACAGCTGCCGTCCGAAGAAACTCGCGCACGGTTTCCAGGCGATCCCAAACGGGAGCCGGAATCGACACTACCGCGAATGCCTCGCCCATGATCTGGCGAACCGCCCTTACGCTTTGCTCCGAATGGACAATGGCCGCACCGCACTGGGCGAGACATTTACGCCAATCATTTTCAGGCCGGTCCTCCCACCAGGTTTCATCCGGCATGCTACTGAATTCCCATGCGAAAACAGGAATTGTCGGGCAGGCCAGGTCTCGGCATGTCAGGTGTGGCGGTGTGAAGCTGAGAAATACACAGTCCTCGCCCCTGGCTTGAGCCGCTGCGTAATGCGCATCAACTTCAACAGCCGGATCGGCCACCAGAACCACTTCACCAAGCGTCTTGAGCAATGGCAAGAACTCGCGAAGCACAAAGAAATAGCTGTACTCGGGTTCTCCCAGGTTTTGCACTACGGTTTCAGCATTCATGGCGCTATAGAGCAAGAACTTCATGCTTGAGCTCCAGCCAGGCGTTGTTCGCTACCTGAGCCCAGTCCTTGCAGAAAATCCTGCACCTGCTGTGCAACGACTGGGGTATCAGAAAACTCACGCAATTGATGCCAAGCGTGCTGGGACATTTGCTGATAACGGGCAAGATCACCGCCCGCAATCTGATGACAATGGCGATACCCCTCCATCAGCGATTGCCAGTTCAATCGATATTTGCGCGTGCGAAATATTCCACAAGGATCGTGCGCCCAGCAGGATGGTTCGACGCTGGTTTTCACGACATAGGCCATCTGCTCATCGACATAATCGAGCATCGCTGTATGCCTGGGGGCTAGAGCGGGTTTGCCGCTGGCAAGAAACTCCATCAACGGCAAGCACAAGCCTTCGCAAGTCGATGCATTGACATAAAAGTCACTGATCTCAATTAACTGCCGATACTGCTGATCATCGAGAAATCCGTGTAATACCAACACTCGGCATTTGAAAGGTGCTAAGCGCGACAATAGGGTCAGCAAAGGAATTCGGTAGTGTTCCAGATCATGGTGGGTCATCTTCAGGATCAAGGTCGCATCGCTGGTTTCTGAAAATGCCCAGCAGAACGCAGTCACGATATCGATCCAGTTTTTGCGGCCATCGCGCGGATTAAGTACAGAGGTAAACACCACGCCTGACAATTCAATGCGGCATGCATGCAACGCTTGCGCACCGAGTTCACTATGGGCAGGCGCAGCAGGCTTTTCACGCCTGGCCACAGCGCTGGGCCTGTTGCTCAGGGCCTCGCGCCACGCGTGATAAAGCGCCCGGGTACGTCCAACCCGGCTGTGATCTGACTTCGCCGCTGCAACCAACAAGGGCGCTTGGGGCCGGGGCATATGCTGGACCAAGCCATCGGCCGAAAGTCCCAGTAAAGGGCTGTCGATGACGTGCCCGGTGAACTCGATAGAGCGCCCTGGCCGGCAAGGTGTCCAACCACCTTCCGGCATCAGGGCTTGGAATCGTGACCAGACAGGTGCTGGTATCGCAGTAACTGGATAGCTATTACCCATGGCTTTACGCACTGCATCCGCCGACTCACGGCTGGAGGCTATGGCGCCTGCAATGCCTTGCAGGACATAGCGCCAATCATTACGTGGTTCGCCTTCCCAAGACTCATCCGGCACATTGTCGAACTCCCAGGCAAACAGGCAAATCGTTGGACACTCAAGATCAATGGGGGTCTGTTGCGGAGGGCTTACGCTGATAAAAAAGACTTGCTCGCCAGCGGCGCGATACTGTTGGTACAGGCTATCGACCTGATCGGCCGACTCCACGCTGATGACTTCGGCTATCTGCTGCAAGGCAGGCATGAATTCTTTCAGCAAAAAGAAATAGCTGTATTCGGCCTTGCCCAAGGAGGCCTGGATATTCGACTGGGTAATTTTCGAACTGATGAGAATAATCATGTACGGCTTGCAAGCCTTTAGCGTCAGATCCCTGGCTGCGAGCAACCAAGCTTGATTGTTATTATTTTTAAGCCTTGCTTGACCTGACGCCGAGAGATCAAACCGTTATAAAAGCGATAAATTCGCTATTTTTTTCAGGTTTTCATGACATATGGCGGCAATATCTGCAGGCAAATATTTTTTCACGACCCCTCAATACCACCAGCATTTAGTTTGGCTTGCAATAGGCAAATCTATGATATGTGAAATTTTTTGTAACCTGCGAAAGGCGCAATCTAGACGCTTTGCGCCGGCCCAGTATTTGCAGGGCCTGTGCTGAAACCTATGCGTAGTGAATAAAAACTGGAGCGCATTGAATCAAGGTCAGTGCAACTTTCGCTGCCGCCCAAACTCATAGCTTGGCGCTACGCACAATCCGCTGGCCGAACCTTCAGCTCCCGGATTAAAAAATCTATTAGCGGGCATTACCCGACGCGGCATAATCAGCGGGCTAGGCTTATACTCACCCTAGGTGCCCAGCGCCCAACATCTATCCACAGCTTGGAGTTTTCAGGATGAATCCCTTACGCACACTTAGCTTCGCAGCCCTTATGGTTTGGGCAGCCAATGCCTCGGCCCCCAGCTTTGTGGTCACAACCGATGCCATTGTTGGCGCTGTTGCAGCAACCACGGATGCAACCTCTGATGTCAGTTCGTCGTTCAAAGACGACAAAGTTGTCTTGGCAGCCCGTGATGACGCAGCCAGCTTCGTTGCCAGCCAGGGCGCCATTCGTGGCGTTCATCTGGAAGCCGCTCTGGATCACATCCGCACCACAGTTCCAAGCCTGCAAGCCAATGATATGCAGCTGGCTCAGGCCATCATCAGCCTGTAACCGCCCAATAACGCCACGGCCTGTTCGTGGCGTTATGCATTTCCCCTGCACCTCTGGCTATCGGCCTGCCGTGTGAGTCAAAATCCGCATACCATGCTGCTACCTGTGTAGCGGAACCGGGCCGAGTTTTGCCCGTCCAATCGCTATCGAATTGTTTTACGGAGATTTTTTATGCGTCGCATTTTGCTCACTTCTGTTGCCGCAGCCGCACTCATGGCCGGCTCCGTCCAGGCCCAGACACTGGTTGCGACCAGTAATATCATTGTGCGTGCTCTTGATCGCACCCTGGATTTCACCTCGGACACCACCACATCAATCCGCGACTCCAAGGTCGTGCGTGAAGCCCATGATGACGCGGCCAGCTTTGTCGCCAGCCCGGGCGAAATCCGTGGTGCCAACCTTGAAGCGGCAATCACCACTATTCGTAGCCGCGTACCCGAAGCCGAAAACGCCTCCGACCTGACCCTAGCGCAAGCCATTCTCGCTCTGTGAGTCTGGCGCGTACCTGCCTGGTTCTTTGCCTGCTGCTGGTTTCCACCGGTAGTTACGCGCAGCTAAGCCTGGAAGTTGTTGGTGACGAGTTAAGCGCGTCGGAGCAAGCGGCCAGCCAGGCGTTGCTCCAGGATGCACTGCAGGTGCTGCCGCCCCAATTCCGTCAGCGCCTGGATCGCAAGGTCAATTTCAGTTGGCAGCAATTGCCGGAGCAGGTCTACGGGCGCACGGTAAAGGTCGATCAGATCCGCCTCAACCAACGACTATTGCCGGCGCTGGTTGATGGCAGCGCGCAAACCCAACAGACCAATCGTCCCCACGGCACGGTGCGCAAAGAATTACTGGCCACGGTGATTCACGAACTGACCCATCTCTACGACCGCGCCCAGCTTTGGCCCACCGCAGAAAAAATACGCCTGCAGCGCTGCCAGAATCGCGCCAGCAGCAGCGGCCTTGTTGGCTTGCCGGATAACTGTCGCGGCGAAACCGCACGACGCTTCACCCTCAGCGATGACCCGCGCCTGCTGGATATTGCAGGCTGGCCGCAATATGTGGGCCGCCGCGGCGAACGCGAGCAGGAAAACCACCAGGTTGCCCGCAGCCCGGACCTTTACGAGCTGGAAAACGCCCGCGAATTTGTTGCGGTCAATATGGAATACTTCCTGCTCGATCCCGACTTCGCCTGTCGCCGGCCAACACTGGCCGCCTACTACCGCGAACAGTTTGCCTGGACGCCACCGAACCAGGCCAAGTGCGACACCAGCCTGGCTTATCTCAATGCGGGCAATGACTTCGCCAAGGAACCACTGGGCAAGATTGATCCGGAGCGCGTCTACGCGGTCGATTATCTGCTGGCCGAGGCCAACGACCAGCTTGCCAGCCGCTGGGGCCACAGCATGATTCGCCTGATCATCTGTGCGCCGGGCCGGCCACGTGGCCCAGCGTGCAGGCTCGACCTGGACCAGAGCCTGGTACTGTCCTACCGCGCCTTTATTGGCGACGTGCAGCTGTCCAGTTGGGGCGCGATGATTGGCGCCTATCCATCCAGGTTGTTTGTCTTGCCATTGGCCCAGGTGGTCGATGAATACACCAAGACCGAGCTGCGCAGCCTGATTTCGGTGCCGATGAACCTTGATCGCCAGCAGATCAATGATTTTGTCACCCGCTCGGTTGAGCAGCACTGGAGTTACGACGGCAACTACTACTTCCTGTCGAACAACTGCGCGGTGGAAAACCTGAAACTGCTGCGCACGGGCACCAACAACCCCAAGCTGCAAACACTCGACAGCATCATGCCCAATGGCTTGCTGGAAGTCCTTGAGGCGCGCGGACTGGCGGACTCGACTGTACTCAAGGATCGCAAGGAGGCCATGCGCCTGGGCTATTTGTTCGATTCGTACCGCGATCGCTATCAAGCCATGTTTGATGTGTTGCGCACTCACTTGCCGATCAAGCAAGAGTCCGTGGACGACTGGCTGGAGCTACCAGCCAAACAACGCAGCCAATGGTTCGCCCAAGCCGACATACGCACCACGGCGGCAATGATGCTCCTTGAAAAAGCCGCGCAGCGTAAGCAAATACTGGTCGCCCAACAGGAGCTCAAGGAACGCTACCTCAGCGGTCGAAAAGTGCCTGACAAAGGGCTGGACAAGGCAGGCAACGCCCTTGAGCAGATCCTCGCCAATAGCGGCTTCCTGAGCCGGCCAGCGGAGATGCTCGAGGGCGGTTATGGCTTGCCCCAGCCAGCCGAATGGCAGCGCCTTGAAACCGAGAGCAGCAACCGGCAAAAGTACCTGCTGAAACTGCGCGACTCGCTCGACAATGAAGTCCGCAGCCTGCTTGAGCCAGAACGGCTGGCGGAGCTGGAGACCATTGAAGACAACCTCAAGCTACTCGGCAAACACTTGCGCGAGATGCATAAGGCCAGCGGCGGGTTGATGCTGCCTTAAAGAAGCTTCTGCTTCTCCTCTGGTAATTCGGGGTCAAGCCGCAGCCACGGCAACCTGCTTTGCACCCAGATATGCCGGTCGGCAGCTGCCAGCTCTGGGTGATCAAGGGTTGCGATGGTGACGTCCAGGGTGTGGGGGCTGAGCGTGGTGAACAACGCCAGCTGCGCACCGCAATCGGCACAGAAATAGCGCGTGCAACTGGCTGATGACGCATATTGCCTGGCCTCGCCTTTGAGCCAGGCAAAACTCGCCAGCGGCACGGTAATCCAGGTGGTGACAATTGCTCCGCTGCTGCGCCTGCAAACCGAGCAATGGCAATGCGCGATGTCCTGCAGCGGCGCATCGAACTGATAGCGCATGGCACCGCACTGGCAACCGCCGCTATGGAGCTGCGTCATGGTCATGCCTCCCGTTATGCAAATTACAACGACCCTGGACAACCTTGTTGTTGCGCTCCAGCACGCCACTGAGCAAGATAGCTGCCTATCTATTGCAGGAGGTTACCGTTCTTGAGCTGCTACTGGCCTTGTGGCCGTTATTTGCCCTGATTGTGGCCGGTTTCTATCTGCGACGCTGGAACTTTCCCAATGAAGCCTTTTGGCCCGGCGCCGAACGCCTCAACTACTTTATATTGTTCCCGGCACTGTTGTTTAGCAGCCTGGCCCGCGCGCCACTGGATAATCCTGCACTCAAGCAACTGGCGCTCGCGGTGATGCTGGGGCTTGGCATCGGCTGGCTGGCGCTGCTGCTGATGCGCCGCCTGCGGGGCTGGCCCGCCGCACGTTTCGGGGTATTCACCCAAGGCACCCTGCGCTTTAACACCTACCTCGGCCTTGCCGCAGTTGGCAGCCTGTTTGGTCAACCGGGCCTGACACTGGCCGCACTGATGCTGGCGCTGATGGTGCCGACAGTGAACGTATTGTCAGTCTGGTCTTTAACCGCCGAGCGCGGTATCAGCCTGCGCAGCCTGCTATTCCCCATCGCCAAGAACCCACTGATTCTTGCCTGCCTCGGTGGCGCACTGATCAACCTCAGCGGTATCGGCCTGCCCGGCGGCAGCGATCGACTCCTTAGCCTGCTCGCTGCCGCCAGCCTGCCCCTGGGCCTGCTTTGCGTTGGCGCGGCGTTGAAACCTGAAGAGCTGGGCGGGGAAGTTCCGGCCCTGGCCTGGAGCAGCCTGGCGCGCTTGGTCGGCATGCCACTGCTGGCGTGGGTGATTGCGCAGGTTCTCGGCCTGCCAGCGATGGAAACCACCGTACTGGTCTTGTTCTTTGCCCTGCCGACAGCGCCCACCGCCTATGTGCTGACGCGCCACCTGGGCGGCGACAGCCAGCTAATGGCGGGCGCTATCACCCTGCAAACACTGCTCGCCGCCGCTAGCCTGCCGATTATTCTGATGCTGCTGGGCTAGGCTCAAAATAGATCCAACTGCCCCTGATGCCCAGCGCTCGCTGGCTCATCACGGGGCGCCAGTACAGCCGGGGCGGTTGGCACCCTGGCCAAACGCTCAGCCAATCCAGCAGCGCGCTCGGCGCGGGTCGCCACGGCTTCAGCCAGCCGCTGGGGCAGGCCCCAGATCTCGACCTTGTGCTTGGCCCGGGTAATACCGGTGTAGAACAGGCTGCGGGTCAGCAACGGGCTTGGCTGTTCAGGCAGCGCCAGCAAGACTTCGCTGAACTCCGAGCCCTGGCTTTTATGCACGGTCATGGCAAATGCACTGTCGTGGCTCGGCAGTCGCGCCGGGGCGAATGGCCTGAAGCCCTGCTCGCCCTCGAAGAACACGCGCAGGCCGTGCTCGGTCGGCAAGCAGATACCAATATCGCCGTTGAAAAAAACCAGTGCATAGTCATTCTGCCGAACCATCACCGCTCGCCCGGCGTACCAGCGCTCGCGGCTGGCGACTTGCTGGCGCCGCCTGATGCGCGCCTCCAAGGCTTCATTGATACCCGCCACACCCCAGGCCCCTTCACGCTGGGCGGTGAGCACACGGAATTCATTGAAGGCAGCGAACACGGCTTCCGGGTCGGCGCTTTTCACCGCGTGGAAGTAACCGGCGTAGCCCTGGGTAAGGCGCTCCAGCAGATCGGTCGCGTTTGGCTCTGCCTGCCAGGCAAGGTCAACCCGCGACTCTCGAAGCAGGCTCAAGGTACCCGGCACGTCACCGGCGTTTATTCGCCGGGCGAGTTCGCCAATCCCGCTGTCACCGGCAAAACGATGGCTGTGGGTCAGCAATACCACGGCATCACCAAGTTGTGACGCCGGTGGCTGCACCTCTACTTGCTGCCCGGTAATGCGTTGCAGGTCAGCCGCTGCCTGGGCATCAAAACCACGCCCCTCGCATAACTCGGCAAAGACGGCGCCCGCTTCAACCGCTGCCAGCTGGTCTTTATCGCCGAGCAATATCAGCCGCGCCTTGGGCGGCAAGGCATCGACCAGCTTGGCCATCAACGCCAGATCGACCATGGAGGCTTCATCGACCACCAACACATCAAGCGGCAGAGGATTGGCCGCCGTATGCCGCACCTGCGGGCTGTCACCGCGACTACCGAGCAGGCGGTGCAAGGTACGCGCTTCTTCCGGGAGCATCTGCTTGACCGTATCGCTCACCGGCAATGCAGTCTTTGCGTTGCGGATGGCCTCGGCCATGCGCGCTGCGGCCTTGCCCGTTGGCGCACCAAGACCAATCGCCAACTGCCCGCCACCCGGCTGCTCAAGCAAGGCCGCGAGCAAGCGCACAACAGTGGTGGTTTTACCGGTGCCGGGGCCGCCGGAAATCACCGCAAGATTACGCCGTACCGCTTGCGCCGCAGCAAGGCGCTGCCAGTCAGGCTGCTGGGTATTGAAGGCAAACAAACGCTCAAGGGTTTGCCCAAGTATGGCTTCATCAACCGCTGGCAGAGCGGCGGAGCGGGCCAGCAATTTTTCGGCGGGTTGTTGTTCGTAGGCCTGAAAACGGGCCAGATACAAGCGGTGGCCATCCAATACCAGCGGCGTAAAATCACCGGCCTCACCGACCAACGGCGAAGCATGCAAGATGCTCAACCAGTCAGCCAGTGCGGGCAGTTGCGTGGTGTTTTCCGGCCATGGCCGCTGCCCGGCCAGGCGCGATAGATCCAGGCACACATCGCCCTTTTCCAGGGCGGCGCAGGTCAAGGCGGCGGAGGCCAGAACCCATGCATCTGCATCCGGCTGCAACCGCTGCAGGCTCTGTACCAGGGCACGCTCCAGGGCACCGAATGACAACTGGGCAAGATCAATCATGCAGACACCTCGGCGCTGAATAACAGATCAAGGGCATCCAGCAATTCATCACTGGGCCGCGAGAAATACACCCCAGCGCTCGGCATGCCGCGCAGGAACAAGTAATAGGCACCGCCAATGTGCTCATTGCTGAAGTCGCTCAGGCGCTGGCGCAAGAAGCGCCGCAGTGCGACCAGATAAATCAGGTACTGCAAATAGTAATGCTCGCGGGCCAAGGCCTGCACCAGCCGTTCACCGCCGTAGAAACTGGCATCCGGCCCAAGCCAGTTGGATTTGTAGTCAGCGATATACCAACGCCCTTGATACTCAAATGTCAGGTCGATAAACCCCTTCAGAAAGCCTTGCAGGCTGTCGAATTCAAGCCGCGCCGCGGCTTCTCGCATGGGCTCGGCCAGACCATGGGCCGGGTCAGTCAGAATGGCGCGCAAGCGCTGCACATCCAGACGCTTCACCGGGAAGGTAAAGCCCAGCTCAGGCAGGCGACGCGCACCCGCAAGGCTGGTCAGGGTCAGTCCAGCGCCGTCCAGATCAGTATCGAGCACCTGTTGCAGTTGCTGACGGGCGATTTCAGTCCAGTCGCTGGAAATGCCATGGCCGCTCAAGGCAGGCTCGACCAGTTCCGCCAGCGGCGCCTTGTTACAGGCCCAGTCTTCGAGGATTGCATGCAGGCAAGTACCGGCCCGTGCTCCACGGGGGAAGGCGTAGAAGCCCATGCCTGGCTCGCTGGCGTCGGGAATCACCAGCCCATCGCGGTCAGGCGCCTCCATGTGCATGCCGGCTGACAAGCCAGAGAAACTGCCAATACGCCAACTGCTGTGCAGGCTGCGTTTCAATTGCGCGAGTTGCGCAGGCGCCGGGGCGCGATGCTCACCGGCGGGGCTGGCTTTGGTTTCAAGCAGCGGGCTCAGGCCAATATGGCCCTGGCTGGCATTGGCCAGGGCTTCAAGTTCTGCATGTATGCCCTGTGGCGCCAGGCTTTGCAGGTGCTCAGCCAGTTCGAAAAGGGGGTCGTTGCCCGGCAGATAACGACCCTGTAGCAGCCAGGCCAAGGCGCTGCTGTGCAGGCCCTCATCGCTCAAGGTGCCGTCCTTTTTCGGTTTGCAGTCGATTGCGCCCCAATGCAACCACAGACGCACGGCAGCGCGGGTCATGGCCACATAGGTGAGCCGTAAACGCTCGGCAAAGCGCTCTTGTCGCGCCAGTTGGCGATGTTGCTCAAACTGTTCGCCGCCAAGGTCGAGCAATGGCGTGCCGTCTTCGGCATGGCAGGTGATGTCTTCCGTCTTGCGCAACAACGCGCCATCCCAGAGGTAGGGGCAAAACACCAGGGGATATTCCAGGCCTTTTGAAGTGTGGATGGTGACTATCTGCACCCGTTCGGCATCGCTCTCAAGACGCAGCAGCGCCTCTTCGCCGTGATTGTCCACACCGCGCTGGGCGTTGAACCAGGCCAGCAACTGCTCCATGCCCGGGCGCTGCAGGCTTTCGTTCTGCAGCAGTTCGGCCAGGTGCAGCAAGTTGGTCAAGCGTCGCTCGCCATCGACCACCGCAAGCAGGCGTTCGGCAACGCCTTGCTCGTCCAGCCAGGCGCGAAAGGCGCGCATGAAGCCTTGTTGCTGCCAGAGTTGATGATAGCGGTCAGCTGCTTCCCGCTCCTGATCCCAGGCCCGCGCATCATCCTGGCAGGCCGCCAGGTCCGCGGCGCTGCGCCCAAGCAAGCGTGTAGCCAGCGCATAGCGCAATGCACCTTCACGGCCCGGCTCAGCGTAGGCTGCCAGCACCGCAGCCAGGGCCTCTGCCTCTTCGCTGTGCCAGACACTTTCCTTACCGCGGCGCACGCTGGGTACGCCCCGCGCCGCAAGCTGCGCGGCGACCTCAGCGGCTTGTCGGTGACTGGCGACCAACACCGCGATATCACCGCCCTTGAGCGGTTCGTGCACGCCATCATCGTCGAAGTAAGCCTGGCCCCTGGCGCTTGCAGCCAGCAGGCTGGCGATTCGCCTGGCGGTGTCGATGGCGACCAAACTGCCCGCCTCGCCTTTGCTCAGGTAATCATCCGCCAGCCAGACCAACGCCAGCGAGGCATCGCTTTGCCCCTCAAGCGCTGGCAGCACCAGCTTGGCCCGCGCCTTGTCGCTGGCACCAACGCTTGGATAATCCAGCCCCGCGACGGCAAACGGCATGGGCCGGTCAAATACCTGGTTAAGGGCGCTGATCAGTTGTGGCGTTGAACGGTGGTTGGTCGCCAGGCTGTATTGCCGGGCGGCTTCACCACGCGCAGTAAAATAGGTGGCCAGGTCCGCCCCGCGAAAGGCGTAGATTGCCTGCTTGGGATCGCCGACAAAACACAGGTCGGCACGATTTTCAGGCTCATCGATGACCTGCGATGGCTCGCCCCCGCTGTCTGAGTAGATACGCCGGAATATCTGGTATTGAATCGGATCGGTGTCCTGGAACTCATCAATCAGCGCCAGCGGATACTGCTCGCGCAACGTCTGGGCCAGATGCTCGCCACCTTCGCCATACAGGGCTTGTTGTAGCTGGTTGAGCAAGTCATCGAATGCCAGCATGCGCTGCGCCGCCTTGCGCGCCGGCAGTTTTTGATTGAGCTGGCCGATCATCCGTACTTGCAGGTCGATCAGGCGCTGCTCAGCCTCTGGCTGCGCCGCGTCCAGTGCGTCACACAGGCCCTGCAAGGCATCGGCGACCGCTTCCAACGGCGCCGAAAACCCCTTGTTGGTGCCCTTGATCAACGCTTCGCGGGCCAGTTTACGCAAGCCATCGACCTTGCTGAACAGAGCCGCCGCATCACTGAAATAGCCATCCAGTTCAAGCTGCCAGAAGCCGAATTTCTCGGCGCTAAAGCTGCGCTTATTGAAGCCATCAAAGGCTTTGAGCTGCTCGATCCAGCCCGCGCCCTGACGCAACCAGAAGTCTTTGGCGTGCTGCCAGGCGCTACGCAGTTGAGCCAGCTCGGCCGGAGCGCTCGGCTGGGGCTCAATGCGCAAATAGGGTTTGCCCAAATGGCTGCGCAAGCGCTGGCGCAGCACCTGCGGGGTTATTTTTTGCTGCACCAGAAACGCCGCCCATTCAGGTTCTGCGCTGGCAAGTTCAATGCGCCAGAGATCGGCGATCAGTGCATCCAGCAGTTCGCGGTCATCCTGGGCCAGCTCGTTATCAAAATCGCCGCCGGCTTCAAACGCCGCATCTTGCAATGCCCGCTGGCAGAAACCGTGGATGGTGAAGATTTCCGCTTGGTCAAAACCATGCACCGCAAGCAACAAGCGCCGATGGCTGGCCGGGTCGGGGAACTGGTCATGCAAGGCATTGAGCAAGGCATCATCGCCATGACCTTGCTCATAAACCACCAGCAACTCGGCCAGGCGCTTGCGTACCCGCTCACGCAATTCGGCAGTGGCAGCCGTGGTGTAAGTCACCACCAGAATCTGGGAAACGGACAGCTGTTTTTCCAGCAACAAGCGCGCATAGAGCAGCGTCAGGGTGAAGGTCTTACCGGTGCCAGCACTGGCTTCGATCAGCGAGCGACCTTTGAAGCTGTCGTGCAGCAGGTCCAACTTGGCGCCACTCATTGCTCGTCCTCATCGCCTTGCAGGGCATCCAGCGCGGGGCCATACAACTGTTCGGCCAACGCCTCGAAACGTTCATCCAGGGGGTCTCGGTCACGAAACGCCAGTGCGTTCCAGGGGTCCTGGCTTTCGCCACTCATAAAGTCATTACCGGCCCACAAGATACGTGCCTCGCTGCGCGCGGCGTCTATGGGTTCCTTGCGCCCTGGTTTGCGCCATTTTTTAGCAAAGCCATAACTGCACTTGGCCAGTACCGGTAACGGCTCGCACAGCGCCGAGCGATAGGCCAGCAGCCAGGGTTCGAGCAATTCACGGGCATTGCCCAGGGCACCGAGACGCCACTCGCTTTTCGGTGACAGCAACCGGCTCTCGCGACAAACCGCCGGGTTATCGCTGCAATTGAGCAGCAAGTGACGCAGCCAGAATGGCGCCAGCTCCCATGCACCCAAATGGCGCAACCGATAATCAAACAGGCCAGTCTCGCAAACACCTTCGAGCCAGCCATGAATGCGCACCCCGGCGAGCTTGATATCAACCAACACCGGCTGCGGCGCATCATCCGGCCGTTCGGCAAACAGTGTCGGTGCGAAGGCCCGGATCGGCCCGCGAATCCGCCCCCAATACGCCTGTCCCAATTCGCCCACCGGCAACCAGCCGGAGGCTGCCGCGACTGCACGCTCCTCGGCTTCGCTCCAGTTGCGCTCGATTGCCTGCAAAGCCAGCTGACGCAAGCCATGGGTCGATGTCCACTCGACACTGAAGGGCTCGTCACCAGCCAGCGCGTCCTCGGTTTCCGCCAAACGCAAGCCAAGGCGCTGCTCAAGCAGATAGCGCGCCGGGTGCTTGAAGCAATGAATCAACTGGCTCGGCTCCAGCGTCAGCCATTCCTCATCCGGCTCGGGTAAACGCTCGACAAAAGGCTGGGCGAGCATATTCGCCGGTTCTGCAAGACGCTGCGCGGCGCGAAACCAGGGCGCGGCAAAACCGGCATGGCGATCCTGTTGAAAGTTGGCCGGGGCAAAGGGCTGCAACGGATGCTGGAGGACGATGTGTTTGCTCGCGGTTTGCGCATAGGCATGTTCCGCCCCGGCGCATACCGCCGTCAGGTCAACCACTTCGAGCAATTCGCTGATCAATACCGAAGGCGGCAACTCGGCATTGCTGCGCGGGTCACGACCGACGTAGCTGAGGTACAGGCCACCGCGTGCGCTAAGCAGGGTTTCGAGCAGCAAATAGCGGTCATCCAGGCGCCGGGCACGATCACCCCGGCGCGGTTTCTGGCCGATCAAGTCAAAACCGGCCGCAGGCGTCCTGCGCGGCAGTGCGCCGTCATCCAGGCCCAGCAGGCACACCTGCTTGAAGGGCAGGCTGCGCATCGGCACCATGGTGCAGAAGGTCACCGCACCGGTCAAAAAGCCCGAGGCGCCGTTGCCCTGCTCCAGCGCAGCGCTGAGCTGCTGACGAATCAGGGCCAGCTCAAGGGGCCGCTCGATACCGGATGCCAGCGCCTGTTCCTGCAACGTCGCACATGCCTTGGACAGCAACAACAAGGTGTCGCCCGACTCGCGCTCATCAAACAGGCTATCGACCAGTTCAAGCAAGGTCTGCGCCCATTCACTCAATGAGCGTGGACGCTGCATGTTTTGCGCTAATCCGGCGAGCCGTTCGACAAACCCGGCCAGGCGTCCGAGCAATTGACCACGCGCGCCTTCCAGTGCATCCAGCGGCCAGCTTTCACCCAGCAGCGGCGCAGCCAGACCGGCCAGTTGCGGCGGCGCGGCAAAGCCCAGCAACAGGCGATCGAGGCCCTGGCGCCAGGTAAATGCAGCATCAGCCGGCAACCCCAATTGCTGACGGTGGCTGCTGTCGCGACCCCAACGCCCGCAAGCCTCTTGCAGCCAGTCGCGAATCAGCGGTAAATCCTCTGGTTCGATCCCGGCCTTGCGGGCGATTGCGGGTTGCTCAAGCCAGGTCAGTACCTCTTCTGCGGCGAAGCGGCTGTCGGGCAGACCGAGCAGGCTGATAAAGGCCTCAATCAGCGGTATTTCAGCGCGCATGCTGCGGTCGGCAAGGCTGAACGGAATGCGCGGCACGCCTTCACGGGGCGCGAACACCGCCTCGATATAGGGCGCATAACGCTCGATATCCGGCGTCAGCACCACCACCTGATCGGGCGTCAGCTCTGGATCGGCGGCAAAGCGGGCGAGTAACTGGTCGTGGAGAATTTCGACTTCGCGCAGTGGCGAGTGGGCGACATGAACCTCCAGCGAACGATCATCTTCGCGCAGCACCAGACGCTGCTCGGGCGTACGGGTTTGCAGGCGCAGGATGTCGTTCTGCAGGGCTTGCAGCAGGCTGTCGTCATGCAGCGCATCGTCTTCAGAATACAAGCCAACTTCCTGGCTGCCTTCACTGCTGGCCAGGGAGAACAAGCTGTCGAAGAAGTCGCGTCCCTGTTTGCCCAGGCTCGCCAATAATGGATGGCCGACATCCAGGTACCAGTCATCCGGGCTCAGCTCAGGCTGACGCGCCAGCTCACGGATATCACGAATCTCGCCCCAGGCTTCGCGGCATGGGTTGAGGGCGAAGATGATCACTTCTGTGTGCTTGGCCAGGCCATCGAGCACGCGCATGTGGTGCGGCGGCAAACTGCTGATGCCAAATACCAGCAATCGCTCCGGCATGTCGGCAATAGGGTCACTGCTGTACAGGCGCTTGAGCAAGTCATCGAGCAGGCGCGCCCGGTGTGGGTGGCCATCCTTGGTCAGTTCGCGCCAGAGCAGGGCCTGCCAGGACTCGTCCGGGCCCAGGTCCAGCAACTCATTGCGCTCCCAGGCCGCCAGCCAGTCATCGCGGTAGAGCAGATACTGGTAAAAGACGTCCGCGATCTTCGCTGCCAGCGACAACCGGCGGCGTTCATCACCGCCTTCAAGGTAGTGCGCCAGGCGTGGCGCCAGAGCGAGATGCTCAGCCTCGCAAAGCCAGTCATACAGGCGCCAACTCAGGGTGGTCGGTGAGAACGCGGATTGCTCGGGCAACTGGCCGAGCGCCAGGCGTGACAAGTCCCAGACAAATTTGGCGGGCAGTTGCACATCCAACTGCATGGCAATGCCTTGCTTGCGGGCCAACTCAAGCGTCAACCAGCGACCCATACCCTGGCTGGGCACCACCACCTTGACCGCCGCAAAGGGATCGCGCAGCGGCTGGGCAAGCAGCGTGGTCGCTAGCTCACCAAGGGTTTCCAGGTCTGGCGCGTGATACAGAGTCAGCATGGGTCACATCACATCCGGGCAATCTGGCTAGATTAACAGTTCAGCAAGGTGACAACAGACTCAGGGCCGCAATCTTTGGCGGGATACAGATCCAGTGAGGCGGATGAAAAGCAGTAGCGGGCAGAAAATGCGACAACGCGAAGCTTGTCCACCTTGGCTCAAACCCAAACCCCGGGCTTGAGCCAATCGTCTGCCCCAATTGCAACAGCGTTACTGGCGGGCGCCGCGCACACCTTCAGCCAGTTGGCTGCACAAATCGAGCACGCCTTTGACGGCCGCATCGCTGCTGTCGGCTTTTTCGATCTGATCGATCAGTGCCGAGCCCACCACCACACCCTCGGCCAAACGGGCGATGGTTGCGGCGTGTTCAGGGGTGCGGATACCAAAACCGATGCTGACTGGCAGGTCGGTATGGCGACGCAGGCGTGCAACCGCTTGCTCGACATGCTCAAGCGTAGCGGAACCCGCACCGGTCACGCCCGCAACCGAGACGTAGTAAACAAAACCCGACCTGCCATTGAGCACTTTCGGCAGACGCTTGTCGTCCGTGGTCGGGGTGGTAAGGCGGATGAAGTCGAGCCCCGCCGCTTGCGCCGGATCGCAGAGGTCGACGTTATGCTCTGGCGGCAGATCGACCACGATCAAGCCATCAACCCCAGATTCCTTGGCCTCGGCGATAAAGCGCTCAACCCCATATTTGTGGATCGGGTTGAAGTAACCCATCAACACCAGCGGCGTGCCTTGGTCATCCTGGCGAAACTCACGCACCATCTTCAGGGTCTTGGCCAGGTCCTGCTTGGCGGCCAAGGCACGAATATTGGCCAACTGAATCGCCGGGCCATCAGCCATCGGGTCGGTAAAGGGCATGCCCAGTTCGATCACATCGGCGCCCGCCTTCGGCAAACCCTTGAGGATCGCCAGTGAAGCGTCATAGCCAGGGTCGCCGGCGGTAACGAAGGTCACCAGCGCGGCGCGGTTTTGTTGCTTGAGTTCGGCAAAGCGAGCTTGCAGGCGGCTCATCAGTTGTTCTCCTGCTGGTTTACGGCACCCGCCATGTGATGCATAACGGTTTGCATGTCTTTATCACCACGGCCGGACAGGTTGATGACCATCAGGTGATCGCTTGGCAGGCTTGGTGCCCGCTTGAATACTTCAGCCAGTGCATGGGCGCTTTCCAGTGCAGGGATGATGCCTTCAAGGCGACAGCATTTGTGGAAGGCATCGAGCGCTTCGTTGTCGGTAACCGAGGTGTATTGCACGCGGCCAATCTCGTGCAACCAGGCGTGCTCGGGGCCGATGCCCGGATAATCAAGGCCGGCGGAGATCGAATGCGCATCGATAATCTGGCCGTCGTCATCTTGCAGCAAGAAGGTGCGATTGCCGTGCAGCACGCCGGGAACACCGCCGTTCAGGCTGGCGGCGTGCTTGCCGGTCTCGATACCGTGACCGGCCGCTTCCACACCGATGATTTCAACAGACTGGTCATCAAGAAACGGGTGGAACAGGCCCATGGCATTCGAGCCACCGCCGATACAGGCAACCAGGCTGTCCGGCAGGCGACCTGCTTGGGCCTGCATTTGCTCGGGGGTCTTTTTGCCGATGACCGCCTGGAAGTCACGCACCATGGCTGGATAGGGGTGCGGCCCGGCAACGGTACCGATCAGGTAGAAAGTGCTGTCGACGTTGGTCACCCAGTCGCGCAGCGCCTCGTTCATCGCGTCCTTGAGCGTGCCAGTGCCGGCAACCACCGGAATCACCTTGGCGCCGAGCAGCTTCATGCGAAAGACGTTGGCCTGCTGGCGGTCAATGTCGGTGGTGCCCATGTAGATCACGCATTCAAGGCCGAAACGCGCCGCGACCGTGGCAGTGGCCACCCCGTGCATGCCCGCGCCAGTCTCGGCGATGATGCGCTTTTTACCCATGCGGCGTGCCAGCAGGATCTGGCCGATGCAATTGTTAATCTTGTGCGCGCCAGTATGGTTGAGCTCTTCACGCTTGAAATAAATCTTCGCCCCGCCGCAATGTTCGGTCAGGCGCTCGGCGAAATAAAGCGGGCTTGGGCGGCCAACATAATCACGCTGGAAGTAAGCCAGCTCCTTGGCAAATTCAGGGTCTTGTTTGGCTTTTTCATATTCATCAGCCAGATCGTGGATCAACGGCATCAAGGTTTCTGCGACGTACTGACCACCGAACGCGCCAAACAGGCCGTTGGTATCAGGACCATTGCGAAATGAAGTCATGGTTTTCTCCTCAATCTAATCTAAACGGCTGGGTCACAAGCTTGGACGGGCAAATCCCCTATCCACTCGGACAATGGACACAGGATAAGGCTGGGTGCCTCAGGAAAAAAGCGATAAGATTGCGGCAACCTGTCAGGAAAACTCACACATGAACCAAGAGCTTCCGCCCTTAAATGCATTGCGTGCATTCGAAGCGGCTGCCCGCCTCACCAGCGTTAGTGCTGCAGCGGATGAGCTTAACGTAACCCATGGAGCCGTGAGCCGACAGATCAAGGTGCTCGAGGCTCACCTGGGCCTGACGCTGTTCAGTAAAGACGGTCGCGGGCTTAAACTCACAGATTCAGGCCTGCGTTTACCTGATAGCAGCTCAGAGGTGTTCGAACGGTTGCGGCAAACCTGTGCAGAGCTCAAGCAAGGTCAGGCTGAGTCGCCCTTTGTCCTGGCCTGCCCCGGCAGCTTACTGGCCCGCTGGTTTATCCCCCGGCTCGACCGACTCAACCGCGAACTGCCCGATTTGCGCTTGCAGCTGTCCGCCAGCGAAGGCGAGCTGGACCCGCGCGGAGCCGGTGTCGACGCCACCTTATGGTTTGCGGAGCCGCCCTGGCCTGCGGATATGCGTGTATTCGAGCTGGCAGTTGAGCGTATCGGCCCAGTGCTCAGCCCGCGCTACAACCACTTCGATGCGTTGGCACAAGGCTCTGCCGAAGGCCTGCTAAACGAACCATTGCTGCACACCACCTCGCGCCCGCAAGCCTGGCCAAGCTGGGCACAGAGTAATGCCATCGCTCCGGCCAAGTTGCGCCTGGGCCAGGGCTTCGAGCATTTGTACTACCTGCTGGAAGCCGCTGCCGCCGGGCTTGGTGTGGCCATCGCCCCGCAACAACTGGTTGCCGATGACTTGGCGGGCGGGCGCCTGCTGGCACCCTGGGGCTTTGTCGAAACCTCGGCGCGACTGGCACTATGGGTGCCGAAACGCCAGCTGGACAAGCGTGCAGAGCGCTTGGCGCAATGGCTGGAGCACGAATTATCGCGCTGAATGCTCGATCCTTGCCTAGGCTTAAAGTGAACGTTGCACGGATGGTGGCATCAGTATTGATAAGTGCCTGATCTAAATCAGCGCTACAGGCCACTATCCAAAAGTGATTTCACTGAGGAGCAGAAGATGTCAGACCACATCTACAAGAAAGTCGAAGTCGTTGGCTCGTCCAAAACCAGCATCGACGATGCAATCAATAACGCCATTGCCGAATGCGCCAAGTCGATTCGCAATCTCGATTGGTTTGAAGTGACAGAGACCCGCGGACACATCGAAAATGGCAAGGTTTGTCACTATCAAGTCACCCTCAAAGTGGGCTTTCGCCTAAGCAGCAGTTAAACCAGCCTAAAGGTGCGGGCGGGCCTCGTCTGCCCGGCCCTTAGGGCTAAATGCCTCTAGCACGGTACTTAGCAACGCGCTTGATTGCGCCTGATTAGTCAACGGTCCTCGGATTTGCGTCTAGAATTCAGGCAAACTGATTACTGACGGCGCAATCATGGCCACACTCGCTGCCCGCTTTACACTTCTTGTCCTTATTGCTGCCCCCACAGCCCATGCCGAACTGATGCTCGACCGGGATGATGTGGAGGATCGGGTTAATGGCGTGCTGTCCTTGATGTCCTACTCAATGACCCTTGATTTGGCTTCGAGCTCGCTGCAAATCAAGGATGGCAGCAGTGGCAACCCAAGCATCAAGATGACCCAGCTTGGCGGCGGCGCGACCATGAGCAAGTCATTCCCACTGTATCTCGAAGGTGCTGCAGCCTACAGCCGCTACGACCCGCGCTTCGTGGCCACGGACGGTGCCGAGCAACGCTCCATCCCGGTCAAGTGGAACTCTGTCTCGGCAACCGGCGGTGTCGGCTGGGATTTTCCCATCAGCGATGAAGTGGTGGTAAGCCCAATCCCCAGCGTTGGCCTGGGCTACATGACCAGCGACCTCAATGCGGCGCGGATATTCATCAACCGCAAGACCAATAAGCAAATCAAGTTTCTCGATGACGGTCAGATGAGTGCCTTGGGCCTGGGCGGCGCCATGATGCTCGACTGGGAACGTGTCCGCCCCGATTACGAAGCCGACATCGAACTGCGCTACACCTATATGAACTTGCAGCAGATCGGCGGGGATGAAGCCATTAACGGCGAGGTTACCGCCGAAACAGCCAACCTTTGGTCACGCTGGCGAGCCCCCACGGGCTGGGTGGTGATGCAGCGGCCGCTGCGTTATGTCCTGGAGTTCTCCCACTCTGAATACCTGGGCGACCAACGTGGCGCCCTGGGTTTTGACCGCTTGTCCACATTTGGCCTGGGCGTCGAGTTCGACTCCAGCGCTTACGACATATTCATCAGCCGCACCCGCCTGGTATTACGACAAATGGTCGGAGACAACGTATCGGGCTTGTCACTAGGCCTGGCGGTGAGTTTTTTGCCCCTGACCGTAGGCGCAAATTCAGCCAATTCGACTTCAGGGCTTGGAATCGACTGATTAATCCCCACTATTAAACTCAAGTATTGGCGCATTCATTAAGGCTTAAGACTGCGTCGCACATTTGAGCATTTAATAGGCCAAGCAGATGAGCGCTTTAGCAAAGACCAAGATTTCTATCCTCGACCTAGCCCCAATCCGCGATGACGGCGACGCCAAGCAGGCCCTGGGCAACTCCCTGGCGTTGGCACAGCATGCCGAACAATTAGGCTTTAACCGCTTCTGGGTGGCAGAACACCACAACATGGATGGCATCGCCAGCTCAGCCACCTCGGTTCTACTCGGCTATCTGGCGGCCAATACCCAAAGCATTCGCCTGGGCTCTGGCGGGGTGATGCTGCCCAACCATGCTCCGCTGGTCATTGCCGAACAGTTCGGCACACTGGCAACGCTCTATCCTGGGCGGATTGACCTGGGATTGGGCCGTGCGCCCGGCGCCGACCAATACACCGCACATGCCCTGCGTCGCGACCGCAGCGGTAGCGCCGATGACTTCCCGAGGGATGTAGAAGAACTACAGCGCTACCTGGGCCCACGCACACCCAATCAACGGGTTGTGGCCATGCCCGGCAGCGATACCAACGTGCCAATCTGGTTGCTCGGCTCAAGCCTGTTCAGCGCGCAGTTAGCGGGTCAGAAAGGCCTGCCCTATGCATTCGCCTCGCACTTTGCCCCGCGCATGATGCATGAGGCAATTCGGATCTACCGCGATCACTTCACGCCCTCCGATGTACTCGACAAACCTTATGTCATGCTCGGCGTCCCCCGGGTGGGGGCGGACACCGACGAACAAGCCGAATACCTGGCAACCTCGGCCTATCAGCGGATACTTTCGCTGATTCGCGGCCAGAGCCTGGTCCAGCGCCCTCCTGTCGCCAGCATGGACGGCCTGTGGCTGCCCCATGAACGCAATGCCGTGGGCGAGTTCTTTGGCTTGGCCATGATCGGCGGTCCGGAAAAAATCCGCGCTAAGCTTGAGGTATTGCTCGAACAAACCGGCGCAGATGAGTTGATATTCACCAGCGACCTGTACGATTTCAATGACCGCAAGCGCTCCTTCGAGATTCTCGCGGGCCTGCGCTGATTGGTTCTTGATCGACTGTAAAACCTGGCTGCCAACGAACTTGTTGGCAGCACCGGACTCTCAACTAAGTACCCTACAAAGCAGGAGATCTTTGATGAAGAAGACCGCATCAGCCCATTGGCAGGGCAGTATCAAACAGGGAAAAGGCACCATCTCGACCGAGAGCGCCGTGCTATCAAAATCACCTTACGGCTTCAATACCCGCTTTAAAAACGAGCCGGGAACCAACCCCGAAGAATTGATTGGCGCCGCGCATGCGGGCTGCTTCTCAATGGCGCTGTCGCTGCAACTGGGCGAAGCTGGGATGACCGCCGAGAGCATCGACACAAAGGCGGAAGTTACCCTGGATAAAGACGGCGATGGCTTCTCGATCACTGCCGTACACCTGACCTTGCACGCAAAAGTTCCTGGCGCCGATCGTGCCGCCTTCGAAAAAGCGGTACAGAACGCCAAGACCGGCTGCCCGGTTTCAAAAGTGCTGAATGCGACCATCACCCTTGAAGCCACGCTCGAAACCTGATTCACCCGCTGGCAAAGGCTAGCGCCTAGAATGTACCGCAGCGCATGACGTCTGCTTTGGCAACGACATTGCGCTGCTCATCATAGAGCCAGCCTTGCGCTTCACGCATCAAGGGGCGAGCCTGTATCTGATAGCGCTTGCCCGCTTCAAAATTGTCATAGCGGTAGCGCAACTCGCAGGTCATCTGCACCGGCTCAGACATTCCGCCCAGGCTGCCACCGCCAGGCACCTCAAACTGGAACCTTGCTTCAAGGTCATGGGCGCCGGGTGGCACCTGGAAGTAACGCCCGTCATCAAGGCGCTTTCCATCGAGCTTGTTGGCCATCAGCAGATAGCCGGCGCTGGCGTAGAGGTCAACCCAGGCCTGATCGGGTGACGGTTGAGGCAGCTCGGATGCGCAGGCGGTAAGTGCCAGCGCACAGGCAGTGAGTGCTATTCGGTGCATGACAACCTCGTCAATGCCTAGAGAAGAGAATTCAGCATAGCGCTGTTTCACTCATATTTGCCCACAACTGCCTTCGCGTGCCGTGGCCAGGAGCCGGTCATTTGTATCAAAGAGTTTGGCCCAGGGCCGAAAGCCCACGGAGCCAGCCTCCAGTCGATAGGTTTGTCCAGCGGCGAAGTCATTGTATTTGACCAGCATCTCGCAGGTGCGCGCCAAAGGCGCTTCATCGCCGCCCATGTTGGTCGCGTCCACCTCGAAGCGTATATGTGCATGCAACTCATGGATGCCGGGGCTGACTTGAAAGAAACGGTCGTCTTCCAACGCTTTGCTGTCGACCTCGCTGGCCAGCAGTTCGGTATCGTCGTCGGTTCGCAGGTCCACCCAGGCCATGTTTGGGTCATGGCTCGGCATAAGCAACGAACAACCACTGATAAGTGCCAAACTGGTGACAGCCAAAAATGCGCGCATGCAAGGGCGCCGACTTTAATTAGCAAACGCTGGCTAGCGCCGCTTTGTTTGAACAAAAAAGCCACTACCAAGGGGCTGGCGGATAAGCGGGCGGATGCAGTAGTGTCCTGCCATGCCGCCTACTTATCGCTCTCTACTCGACCGCATCCAGCTGAGCTGGGTTCCATTGCTGCTCATCGCCCTGCTGAGCGGTTGTTCAAGCCTTGATTACTACAGCCAACTACTCGATGGGCAGGTTGATCTATTACAGCGCCGCCAGACTATTTCGCAGCTGCTCAGCAACCCTCAGACCGATGCACAATTGCGCAGACGCCTGGCGCTGTCGCAACAGGCGCGCAGCTTTGCCAGCCAGCACCTGGCCCTGCCCGATAACCAGAGCTACCGGGTCTACGCGGATGTGCAGCGGCCATTTGTGCTCTGGAATGTGTTTGCCACCCCTGAGTTCTCGCTAAAACCCGAACTGCACTGCTTCCCCATCGCCGGTTGCGTGGCCTATCGCGGCTATTACCAGCTGGGACGTGCGCGCGGCGCGGCAGCCCTGCTCAAGCAGCAAGGGCTGGATGTCTACATGGGTGGTGTCGAGGCCTATTCGACCCTGGGCTGGTTTGATGACCCACTGCTCAACACCATGTTGCGCTGGAGTGACGAGCGCTTGGTCTCGGTGATTTTCCATGAGCTGGCCCATCAACAGTTTTATGTTGCGGGCGATACCGAGTTCAACGAATCCTTCGCCACCTTTGTCGAGCAACAGGGGCTGCGCCAGTGGCGAACCGAACGAGGCCAGCCCGCTGCAGAGCCGTCAGCCGACCAGCAACGCGAGCAGTTCACCCAGCTTGTGCTAAAAACGCGTGCGCGCCTGGAAACGCTGTACGCCAGTGGTCAATCCGCCGAGCAGATGCGCCAGGGCAAGCAAGCTGAATTTGATCGCTTGCGCGCCGAGTACCACGACCTGCGCCAGCGCAGCTGGGGCGGGGTCGGTCGTTATGATGGCTGGATCAACTCACCGATCAATAACGCCAAGCTGCTGCCCTTTGGCCTTTATGATCAATGGGTGCCTGCATTCGCCAAGCTGTTTGCCGAGGCCAACGGCGACTGGCCAGTGTTCTACCAAAAGGTCGCGAAACTGGGTGGATTACCGGCAGATCAACGCAAGGCAGCGCTTGAACAAAGGCTAATGGCAAATTAGCAGCATGACTGGCGAACTAGTTGCCATTGCTTGCGTCTAAATTAAACCCAATTGCTCACCAAGGGCGGAGCCTCATGTTTAGCACAATCAAACTCCACACATTCGTGGCATTTATTGCTCTCGGCGCTGGGTTACTGGGCAGTGCGGGCGCGCAGGCGGCGGTCAAACCTTGCGGAGAGCTCAAGCAAGAGATCGAGGTCAAGATCCAGGCATCAGGCGTGCAGAGCTACACCCTGGAAATCGTCCCCAACGCTGAGGTTGAAGACGAAAACATGGTGGTAGGCAGTTGCGATGGCGGCACCAAGAAGATCATCTACCAGCGTAACGACAGCTAAACCCGCACTCGCTTTGACTCAGCCCGCAAAGGCCTGATGCAGTTCACCTAGCGTCTGGAAGTGATAGCGCGGTTGCTCGCCCCTGAGTTCAGCGAAGCTACCAAACCCATAACCAACTGCGGCGGCGTCCAAGCCATTTTCGCGGGCGCCTATCAGGTCGTGCTTGCGGTCACCAATCATCAGGCAATCGCCTGGCGCCAAGCCTTCGCGCTCCAGCAGATGGGCAATCAGCTCGACCTTGTTGGTCCGCGTACCGTCCAACTCACTGCCGTAGATCACCTTGAACTGCTCGAAAAAACCGAAGTGCTGGGCGATCCTGGCAGCAAATACCTGTGGCTTGCTGGTCGCCACATACAGGCTGCGCTGCTGGCTATTGAGTAGGTCCAGCAACTGTGGAATGCCCGAGAACATCCGGTTCTCATACAAGCCGACATCGGCAAATCGCTCGCGATAAAAATTCACCGCCTGCCAGGCCGTCTCCTGATCCAGCGCATAGGTGCTCATAAAGCACTGCAACAGTGGCGGGCCAATAAAATGCTCGAGCGCTTGCAGCTCAGGTTCATCGATACCGAGCTTGCCCAGCGCATATTGCACCGAGCGAGTGATGCCTTCACGCGGGTCGGTGAGCGTGCCGTCGAGGTCGAACAAAATATTCTGATAATGCATCGCAATCGCCCGTCTGGCGCCATGAAAAGAGTGCGCCACCATACAAAAAACAGGCCGCCAAACAAAGCATAGGCACTCCGCTATTTTACCCCCACGCCCATCTGGACCGACCGCCGACCCCAAACTGGTCGTTGTGCATGGCGCCACGGCCAACTAGGGTCGAAGCACAACAATGGCGCCCGGCTTGATTGCGTGGCGCCGCCAACAACAGGCAAGGAGAGGCCAAGTATGTCTAAAGATCAACCTGGCATTCACGAGCTCTATGCAAAAGATCCGGTCGAAGCCGAAAAACTGCTCTGGGACCGCGAGGCCGAGCCAAGCCGTCGTGGCTTTTTTAAACGCAGCAGCCTGCTGGCAATGGCTTCTGCCCTGGGCGCCAGCATTCCATACGCCCGGTTCATGCCGCTGGGACTTATTCCTGCCGGGCTTGCCCATGCCGATGAGCCCTTCAGCATTGAAGGCAAGGACGGCCTCAAGGTACTCAACGACAGGCCCTTGAACGCTGAAACCCCTGCTCATTTGCTCGACGATGAAGTCACGCCTGCGCGCCATATGTTTGTGCGCAACAACGGCATTCCCCCAGCACTCGAAACCCTGGATGCGGCCAACTGGAAACTGGAAATCGCAGGCGAGTCGTGTGTCACGCCTATGACCTTCACCGTTGCCGAACTGAAATCGCGCTTCAAACACCATACCTATCAACTGGTGGTCGAATGCGGCGGCAATGGCCGCAGTGAATTCGTCCCGGCGGCAAGTGGCAACCAATGGTCGGTGGGCGCCGTCGCCTGCCCAACCTTCACCGGGGTGCGCCTGCGCGATGTGCTCGAAGCCTGCGGAATCAAGAAAGATGCCGTTTACATCGGCTATTACGGCGCAGATGCGCACCCAAGTGGCGATCCAAGCAAGCATGCGATCTCACGTGGCGTCCCCATGGCCAAGGCGCTGGAAGACCAGACGCTGATTGCCTGGGCCATGAATGACCAGCCAATTCCTTACCTCAATGGCCGGCCACTGCGCCTGGTTTGCGGCGGTTGGCCAGCCTCGACCTCTGGCAAATGGCTGAGCAAGATCGTGGTGCGCAACAAGGTCCATGACGGCAAAAAGATGGCGGCCCCGTCCTACAGCGTGCCCAAGTACCCGGTCGCGCCGGGTAGCGAGGTTCCCGTCGAAGACATGCAGATTATTGAATCAATGCCGGTAAAGTCACTGATCACCTTCCCCAAATCCGGTGTCAGCCTGCCACTTGCGCAAAGCGTGCAGGTGCGTGGTCATGCCTGGGCGGGCGATCTTGAGGTCAGCGAAGTGTATGTTTCAACCGACTTCGGCATCACCTGGCAACCGGCCAAGCTCAAGGCGCCGGTTAATCGCCTGGCATGGCAGCACTGGAGTGCAGAGCTGAATTTTAGCGAGAAGGGCTATTACGAGGTCTGGGCGCGCGCGGTCGATAATCAGGGTCGCTCACAGCCCATGTTGGTGCCGGGCTGGAATCCCAAGGGCTACCTGAACAACGCCTGCCATCGCATTGCTATTCAGATAGTCTAGGAGGACCCATGGCCCATTCAACTGCCCTGAGTCTGTTGCTGCTTGGCCTTTTCTCCATCTCGGTCCAGGCCGCTGAAACCGCTGCGCAGACCGACCCCGCCAGCGGCTTCATCATCGCGCCCGGCTGGGAAACCGTACGCAATAACTGCATGGCCTGTCACTCGGCCAAACTGGTTACGAAAACCGGCGGCAGCCGCGAACATTGGCTTTCATTGATCCGCTGGATGCAGGACAAGCAAGGTTTATGGCCCTTTGATGCAAAAACCGAAGACACCATACTCACCTACCTGAGCAGCAACTACGGCGCCAAAGTTGAAACCCGGCGCCCGGCCTTACTGGCCGAACAATTACCGGAAAACCCGCTCCGCAAACCCAAGCAGTCACCGCCCAAAGCAGATTGACGGCTTAGGGAGCCACTGAAAAAGGTCGCGAACAAAGATAGGACAAGGCATAACGACCAACGGGAGTAACAGCCGAAGGCTGGCCCGTAGGCCGAGCACCAGCGAGTAGAGCCTCGTTAGTGTCCGTAGCCCTCCATCAGATGCTGATCCTTGAGATTCACGTAGTTTTTCGAGCTGTAGCAGAAGTAACTGCGTTCCTTGTCACTCAAGGGACGCACCTGCCTGGCCGGGCTGCCGACATAGAGAAAGCCGCTTTCCAGGCGCTTGCCAGGCGGCACCAGGCTGCCAGCGCCCAGCACCACTTCATCCTCGATCACGGCGCCGTCCATGACAATGCTGCCCATGCCGACCAACACCCGGCTACCAATGCTGCAACCATGCAGGGTGACCTTGTGCGCGATGGTCACATCATCGCCAATATTCAGTGGATAACCGGCAGGGTTGAAGGGGCCGGCGTGAGTGATATGCAAAACGCAGCCATCCTGGATACTGGTGCGCTGGCCGATACGGATGCTGTGCATGTCGGCGCGAATCACGGTCAGCGGCCAAACCGAGCTGTCGTCGCCAATCTCGACGTCACCCAGCACCACTGCAGAGCTGTCGACAAATGCGCGCTCGCCCAATTGCGGAGTAAATTGCTGGTAAGTTCGAATCGACACGATAGATTCCTTTTGGCTGCTAATAATCACGATTCTAAATAGGATACCGAGGAAACGCTGAAAAAATACTGCGCTCGGCATTACTGCGTTGAAAACTGCTCACAGCCTTCAGGCTGAACGGACTTTAGTTGGACAGCCCTTGCTGCAGCCCCGAAAGGGTGGCAACGCGAATCAAATGCTCATTTAGAATACTAAACTGTGTTTTTTCACATTTTCTACTCGCTGGTGCTCGGCCTACGGGCCAGCCTTCGGCTGTTACTTCCTTGGGTCGCTACTTTTTTCAGATGCTCCCTAAGCCTATGGGTTGTTAATTGGCCTGTGTGACCCAATAACTGAACCAAGAGTTTTTTATTTTTGCCTTCAAATGACAGGTGCCTGCCCGTGACCGATAGCAATCCGCTGCTCCAGAACTTCGACTTGCCGCCCTACTCCAGCATTCGCCCCGAGCATGTTGAGCCAGCGGTAGACACCATTCTTGCTGAGAACCGTGCGGCTATCACCGAATTGCTCGAGCAACATGCTGAGGCACCAAGCTGGGCCGCACTGGTACTGGCGCTTGACGAGCTCAACGGACGCCTGGAACGGGCCTGGGGCCCGGTGAGCCATCTCAACGCCGTGCGCAACAACGCTGAATTGCGTCAGGCGTACGAAGCCTGCTTGCCGAAACTGTCCGAGTATTTCACCGAAATCGGCCAGAATCGGCGCTTATTCGAAGCCTACAAGGCACTGTCGAGCAGCCCTGAGTCAAAGGGCTACGATGTTGCGCAGCAAACGATCTTGCAGCACACCCTGCGAGATTTCCGCTTGTCCGGTATCGACCTGCCAGAAGCCGAACAGCAGCGCTATGGCGCGATTCAAATGCGCCTCTCAGAGCTGGCCAGCCACTTTTCCAACCAACTGCTGGACGCCACCCAGGCGTGGAGCAAGCACGTCACTGACGAAGCGCAGTTGCAGGGCATTACCGATTCAGCCAAGCAGCAAATGGCCGAAGCAGCCAAGGCCAAGGGACTTGAAGGCTGGTTGATCACCCTGGAGTTCCCCAGCTACTACGCGGTGATCACCTATGCCGACAACCGCGCGCTGCGTGAAGAAATCTATGCCGCCTACTGCACCCGCGCCTCGGATCAAGGCCCGAATGCCGGGCAAAATGACAACACCCCGGTGATGCAGGAAATCCTCGACCTGCGCCAGGAACTGGCCACGCTGCTTGGTTTCGCCAACTATTCGGAGCTGAGTCTGTCGAGCAAGATGGCGGAGGATAACGCGCAAGTGCTGAGCTTCCTGCGTGACCTGGCCGTGCGCAGCAAGCCCTTTGCCGAACAAGACCTCAAGGAACTGCAAGCCTTTGCCCGCGAGCAAGGCTGTGCTGACTTGCAAAGCTGGGACGCCGCCTACTACAGCGAGAAGCTTCGCGAGCAGCGCTACAGTATTTCGCAGGAAATCCTGCGCCCGTATTTTCCGATCGACAAAGTATTGACCGGCCTGTTCGCCATTGTCGAAAAACTCTATGGGATTCAAATCAGGGAGCTCAGCGACTTCGACACCTGGCACCCGGATGTGCGCCTGTTTGAAATCAGCGAAAACGGCGAGCATGTCGGCCGTTTCTTCTTCAACCTCTATGCCCGGGCCAACAAGCGTGGCGGCGCATGGATGGACGGTGCCCGTGACAAGCGTCGCAACGCAGCAGGCGAACTGATCAGCCCGGTGGCCAACCTGGTGTGTAACTTCACCCGGGCGGTTGGCGACAAACCTGCCTTGCTGACCCATGATGAAGTCACCACCCTGTTCCACGAATTTGGCCATGGCTTGCATCACCTGCTGACCCAGGTCGAGCACGCTGGGGCCTCGGGCATCAATGGCGTGGCCTGGGATGCGGTGGAGCTGCCGAGCCAATTCATGGAAAACTGGTGCTGGGAACCCGAAGGCCTCGCGTTGATTTCAGGCCACTACCAAAGCGGCGAAGCGCTGCCGCAAGACCTGCTGGACAAGATGCTTGCCGCGAAGAACTTCCAGTCGGGACTGATGATGGTTCGCCAGTTGGAGTTCTCCCTGTTCGACTTCGAACTGCACGCCACCCATGGTGACGGGCGCAGCGTGCTGGACGTGCTCGAAAGCATCCGCGCCGAAGTCTCGGTGATGCGTCCTCCGCAGTACAACCGCTTCCCGAACGGCTTCGCGCACATCTTTGCCGGCGGCTATGCCGCGGGTTACTACAGCTACAAGTGGGCGGAAGTACTGTCTGCCGATGCCTTCTCCAAGTTTGAAGAAGAAGGGGTGTTCAACAGCGAAACCGGCCGCGCCTTTCGCCAAGCCATTCTGGCACGCGGTGGATCGCAGGAGCCGATGGTACTCTTTGTTGATTTCCGTGGCCGCGAGCCGAGCATCGATGCGCTGCTGCGCCACCTGGGCTTGAGTCAGGAGGCCGCATGATAGACAGCAACACCCCAAAGAAGCGCTTTATCGCCGGCGCCGTATGCCCAGCGTGCAGCGCGACCGACACTGTAAAGATGTGGGACGAAGACGGCGTTCCACACCGTGAATGCGTGGCCTGCGGCTTTAGCGACTTGCTAAACGCCCAAGGCCAGTCGGTGCCTCGAGAGCTAGGCACGCGGGTTAACAAAGTCGAGGTCAAACCGGCTGAGACAAAAGTGCAAACCGTGCAGTTTTTTCCCAATCCCAAACTGAAAAAAACCGAGAAATAGCCCATGTGGCACCTGGTATGCGGTGACAACGCCGTGGCAGGCGTGACTCACTGCATAGGTGCCGAGACAGCCAGACAGTCGCTGCGAGTGATGCGCGATGATCTGGCTGTCGGCCCTTTGGCTGATATCGACACTCCGCCCTGCCAGATGCGCAGCGACTTCTGGCAGCAGCTGTTGCCCGCCTCGGTGCAGCTGCAACCTGATTTCGGCTCCGGCCTGAGCTCCGACGCGCTATGGCTAAAAGCCCGGGCCCACCAGCATTTTTTCCGATCCACTCACACCGCCCCAGACCTCCACCGCCTGCGGCTGGCGCGCCCGGTCTTTTAGCCATCGCGCGTCGGCGCCGACGCGCGATGGCTAAAAGACCGGGCGCGCCAGCCGCAGGCGGTGACGTTCTGGGACGGTGACATTGCATCGGAAAAACTGCTGCTGGCCCTGGTGGCAGCCGCACTCGAACACTCCAGGGTGAAATTATGGCGAGTGGCTTGTGGCACCGGCGACAGCCGTGTAGCCAGTCGCAAAGCCGTGGCCATGCATGCACCCGATACACTCGCGGCCCTGCATCACCCCAAGCTGCTCACCGCCCCACAGCGCCATCAGCTAGCCGCGCAATGGCACGCTGCCGTGGCTGAAAATGCAGATATCCGCCGCTGGCATGACGGCGCATTCCACGGTAAAAGCCATAAGCATATTCACCAGCGCCTGCTGCACTTTTGCACAGACCAATGGCAACCACTTGGCCACGTCATGGCCAGTGTCATGGCGGAGTGCGACGGCTTTTTCGCCACCGACTTTTTCCTCTGGTGGTGCGCCCGTGAGCTGGCCGCCAGCGCGCAACTGGTGTTTTCAGCCCCAGTGGACACCCACTATGCCGAACAAAGGGTGAAACGCGGCTAACGGAAAAACTCTCCCGGAGTGGCACCAAAGTGCAGCCTGAATGCGGCAATAAACGCGGAAACCGAATCATAGCCGCAGGCCAGGGCGACATCGGTGACGCGCTCCCCCTGCCCCAGCGGCGCCAATGCGCCAAGCAGGCGCAAGCGTTGGCGCCAGGCGCGAAAAGTCAGCCCGGTATCCTGCAAAAACAAGCGACTCAAGGTGCGTTCCGAAAGGTTAAGTTGCGCGCTCCACTGTGCCAGCGTGGCATGCTGTTCCGGATTTTCCTGCAGGCTCATGCACAGCGCTTGCAGACGCACATCGTGGGGCATTGGCAGCACCAGGTCGACCTCTGCCGCAACCCGTAACTGATCGAGCAGCACGCTGGCCAAGCGCCCGTCGGAACCTGCTTCGTCGTATTCGACCGGCACATCACTGAAACTATTGATCAACTCGCGCAGCAATGGGCTGACTGCAAGCACGCGGCAGCTTTGCGGAGCCCAGGCTACTGCCGAACACTCGATATACAGGCTGCGCATTTCCGTATGCGACGAACTGGAAACCTGATGCTCCAACCCCGCTGGCAGCCAGACAGCACGCTGTGGTGGCGCGACATAGCGGGCGTTGTCCGTTTGCACCTCGAGCACCCCGGCAATGGCGTAGGACAGCTGCACCCAGGGATGACTGTGACGATAGGTCAAGGCCCGGTTCGGCAGCGACTCGACCCGGCCATAAAGCGGGCGCGGCAAGGCCGGAAGCTCGGGCAGTGAGCGATGGATGATCGTCCCTTGTCTGTTTGGCGACATTCGCTGGCTCTTTGGCGTTAGTCGGAAAGCTGCGAACAGGGTAGTGTTTGCCTCAACCTGTCTGCAAGTACGAGATTCGAACATGTCACTCAAGCGCTTCATGCCCGATAATTTCACCTGCGCCTTGATCGCTTTTTTCGCAATCGCCAGCCTGTTGCCCGCAAGCGGTCAGACGGCGGTTGCCTTCGGCTGGATTACCAACCTGGCCATTGCCCTGTTGTTTTTCCTGCATGGCGCCAAGCTGTCTCGCCAGGCGATCCTGGCCGGAGCCAGCCATTGGCGCCTGCATCTGCTGGTGTTCGCCTGCACCTTTATCATGTTCCCGTTGCTGGGCCTGGCGCTGAAACCCGTGCTCTCGCCCCTGGTCGGCAACGAGTTGTACCTGGGCATGCTTTATCTCTGTGCACTACCGGCAACGGTGCAATCGGCCATTGCCTTTACTTCGCTGGCACGCGGCAATATTCCCGCCGCCATTTGCAGCGCCGCGGCATCAAGCCTGTTTGGCATCTTTCTCACCCCGTTGCTGGTCGCATTGCTGATGAACGTTCATGGTGATGGCGGCTCGACAGTTGATGCCATCGGCAAGATCACCTTGCAGTTGTTGGTGCCATTCGTGGCCGGCCAGGTAGCCAGACGCTGGATAGGTGACTGGGTGGGGCGCAATAAAAGCTGGCTCAAGTTTGTCGATCAAGGCTCTATTCTGCTGGTGGTCTATACCGCATTCGGGGCGGCGGTCACCGAGGGCTTGTGGCATCAGGTGCCGCTGGTCGAGCTCGCCTGGCTGGTATTTGCCTGCTGCGTACTGCTCACATTTTCGCTGCTCGGCACGCACTTGCTGGGCAAATGGTTTGGCTTCAACCAGGAAGACCGCATCACCATTGTGTTCTGCGGCTCGAAGAAAAGCCTGGCCACCGGCGTGCCAATGGCCCAAGTGTTGTTTGCCGGCAGCACCATTGGCTTGTTGATCCTGCCACTGATGATTTTCCACCAGATCCAGCTCATGGTCTGTGCCGTGCTCGCGCAACGCTATGCGCGGCGCCCGGAGGAAGTCGAAAGCCTGGACACAGAGCCACCTTTGGTGCGCTAGCCATATGCCCTGGCCCGAGGAACCGCTGACCAGCGCCGCATAAAGAGGCTTGGCTTGACTGCACTTTTAACTGTATAAATATACAGCTATCAGTGTAGTCAGCCCACTCTTGTGCATGGAACCTTGCGATGTCAGCCTCTCTACCTCCGCGCGGTCGTGGTACGGCCAGCAACCCGTTCAACCGTTTTGCACCAACGCAAGTCATCGCGACTGACGACGGCTGGTTCCAGGAAGTGCCGCCCAGCGCTGCAACCGAAGTGCGCCTGGAAACCGCCAAGAGCATCATCACCCGCAACCAGTCGCCGGACCTGCCTTTTGATCGTTCAATCAATCCCTATCGCGGCTGTGAGCACGGCTGTATTTATTGCTACGCCAGGCCCAGCCACGCCTATTGGGATATGTCGCCAGGCATCGATTTTGAAACCAAGCTCATCGCCAAGACCAATGCCGTGGCATTGCTTGAACAACAGCTGAGCAAGCCTGGGTATCGCTGTGCGCCAATCAACCTTGGCGCCAATACCGACCCCTACCAGCCGATCGAGCGCCAGCATATGCTCACGCGCAAAACCCTCGAAGTGCTGCTGCGCTATCGCCACCCGGTGACCATAGTCACCAAGGGCTCGATGATCCTGCGCGACCTGGACATTCTCACTGAGTTGGCCAAGCAACGCCTGGTCGCCGTAATGATCAGCCTGACCACGCTGGATAACCAGTTGAAGTGCATCATGGAACCCCGTGCGGCGTCCCCTGCGGCGCGCTTGCGGGCCATAGGCGTGTTGCGTGAGCAGGGTATCAAGGTCGGGGTGTTGTGCTCGCCGATGATCCCGATGATCAATGACATGGAGTTGGAAAGCCTGCTCGAGAAAGCCAAGCAAGCGGGCGCGCAAAGCGCATCCTATATGTTCGTGCGCTTGCCGCGCGAAGTCGCACCGCTGTTTGAAGAATGGCTGCACGCACATTACCCGCAGCGCGCTGAGCACGTATTGAGCCTGATCCGGCAAAGCCGCGACGGAGAGCTGTACGACAGCCGCTTTGGCCACCGCTTCCGTGGCGAAGGTGCTTTTGCCGAGCTGATCGCCAAGCGCTTTGCCTTGGCCATAAAGCGCTTTGGCTTGAACCAGCGAGGCGATTTCAAGCTGGACTGTTCTCAGTTTTGCCCTCCCGGCGGGCAATTGGCACTGCTGTAAAACTGCGCGGGGTAAACGCGGTCACACAGACTGTGCTACAAAAAGACCGACAACCCGCCAGGCCAGCGTTGGATAACCCAAGCAACCATGACTCGCATTGCCCGTGTTACAGACCCTTCCTATGAGCTGATGGACGACCATGGCGGTCATTCGCTGATCTACCGACAGCATGGTTTTCCAAGCCCGTTGGTGCGCTGGCACTTCCATAAGGAGTTCGAACTGCACCTGATTACCGCCAGCTCCGGCAAAGTGTTCATTGGCGACTACATCGGTAACTTTGGCCCCAATAGTTTGTTCCTGACCGGCCCGAACCTGCCGCACAACTGGATCAGCCAGCTCGACGAAACCGAGCAGGAGGTGCGGGATCGCGACATGCTGGTCAACTTCACCCATGAGGTGCTTGGCAGCGGAACCAGCGTGTTTTCCGAGCTGAAAACCCTGATGCCATTATTGGCGCGGGCTGAATATGGCATTGAGTTCCATCATCCGAAGGTGATTGCTCAAGCCAGGCAACTGATGGGCTGCATTGCCCAATCACAAGGCATCAAGCGGCTCGGGCCCTTTTTTATTTTGCTTGAGCTGCTGGCCGAGACCGAGGATTACCAGTTGTTATCCGGGGTTACTGCCTCGCAACTGGCGGATGAGAGCCATGTCGACAGGATCAGCCTTGCCGTGGATTACATCTTTGGCCATTACGCACAGGAAATAAGCCTGGACGATGTGGCGACCTCCCTCGGCATGACCCCAACCTACTTCTCGCGCTTTTTCAAACAGGCCACAGGCCGTGGCTTCGTTGAGTTCGTTAATCGTCTGCGGGTAAGTAAGTCGTGCGAACTGCTCAGCCGCAGTGACAAGCCCATCACCGACGTGTGCTTCGAATCGGGCTTTAGCAACATCTCCAACTTTAACCGCCGCTTCCAGCAGCTCAAGGGCATGACACCTTCGCGTTACAGAAAGCTGGTTGTGCATCGTCTTTCTGAACAAAACCTGTACTGATTTATACCCCGCAAAAACAGCAAACCCAACGCAACCTCCTTTAGGCACTGGCTTTCATTGACTTTTCTTTATTAAGCCAATGCACGGCAAGTGCAAAAAAGTATCAGTAACTGTGCAGACAAGGATTTGTTATACCGCCTTCGCAGCGGTGTAATCGGGACGAGCACGACAAAAATAATAGCGATCTTCTGTGGCCAGGACGGTGGCAGAAGCGGAGTCGATAAATGAATAAATTATCTCTGGCATTAGCTGCTACTGCTTGCCTTGCATTGCCTGGTTTAACCCAGGCAGCTGAAACGCTGACGATTGCCACGGTCAATAACAGCGACATGATCCGCATGCAGCGCCTGTCAAAAACCTTTGAGGCAGAACACCCCGACATCAAGCTCAAGTGGGTAGTGCTCGAAGAGAATGTTTTGCGCCAACGCCTGACCACTGATATCGCCACCCAGGGCGGCCAGTTTGATGTGTTGACCATCGGCATGTATGAAGCATCGCTGTGGGGGGCCAAAGGCTGGCTCGAACCCATGACCGACCTCAGCGCCGAGTATGACGTCGAGGATATATTTCCATCGGTTCGCGACGGCCTGTCAGTCAAGGGGCAGCTGTATGCCTTGCCGTTCTACGCTGAAAGCTCAATCACCTATTACCGCACAGACCTGTTCAAGGATGCAGGTTTGAAAATGCCCGAACACCCGACGTGGACGCAAATGGCAAATTTTGCCGCCAAGCTGCACGCCCCGGACAAAGACCAATACGGCATCTGCCTGCGCGGAAAAGCGGGTTGGGGTGAAAACATGGCGCTGATCAGCACGGTGGCCAACGCCTTTGGCGCGCGCTGGTTTGATGAGAACTGGAAACCTGAATTCACCGGCAGTGAATGGACAAGCGCACTGAATTTCTACGTCGACACCCTGGGCAAATACGGCCCTCCGGGCGCATCGAGCAATGGCTTCAACGAGAACCTTGCACTGTTCAACAGCGGCAAGTGCGCGATGTGGGTAGACGCCAGCGTGGCCGGTTCATTTTTTACCGACAAGAGCCAGAGCAAAGTGGCCGACCATGTGGGCTTTACCTTTGCGCCGATTCAAGCAACCAGCAAAGGTTCGTCCTGGTTGTATTCCTGGGCGTTGGCCATCCCGACCAGTTCCAAGGAAAAAGACGCCGCTAAAACCTTCAGCATGTGGGCAACGTCAAAAGCCTACTCCGAACTGGTTGCCAAGACCGACGGTATTGCCAATGTGCCGCCTGGCACGCGCGCATCAACCTACACAGATGCGTACATGGCAGCAGCGCCTTTTGCCAAGGGCACCCTTGAATCCTTGAAGTCGATTGACCCCAAAAAGCCAACACTCAAGCCGGTGCCCTATGTCGGCGTGCAGTTGGTGACCATTCCCGAGTTCCAGGCCATTGGCACACAGGTTGGCAAGCAGTTTGCCGCCGCCTTGACCGGAGGCATGAGCGTGCAGCAGGCACTGCAAGGCGCCCAGACCGCCACTGAACGGCAGATGAAACGCGCCGGCTACCTGAAGTAATTCCTCCTCGGCAGTACCCGCCCCGGCGCTCGCATGGCGCCGGGCCGGGCGTTGTTCACCCTGCTCACTTCTGGAGTTGCCATGACTACTTCGGCCCTCGATACCTCTCCACCAGCAACCCAAACCAAGCCCCGCAAGCGCGGCTTGAAAATTGGCTGGTTCCTGGTCAGCCCATCGGTGCTGCTGTTGCTGCTCTGGATGGTAGTGCCACTGGCCATGACCCTCTACTTTTCGACCATCCGCTACAACCTGCTGTACCCGGGCGAAGAGAGCTTTGTCGGGCTGGAAAACTTTGAATACTTTTTGACCGACCCAGGCTTTGTGCCGGGCGCCTTGAACACCCTGACGCTGGTCGGCAGCGTATTGCTGATCAGCGTAGTGTTCGGCGTATTGATTTCAGCACTGCTTGAGGCCTGCGAGTTCTGGGGACGCGGCATAGTCCGGGTGATGCTGATTTCACCCTTTTTCATCATGCCGACGGTGAGCGCGCTGCTGTGGAAAAACCTGATTTTCCATCCCGTCTCGGGAATCCTTGCGGCGGTGTGGAAGTTCTTCGGCGCCCAGCCCGTGGACTGGCTGGCCCAACACCCCTTGTTCTCGATCATCATGATTGTCTCGTGGCAATGGTTGCCCTTCGCGATCCTGCTGCTGATGACCGCCATGCAGTCGCTGGACCAGGAACAGAAGGAAGCAGCACGCCTGGAAGGCGCGGGTACAATTGCGATTTTCTGGCACCTGACACTGCCCCATCTGGCGCGTCCGATTGCGGTGGTGGTGATGATTGAAACCATCTTCCTGCTGTCGATCTTCGCCGAAATCTTCACCACGACCAGCGGTGGCCCAGGCTTTGAGTCGACCAACCTGGCGTACCTGATCTACAACCAGGCGTTGCTGCAATTCGATGTCGGCATGGCATCGGCGGGCGGCTTGATCGCGGTTGTGATCGCCAACATTGCGGCGCTAGTGCTGATCAGATTGATCGGCAAAAGCCTCACCGACAAACAGTGAGGACCAGACCATGCTGACCCTAAAACAAAAGCGTAGCCTGCAAAGCCTGCTGGTGGGCTGCGCCGCCTGGCTGATTGCCGGGCTGATCTTCTTCCCGATCTTCTGGATGGTGCAGACCAGCTTCAAGACCGAGTTGGCCGCGTTTGCCACGCCGCCGCAATTCATCTTCACCCCGACCCTGGAAAACTACCTGCACATCAATGATCGCAGCGACTATTTCAGCTATGCCTGGAACTCGGTGCTGATCTCGTTTGCCGCCACCGCCTTGTGCATGCTGGTTGCGGTGCCCGCGGCATACTCGATGGCCTTCTTCGAGACCAAGCGCACCAAGGGCACCCTGCTGTGGATGCTGTCGACCAAGATGCTCCCGCCGGTGGGTGTCCTGATGCCGATCTACTTGATCTGCAAAAGCCTGGGCATGCTGGACTCACGCCTGGCGCTGATTGTGATCTATACCCTGATCAACCTGCCGATCGTGATCTGGATGGTTTACACCTACTTCAAGGATATCCCGGTCGACATCCTTGAAGCCGCGCGCCTGGATGGCGCAACCACGCTGCAGGAAATCAGCCGTGTATTGCTGCCAATCGCCCGTGGCGGACTGGCTTCGACCATGTTGCTGTCACTGATCCTGTGCTGGAACGAGGCGTTCTGGTCACTCAACCTGACCTCTTCCGCAGCCGCGCCACTGACCGCCTTGGTCGCCTCTTACTCAAGCCCCGAGGGTTTGTTCTGGGCCAAGCTTTCAGCCGTTTCGACCCTGGCCTGTGCGCCAATCCTGATACTTGGCTGGATTAGCCAGAAACAACTGGTGCGTGGCCTGTCCTTCGGCGCCGTCAAATAACAAAAGGATTCTGTAATGGCTGATCTAAAAGTACGCAATCTGAAAAAAGCGTTTGAAGGGTTTTCGATCATCAAGGGCATTGACCTGGATATCCATGACCGTGAATTCGTGGTGTTTGTCGGGCCGTCGGGCTGCGGTAAGTCGACCCTGCTGCGCCTTATCGCCGGCCTGGAAGATGTCAGCAGCGGCAACATTGAGTTGGACGGCAAGGACATTACCGAAGTCGCCCCGGCCAAGCGCGACCTGGCCATGGTGTTCCAGACCTATGCCCTATACCCGCACATGACAGTACGTAAAAACCTGTCATTCGGCCTCGACCTGTCGGGTGCGCCCAAGCAGGAAGTTAAAGACAAAGTTGAAAACGCTGCGCGCATCCTCGAACTCGACCCCTTGCTGGAACGCAAGCCCAAGCAACTGTCAGGCGGACAGCGCCAACGCGTGGCCATTGGCCGGGCAATTGTGCGCAACCCGAAGATATTCCTATTCGATGAGCCGCTGTCCAACCTCGATGCGGCCCTGCGCGTGCAGATGCGCCTGGAACTGGCGCGCCTGCACCAGGACCTGCAAGCAACGATGATCTACGTCACCCACGATCAAGTCGAGGCCATGACCCTGGCAACCAAGGTGGTGGTGCTGAACAGCGGTCGCGTCGAGCAGGTCGGCTCACCGCTTGAGCTTTATCACATCCCGCCAACCTGTTCGTTGCTGGCTTCCTTGGCAGGCCAACCATGGGTTTTCTCACCGGAAGCCTGGGCAACACCACAGCCAATGCGTGTGAGGTCAAGCTTGACGCTCGAGCCAATATCAGCCTGCCACTGGCAACAGCGCTGGCCCCTGGCAGCAAAGTGACCCTGGGCATACGCCCCGAACACATAAATATCGTACCGGCTGGTGAAGGCCTGCTCAGCGTCACCGCCGATGTCAGCGAACGCCTTGGCAGCGACACCTACTGCCACGTCCGCAGCCAGTCGGGAGAAATGCTCACCGTGCGAGTACGGGGTGACTTCGCGCCTAAATTCGGCGAAACCCTGGATTTGAGCTTCGACACCGCGCATTGCCACCTGTTTGACGACAGCGGCAAGGCCATCGACAAACGCATTCAATCTGCAGCTTAAGCGGCTTTCTAAGGACCCCCGATGAAACTCAATCGCCAGAATTTATCAAGGCTTGCCGCTGATATTGGCCGTCCTAGCGAAGTTTGCCAGGTTGCCTCCGAAGGCATCGTCCATATCGGTGTCGGCGGCTTTCATCGGGCGCATCAGGCAGTCTACACCGATGCCCTGATCAACCAGGGCGAAGCTGCCCAGTGGGGTATTTGTGGCGTCGGCTTGCGCGCCGAAGACCGTGCAATGCGTGACGCCTTGGCCGCACAAGATCATCTCTACACCCTGGTCCAGCTGGCGGATGAACCTGGCGCCGAGATCCGCGTGATTGGTTCGATCCGCAACATGCTCTTGGCCGAGGACTCACCCCAGGCCTTGATCGACAAGCTCAGTGATCCACTGGTGAGGATTGTCTCGCTTACGATCACCGAAGGCGGCTATTGCATGGATGACAGCACGGGCGAATTCATGTCCGAACTGGCGGACATCCAGCATGACCTTGCCCACCCGCAATCACCGCGCAGCATTTTTGGCTTTCTCTGCGCGGCGCTGGCCAGGCGCCGTGCCGACAATACTCCTGCTTTCACCCTGATGTCGTGCGATAACCTGCCCCATAACGGCTCGGTTTCGCGCAAGGCGCTGCTCAGTTTTGCTCACCTGCTCGATCACGATCTGGCCAACTGGATTGATACCCACGTCAGCTTCCCCAACGCCATGGTCGACCGCATTACTCCCATGACCAAGACCAGCCACCGCCATCAACTCGCCGCTGAACACGGCATCGAAGATGGCTGGCCAGTGGTCTGCGAGCCTTTTGTGCAATGGGTGCTGGAAGATAAGTTCTGCAACGGTCGGCCAGCCTGGGAAAAAGTCGGCGTACAGTTCACCGACGATGTCACGCCTTATGAAGACACGAAGATCAAGCTGCTCAACGGCAGCCACCTGGCGCTGACCTACCTGGGCTTTCTCAAGGGCTATCGCTTCGTCCACCAGACCATGGACGACAGCTTGATACGCGACTACATTCGCCGCTTTATGGATGTCGATGTAACGCCACAGTTGGCGCCGGTGCCGGGCATCGACCTGAGTATCTACATAGACACCTTGATTGAGCGTTTTTCCAACCAGGCAATTGCCGACCAGCTTGAGCGCGTGTGCTCGGATGGCTCGTCAAAATTCTCGAAATTTATCGTGCCGACCCTTAACCAGCTGATCGCCGAAGACAAGCCACTGGACTCTGGCGCGCTGGTCGTGGCGGCGTGGGCGCTGTACCTGAAAGAGGTTGATGAACAGGGCGAACGCTACCGCATTATCGATCCGCGAGCCGACTATTGCCGCAGCCTGGTTAGCGATGATGCGTGCTTGACCGAACGCGTTCTAGGCGCCGAGAGCATTTTCGGTAAAAAGCTCGCTGCCTCGCCGGCATTTGTCCAGGCCTTTGAGCGCAACCTGCATCGCCTGCGCACACTGGGTGTGAGCGGCACCTTGCAAGCGCTGCTTGCAGATGCTCGGTAGACGAGGCGTTATGCCAAGCATGCTTGGGCACGCCAGCCATAGGCATCGTAAAACTTGCCGAAAGCACCCTGTCGCTCCGGCCGAGCAAGCCCAAGCGACTGCATAGACAAGAGGGACCGCCATGTATTTAGGTATCGATTGCGGCACCCAAGGTACCAAGGCACTGATCCTCAATCCTGACACGGGCGAGGTTTTGGGCCAGGGCAGTGCTGTACACCAGCTAATCAGTGGCGCCAACGGACGCCGCGAACAAGAGGTTGATCAGTGGCTGGCAGCGCTTGAGCAGGCCACCCATGGCGCATTGCAGCAAGCCGGTATCTCTGGCCAAGCCATCCGGGGCATGGCGGTTTCAGGCCAGCAGCATGGCTTGGTCTTGCTTGATGAGCAGGGCACAGTACTGCGACCTGCCAAGCTCTGGTGCGACACCGAGTCAACCGCCGAAAACCAGGAGCTGCTCGACATCCTGGGCGGCGAAGCCGGCTCCATCGAACGCCTGGGCGTAGCGATTGCGCCCGGTTACACCCTGTCCAAATTGCTTTGGACACAACGCAATCACCCCGAGCTCTTTGCCCGTATTGCACACATCCTGCTGCCCCACGACTATCTCAATTACTGGCTGACCGGGCGTTGCTGCAGCGAATATGGCGATGCCTCGGGCACCGGCTACTTCAACATCCGCACGCGAACATGGGACACCGAACTGCTGGAGCATATGGATCCGACAGGGCGCCTGGTCAAGGCATTGCCTGGGCTGATCGACTCCAACCAGCCGGTCGGCAGCTTGCGGGCAGAGGCAGCCAAGCGCCTGGGGTTGAGTCCCGGTATCGTGGTTGCCAGCGGTGGCGGTGACAACATGATGGGCGCAATCGGTACCGGCAATATCCGCCCAGGTGCAATCACCATGAGCCTCGGCACCTCGGGGACTTTATATGCCTATGACGACCAACCGGTAATCAGCCCACATCCCCAGGTGGCGGCTTTCTGTTCGTCATCGGGAGGCTGGCTGCCGTTGATCTGCACCATGAATCTCACCAGCGCCAGCGGCCTGATTCAAAACCTGCTGGAACTCAACCTGGATGAGTTTTCCGACCTGGTCGAGGCCGCTCCAATTGGTGCCCAGGGCATACGGATGATGCCGTACTTCAACGGTGAGCGTGTGCCTGCCCTGCCCCATGCAACAGCCAGCCTGAGCGGCATGACCAGCGAAAACCTGAACCGTGCCAACCTATGCCGGGCAGTGGTCGAGGGCACATTGTTCAGCTTGCGCTATGGCCTTGACCTGCTGCGTGACAGCGGTATTCAGAGCCAGGATATCCGCTTGATTGGCGGCGCCGCAAAAAGCCCCATGTGGCGCCAGGCCGTTGCCGACATCATGGCTACGCCGCTGGTGTGCCCTGAACACACCGAGGCGGCAGCACTTGGCGCGGCGATCCAGGCTGCCTGGTGCGTAGGAGGCGACGCGGTGTCCCTGGAACACCTTTGCAATGCCTGCGTACACCTTGACCAGCGCACCAGCACTCACCCGAATCCACTGCGCAGTGCCCAGTATGAAAAAGTCTATCAAGATTACCTCGCGCGGCTTGGCAGCCTCTGAAACCGAACTGGCCGTCAAACCAGGGGTTCCCTAGCGATCAAGGCGATTCGATAATTGTTTACCTGATCCATTTCAACCTGGTCGCTTGGTCACCAAATCCGCTGGCCAAGCACTTTATCTGCGTGTGGCACTGAGCTGCGCAACTGCGGGAGTCTTTTATGTATCTGGTGTGTGGCGAAGCCTTGTTCGATTTCTTTAGTGTTGAACCCAGCCCACGCAATGGCGAGGTCGCATTCAAGGCAGTCGCCGGTGGCTCACCCTTCAATGTGGCGATTGGCTTGCGCCGTCTTGGCGCCGAAGCAGCCTTGTTCACAGGTATCTCGACGGACTACCTTGGCCTGCGTTTGCGCAGGGTGCTGGCCGACGAGGGCGTGGTTGATCAGTATCTGGTGGGCTCGGACGCGCCCACTACACTGGCCATGGTGGGGCTTGATCAACAGGGTTCGCCACAGTATTCCTTTCGCGGTGAAGGCTGCGCCGACCGGCAGTTGTACAGCGAAAACCTGCCACAGCTCGACCCGCAGGTACGTGGCATTCACATCGGTTCCTATTCATTGGTGGTGTTGCCAGTGGCAGATACCCTGCTCGAGTTGATCAAGGACCAACCCGCGCAGCGCCTGATCAGCTACGACCCCAATGTTCGGCTTAATCCACAACCCGATAAGGCGCTGTGGCGACTCAGTGTTGAAACCTTCGTCAACTACGCACACATGATCAAGGTCAGCGATGAAGACCTCGACTTGCTGTACCCAGGCCAAGAGCCTCAAGCACTGGTCAACAGCTGGCTCAGCGAACGCTGCCAGTTGGTCTTTCTAACCCGCGGGCAACAAGGTGCAAGCGTATTCAGCTATCAACACGGTCACTGGAGCGTGCCGGCAGCTTCAGTACCCATCCGCGACACGGTGGGCGCCGGCGATACGTTTCAGGCCGCACTGCTCGCCTACCTGCAGCGTAACCAGCTGGACTCGCCCAGGGCCTTGGCCAATATCAGGCGCGAACAGATAGACGCCATGCTCAAGCTGGCCGTGCGCGCAGCTGCAATTACCTGCTCGCGTACAGGCCCGGACCTGCCCCTGCTGGCCGAAGTCGAGGGCCTCTAAATACTTGCCCAGGCCATTTGCGGAGCGCTAGCGAGGTTACAAAAAAGCATTTTTCTTGATGCAGTAGACCGCTAGACTCAGCTGTCAGAACATTCACCTGAAAGTTGTGACTTGAAGTCTTTTTTGGCTGTCCAGTAGTGGCCTGATAAACCGGCGGATGATGACCTGAGCCGGCGGGCTTCGATATTCCTGTGGTTTCCGAGGTTGGTAGCATGGATAAAAAACAAGTAGACGCCGCGCATACTGAAAGTGCTGATGAGGCGTTGCAGTATATTGTTGAAGGCTTCCGGCGCTTTCGTAAGGAAGTCTTTCCTCAACAAGAGGAACTGTTCAAGAAGCTTGCGCATGAGCAAACCCCACGCGCCATGTTCATCACCTGCGCCGACTCGCGCATCGTTCCAGAGCTAATTACCCAGACCAACCCGGGCGACCTGTTCGTCACACGCAACGTCGGCAACGTCGTACCGCCTTATGGGCAGATGATGGGCGGCGTTTCAACGGCGATCGAGTTTGCGGGGATGGCGCTCAATTTGCACCACATCATTGTTTGCGGCCATTCCGACTGCGGCGCAATGAAGGCAGTGCTCAACCCCGAATCCCTGGAGCGCATGCCAACGGTCAAGGCCTGGTTGCGTCATGCCGAAGTGGCGAAAACGGTAGTCACAGAAAATTGCGGCTGCGTTGACCACCACACCACGCTGGGCTTGTTGACCAAGGAAAACGTGTTGGCGCAACTCGATCACTTGCGCACTCACCCTTCAGTGGCAGCCAAAATCGCCAGTGGCCAAATCTTTGTCCATGGCTGGGTCTACGATATCGAGACCAGTGAGATCGTCGCCTATGACGCCGAGCTGGGCGAGTTCCGCTCGATTGATGAAGGCCCAATGCCCCTGGCAACACCGCGCGCCCGCTACCGTCACGACTGATCGACAAACCGTTGTTCTGTTGGCGAAAGAACGGCGATAACCCTTTAAACCAGGGTTATCGCCGACGTTCTATTGGGTAGTGCGCTGCCCATCGAGCACCAGTTCAACCCCTAGCTGCTCAGAGAAACACGGCCAGCGCTTCCAGGCGGCTTCGGTTGTCGGCGCACCCAAGCGCTCGCGATAAGCCACGACAGAGTCCTGCTTGAAGCTGTCTTTGTCGAGCATGCCCATGACCGTGCGATGCACAGCTTCATCCAGTTGATTGGCAAAGGGTTCGCCGATCAGTTGGTGGGCGACGAGGTTGGCAACCGTGGTATCCAGTGGAATCAGCGGCTGGCCAAGGTGCGCGATATACAGGTCGTTCACTTCCTCAACCAGGCGATGGGCCAAGTAGGCCTCGTCGAGCAAACCATCAAGTCCTTCATGTCCAGACATTAGTTCGGGCGGTTGTAGGAAAAACTGTTCGGCGACCTTGAGCACCGGCTTTATCCGGCCCTCTATACCAGCCTCGCGCGCAACCTGTGTCGCAGCATCGATGACTTGCGGCACCTCTTCGATATAAGCCGTCACAAAGCCGATAAGAACCGCCAGAGGATTGGCTTCAGGTAAGCGGATCGATGGGTGGATATCTTTGAGTTTCGCCTTCAACTGCGTGGCCAGTTGGCCGGTGTTCGCCTCATGTTCCAGCGCTTTGTTGATAAGTTCGCGTAAAGCAGGGGTGTTCATGGCAGCTCCTTCTAGCGAGGGCCTTAGTACTTATATTGGCAGCGAGCAGGCCAATAACTATCTGGCTCGGCAATCAACTGCTGATGGGTAGTCACTCCATAGACTAGAACGGATCCAAACGATTACAGATGCTTCGACATTCGCCGATTCCCAGGGCAAACAGACCCATGCAACCCTAGTTGCTGTCTGCTTTAGTCTAAGACGCGATTGTCATAAACCCAAAAATTTCTATACCAGCCCGCTATAACGATTGCCTGGTAGCTTTTGCAAAGCCGCGCCGTCCGTGGGGTTTGGGACCTGCCTTGCGAAGTCTCAACCATTTCAGCTTTCACATTGCGGGCTGCTAGTCGCCGACTATACTCCAGAGCGATAGGCACTGCTTGATGGAACCGGACGGGCTTCGGCACGGAGAGGGCTTGACAGTTGTTGCTACAGACCCAGGCCGTTGACACGCGCCTGGGCTTGGCAGTTGATCCCTTTGCCGCGGGCTTCGCCGGCGGGATAACAAGAATCATAAGGGGAACCCGCGATGTCGCGACATCCACGTGTTTGGATGGGGCTACTGCTGTGTTTGGCGTTCAGCACCGCTGAGGCGAGCTGGACGGTGAACATGACGCCAGGAGCCACCGAGGTAAGCCGCACTGTCTTCGATCTGCACATGACCATCTTCTGGATCTGCGTGGTCATCGGCGTCATCGTGTTTGGCGCGATGTTCTGGTCGATGTTTATTCACCGCCGCTCCACCGGCCAAGTACCCGCCAACTTCCATGAGAGCACCACGGTCGAGATTCTCTGGACAGTAGTGCCCTTGCTGATCCTGGTATTGATGGCGATCCCCGCCACAAAGACCCTGATCGACATCTACGACACCTCCGAATCAGATGTCGACATTCAGATCACCGGCTACCAGTGGAAATGGCACTACAAGTATCTTGGACAGGATGTTGAGTTCTTCAGCAACCTGGCGACACCTTCCGAGCAAATCCACAACCAGGCCGACAAGGGCGAGCATTACCTGCTTGAAGTCGACCAGCCACTGGTGGTGCCCGTGGGCGCAAAAATTCGCTTTCTGACCACCCCCGCCGACGTTATCCACGCCTGGTGGGTGCCCGCGCTGGCGGTGAAAAAGGATGCGATCCCCGGCTTTATCAATGAATCCTGGACACGCATTGAGCAGCCAGGAATCTACCGCGGCCAGTGCGCCGAACTGTGCGGCAAGGACCATGGCTTCATGCCGATTGTGGTCGAGGCCAAGTCGAAGACTGACTACGAAGACTGGCTGGCTAAAAAGAAAGCCGAGACAGCCAAGCTCAAAGAGCTGACCGAGAAAGACTGGACCCTGGAAGAGCTGGTAGCGCGCGGCGACAAGATCTACCACACCACATGCGCCTCCTGTCACCAGCCTGAAGGCCAAGGCTTGCCGCCTATGTTCCCGGCACTGGATGGCTCGAAAATCGCCACTGGGCCAAAAGAGAATCACCTCAGCACGGTTTTCCATGGCGTACCTGGTACGGCAATGGCCGCCTTCGGCAAACAACTGTCTGAAGTCGATATCGCTGCCGTCGTTACCTATGAGCGTAATGCTTGGGGCAACAAGGTGGGCGATATGGTCACCCCAAAAGAAGTGCTAGAGCTCAAGCAAGCCGAGGAGCAATGACATGAGTGCAGTGATCGACCACGGTCATGCAGGGCATGACCATCACCACGGCCCCGCTAAAGGCCTGATGCGTTGGGTACTGACCACCAACCACAAAGATATTGGCACCATGTACCTATGGTTCAGCTTCGCCATGTTCCTGCTTGGCGGTAGCTTTGCCATGGTCATTCGTGCGGAGTTGTTCCAGCCTGGCCTGCAAATCGTGCAGCCCGAATTCTTCAACCAAATGACCACCATGCACGGCCTGATCATGGTATTCGGCGCAGTAATGCCGGCGTTTGTCGGGCTGGCCAACTGGATGGTTCCGCTGATGATCGGCGCCCCAGACATGGCCCTGCCGCGCATGAACAACTTCAGCTTCTGGTTGCTGCCCGCAGCCTTTGCCTTGTTGGTCAGCACCTTGTTTATGCCGGGCGGCGGGCCAAACTTTGGCTGGACCTTCTATGCGCCATTGTCGACGACCTACGCGCCCGAAAGCGTAACCTTCTTCATCTTCGCCATTCACTTGATGGGGGTCAGCTCGATCGTGGGCGCGATCAACTTGATCGCGACCATCCTCAACCTGCGTGCACCGGGCATGACCCTGATGAAAATGCCGCTGTTCGTCTGGACGTGGCTGATCACCGCCTTCCTGCTGATCGCGGTGATGCCGGTATTGGCGGGTGTGGTGACCATGATGCTGATGGACATTCACTTCGGCACCAGCTTCTTCAGCGCAGCTGGCGGCGGTGACCCGGTGTTGTTCCAGCATGTGTTCTGGTTCTTTGGCCACCCCGAAGTGTACATCATGATCCTGCCGGCATTTGGCGCCGTCAGCTCGATCATCCCGGCCTTCGCGCGCAAGCCGCTGTTCGGCTATACCTCGATGGTTTACGTGACAGCCTCGATTGCCTTCCTGTCGTTTATCGTCTGGGGGCACCACATGTTCACCGTCGGTATTCCGCTGACCGGCGAACTGTTCTTCATGTATGCCACGATGCTGATCGCCGTGCCCACCGGGGTCAAGGTGTTCAACTGGGCGAGTACCATGTGGCAAGGCTCGATGACCTTCGAGACGCCGATGCTGTTCGCCGTGGCTTTCGTCATCCTGTTCACCATCGGCGGCTTTTCCGGGCTGATGCTGGCGATTGCACCGGCCGACTTCCAGTATCACGACACCTACTTCGTGGTGGCGCACTTCCACTATGTACTGGTGCCCGGCGCGATCTTCGGCATCTTTGCCTCGGCGTACTTCTGGCTGCCCAAGTGGACCGGACACATGTATGACGAAACCCTCGGCAAGCTGCATTTCTGGATGAGTTTCATCGGCATGAACATGGCGTTCTTCCCCATGCACTTCGTCGGCCTGGCCGGCATGCCACGGCGGATTCCGGACTACAACCTGATGTTCGCCAACTTCAACATGATCTCCTCCATTGGCGCATTCATGTTCGGCGCCACCCAGTTGTTGTTCCTGTTCATTGTGATCAAGTGCATTCGCGGCGGTAAGCCTGCACCAGCCAAGCCTTGGGATGGTGCGGATGGGCTGGAGTGGACCATTCCTTCGCCTGCGCCTTACCACACCTTCAGCACGCCACCTGAAGTCAAATAAGGAGCTCCCATGAACAGCCCAATGCCCAACCGCCGTCTTGTGCTTCGCCTGTTAGGCGTGGTGGTGGGCATGTTCGCCTTTGGTTTTGCCCTGGTCCCGATCTATGACGTGATGTGCCAGGCATTCGGCATCAATGGCAAAACCAGCGGCGCTGCCTATGAAGGCGCCCAAGTTGAAAACAGCGCGCGCGAAGTGCGGGTTCAGTTCCTGGCCACCAACAATATCGACATGCCTTGGGAATTCAAGCCCATGGCCGATGATCTCGTCGTGCATCCCGGCGGCACCAACCAGATGCTGTTCGTGGCCAGTAACCCAACGGATAAACCCATGACGGCTCAAGCCATTCCAAGCATTGCACCGTCCAATGCGGCCGCGTATTTCCACAAGACCGAATGCTTTTGTTTCAGCCAGCAAATACTCCAACCCGGCGAACGAATCGAAATGCCGGTGCGATTTATCGTTGATAAAGACCTACCCGCCGACGTGCATCACTTGACGCTGGCGTACACCTTGTTTGATGTCACTGACCGCGTACCACCCGTCGCGCAGGTCAGCCCCAAGCAATGAGCGTAGTTTCGCCTTAAATAAGGAGAACAAAGATGGCGTCTCACGAAACCTATTACGTCCCCTCGCAAAGCAAGTGGCCGATCATTGCTACGCTTGGCATGCTGATCAGCGTCTTCGGTGTTGGCACCTGGTTCAATGACATGTCTGCCGAACGCCCTGACTCCCACGGTCCACTGATTTTCTTTATTGGCGGCTTGTTCCTCGCCTACATGCTGTTTGGCTGGTTCGGCAGCGTGATCAAGGAAAGCCGTGGTGGCCTGTACAGCCCGCAGATGGATCGCTCGTTCCGCTGGGGCATGAGTTGGTTCATCTTTTCCGAGGTGATGTTCTTTGCCGCATTCTTCGGCGCGCTGTTCTATGTTCGCAACCTTGCCGGTCCCTGGCTTGGCGGTGAAGGTGCAAAAGGCGTTGCCAATATGCTGTGGCCGAACTTCCAGTTCAGCTGGCCGCTGCTGCACACCCCCGATCCAAAACTGTTCCCGCCACCAAGCGGTGTGATTGATCCTTGGCACCTGCCATTGATCAACACCATCTTGCTGGTCAGCTCCAGCTTCACCGTGACCTTCGCTCACCATGCCCTGAAAAAGGACAAGCGCGGCGCGCTAAAAGCCTGGCTGGCACTGACAGTGGTACTCGGTGTGGCCTTCCTGTTCTTGCAAGCCTACGAATACTACGAAGCCTACAACCACCTGGGCCTGACTTTGGGCTCGGGAATCTATGGCGCCACATTTTTTATGCTCACGGGCTTCCATGGCGCCCACGTCACCATGGGCGCGCTGATTCTATTCGTGATGCTGATGCGAATTATGAAGGGCCACTTCAACCCGGAGAAACACTTCGGGTTTGAAGCTGCCAGTTGGTACTGGCACTTCGTGGATGTGGTCTGGCTCGGCCTGTTTATCTTCGTCTACGTGCTCTGAACAAGTGCTGGGCACTTGGCGGTACAAGGCCCATGAATGCGGGAATCACCAGGTGACATGCCTGACCAACTGGCCGCTGTAAAAACCACAGGCGATAAGCGCTACGGTTGCAGCGGTAAAACTAACCCGGACAGTCAGCGAATTGACCACTCGCGAACCATGGCCTTCATCCTTGACCAAGAAGAACAGGCCGCTGAACAAGCTGAACAAGGTCGCAAGCAAGAGAAGGATTATCGCGGCTTTGAGCATGCGTGACTCCTTTAAGGCTCCGGGGGGAGATAAATGCGCTCAACCAGCAGTATAGCCAGCTCCGCCAGATTACTCGGGCAGACGTCATGAGCGGCTTTCGTCCGGGCGCTATTCCCAGCATAGCAGTGCTGGTCTTGCTGCCCGTGCTGGTTGCCCTGGGCTTCTGGCAGCTTGACCGCGCCGAACAAAAACGGCAAATGCTCGCCGCCCATCAACTGCAGGAAGTCGCAGCTCCCATCAGCCTTAACCAACTTGAAGGCCTGACTGACACCGCCTACGTGCGGGTTAAATTGCAGGGCTCATTCGACAGCAACCACAGCCTGTTGCTGGACAACCGCATTCGCGACGGCCATGCAGGCGTTGAAGTGCTGCAACCCTTTTACGACCAGGCCAGTGGCTTGTGGGTGCTCCTCAATCGCGGCTGGCTGCCATGGCCGGACCGCCGCGTAACCCCAGCATTCAGCACGCCGGACTCACAGCTACAACTCAATGCATCGGTGTATCAGCCCCTGGGCGATGGCCTGCAACTACAGGATGTCGCCGCCAGCAGCGCCTGGCCAAAACTGATCACCAAGGTCGACGCAAAAGCCCTGTGGCAACAACTCGGGCGTGCCGGATTGGCTGCCGAGCTGCGAATCGAACCCGGCCCAGCTGCGTTTGAAACCCAGTGGCCAGTGGTCTCGATGAGTCCAGACAAACATCTCGGCTACGCCGTGCAGTGGTTTTCCATGGCCCTGACGTTGCTCGGATTATTCATTTACCTAGGTGTGCATAACGCACGGGAGCCGCACAATGAACCCAAGCATCACCATGCCTGATACCGCACCGAACAACAGGTTCACCGGGCGCCTGCAATTGCTCCTGATACTGGCCATAGTGATTGGCCCCATGGTGCTGGCAACGGCCATGTATTACGGCAACTTCTGGGTACCGGAGAGCCGCAATTACCACGGCGAGCTACTGGGTAACGGGGAAAATCTCCAGAGCCTCGGCATCAGCGACGCCGCAGACAAACGCTGGCAGTTACTGGTAACTGCACCAAACGCCTGCGCGGATGATTGCAAGAAGCTGGTGTTCCTCGCCCGCCAAATCAATATCGGCCTTAACCGCGATGCCACGCGAGCAACCCATACGCTCGCCACCAGCCAGCCGGTTAGCAGCGATTACGACAATCAACTCAAACGCGAATACCCACAACTCACCCAGCATTCGCTGGACCTCTCCGCCTATCAGAAAACCTTGCGCCAGACCGACGCCAAAACCGGAGCAGCACAGCTGTGGATTGTCGACCCACACGGCAATCTGGTGCTGCGTTATGACAACAGCAACAACGGTAAAGAAACACTGAAAGACCTGCAGCACTTGCTCAAACTGTCGCGCATTGGCTGAAAGCAGATTTGCACTTAGGAGTGTGCTTGATGACTAAACCGGGCTATCGCTTTGCATTGTTCGCCACCTTGCTTGCAGCCGTTGTGGTGATGCTTGGCGCCTACACGCGCCTTAGTCATTCAGGGCTGGGCTGCCCGGACTGGCCCGGTTGCTACGGGTTTATCGGCGTACCCATGAGCGAACACGCGCAAGGGCTGGCAGAGTCACGATTCCCGGCAGCACCGGTCGAAGTCGCCAAGGGCTGGGCAGAAATGATCCATCGCTACTTTGCCGGCACCCTCGGCCTGGTGATTCTGGGCTTGGCGCTACACGCCTTGAGACAACAGGGGCAACAGGCGCAACCGCTGAAGCTGCCGTTACTGCTGCTTGGCCTGGTGATAGTGCAAGCGGCCTTTGGCATGTGGACTGTCACTCTCAAGCTGTGGCCACAAGTGGTCACCCTGCATTTGCTAGGCGGCTTCGCCACCTTGAGCCTGTTGTTCCTGTTGACCTTGCGACTATCGGGAAAGGCGCCGCTGATCCCTTCGATCCCACCCCAGTTGAGGTGGCTTGCAGGCGCATCACTGGCCTTGGTTATCGGCCAAATCACACTCGGCGGCTGGGTCAGCAGTAACTACGCTGCAGTTGCTTGCGTCGACCTCCCCCGCTGCCACGGTGAATGGTGGCCAGCGATGGATTTCGCCAATGGCTTTCATCTCAGCCAGCACATTGGCCCTAACTATCTTGGTGGTCAGCTCGACAGTGATGCGCGCACCGCGATTCACATGACTCACCGGATCGGCGCCCTGCTCGTCACCTGCATGCTTATGCTTTTGGCCTGGCGTCTGCGCGCTGCGGGCCTGCGGCGCCTGGCTGGCGGGGTTTTAGTCGCCCTGGCCATGCAGGTTGGCCTGGGCATCAGCAATGTCATTTTCCACCTGCCGCTGCTGGTCGCTGTAGCGCACAACGCTGGCGGCGCGGTACTGCTGATGAGCATGATCCTGGTTAATTACCGCGTGCGCGCACCGGCAACCGCGGGCAGGCGAATCGCAATCGAAGAAGGTTTTACTGCGCAAATCAGACGGCGTACAGCCGTCTAACGCATCGGAATAAGTAGAAGGAGTCACCCCATGGCAACTCTATTACGCGAACAGGCCGGACACCTTAGCTGGAGAGATTTCCTCGAGTTGACCAAACCCCGTGTCGTGGTGCTGATGCTGATCACCTCGCTGGTCGGTATGTTTCTCGCGACGCGGGCGGGCGTGACCTGGCAGGTATTGATTTTCGGCAACCTGGGCATTGGTTTGTGCGCAGGCGCTGCCGCCGCAGTGAACCATGTGGTCGACCGGCGAATCGACTCGATCATGGCGCGCACCCACAAGCGCCCAGTCACCTCCGGACGCTTGTCGCCGTTACTGGCGCTGAGCTTTGCATTAGTACTGGCCGTTAGCGGAATGCTGCTGTTGCTGGCATTTACCAACGAGCTGGCCGCCTGGCTGACCCTGGCCTCGCTGCTCGGTTATGCAGTGCTCTATACCGGTTTTCTCAAGCGTGCGACGCCGCAAAATATCGTTATTGGGGGTTTGGCTGGCGCGCCACCACCGCTGCTTGGCTGGGTTGCAGTCACCGGGCATATCAGTGCCGAGCCGTTACTGCTGGTGCTGATTATCTTCGCCTGGACACCACCGCACTTCTGGGCCCTGGCCATTCACCGCAAAGAGGAATACGCCAAGGCCGATATCCCGATGCTGCCGGTCACACACGGTGAACACTACACAAAGATTCACATCATTCTTTACACCTGCATGATGTTCGCCGTTACCCTGCTGCCTTACGCAATCCACATGAGCGGTCTGCTGTATCTGGTCTGCGCGGTCATTCTGGGCGCACGCTTTCTCCAGTGGTCGGTGGTGTTGTACCGTGACAGCAAACCGCACGCAGCGATCAACACCTTCAAGTACAGTATCTGGTACCTGTTCCTGTTGTTTATCGCCTTGTTGGTGGATCACTACTTGTTCTTCAACCTATAGATTTTGGTGCCATGACCCGTACTCAGACTACCGTTTTTGTTCTTGTCGCTGTCATCGCCCTGGTACTGGGGCTCACTGTAAACAAAGTGCTTAACAGCAAAGCCCAGGCTGACCCAACCAAGCTGCTCGATGCGGGTATCGTCTTACTGCCTCAAGGTCGTGACGTGCCGACCCTCGACTTGGTTGACCAGAATGGCAAGCCATTCAAGACCTCGCAGCTCAAGGACAAATGGAGCCTGCTGTTTTTCGGCTACACCTTTTGCCCGGACATTTGCCCGGCCACACTGGCCGAACTGCGCGAACTGAAAAAAATGCTGCCCAAAGAGGCTGTGGATAATTTGCGCGTCGTGCTGGTCAGCGTTGACCCACATCGCGATACGCCGGAACAACTGAAGAAATACCTTGGTTACTTTGACCCCAGCTTCACCGGCTTGACCGGCGAAGAAAAGACCATCGAAAAACTCGCCAACGGCGTCAGCATTCCATTTATTCCAGCCGACACCAGCAAGCCCAACTACACCGTTGATCACAGCGGCAACCTGGTGATTGTAGGCCCGGATGGCAGGCAGCGCGGCTTCATTCGCGCCCCGCTGAATAACCAGAAACTTGCGGCGCAACTGCCTGAGTTGCTAATGCAAAAAGACTAAAAGTCGCCAGGGGCAAACAACGTGCAGTTTGCCCCTGCGCGATCAGTTGCTCATCATTTGGCAAACATCTGCGACAGGTCCTTGAAGGCCTTGAACTCAAGCGCATTACCGCAAGGGTCAAACAGGAACATGGTCGCCTGTTCACCCCCCCGCCCCTTGAAACGCACATAAGGCTCGATCACGAACTCGGTCTGCCGCTCGCGCAGGCGTAGTGCCAGTTGCTCCCAATCCTGCCAGCCCAATACCACGCCAAAATGCGGCACCGGCACGTCATGGCCATCGACTGGATTGCTTTGCGCGTGGCTTTGCGAGTCTGTCTTCGGGCTTTCGTGGATGACCAACTGATGGCCAAAGAAGTCGAAATCAACCCAGTGATCACTGCTGCGACCTTCTGGGCAACCAAAGACTTCACCGTAGAAGTGCCGGGCAGCCTTTAAGTCATAAACCGGAATAGCCAGGTGGAACGGAGCGAGAGCCATGCAGATGTCCTGTTGAGGTAAGCCAGTCGCCTCAGTTTAGCTACAGTAAAAGTGATTAAAAGCGAATATTATTGCGCTCAACCTCAAATTAAATTGATCAATCGAGACGTCCATGCTTCGCGAGCTGAAAACCTTTTTGCTGGTTGCAAAGTACGGCACCTTCGCCGCGGCAGGTCAGCACGCGGGGCTGACTCAATCGGCGGTAAGCGCGCAAATGCGTGTGCTTGAGCAAGGGCTGGGCCTGCGTTTGTTTGACCGCAGCGGTCGCGCGGCCGTGCTTAATGCCGCAGGCCGGCATGCGCTGCCGCTGACGGAACAAATGCTCGGGCTTTATGCACAAATGGCTCTGCCAACAGCCTTGGCTGAATGGCGCGGCGAGTTGAAAGTCGGGGCGATTGCCAGCGTGCAGACCGGCTTGCTGCCTGATGCCTTGCCAAGCTTTCGAGCCCAGGCGGCGCAGGTCGAGGTCAAGATCATCCCTGGGGTTTCCTTGAACCTGCTTGGCCAGATCGATGCAGGCGAAATCGACCTGGCATTGCTGATCAAACCGCCATTCGACCTACCCAAGGAACTGCTCGAAGTCAGCCTGGTGCGCGAGCCATTCGTACTGATAACCCCTCTGTCAGTCGAGGTCGATGAGCCGCTGAAAATACTCGCCGAACAGCCTTTCGTTCGCTATGAGCGACGCTCGTTTGGCGGCAGGCTGGTGAGCGGGTTCTTACGCGAGCAGCAGATTGATACTCGCGACACCCTGGAGCTGGACGAGCTGGAAGCCATAGTCCGGATGGTTGAGAACGGCATGGGCGTATCACTGATCCCCCGTGCGGGCCTGTGGCTGCAACGGCCCACGCAATTGCGCGTCATAGAACTGGGCCCGCTGACCTTTCACCGCGAACTGGTAGCCCTGCTGCGTCGCGCCCAGCGCCAGCCAGCACTCGATTGCCTGCTTGAGTGCCTGACCCCGGCATACACGCCTGCCCACAACTGAACGTAGAGTACGCTACCAACAAAAAAGCCGCTCTCAGAGAGCGGCTTTCAAGGCATGGGGTTGCAGCGATCAAATTAGAACGCTGGAACGATTGCGCCTTTGTATTTTTCAACGATGAAGGCTTTGACTTCTGGGCTGTTCAGGGCCTTGGCCAGTTTCTGCATGGCCGGGCTGTCCTTGTTGTCTTCGCGGGCAACCAGGTTGTTTACGTATGGCGAGTTGCTGTCTTCGATCACCAGCGCGTCCTTGGTTGGGTTGAGCTTGGCTTCCAGGGCGTAGTTGGTGTTGATCAGCGCGAGGTCGACCTGAGTCAGAACACGGGCCAGGGTGGCGGCTTCGAGAGCACGGAACTTGATGTTCTTCGGGTTCTCAACCACATCCTTGGGCGTCGCCAGGATGTTGCTTGAGTCCTTGAGCTTGATCAGGCCGGCTTTTTCCAGCAGCAACAGCGCGCGACCGCCATTGGTTGCATCGTTCGGGATAACCACTGTGGCGCCTTGCGGCAATTCGTCGAGGCTCTTGTACTTGGTCGAATAAGCACCAAAGGGTTCAACATGAACGCCGACAACGCTTACCAGCTTGGTGCCACGGCTTTTGTTGAACTCATCGAGGTAAGGCTGGTGCTGGAAGAAGTTGGCATCCAGGCGCTTTTCAGCAACCTGTACGTTTGGCTGGACGTAGTCAGTGAATACCTTGATATCCAGGTCAACACCTTCTTTGGCCAAGGCTGGCTTAACGAACTCGAGGATTTCGGCATGCGGTACGGCAGTGGCCGCTACGCTCAGGGTTTCAGCCTGGGCGGCAAAGGCCGCGAAGGTTGCGAAAGCAGCAACGAGCAACTTTTTCATCATATATCTCCTTGTGGGATGTTAAGCGGCGGCTGATAACCGCACTGTTCTGTTGGTTCTTGGCAAACAGGTCGCGTTTGCTGCAATTATTTACGTGAAAAATGCACCACCAGCTTGTCGCCAACGCTTTGCAGAATCTGCACAAGCACCAGCAATAGCACCACGGTGACCATCATCACATCAGGCTGGTAACGCTGGTAGCCGTAGCGCACCGCGAGGTCGCCAAGCCCACCGCCGCCGATCAGGCCGGACATTGCGGTATAGGAAACCAAGGTAATTGCGGTCACGGTTATCGCCGCAAAGATACCCGGCAATGCTTCGGGCAGCAGCGCGTTGACCACAATCTGCCGGGTGGTTGCGCCCATCGCCTGGGTCGCCTCGATAATGCCTTTATCCACTTCGCGCAAAGCCGTTTCGACCAACCGGGCGAAAAATGGCGTTGCACCGACAACCAAGGGCGGAATAGCCCCGGCCACACCCAGTGAAGTGCCGGTGATAAGCACCGTTGCCGGGATCATCACAATCAGCAAGATCACAAAGGGCACCGAGCGCAGCACGTTGACCAGCAGTGACAGCAGGCCGTAGAAGGCTTTTTGCTCGAACATCTGCCGTGGGCTGGTCAGAAACAGCAATACGCCAAGCGGCAGACCCAGTAATACGGTAAACAGCAGCGAGCCGCCGAGCATGCTCAGGGTATCAAGGCTGGCCTGCCAGATTTCGACCCAGTCTACGTTGGGGAATAGGCTTTCCATTAGCGCAGCACCTCCAGGTGAACGTCGGCCGCGGCAAAGCAGGCAATCGCCGCCTCCAGATCGCCGCCGGTCAGGGCCAGGGTCAACTGGCCGTATGGGGTATCTTTGATGCGATCGATACGACCGGCAAGAATGCTGTAATCAACCCCGGTCTGGCGGGCAACAGTGCCAAGCAAGGGAGCGTATGTGGACTCCCCCTGGAAGGTCAGGCGCAGGATACGGCCTGCAACATGGGCAAAGTCATCGTGCTGTTCTTGTTCATCGACATGCTCGGACTCCTGCACAAAGCGCTTGGTTGTGCTGTGCTGCGGATGCAGGAACACGTCCGCCACCGGCCCCTGCTCGACAATAACCCCGGCATCCATCACCGCAACCCGATCGCAAACCCGGGGGATGACATCCATTTCATGGGTAACCAGCACGATGGTCAGGTTCAGTTCGCGGTTGATCTCGGCCAGCAATTGCAGGACCGACGCAGTCGTTTGCGGGTCTAGCGCGCTGGTGGCTTCATCGCAGAGCAGGATTTTTGGCTCGGTGGCCAATGCGCGGGCAATGCCGACACGCTGTTTTTGACCGCCCGACAATTGCGCAGGGTATTTCTTGGCATGGTCGCTCAAGCCAACACGGGCGAGCAATTGCGCGACTCGCTTGTCGAGATCGGCGCCTGACAACTTGCCAGCCAACTTCAGTGGCAAGGCCACGTTGTCGGCCACGGTTTTTGATGACAGCAGGTTAAAGTGCTGGAAAATCATTCCGACCTGCTGGCGAAAACCGCGCAAACCATTGGCGTCCAGCGCGGTCACCTCTTCACCATCGATATCGATGCGCCCACCGGAAGGTTCTTCCAGGCGGTTGATCAAGCGCAGCAGGGTACTTTTACCGGCACCGGAGTGGCCGATAATGCCGAACACTTCGCCACGGGCGATGTTCAAGTCGGTCGGCTGTAGCGCCGTTATCGCTTGGCCATTGACGTGGTACGCCTTATGGACCTGTTGGAAATTGATCACGCGGGAAACCTTTTGGGTCTTCAAACTGCGGGGTAAGCGCAAAAAGGTTGCGTAGTTTACCCGCTGCTCTATAGGTCTCAAAAATCTTTGTAGACCTATGGTTATAACTAAATCGAAATAACGATCGTGGTTTTTAGTGCTGTTCAGCCAGCACCCAATTAGCCCTGGGCAAGCCAGAAACCCACGCGGGTAATTTGTCTTGCCCGCAGCAGGTAGTTGCCGGACTGGTTAAAACCTCGGTCGCGGGCTAAGCACCAGACGTGGCACCGAATCAGCCTTGATGGTGTGGCTCAGGCTCGCCTTGTAATTGGGTTCAATGCGCTTGATGCGTGCATTGAGCAATGCCGCAACCCATGGGTAATCCTTGCTTTCACGGACCTGGATATGCACGGCGCAATTAAAGTGCACGACATCCGACGCCGCTTTATCGAGTAGACGGCGCAAGCTGTCGTTGTCGTGGTTATCCAGCATCGGCAGCAAGACCTGGCTGTTTTCCTCGGATGGATTGATCACCTGTGCCTTGGGCTTGCCCGGCGTCCTGATCCCCACTTGAGGCTCGGCCAATCGGGCAATACCGAGTACCGCCGCCTGGGTTTCAGCCGCCCCCCGCGTGGTTTCCAGCCGCTTGGCGCAGCAGTTGCGCTTGCTAAAGGCGAGCAGCCTCTGCCTTGGCGCCGGCAGCGCGCTGTTCCTGAGCGGCGCTGAGTTCGGTTTCGCGAGCTTTGGCAATAGCCCCGTCCAGGCCTGTGGTCAAAGCAGGTGCTTGCGGCATCATGCTGCGGGCGCGGCCAAGGGCAGTGGTTGCAGTGTCCAGGTCGCCATCTTGAAGGGCTTGCTGGCCTTGGTGCAGGTAGGCCTCGGCCAGTTGTCGCTGGTAGGCCTCAAGGCGCGTGTCACCTGCGGCACTGACTTTCAAGGCATCGAGTTGCTGCTCGGCAGTCGCCAGGTTACCGGCGCGCAGGCTTTGGTCAAGCTGATTGAAGCCGCTGACCAGTGGATCAGTCGGCGGGTCAGCCTCCTGTGGCACTTGCTGCTGACAGGCCGCCAATACCAGTAAAGTCGCAACGATAAACAGGCGACGCAATGCTAAAGACATCATGCTGTTAGTCTCGAATTGAACAAAAAACACGCAAGTCTACACCAGCAAGGCGACAGACCACGAATCTGCCGCATAGGCCTTAAGCATGGCGCTTGGGCAACACAAAACTAAGCAAGAACAAACAGGCGGCAGAAACAACAATCGAAGGCCCGGCGGGCGTATCCTAAAACCAGGAAGGGCTGAGCCCGCTGCACACCGCCACCATCCCCAGCAGGCTCGCGCCGAAAGCCATTTGCTCGGGCGTTCGGGCATGGCGTTGGGCCGCGGCGGCTGGAATGATCAGCAGTGAAGTGATCAGCAACACACCGACGATTTTCATCGCCACCGCAATGACCACGGCAATCAAGAGCATCAAGCTCAGGCGAATCGCTGCGACCGGCAGCCCCTCTACCTTGGCCAGCTCCTCGTGCACGGTGATTGCCAGCAAGGGCCGCCAAAGAATCGCCAATAGCACCAGCACCAGTGCGCTGCCGCCAAGGATCCAGGCCAGGTCAGTGGGACCGACAGCCAGCAGGTCGCCAAACAGATAGCCCATCAAATCAATACGCACATCATGCATAAAGCTCAGTACGACCAAGCCAAGGGACAAGGTGCTGTGCGCGAGAATCCCGAGCAAGGTATCGGAGGCCAGGGGCTGGCGGGTTTGCAATGTCACCAACAGCGCCGCAATCAATACACAGCCGACAGTCACCGCAAGCATTGGACTGACATCGAGCATCAGGCCCAGCGCCACGCCAAGCAGCGCCGCATGTGACAGCGTGTCGCCAAAATAAGCCATGCGCCGCCAGACCACGAACGAACCGAGCGGGCCGGCAACCAGCGCCAATGCCAGGCCGGCAACCAGCGCGTTAATCAGAAAATCAGCCATTATTTATCCGCGCTCCCCGGCGCGTGCCCGCAATTCGGGCCATGTACATGAGGTTGCTCGCTGATGACGCCGCCGTGCAGGTCGTGGGCGTGGTCGTGATGGGGGTAATAAACCGCCAGGCTTTTCGCATCCTGGCCAAAAAGCTCGACAAACGGGGGGTCGCCGCTGACCTGCTCCGGGGGTCCGGAACAACAGACGTGGCGATTCAGACAAACCACTTTGTCAGTGGTACTCATCACCAGGTGCAAGTCGTGGGAAACCATCAGCACGCCACACTGGTGCCGGTCACGCAGGCGGGTAATCAGCCGATACAACTCAGCCTGCCCGGCGACATCAACACCCTGCACCGGCTCGTCAAGCACCAGCAGTTCTGGCTCACGCAACAGCGCCCGCGCCAGCAATACACGTTGCATCTCCCCGCCGGAGACCGTTTGCAAAGGGCTGTCGATGACATGCTCGGCGCCAACTTCAGCCAGGGCTGACAACGCCTTGCGTCGATCCACTCCCGGCACCAGGCGCAAAAAACGCAGCACCGTGAGCGGCAGGGTGGCGTCGACATGCAGCTTTTGCGGCATATAGCCGATGCGCAGCTTTTGCTTGCGCCAGACATCGCCGGTATCGATTTTCAGCAAGCCGAGCACTGCCCGAACCAGGGTTGTCTTGCCGGCACCATTGGGACCGATCAGGGTAACGATTTCACCCGGCCTGACGCTAAGTTGCACCTTCTCAAGCACGGCCTGACCAGAGAAGTGAACGCCAACCTCTTCAAGCCGTATCAGCGCATCACTCATTTGGGCTCCCGGCAAGCCGCGCACAAGCCCACCACTTCGACGGTCTGGCTTTCGACAGCAAAGCCAATGCTCTTGGCGCTATTGAGAATGGCTTTGTTAATTTTCTCGTGCTCAAGCTCAACCGCGACGTGGCAATCTCGGCAGATCAGGAACTGGCCCTGGTGCGCATGCTCTGGCTGATTACAGCCGACAAAGGCATTGAGCGAGGCAATGCGGTGCACCAGGCCGTTTTCCAGCAGGAAATCCAGGGCGCGGTAGACCGTCGGCGGCGCGGCACGACGACCGTCTTCATCGCTCAGGACACCGAGGATGTCGTATGCCCCCAATGGCTTATGGCTCTGCCACACCAGTTCCAGCACCCGTTTGCGCAGCGCGGTCAGGCGCGTGCCTTGGCGCAGGCAGATATCTTCGGCTTCAGCCAGGGCATGGCTGACGCAGTGCGAATGATCGTGAGGGCGGGATGCAAGCGGTGTCTGAGTCATGGGCGGCGACGTTTTGGTTAAGAGACGTTATTATATAACCTCTTTTGTCCTTATCGAGTATTTATCGTGTCACGTGTCTTCTCCGTTGCTTGTTTATTACTGAGCACCTTGCTGTGCAGCACCATTGCCCGGGCCGAGGTGCAGGTACTGACGAGCATCAAACCCCTGCAGCTCATTGCCGCCGCCGTGCAAGATGGCGTTGGTGAGCCTGACGTACTGCTGCCGCCTGGTGCCTCGCCGCACCATTACGCACTGCGGCCTTCGGACATTCGTCGGGTGCGTGACGCCCAGTTGATGTATTGGGTTGGCCCTGAACTGGAAAACTTTCTGCCACGGGTAATGGCCCAGCGCACACAGCCCAGTGTTGCGGTGCAGACCCTGGCAGGCCTGCAACTGCAGCACTTCGACGAAGCGCAGGAGCACGATCAGCACGACCATGGTGCCGATGATCACGATCACGACCACCAGCCAGGCAGTCTCGACGTGCATCTATGGCTGAACCCAGTCAACGCCCAGGTCATTGCCGCACGCATGGCTGCGGACCTGAGCAGTGCCGACCCAGGCAACGCCGCACGCTATCAAGCCAACCTGGCAGCTTTCGACAAGCGCCTGGAAGCCCTCGATGCACGCTTGAAGACCCGCTTGGTGGCTGCCGAAGGCAAACCCTATTTCGCCTTCCACGAAGCCTATAACTACTTCGAACACGCCTACGGCCTTGAACACGCTGGCGTATTCAGCGTCTTGGGAGAAGTGCAGCCAGGCGCCAAGCATGTCGATGCGATGCGCGAGCGCCTACAGGAAGCGGGACCAGCCTGCGTTTTCAGCGAGCCGCCCTTTGTACCGCGCCTGGCGAAAACCCTTACCGCAGGCCTGCCGGTCAACCTGGCGGTGCTCGACCCAATGGGCGCTGAACTGAGCGCCAACGCAACAGGCTACGAGACGCTGATGGATAACCTGGCCAATGATCTGACCCAATGCCTGGGGAACCTGCCTGCGGCCCAATAGCCTGGAAAATCCCAGCTTGCCTTCACGCCAGGCAAGCTGGGGATCAAAGCGCAAAGGGCAGATGCAGATCAACTTGCTGGCGATGGCTCAGGCGCTGGCGAAACTCATCCGGATCATGAATCAGCACTTCCTGGCCGGCGAAAGACTCCGCCGCGATCAGGCGTGACAGCCAGAACCGCACGCATGCCACCCGCAGCAGGGTCGGCCAAAGCTCAGCCTCGGCGGCTGTGAACGGACGCAGCGCAGCATAGGCGCCAAGCAAGGCGCGCGCCCGATGCAGATCAAGCTCGCCACCGGGCTCCGAGCACCAGTCATTAAGGGTAATCGCCAAGTCATAGAGCATCGGCCCCGAGCAGGCGTTGTAGAAATCGATCACCCCAGCCAGGTGCGGACCATCGAACAACACATTGTCACGAAACAGGTCAGCGTGCAGGTTGGCCTGGGGCAATGCCTGGATTTGCGCCTTGTGCTGACTAATTTCAGCCAACACTGCATTAAGCAACTCGGCAGACTCTGCCGGCAGTTGCTGGGCAAGATGCGGGCCCTGCTGCAACATCCAGTCCAGGCCACGATCACTTTTGCGGGTGATCGGTTGCTCACGGGTTGCCACATGAATGCGCGCCAGCAGTTGCCCAACCTCCTGGCAGTGATGGGCATTGGCCTCGCTCACATGCTTGCCGCTCAAGCGCGGCTGCAGCAAGGCAGGCTTGTCGGCCAAGCTGCGCAAGGCCTGATCATCAGTGGTGCGCAACGCATAAGGCACCGGAAAGCCGGCCTCATGGAGCACATCAAGCAGCTCGATAAAGAACGGCAGATCAGCGCTTGGGCCACGCTCAATCAGGGTCAGGACGAATTCGCCCTGCTCAAGACTGATAAAAAAATTGGTGTTCTCACTGCCCGCGGCAATACCTTGGAAGTCGCGCAGGCGACCCAATCCATAGGGAGCGAGAAAGACTTCTAACTCTGGACGTTCCAGAGGGGTAAACACGGACATGTCAAAACTGCCTTAGCGCCTGAAATTTTATCTGTATTGCTCGATTACCAGCTGAAGATTTCCCATGCAGGAATCAACATGTCAGGGTCGTCGGAACGAATGAAATTGCCGTCGCTGCCATCTGAACGCACCAAAAAGTAAGGCTTGCCATTCTTTGGAATGACTTTGATCGCATATAGAAAACCGTTAACCCGGTACTCCTGCACCGTGCGATCGCCTTCTTGACGAATGGTTACGTCCGGTTCCGCAGTGACCGGATCCTCGGCATGCGCCATGGTTGCGCCAACGCCAAGCAGACCGGCCAATAACAGGCAGTTAAGTGTGCGCATGGTAACCTTGTCCTTTTATAGTCAACGATGCAGTCATTCTAGTGGTTAGTCGGTCCATAGGGTTAATGGATGTTCGCCTGTTTTAAGCGCCAACAGAAAAAAGTAGCGCGCAACGCAACCCGGAGCCCGCGCAGCGGCTCCTCAGAGCGCCCTTAGAAAACTGCGAGCAGTTCGGCTACCCTGTTTACGCCCAAACATCATTAAGACTGCCCTCGTCAAAAGGTTAAACCTGCTCATGAGTCAAACCCCTCTGGTTCTGGTCGACGGTTCTTCATACCTGTACCGCGCCTTCCATGCATTGCCGCCACTGACCACCTCGAAAGGGCTGCCCACGGGTGCGGTAAAGGGCGTGCTGAACATGCTCAAGAGCTTGCGCAAACAATATCCGGACAGCCCCTTTGCCGTTGTTTTCGATGCCAAAGGCGGCACATTCCGCGATGAAATCTTTGCTGACTACAAGGCAAACCGCCCCTCCATGCCGGACGAGCTGCGCCTGCAGATCGAACCCCTGCATGCCAGCGTGCGTGCGCAGGGCCTGCCGTTGCTCTGCGTGGAAGGTGTCGAGGCCGACGACGTAATAGGCACACTGGCGCGCAAAGCCGCCGGAGAAGGCCGCGACGTAGTGATCTCCACCGGCGACAAGGACATGGCACAGCTGGTCTGCAAGCACGTTACCCTGGTCAACACCATGACCGGAAGCGTCTATGACATCGAAGGCGTTAAGGAGAAATTCGGGGTCGGCCCTGAGCTGATCATCGACTACCTCGCACTGATGGGCGACAAGGTCGACAACATTCCGGGCGTACCGGGTGTCGGCGAGAAGACTGCCCTGGGCCTGCTGGTCGGTATCGGCGGTGGCCTCGATGAGATCTATGCCAACCTCGACAAAGTCCCTGACCTGCCAATCCGCGGAGCGAAAGGCCTGCCAGCCAAGCTCGAAGAACACCGCGACATGGCGTACCTGTCTTATACCCTGGCCACGATCAAACTCGACGTGGAATTGAACGTCGAGATTGAAGCGCTGCATCCGGGAACCCCCGACGTAGAGCAGTTGCTTGAATTATATGAAGAGCTGGAATTCAAGACCTGGCGCGATGAACTGCAACGCAAGCACAAGACCGTGGCCGCCAAGGTTGCGGCCACGCCATCAACTGACCTGTTTGCCCTGCCAGCAGACGCAACAGATGCAGCAGCCAATACCAGCAGCGAAGAGCCCGCCGCTGAACGCTATCAAACCGTACTTGAGCAAGCCGACTTTGACGCCTGGCTCAAGAAGCTCAATAAAGCCGAGCTGATCGCCTTTGATACCGAAACCACCAGCATTGATGCCCAGCAGGCGCAACTGGTCGGTGTTTCATTTGCCGTCAACGCCGGCGAGGCCGCCTACGTGCCCCTGGCCCACTCCTATATGGGCGTGCCGACGCAACTTGATCGCGACGCCGTACTCAAGGCACTGAAGCCGATCCTCGAAGATCCGAGCAAAGCCAAGGTTGCGCAAAACGCCAAGTACGACATAAACGTACTGGCCAATGCATCGACACCCATCCATGTGCAGGGTGTGAAGTTCGACACCATGCTGGAGTCCTACGTGTACGACTCCACGGCAACGCGCCACGATATGGACAGCCTTGCGCTCAAGTACCTCGGCCACAGCACTATTCGCTTCGAGGATATTGCCGGCAAAGGCGCCAAGCAGCTGACCTTCGACCAGATATCCCTTGAGCAAGCCGGCCCCTACGCCGCCGAAGATGCCGACGTTACCCTGCGCCTGCATCAGACACTCTGGGAAAAACTCGCCACCACGCCAAGCCTGCTGAGCGTACTCAACGAAATCGAAATCCCGCTGGTGCCTGTGCTCGCCCGCATTGAACGCCAGGGCGCCCTGGTCGATGCCAAGCTGCTCGGCGAGCAGAGTCGCGAACTGGGTGAAAAACTGGTGGCCCTTGAGCGCCAGGCATTCGACATCGCCGGCGAAGAATTCAACCTGGCCTCGCCCAAGCAACTCGGGGTGATTCTTTACGAAAAGCTCGGCCTGCCGATCATCAGCAAGACCGCCAAGGGCCAGGCATCCACCGCCGAAGCGGTGCTGGCCGAACTGGCTGAGCAGGATTTCGAACTGCCCAAGGTGTTGATGCAATACCGCAGCCTGAGCAAGCTCAAGAGCACCTATACCGATCGCCTGCCTGAACAAATCAACCCGCGCACGGGACGCATCCACACCAGCTATCATCAAGCCGTTGCCGCCACAGGTCGCCTGTCCTCCAGTGACCCGAACCTGCAGAATATTCCAATCCGCACCGCAGAAGGCCGGCGGATTCGCCAGGCGTTTGTCGCCCCGAAAGGCTACAAGCTGCTGGCGGCGGATTATTCACAAATCGAGCTGCGCATCATGGCCCACCTGGCGCAAGATGCCGGCCTGCTTGATGCCTTCCGTCACGACCTGGATGTACACAAGGCCACGGCTGCAGAGGTATTCGGCGTCGAACTTGATGAGGTCAGCAGCGACCAGCGTCGTAGCGCCAAGGCCATCAACTTCGGCCTGATCTACGGCATGAGCGCATTCGGCCTGGCCAAGCAGATTGGGGTAGACCGCAAGCAGTCGCAAGCCTATATCGACCGCTACTTCGCGCGTTACCCGGGGGTTCTGGCGTACATGGAAAGCACCCGGGAAAAGGCCGCGGAGCAAGGCTTCGTCGAAACCATCTTTGGGCGCCGCCTGTACTTGCCGGAGATCAACGCGAAAAACCCGGCCCTGCGCAAAGGCGCCGAACGCACGGCAATCAACGCGCCAATGCAGGGCACTGCAGCCGATATCATCAAGCGCGCAATGATTGCAGTTGATAAATGGCTGGCCGAATCGAAGCTCGACGCCAAGGTTATCCTGCAAGTTCACGATGAATTGGTGCTTGAGGTACGTGAAGACCAGGTCGATACGGTTCGCGAGCAGATAAAACTGCAAATGAGCAGCGCAGCCAAGCTGGATGTGCCGCTACTGGTCGAGGTCGGCGTGGGCAACAACTGGGACGAAGCCCACTGATCACGGGCCCTCGAGCACGAATAGCGAACGCTGTCCGTGCTCCAGATAACAAAGTTATTAAAAAACTTTGCTTATGACTAAAAGATTTTTCAAAACTGCTGAACTTTCTTTTCCAGCAACCAGTCAGAGTTTATGAATGGCCCGCAAAGCCATTCATGCTCCTTTGTTGTGTTAAGTGTTGGCAGACATCTGAACCCCGCCCTAGCGGTTCAGACCCTTAAACTCCGAACTTCTCCCTCCCCATATGAAGCTCGGAGTTTTTTTTGCCTGAAGAAAAGTTCAGCCAGCCCCGCAGGCCGCGTAGTCACTGAGGTTCAGCACATCTAAGCAGCGCAGTCTACCGCCGGGCCTAGTCTTCGATTTCGTCCTGCGCGACTTCTGCATCGGGCTCATTGAGCATCAGCCATTCAGCCAATACCGCTTGTGCATCCTCAACGCCCATACGCTTGGGCGCGGAAAACAGCTGGATGCTGATCTGCTTGCCCCAATGCCTGTGAATTTCCTGCTGAACTTTCAACAGCGTGTTCTTGGCTGCGCCAAAGGTCAGCTTGTCGGCTTTGGTCAGCAGGATATGCAGTGGCATACCGCTGGCTTTCGACCAATCGAGCAATAACTGGTCGAACTCGGTGAGCGGGTGACGGATATCCATCATCAAAATCAGCCCGCGCAGGCTTTCACGGCTGCCCAGATAGGCTTCCAGGTGCTTTTGCCAGTGCAGCTTGAGCGGAATTGGCACCTTGGCGTAGCCATAACCGGGCAAGTCGACCAGGCGCCGTTCGTCGTCCAGACGGAAGAAGTTAAGCAACTGCGTACGTCCCGGCGTTTTCGAGGTGCGGGCCAGGCTCGCATGGGTGATGGTGTTCAGCGCGCTCGACTTACCCGCGTTGGAACGCCCGGCAAATGCCACTTCATGACCGTGATCAGACGGACATTGATCAACCTTGGCGGCGCTGATCTGAAAAGTGGCTTTTTGGCAAAGGCCAATGATTGGGTTCTTTAATTGCATGTAATTGCCTGGGTATCCGGTAAGAGCGTGGGCGAGAACGGCGCATATTTTGCGCTACGAATGGGTGTGGCCCTTGCGACATTTGCGCGCATCCTGCCTGTGATAGCCACATCGGGCAAGTCGCGTCGTTTCCGTTTCAGTCCTGCCAGTATATAATGCCGCAGATTTTGTGTGCGCTTTGCCCTCTACTTGGGGTATGTGTACACCGGGACGAATAAGATTATCTGCGCATAGAATGCAGAACGCCCCTCCCTGATGAGGTTGATCTCGTGAAAAAAATATTGCTAGCTGCAGGTGTACTGACACTGTCATTAAACACCCTGGCTGCCCAAGACCCAGAAGCTGTATACGCCAAGGCGTGTTCTGCTTGTCATAACGGTCAACTGCCTATGGCGCCTAAAAAAGGCGACAAGGCTGCGTGGGAGCCGCGTTTGGCCAAAGGTACCGATGCTCTGGTTGCGAGCGTTACCAATGGTCTGAATGCCATGCCGCCACGCGGTTTGTGCATGGATTGCACGGCCGAGGATTACAAAGCAGTCATCAAGTTGATGACTGAATAAGCTCGGTCTATTACTCTTTCTCTATTAGCCGTTATTGGATTAGCTGATGAACAAAGTACTCGTGAGTCTGCTGTTGACCCTTGGTATCACTGGTTTGGCGCATGCCGCCGGCGACGCTACTGCTGGTCAGAGCAAAGCCGCTGTATGTGGCGCCTGTCATGGCCCTGACGGCAATAGCCCAGCCCCAAACTTTCCTAAACTGGCAGGTCAAGGCGAGCGCTACTTGCTCAAACAGATCCACGACATCAAGAACGGTGACCGTACCGTTGTCGAGATGACCGGTATTCTGGACAACCTTTCCGAGCAGGATATTGCCGATATCGCTGCATACTTCTCCAGCCAGAAGATGAGCGTCGGCGCAGCTGACCCGGAACTGGTCAAGCGCGGCGAAGCACTGTTCCGCGGTGGCAAGCTGGAAGAAGGCATGCCAGCTTGCACCGGCTGTCACTCACCTAATGGCGCGGGTATCGCTGCTGCAGGCTTCCCACACCTGGGCGGGCAGCACGCAACCTACGTTGCCAAGCAACTGACTGACTTCCGTGAAGGCAACCGCACCAACGATGGCGACGCGATGATCATGCGCTCTATCGCTGCCAAGTTGAGCAACAAGGATATCGCTGCTATTTCGAGCTATGTCCAAGGCCTGCACTGAGTTGTGCACGCCATGACATGAAGTGTTAAAAAAGGGTGGCAATGGCCACCCTTTTTTATTTGTCACGCCGTTACAATGGCTGGAACCTCGCAAAAGACTTCCGGTCGAACCGTCAAACCTGTGATCTAACGCCAGACATCGCTTATTTGTTCAAGGAGTTCTGCATGCGTAACCTGATTCTTAGCGCCGCCCTGGTCACTGCCAGCTTGTTTGGTGTTGCGGCGCACGCCGAACCAATCGAAGCAGGCAAACAGTATGTTGAGTTGTCGAATCCTGTACCGGTATCCAAGCCCGGCAAAATCGAAGTGGTTGAGCTTTTCTGGTATGGCTGCCCGCATTGCTATCAGTTTGAGTCGACCATCAACCCCTGGATCAAGCAACTGCCTGATGACGTCAATTTCGTTCGCGTTCCGGCAATGTTCGGCGGTGTCTTGAATGTCCATTGTCAATTGTTCATCACCCTTGAGAGCATGGGCGTAGAGCACCAGGTTCATTCCTCGGTATTCGATGCGATCCACAATCAGGGCAAGAAGCTGGCCACTCCAGAAGAGATGGCTGACTACCTGGCTGGCCTGGGCGTTGACCGTGAAGAGTTCCTCAAGACCTACAACTCCTTTGGCGTGAAGAGCCAGATGGAGAAAGACAAGAAACTGGCTATGGCCTATCAAATCAGTGGCGTCCCAACCATGATCGTCAACGGCAAATACCGTTTTGACATCAGCAGCTCCGGCGGCCCACAGCAGGCACTGGAAGTTGCCGATCACCTCATTGCCAAGGAGCGGGCTGCGCAGTAAGCGCGCCTGCCCGAGGCGTTAGCCGTGCTACGCCGCTGGCAAAAGACACGACAGGTTAATCTGTGCGACCCACAAATCAACCTGTCGTGCGAGCCGGTAGCTGACTGGCCTGAAAATAACTGCCTGCGCCTGCTCAGCTTCAATATCCAGGTAGGCATCAGCACCGAGCGCTATCGCCACTACCTGACCCGTGGCTGGCAACATATCCTGCCCCATGCAGGACGCTCGCTGAACCTGCAACGCATCGGCGCTCTACTGGCCGATTACGATGTGGTCGCCCTGCAGGAAGCCGATGGCGGCAGCTTGCGTTCCGACAACATCAATCAGGTTGAACACCTTGCCCACCTCGGCGCATTTCCTTTCTGGTATCAGCAGCTCAACCGCAACCTGGGCCGTTTTGCCCAGCACAGCAATGGCCTGTTGAGCCGTATTCGCCCGACCTTGATCGAAGACCACCCACTGCCCGGCCCTCCCGGTCGCGGAGCAATATTGCTGCGCATTGGCGAAGGCGAGGATGCGATTGCAGTGGTCATGATGCACCTGTCGTTGGGCGCACGTACGCGCTCACGGCAACTGGCCTATATCCGCGAGCTGCTCGGCAGTTATCGTCATCACATACTGATGGGTGACATGAACACCCACGCCAACGGCCTGCTGCTCAACTCGCCATTGCGCGACCTTGGCTTGCTGGCGCCGCAAGTCGAAGCAACCTTTCCCAGCTGGCGCCCACAGCGTTGTCTCGATCATATCCTGCTCAGCCCGACACTTGAGCTGAGACGCGTCGAAGTCCTGGCCCAGCCTATCTCTGATCATCTACCCGTTGCAGTAGAGATTGGCCTGCCCAACATGCCAAACGCCGCAAAGCCGCCTATGTTAAATACATCATCCGCGCGGAAGCCTTGAATGAGCACTGATGCTGACCATTGGAAAGACAAGTATCTGTCCAGCCTCGAACAACAAGACAAGCTTGAACAACGCTGGGACATGCGTCTTGATCTGCTGCGTCGCGGCCTGGTGCGCAGCAGCCTGGCGGCAGAAGGCGCGGACAAGGCCGTCGACCAGTGCATGCAGGACTTGCGGGCCGTGCTGCGCAAAAATGATATCGACGCAGGCCTGTCCAATCTGATTCCGCATCTGGAACGCACCGTTCTCGACTCTGAAAAACAGCGTAAAAAGCGCGCAGAACGTATTACCGAAGCCCTGACGGCATTGGTTGATCAACTGTTTCGCCTTGAGCCACCCCGTGAAATAGCCAAGCCACTAAAGGCCTTTGCCAAAAAACTGGAGCGCTCATACGAACACTCCAGCGAGCTGCCAGCACTGCTCACTGAACTGAGTACGCTGCAACGACAAACATTGGCAGCGCTTGAAAACCAGGACAACAAGCGCCCCGGCTTGCTGCAGCGCCTGTTTGGCGCAAACCAACCCGCAGCAGCCCAGGCTCCAGCCACTGAACCGCTGCCAGCACAGGCAATAAGCGTTGCGGCGAACCTGCCCTATCCGGCAGAAACCGAGGCTGAACCTGAGCGGGAAACCGAGCCGCAAGCCATCGTTGAAAAGCAGGATGAATACTCGCTTGAGCCCGCGACCAGCGAACAGCCGCCTGAAGCCGAGCCGCAAGCAGATCAGCAGCCTCCAAGCGATCCAATCCTTGTAGAGGCTCAAAAACAGTCGGTAATACAGACAGTTGTGGCCGCCCAGGCCAACAGCAACGAAGCCGATGATGACACTCAAGAGTCCGACGCTGGCGAAGTTGCAGACACTGAAACGACCGAGGCGCACCACGACCTGGCTTCGCCAGTGGCTACGACTGAGCCTACCGAGGAAGTGGTCCAGGCCGATCCCCAGCTGGAACCAGAGCCGGTCTACAGCGCAATTGCCGATCACGTAGAAGCGACCCTGCTCGAGCTGCTTGCCGAACTGCCCCTACCCGAACACCATCAGTCGCAAGCCGAAGCACTAAGCAAACGCATCCGCGCGGGCTTGAACATGTATGAACTGGTCCCGGTGCTGGATGATCTCGCGGTACTGATGCGCGTAATCGCGGATGTCGGGCAGCGCGAGTTTGAGGGCTACCTAAAGCAGCTCAACGAGCGCCTTGCCCACTTCCAAGGCTCCCTCCAGGATACCCATGAAGGCTACGTCGAGGCGGTCAACTCCGAGCGGGCACTGGATACCGAGCTTCGCGAGCAGGTTGATGGCCTCAACGTCAGCGTTCAGGAGGCCACTGACCTGAACAACCTCAAGGACCTGGTTGAAAACCGCCTGAGCGGCTTGCTCGGCACCATGGAGCAATACCAATCGCAGCGCGACGAGCGCGAGCGGCAAGTCACCGGCCACCTGCAATCGCTGGTTGAGCGCGTGGCGAGCATGGAGCAGGAAGCAACGGGTTTTCGCCAGCACATTGAGGAACAGCGGCAAAAAGCCCTGATCGATCCACTCACCGGGCTCCCCAATCGCGCGGCTTGGAGCGAGCGCCTTGAAATCGAGCTGGCCCGTTGGCAGCGCTATAACGGCCACCTGCTGCTGGCGATTATCGATATCGACCATTTCAAGCGGATCAACGATGCCTATGGCCACCTGGCTGGCGACAAGGTGCTGAAGATCATTGCCAGCGAACTGCAAAAGCGGATGCGCAAAACAGATTTTATCGCCCGCTTCGGGGGTGAGGAATTTGTTGTGCTGCTGCCATCGACACCAATGGAAGGCGGCCAGCAGTTGATAGAAACCTTGCGCAGTGCCATCGAGAAGTGTCCGTTTCCCTTCAAGGGCGAGCCTGTCACCATCACCTTATCGGCGGGCCTCAGTGCATTTGCCGAAGGTGATCGTAGCGATGAAGTGTTCGAGCGCGCCGACCAGGCGCTCTACCGCGCCAAGAATCTGGGGCGCAACCGTGTAGAGCACAGCTAGCCCTGCGCCATTGCTACACTCAGAATAACCAGCGGACCCAGGAGGCCATTTGCACGCCATGGGTCCGATGCAACCCACCGCGAACAGCATGTTGCATCGAAGGCCGCTAGACTGGCATCAGGATGATGGAGTGATGCATGGATATCTTGAGCATCGCAGTATTGATATTTCTGGTGACTGACCCGTTCGGTAACATCGCGATCTACATTGCTGCATTAAAGAACGTCAGCCCTGAAAGACGCTTGTGGGTGGCCGGACGCGAGTTGCTCTTCGCCCTGGTGCTGTTGCTGCTGTTCCTAACATTTGGCGACAAAATCCTCAGGAGCCTGGGCCTGTCGCGAGAGGCCACGGCAATTGCCGGGGCTATAATTCTGTTTGTCGTCGCCATGCGACTGATATTCCCCAGCGCACAAGGCTTGCTGGGGGGCGAGCCCATGCTGGTTCCACTGGCAACGCCTGCAGTTGCCCACTGGCCGTGTTGATGACCCTGCGCAATACCCATGCCGGTCCACTTTGGGAACTGTATCTGGCGCTTATCATCGCGTGGACGGCTAGCGCATTCATCTTGCTGCAGGCATCCTTGCTGCAGCGTTTTCTCGGTCCCAGCGGGTTAACTGCAATTGAACGGCTGATGGGCATGTTACTGATCATGCTCAGCGTCGATATGCTGTTGGATAACTTGCAAAGCGTGTTACATATCAAACCATGAAATTATTCTGTATTACCCTGATGCTGGTCTTGCTGGCCGGGTGTGCCAGCGGCCCAAGCATCGACAAGAGCTATACCGCAACCGGCCAAGGCAGCCGTGTGCAATATGTGGTGCTGCACTACACCTCGACCAATTTGCCGCGCTCCCTGGAGCTGTTTACAACCACGGATGTCAGCAGCCATTACCTGATCGACTCAAACCCGGCGACCATCTACCAGCTCGTTGATGAAAACCGTCGTGCCTGGCATGCCGGGGTCAGTTCATGGAAGGGGCGCACTTGGCTCAACAGCACGACCATTGGCATTGAGATGGTCAACAAAGGCTACACCGACACGCCTTCCGGGCAGGTGTGGCAGCCCTATACCGAGGCGCAGATCCAGGCGCTTATCAGCCTGCTCAAAGATATTGCCAAACGTCCCGCCCTGCCGCTGGGCAGCATTATCGGCCACAGCGATGTAGCGCCCCAGCGCAAGGTTGACCCGGGGCCATACTTCCCATGGAAGCGCCTGGCCGATGAAGGGCTGGTGCCCTGGCCGGATGCCAACGAAGTCGCCCGCAAGCAGGCACAGCTCGCTGCCAACCTGCCCAATATCGCCTGGTTCCAGCACCAGTTGGCGCGCCAGGGCTACGAAATCATCGAAAATGGTCAACTCGATAAGCAGACCCTCAAAGTGCTTGCCGCATTTCAAATGAAATACCGGCCCAGCAATTATTCCGGCGAAGCCGATGCGCAAACCGCCGCAATGCTGCTGGTACTCAACAGCAAGCTCTGATGCTGGCCAGGGTAGGGCAACCAGGCCTTGCCCAGGCAAATCATGACCCTGGAGCTAAGGAGTTACGACCGTTGTACCAATCAGCCGCGAGTCCGCCAGCGCCGCAGTGCGATGCACGGTCGCGGCCTGGTAGGTCGGATCGTTGATCATGCTTAGAAAAGCTTGCTTTGACGGATAGCGCACCAACAGCATCTGATCCCAATGCTCATCAGCAGGTGCAATCAGCGCAACGTGGGCAGCGGCCAGTAACTCCACGTTTCCCCCCACGCCCTGCACTTTACCCAGCGCCGTCTTGCTGTAGATCGCATAGGCTTGCTGGCCACTGCAGGGGGCATGGCTGCTGCCCTCAGGATAGGCGGCCTGTGCGTTGAAACGCAGCAGGTTGAGCATCAGGATTGGCGTATTGTCGGGCATGCGCTCGGCAAACTCGGCAAGCTGTTCACGACTTGGATTCAGGCTGGGCATATCGGTCTTCCCAAAAGTGGCAGACTTAACAGTGCCTGAGCCCTGGCTAGGGTCAAGATTCATTGACCAGGCTTATGGCGCACAATGATCAACCCAGGCGCGACTGCCCGCACTCAGGCAAGCATGGCCTGCAGGGTGCTGCGCAACTGGTCGAGCTGGAAGGGTTTTCTGATCGTGGCGACTGCTCCCATGACCACGGCATCCTGCATTTCTTGATGCTGCTGAGCGTCATAGCCGCTTGCCAGCAGTACCGCAATATCAGGACGCAGTGTCTGCGCTTGCTGGGCCAATTCAAGCCCGCTGATATCCGGTAAACCGATATCTGTCATTAGCAGGCTTAGCGCCTGCTCGCTGCGCAAGATGCTCAGGGCCGTATCGCCATCTTCCGCACCGAATACTTGATAGCCGAAGGCTTCGAGCACTTCGAGGGTCAAGGTTCTGACCACCGCATCATCTTCGACCACCAAAATGGTGTGCAGGTTGACGCCGAGGACGCCAGTCTCATCTTGCATGTGCAGGCCTTTCGTTAGTGCCAGGTGGCAAGTATTTAGGTACGCCAGAATCTACGGAGGCTTATGCGGCTTCGGCGGATCAGCGGAAAATCCCCGGCGGCACGCTGGCCCAGCTTTGTATTATTTGAATCTGTAGCGCGATCAATTAGAAATTGCATTGCTGCAACCACAGTATGTTCTCACTAGTCACTGTTCTTAAGTATGATTATCTGTGCATATTCATGCAAAATCTTGATTTTTCAGCCTAGGGCCGACCATGACCAAACCAGCATCCAACAGTGAGCAGAGCTTTCGTCAGCTCGTGCGCCGCAATATCGCGCTGCCGTTAGGTATAGGTTTAGTCACCGCCTTATTTTTTATCGGTTTGATTTTTTTCCTGATCAACGCGCAAAAAGGCGTCGAAAATACCGATCAGGTGATTAGCAGCGCCAGCCAGTCAATCAAGCTGACAATTGACCTGGAAACCTCCCTGCGCGGCTACCTGATCACCGGTGAAGAAAGCTTCTTGCAGCCTTACGAAGAAGCCCGCCCGCTGATCAAGACGGAGCTGGAAAACCTCAAGGCAATGGTCAAGGACAACCCGGATCAGAACGCCCGTCTGAGGCGCATTCAAGCCCTGCATCAAGAATGGGACAACTACGCCAAAGGCATGATCAACCTGCGCCGGGAAAACGCCGACATCAGTGACGCAGTCGCATCGGGGCGGGGCAAGCGGATTACCGACAGCACCCGCGACGAGTACGACAACTTCATCCAGATCGAGCAGCAACGCCGCCAGGCACGCAACCAGAAAGCCAATGATTCAGTGGTCTTGTATGTACTGCTCTATGTGCTCGGTAGCCTGACACTGAGTTGCTTGCTGGCCTATTTTGGCCGTCGAGACCTGCTTGGGCTGGCGGCGCAACATACACAAATCCTTGAGCAACAGCGCCAAAGCACTGAGCTGATCGAACAAAAAGCCTGGCTGAGCAATGGCCAAAGCCTGTTGGCAGAGCAAGTCCTTGGCCTGGCGAACTTGCAGGCTCTTGGCCGCAATGTACTGAACTGCCTGGCTTCATATCTGGACGTTGCGGTTGGCGCCTTCTATGTTCGCTCTGAACAAGGCGATATCAGCCGGATCGCCAGCTACGGTTTCAGCCGAGAGCTGGAAAATGCCACGCAAGACTTCAACAGCAACGAATCATTGGTTGGCCAGACCGCCAGCGAAAACAAATTCCTGCAACTCGATAACCTGCCCAATGGCTACCTGAAAGTCAGCTCCGGGCTGGGCAGTACCTCGCCGGTGAGCATTGCACTGCTGCCGATCAGCAACGGCTACTCGGTCAATGGCGTGCTTGAGCTGGGCTTTCTGAAGCCAATTGATCCACGCGTGAGCGAGTTCCTCCAGCTGATCGCCGAGCCAGTTGGCACCTCGATCGACTCGGTACGCAATCGCCAGCGCCTGCAAGAAATGCTCTCGGAAACCCAGCAGTTGAACGAAGAACTGCAAGTGCAGCAAGAAGAGCTGCGCACGGCCAACGAGGAACTGGAGGAGCAGTCACGGGTGCTCAAGGAATCGCAGGCGCACCTTGAAACCCAACAGGCGGAACTTGAGCAAACCAACGAGCAGTTGGCGGAGCAGACCCAGACACTGGCCGATCAGCGCGATGCCCTCGACGAACGCAATACCGCACTGGGCCGGGTCCAGGTGCTGCTGGAGGAGCGTGCCCAGGAGCTGCAACGCGCCAGCCTGTATAAGTCCGAATTCCTCGCCAATATGTCCCATGAGCTACGCACGCCACTCAATAGCTCGCTGATCCTGGCCAAGCTGCTGGCGGACAATCCGCAAGGTAACCTCAGCGACGAGCAGATCAAGTTTGCCGAGTCCATCTACTCGGCCGGCAACGACCTGCTCAACCTGATCAATGACATTCTCGACATTTCCAAGGTCGAAGCCGGCAAACTTGAAGTCCACCTGCATGAGCTGAAGATCGAGCGCGTCATTGAAAGCATGCGCAATGTCTTTGAGCCACTGGCCAACGAAAAGAATCTCGAGTTCGACATCCAGTTACTGGCGGGCGTGCCGGACGAAATGGTCAGTGACCAGCAGCGCATCGAGCAAATCCTCAAGAACCTGTTGTCCAATGCCATCAAGTTCACGGAGAAAGGCCGCGTGGTTCTGACCGTGAGCCGCCAGCCTGGCGCCGGCATTGCGTTTGCAGTACAGGACACCGGCATTGGTATTCGCCAGGAGCAGCAAGAAAGCATTTTCGAAGCATTCCGCCAGGCCGATGGCGCAATCAACCGACGCTACGGTGGCACCGGCCTGGGCCTGTCCATTTCCCGTGACCTGGCGGCCTTGCTTGGCGGTTCGATCAGCATTACCAGCGAGCCGGGTGCAGGCAGCACCTTTACCCTGCTGCTGCCGGAGACCTATGACGAGGCTGCAGCCGCGAACTCCGGCCCCAATCTCGAGGCTGCGGTACAACAGCCCATCACGGTCGCGCAGGCTTCTGTACCTGTGCCCGCTGTGACCGCGCCGATCAAGCTACCGAGCTTCGCCGATGACCGCGACCAACTGCCAGCGGCTGGACGCTGCGTGCTGGTGATTGAGGATGAACCCAAGTTCGCGCAGATTCTCTATGACCTGGCCCACGAGCTTGAATACAACTGCCTGGTCGCCCATGGCGCTGACGAAGGGGTTGAACTGGCCTCGACCATGTTGCCGCGAGGCATCTTGCTCGATATGCGCCTGCCCGACGCATCGGGCCTTACCGTTTTGCAGCGACTGAAGAACAACCCGCTGACCCGCCATATCCCTGTGCATGTAATCTCGGTTGAAGACCGCATGGAAGCCGCCCTGCAACTGGGTGCCATTGGCTATGCGGTAAAGCCGACCACCCGCGAACACCTCAAGGATGTATTCGCCAAGCTCGAGGCCAAGCTTTCCCAGCAGGTCAAGCGGGTGCTGCTGGTCGAGGACGATGCCCTGCAACGTGAGAGCATCGCCCATTTGATTGGTGACGAGGATATCGAGATCACTGCAGTCGAGTTTGGCGAACAGGCGCTTGAATTGCTACGCACCACGATTTTCGACTGCATGATCATCGACCTGAAGTTGCCAGACATGCAGGGCAACCAGTTGCTCAAGCGCATGTCTAACGAAAAGATCTGCGCCTTTCCCCCGGTGATCGTCTACACCGGTCGCAACCTGACCCGCGATGAAGAAGCGGACCTGATGAAGTATTCCAAGTCGATCATCATCAAAGGCGCACGTTCACCGGAGCGCCTGCTCGATGAAGTGACACTGTTCCTGCACAAGGTCGAGTCGCAGTTATCCACAGAGCGCCAGAGCATGCTCAAGACGGCACGCAGCCGGGACAAGGTTTTCGAAGGCCGGCGCATCCTGCTGGTCGATGATGACGTGCGCAATATCTTCGCCCTGACCAGCGCCCTCGAGCAGAAAGGAGCGGTGGTCGAGGTCGGCTGCAATGGGCGCGAGGCGATTGAAAAGCTTAACCAGTTTGACGATATCGACCTGGTGCTGATGGACATCATGATGCCGGAAATGGATGGCTATGAAGCCACCGAAATTATTCGCCAGGACCCGCGCTGGCGTAAGCTGCCTATTATTGCGGTAACCGCCAAAGCCATGAAGGACGACCAGGATCGCTGCCTGCGAGCCGGCGCCAACGACTACCTGGCCAAGCCCATTGATCTTGACCGTTTGTTCTCTCTGATCCGGGTATGGATGCCCAAACTGGAACGAATTTAATGGCGCCTGAGCGAACCCGTGATATTGAGTTGCGCCTGCTGGTCGAGGCCATCTACCTCAAGTACAACTATGATTTTCGCGACTATTCCGGGGCTTCGCTCAAGCGCCGTGTGCGCCACGCGCTGATCCAGCTCAAATGCCAGAGCATATCGGCGTTGCAGGAAAAAGTGCTGCATGAGCCGGGCGTGTTCATGCAGCTGTTGCAGTACCTGACCATCCCGGTCAGTGAGATGTTTCGTGACCCAAGCTACTTCCTGGCCCTGCGCCAGAATGTGATGCCGATTCTGCGCACCTATCCGTCGCTGAAAATCTGGATTGCAGGCTGCAGTACCGGCGAGGAAGTGTACTCCATGGCGATTTTGCTCAAGGAAGAAGGCTTGCTTGAGCGCTCGATCATCTATGCAACCGATATAAACCCGGTGTCCCTTGAACGTGCCGAGCGTGGCATTTTCAGTTTGGACAACATGCACAGCTACACCGAGAACTACCAGCAGGCCGGTGGCCTCAAATCACTCTCGGACTACTACACCGCAGCTTACGATGGGGCGCTGTTCGACAAGACTCTGCGCGCCAATATCACCTTCGCCGACCATAGCCTGGCCACTGACACTGTGTTTGCCGAAACCCATCTGGTCTCCTGTCGCAACGTGCTGATCTACTTCAACAAGCCGCTGCAGGACCGGGCACTGGGCTTGTTCCATGAGTCCCTGTGCCACCGTGGTTTTCTCGGCCTGGGCAGCAAGGAAAGCATCGACTTCTCAGCCTATGCACGCAGCTTTGAAGCGCTGAGCCGGGCCGAACGGGTTTTTCGTAAATTATGAGCCCGCGTAATTGGCAACAGGCGCTTGCCGCGCATCCGGCACCTATCGAGGCGCTGGTGGTCGGCGCATCTGCCGGTGGCGTCAGTGCCTTGCTGACGATTTTTTCCGGCTTGCCGGCTAACTTCAGGCTGCCCATTGTTGTGGTCTTGCACCTGCAGGACAACCGCCGAAGTGAGTTGGCTGAGGTCATGGGCCGACGCCTGGGCGTGACCGCCAAGGAAGCAGAAAGTCGCGAGCAGCTACAAGCGGGAACACTGTATTTCGCCGCGCCGGGCTATCACCTGTCGATTGAGACCGATCACAGCCTGTCGTTCAGTCGCGAGGAGCCGGTGTATTTTTCCCGGCCCGCCATTGATTGCCTGTTTGAGTCCGCGGCTGACGCCTATGGCGCCAACCGGGCGGGTATTTTATTGACTGGAGCCAATCAGGACGGCGCTGCAGGCTTGGCGACAATCAAGCAAATGGGCGGCTTTACGGTCGTCCAGGACCCACAGGATGCACATGTACCCACCATGCCCTTGGCGGCCCTGGCGTTGCATCAGCCAGACGTAGTTGCAGGGCTGGAAGATATTCGGGCGTTGCTCATAGAACTGGAAGCGGCTTAAGCATGCTGAGCAAGATCATAACCAAACTACTGATTGTCGATGACATCCCCGAAAACCTGTTGGCGCTCGACGCGCTGATTCGTGGCGAAGGTCGACAGATATTCCATGCCAGCAGCGGGGAACAGGCGCTGGGCCTGTTGCTGCAACACGAGTTCGCACTGGCGATCATCGATGTACAGATGCCTGACATGAACGGCTTTGAACTGGCCGAATTGATGCGCGGTACGGAAAAAACCAAGAACATCCCGATCGTCTTTGTCAGCGCCGCTGGCCGTGAACTGAACTATGCCTTCAAAGGCTACGAGACCGGCGCTGTGGACTTCCTGCAGAAACCATTGGATGTCCAGGCTGTAACCAGCAAGGTTGCGGTGTTTGCCGACCTGGATCGCCAGCGCCAGGCCATCAATATTCAGGTCAAGGCGCTAGAAAAAAGCCGCCGCGAGCAAGAAACCCTGCTCAATGAGCTACGCAGCACCCAAGAAGAGTTGAAGCTGGCCGTGCGCATGCGCGATGACTTTATGTCCATCGTTTCCCATGAACTGCACACCCCGCTTAACGGCCTGATTCTCGACACCCAATTGCGCAAAATGCACCTTGAGAACGGCAATATGCAGGCCTTCACCCCTGAGCGCCTGGAAGCAATGAACAGCCGTGATGAACGCCAGATCACCAGCCTTATCCGCCTGATCGAAGATATTCTCGACGTTTCACGAATCCGCACCGGCAAATTGTCAATTCGACCTGGCGAGGTCGATCTTGGGGTTTTAGCCGAACAGGTACTGGAGCGCTACAGTGCCCAGCTGGCTGAGTCCGGCTGCACGCTCAGCACTGAAATCGCCACCGGAGTCGTTGGCTGCTGGGATGCATTTCGCGTTGAGCAGGTGATGATCAACCTGCTGACCAACGCCATGCGCTATGGCGCCAAACAGCCGATCAGCGTGCGTGTCCTGGCAGATAACCAGCTTGCCTACCTGCAGGTCCAGGACCACGGGGTTGGTATTTCCGAGCAGGACCAGCAGCGAATCTTCGAGCAATTTGAACGTGTGAACGCCAACCAGTCGGCCCAGGGGCTGGGGCTGGGCTTGTTTATCACCGAGCAGATAGTCACTGCCCATCAAGGCCGGATCAAGGTTGAAAGCGCGCAGGGTCAGGGCTCGACCTTTACCGTGGCCTTGCCACTTGAAACCAGCGCTTCGCCCAGTGATAGCTCGGCATAAGGCCGGTCGTGCATTTTGCAATGCTGGCGATAGGCAATCGTGCAGACTGCAATTGAATCTTGCCGAATTAAATATCTAACCTATTGATTTATAAGGTATTTATCTAACAAAAAATTTGGCACGCAGCCTGCAAAGTACCCTGCATCATTAAAATATTGCTAAGGGTGCGACTTCGATGAAAACTGTACTGAACCTGCTAAGTGCCGCGGCAGTTGTAATCAGCGGCGCAGTTGCATCAACCGCACCCGGCATCGATACCGGCGCGAACACCCACGCACAAGTCAAGGCACGCTCAGTGCCGACCTTTAAACACCAGCCATTGGCCAACTCAGCGGCACGCACTGCGGCATTTTTGCCCGCAGCCGATGGGCACCAACGGCTGAACCCATCGCAGGTCGAACTGATGCCCAATGCCAATCAGCGCTGGGTGTTCTGAGCCGAGTCTTATAAAAACCATAGAGCGCCGGCATGGGCTGTGAAAGCACATGCAAGGCAGGCGCAATGTTTATGAGTGCGTACCGAGCAAGGTGCATCGCAGGAGTGAAGTTATGTCAAAGACTGCATTGGGATTACTGATTCTGACTGTTTTGAGCGGCGCTGTGTTACTGACGGATGTGTTTCACGGCGACCAAAGCAGCGCCGTACTGAAGTGCACGTTTGCGCTGTCGTTCTGTGCTTCAACCGTGGCGCTGGCACTTGGCCGGCGAATCAAGTTCGGCCCGGTGCTGCGCTGAGCAGAAATTGGCCATGGGGCTTGAACCCAGGGCGACTCAATTTTCCTGGATGCCGAATACCCCGACAGGTATTCGGCATTTTTTTGTGGATCACTCATCCAGGGCATGAATCGGCAAATTGATGCAGAACAGCGCGCCCTCACCCGGTTTCGATTCAAGGCTGATGTGGCCGCCATGAAGTTGCACGATCTCTTTACATAGCGCCAACCCCAAGCCAACGCCCCCCTTGCGCTTGCCGACCTGCACAAAAGGCTCGAATATCCGTGACTGCTGGCTGAACAGCACGCCATCGCCGTCATCCTGGACACAGATAATCAAAGTCTGCTGCTCAATCTGCACATTCAACAGGATCTCGCCGCCAGATGCGGTATGGCGCAATGCGTTGACCATCAGGTTGTCGAGCACTCGGTCCATCTGTGCCCGGTCCAGCGGTACTTCAGGAAGGCCGTCTTCGGCTTCGCAGCGCAGGTTGATGCCTTTTTCAGCGGCTTCGCCAGCAAAGCGCTGCTCGGTTTGGTTAACCAGGTCGGAAAGGTTGCAAGGTGCAAGTTCGAGCTTTTGCACACCGCTTTGATAGCGAGAGAAATTCAACAAGTCGGCGATCAAGTCAACCAACCGCTGCATCTGCTCGTCGACGGTTCGCGTCAGGTCTGCTTCGCGCGATTGCGGGTCGAATTTCAGGCGCTCCTGAAGCAAGGCAAACGCCATGTGCATGCCGGTTACCGGTGTGCGCAGCTCATGGGAGGCACGCAATACGAAATCACTGCGCACGCGTTCGAATACCCGTTGCTTGGTGACATCGCGCAGCACCATCACGGCGCCGAGAATACCGCCTTGCTCCTGGCTTACGGGGGTCAGGCTATAGCTCAGCAAGCGCTCTTCGCCATGGGCGATTATCTGTAAGTCATCCAGCGCGGAGCGCAGCGTTTTACCTTGCAGAACACGCTGAATCTGTTCGTCGAGCCCCTGTTTTCCCAGGGCTTGATCGAGACTCTCGCCAATATGTTCTTCGGTCCAGTCAAGCTGGCGACCCGCAACCGGATTGAAGTGCTCAAGCAAACCGCTGCGATCAAACATCAGCAAGCCATCATCGATACTGTCGAGTACGGCCTGCAAGCGCTGCTGCTCGGCCATCAAGGCGGCAACATTACTGTTCTTAAACTGACGCAAGGAATCGGCCATCAGGCAAAAGCGGCGGCTCAACGCAGCCAGCTCGGCAACCGGAGACTGGGGCAGGGAAATCTGCAGATCACCCTGGCCAATCTGGTCCGCGGCGCTGGCCAGTGACTCAATGGGCCGGGCAACCCGCCTGGCAATGCTTTGCCCGGTAATAAAGCCGATCACCAGCAATGCCAGCCCAATCAACCCAAGCAAGGCGGTGACTACAGTGGCGCGCTCCCTTGAGTCTTGCTGTGCGCTTTGTACCTCGGCAACGTAGCGCAGCTGCACCGCGTTGATGTGGTCGCGAAGGCTTTGCAGGGCGCGGGTAAACTTATCGTTGTGCAGCAGGTTGCGACGCACATTGGCCGGCGAATCGAGCATCTCGCCAAACAACGCATAGGCACGGGCAATTTCAGTGATCGCCTGGCGATCTTGTTCATCCATGCTGTTACGCCTGGCCTTGGCCAGCCAACTGCGAAAACGAATATCCGATTCCTTGATCGCCAGGGGGTCAAGCTCGTCTTCCAGCAGCAAGATCACCTGCGTGCCCATCTCCTGGCGAAAGCCGATGGTCGCATCAATAATGTCGAGGTTGCGATTCATCGCCTGGTTTTGGACCCGGGTGATCTGCCAGACGCTGACCATCCCAAGAATCAAGCCGATCAACGCCACTGTCAGCAGCGCACCACCGCTGACGAACAACCGCGTGCGCAGTTTCATAAATCGTACTGTTTGCGTTTGCGATACAAGGTTGAAGCATCAATACCCAGAGACTTCGCGGCCTGATCAAGGGTTTCGCTGCTGGCCATCACCGCCGCGATATGACTTTTTTCCAGCTCCTCGAGGCTCATGGCGCCACCGACACGCGGCACCTGGCTATTGCTGCTTTCGGTCAAACCAAGGTGAATCACCTGGACCCGCTCCTCCTGGCAAATAATGCTCGCGCGCTCAATCACGTTGCGCAACTCGCGAATGTTGCCGGGCCAAGGATAGTTGGCCAGCACCGCTAGTGCCTCATCACTGAAACCACGGGCGGGGCGAGCGTACTCGTTGACGAAGCGAGCCAGAAAGCGGTCGGCCAGGGTCAGCACATCTTCGGTACGCTCGCGCAGGGCGGGCAGTTTCAAGGTGATGACGTTGAGGCGGTAGAGCAAGTCTTCACGGAAGCGGCCTTCACGGACCATTTCGTCAAGATCAAGGTTGGTGGCCGCGACAATCCGCACATCAGCCTGGCGCGTCACCGGGTCACCTACACGCTCGTATTCCTTGTCCTGGATAAAGCGCAAGAGTTTAGGTTGCAGGCTCAGTGGGAAGTCGCCGATCTCGTCGAGAAACAAGGTACCGCCATCAGCCTGGCTGACCCGGCCCAGGGTGCTCTCGCTGGCGCCGGTAAACGCCCCTTTGGTGTGGCCAAAGAGTTCGCTCTCCATCAGTTCCGCGGTCAGTGACGGGCAGTTGATCGTCACCGAGTTCTTTTTAGCCCGCCGGCTCCAGCTGTGAATAGCCCGCGCCAACTCACCTTTACCGGTGCCCGACTCGCCCAGAATCAGGATGTTGGCATCGGTTACAGCGACCTGGCGCGCGGTTTCCAACACAGCCATCATCGAAGGGCTGCTGGAGTCGATATCGTTTTTACGCTGGCGCACCTGGCCCTCAAGAGTTTCAAGGCGTGCCGCCATTTGCCGGGCTTCCAGCTGTTTAGCCGCAGCGACACGCAACTGCTCGGGGCTGCAAGGCTTGACCAGGTAATCCGCAGCGCCGGCCTGCATCGAGTCCACGGCGGTATCAATCGCCGAGTGCGCGGTGACTATCACCACTCGCATCCATGGCGCCTGTATACGCATCATGGCCAGCACATCCAGGCCATTGTCGTCACCCAGGCGCAGGTCGAGAAAACACACATCGAACACTTGCCTTTGCAACAAGGCCTCGGCCTGTGCAGCGCTGTTGGCTGTGGCCACGTTATAGCCTTCATCCTCGAGGCAATAACGGAAGGTACGCAGGATTGCAGACTCATCATCAACTAGCAAAATACGACCGCTTTTCGGTTCTACTGCGTCCATTTAAGGCTCCGATCCAATGTGTGCATAAGTTAGTCAACGGGAAATCATGCAAGTTGCACGACCAGTATGACTGTATCTTGCAGGCTGCATGCTGGCATCCTGTCTTCTTATAATCTAACTAACTGTTTTATAAAGAAAAAATATTTATCAAAAACCTGGCATAAGGCTTGCGATAACACTTCCATGAACCGCTTGACGCGGATTGCTTGAACCGCATGGAGGTACAGATGCACAGGTTGAAAACTTTAGTACTGGCAACGGCTTCGGTTGGCATATTTGCCCTGACCCCATTGGCTGCCAGTGCCGCAGAAACAGATGTGAGCCAGCAGTTGAGCGAAGCACGTCAGGAAGGCTCGATCTGGACCGCAATGGCGCTCAACCGTCACCTCAACCCATTCAAAATCGACAACGATGTTGAAAACGGCACGGCAACCCTGACCGGCACCGTTGAAAGCAGCGTGGAGCGTGATCTGGCCGAGCAGGTTGCACTGAGTATCGAAGGCATCAACAAGGTTGATAACCAGCTCAAGATCGACAGCGAGGTAAAGGCTGGTGGCAAGGACTCACAAGCCTTGGCCAGTCGCCTGGACGATGCAGGCATCACCGCCACGGTGAAATCCAAGTTGCTCTGGAACACCAACACCGAAGGCCTTGATATCAGCGTCAAGACCGAAGAAGGCGCTGTCACGCTCACCGGTAATGCACAGACCCCTGCTGCCAAAGAATTGGCTGGACGCCTGGCAGCCAACACCGAAGGGGTACGCGAGGTGTTCAACCACTTGAGCATCAGCCAGGCCGACAGCACGGCAACTCAAGCGCAAAACGCCGCTAACGATGCCAGCGCCGCCATCAGCGATGCTTGGATTACCAGCAAGGTCAAGTCGAGCTTTGTCTACACCCGCAACCTTGATGCGTTTGCGATCCAGGTCGAGACCAATGATGGCTTCGTCAAATTGAGTGGCACCGTATTAAGCAGCGCAGCCAAGAGCCTTGCGGTTGAAACCGCTCGCGACATTCGTGGCGTACGCGGCGTTGATGCCGACGCCCTGCGCATCGAAAGCTGATCCAGGCTTCAGCCCCGTTTGATTTTTAGGCGCTGGCCACCCCGGGCCAGCCGCTAAATGGAAGGAGATACACCATGAGCAGTAAAACAGCACAACTGAACGAACTGATCGAAGTTACCCGTGACGGCAAGCGCTTTTACGACCACGCGATCACCGAAGTGAAAGATGTCCGTTTGCAGACCATGTTCCGTGATCTTTCAACCGTAAAAACGCAAATCATCGAGGCGCTGGCAGTCAAAGTCGCCGCCAACGATAAGACGCCCGCATCTGGCGGCACCATGATCGGCAAGATGCGTGAGGTGTACGCCGATGCGCGCGCCACGCTGTCGAGCGATGAAGAGGCAACCTACGTCTCCCAGCTCGAAGAAGCCGAAGACCGCATCCTGCATGCCTTCGAGGATGCCCTGGAAGATGCGGAGCCAGATGTAAAAGCTTTGCTGGCTGTAGAGATGCCAAAAGTACGTGCATGCCATGACCGCATGCGCAATCTCAAGCAGTCCATGCAGTAAGTGTAAGTGTGTGATGGGGGAGCAAGGACGCTCCGCTTTTAAGTCAGGCAGACCGTGCAAAATGCCTGAGACAAAAGGCAAACCATGCAGGATGCACGTTTCAAGCTATACCTTTTATTTTTAAGTCATTGTTTTTGTTGGATTTTATTTTTCATTAAGACTGGCACACGCCGTGCAATGTCTTAAGCCAGGAACAACTGATGCACCGCTACACCCATTAAAACCAAGGAGAAACGCCATGTTAAGCTGGGCTATTACATTTCTGATCATCGCCATTGTCGCTGCAGTGTTGGGCTTCGGTGGTATCGCAGGCACCGCAACAGGTATCGCCAAGATCCTATTCCTGGTGTTCCTGGTGTTGTTCGTAGTGTCCTTCATCATGGGCCGTCGTCCACGGGGCTGACCTTCAGGGTCAGGCACCGAGGATAAACACATGCATAAAGGAGCCACTATGAACCTTCTCAAGACGCTCACTGCCGCCTTGATGTTTGGCGGCAGTGCAGCGGCCTTGGCCGCTGATACTGACACCGAGTTTCACCTCAACGAGTTGCTCAAGACTGATCCGCAATATCAGGAAACCTGGCAGGACCTGGTTGAAGACCAGGAGCGTTTGCCCGAGTGGATCATGAACCTCGACGGTGTAGCGCCGCCGATGAAAGCGCTTGAAGAAGATGGTGACAAGTTCCTGGTTGGCGAAATATGTGAAGCACAAAACTGCTTCAACCAACGCCTCTATGTCGCCTTCAGCTGGGACAAGGACAGCGCCTATGCGCTCTACGTGCAGCTTCCAGAGGCACTGCCCCAAGGCAAAGCGCCGAGCAAATACGCCACCCAGCAATGGCTTGGCGAACCAGACGAAGGGATCAAGGAGATGCTGCAAGAGCAACTCAAGAAAGATCCAAACTGGTACTGAATCCGCACACCTGTTGCAGGCCAAGGCGCTGGTCACAGCGCCAGCAGGCCTGCGGTAAATCCCAGCCTCACATCCCCGCACCTGTGCACATGCTGACCCGGTCGTCCCAAAGGCGCGCTATCATTCGCGCACTGAACAAGGGAGACCAAGCATGCTCAATGGCCTGTGGCTAAGTTTTTTTATCGTGGCTGCTGTCGCTGGTTTGTCGCGCTGGCTGATTGGTGACGACCCGGCGGTATTCGCGGCGATGGTCGAAAGCCTGTTTGCAATGGCCAAGCTGTCGGTCGAAGTGATGATCGTACTGTTCGGCACCCTGACCCTGTGGCTGGGCATGTTGCGCATCGCTGAAAAAGCCGGGCTGGTTGACGCCCTGGCACGCATGCTCGGGCCACTGTTTGCTCGGCTGATGCCAGAAGTGCCCCGCGGCCACCCTGCCCTGGGCCTTATCACCATGAACTTCGCCGCCAACGGCCTGGGCCTGGATAATGCCGCGACACCAATCGGCCTCAAGGCCATGCGTGCGTTGCAAGAGCTCAACCCAAGCAAGACCGTGGCCAGCAACGCGCAGATCCTGTTCCTGGTACTCAATGCATCCTCGTTGACCTTGCTGCCGGTCACTATCTTTGTCTATCGCGCCCAGCAAGGCGCCCCCGATCCCACCTTGGTTTTCCTGCCCATTCTGCTGGCCACCAGCGCCTCAAGCCTGGTCGGCCTGCTTTCGGTTGCAGTGATGCAACGCTTGCGGGTCTGGGACCCGGTGGTGCTGGCTTATCTATTGCCAGCAGCCCTGTTGCTCGGTGCATTCATGGCGATGCTTGGCGGCATGACGGCGACCGCACTGGCGGCATTATCATCACTGGTCGGTAACCTCACCCTGTTTGGCGTGGTCCTGCTGTTTTTGCTGCTGGGCGCCTACAAGAAAGTGGCGGTGTACGAAGAGTTTGTCGAAGGCGCCAAGGAAGGCTTCGATGTCGCCAAGAGCCTGCTGCCGTATCTGGTGGCGATGCTCTGTGCAGTCGGCGTGTTGCGCGCCTCCGGGGCCTTGGACATGGGCCTTGATGGCATCCGCTGGCTATTGACTTATGCAGGGTGGGACACGCGTTTTGTCGAGGCACTACCCACGGCGATGGTCAAACCCTTTTCCGGCAGCGCAGCGCGGGCAATGCTGATTGAAACCATGCAAAGCCAGGGTGTCGACAGCTTCCCTGCCCTGGTTGCCGCGACCATTCAGGGCAGCACCGAGACGACCTTCTACGTGGTGGCTGTATACTTCGGCGCAGTGGGTATCCAACGGGTGCGCCATGCCATTGGCTGTGCCTTGCTGGCCGAGTTCGCCGGTGTCGTCGCCGCTATAAGCGTGTGCTATTGGTTCTTTGGTTGATCATCTGGAGTCGAAAATGAAGATGCAGCAGGCGATACCCATTTTGCGCAGCTTTGACGAAGTCAAAGCCAAGGCTTTTTACCTCGACTTTCTGGGCTTCAAGCTCGATTTCGAGCACCGTTTCAGCGAGGATCTACCGCTGTATATGCAGGTGTCGAAAGATGGTTGCCTGCTGCATATTTCCGAGCATCATGGCGACTGCTGCCCGGGCGCGGCACTTCGTATCGAGACGTCGGAGCTGGATGCCTACCAGCAACAACTGCTGGCGAAAAACTATGCCAATGCCCGCCCCGGCATCGAGACCATGCCTTGGGGCTCGCGGGACATGACCATTCACGACCCGTTCGGCAACAGGTTGGTATTTACCGAATCTGAACCTGCATAACTCAAGGCGTGACCTCAAAGCGCAGCACGCCAATCATCTGTCCGGCCTCGGTCAGTACCTGGATCTGCCATTTGCCAGTAGGGTCTTTCGGGAAATTCTGCTTGTGTGTCCAGGCCCGATAGCCTTTTTCTCGACCACCATGAATATCCAGCGCAATGCGTTCGACTTCACCACCATTGTGTCGCCAGGCGTGATAAATCCGCTCATTGAGGCCTCGCGGCGCATTGATTGCGGTGTAGGCGAACAAACCCTGGCTTTGCAACTGGGCAACGCTCAGCTGGGACAAACTCTTGCCTGGGGCGCGCTGCTGGTTATCAAACTGAGTCGTGACCGCCACTTCATTAAGCCACAAGGTGGCTGGTGGCACCCAAACCCGGGCCAACCAACCAGCCCCAGCCAACAGCAGCGTTGCACCTATAAGCAAAAAGCCGCGCCACCAGCGCTGGAAAGTGATGATGCCCATCATGCTCGGCAAAGACAGCACGGCCGCAATCGCCAGCGACAGCTCGTAGCTTTCCTCGGTGGTCAGTTTGAACACAATGGGCAGCGCCGTCAGCAGCAATGCGAATAGGGTCATGGTGTGATAAATCAGGTACAGCCAGCGCCGCCCAGCCAGCCACTTGTAATACAGCGGGTCAATGATAGACACCAGTGCCGCAAGGGTCAGCAAGCCGCTAAATAACATCTGGCCGCTGTTCCAGGTCGTTGTGATCCAGAAGAATGGCAGCACGAAGAACAGGCTTTCCTGGTGAATCATCTGGGTCGCATAGCGCAGCAATGGCTGCGGGACAACAAAACCAAACCATTTGGCAATCTGCTCGCGCAAAAGGTTTTCCAGCACCAACCACAACCAGCTGATCAGCATGACCAGCGCCAGAACTTGAGCCAGCTCAGCCTGACGCTTGACTAAAAAGAAGCTGGCCACCCCTGAACAGAAGCCAAAAAGCGCGATGATGCCGGGATGGCGCTGGGCCAAGGCGATGAGTGGGGTGAGGCGATTGGTCCAGGCTAGCATTGGAGGATCACATAGGCAGAAATCGTGAGGCCATTGGCCGCCTCAAAGATGCCTGACTCCATTCAGACGTTGATTGGCCGCGCAGGATACTGAGCTGCATGCCACTTGCATAGCGCTCGCAATCCCTGTTGCTGCGTTAATCAGTTTGGCTGATCAATTGCAATGTGCCAGCCTAACTTGAGCCCTTGTTCAAACGTCCGACGAAGAACGCCAATAGAAAAAAGCCGGCCATTGCAGCGAGGCCGAAATAAAGACCATTTGCTGTGAGCAAGGGCTTCTCGATCCGAATATATCCCGGCTGCTCAAGCAGTTGCTGCAAGGCCGTATTGGCTTGCTTGAAGCTGACCTTTGCCAGGCGCTTGGCTGGATCAGCGAAACGACCATTGTCGTAGTCGGCGAGCGACCCCCAATAATAGTCAGCGATTGCACTGTTGCCCTGTACGCCCCATTGCTGCTTGGCCACCGCAGCGGCCTGCAAGCGCAAGAAGGTTTTTTCATCCAGGCCGTCTCGCTTTAAGCCATCGACCAATTCGTGCAGCGCACTTAGCGCTGCATCAAGGTCGCCACGCTCGAGCGTGCCATTGAGGCTGAAAAAACTGGTGCTGCCGAAAACATTGCGCTCAGAACTAGGGCCATAACTGAGGTTGCGCTCTATACGCAGCGTTTCATAGAGTTTCCAGTCGATATAATCGCTGAGCAATTCCCAGACTTCGTAGTCATTGTCGCCAACCCAGGGTTCCGGAAAGATCCAGTGCAAGCTGGCGTTCTCGCCGACCAAGCGGGTTATCAGCTCGCGGCGCGGCTGTGCCTCGCGGCTGACTTGTGGTAGCTCGATGGCTTGCGGTAGATCGTGCGCCGGGATGGCGCCGTATTGGCGGTCTAGATAGGCAGGTAAGCGCGGGTCAAGCCCGCCAACCACAATCAGGGTCATATTGTTGGGCGCATACCAGTCACTTTGCAGCTGCTCGACTTGCGCCAGGCTGAGATGGTTGACGTTATTCTTCTCGACGCAAGCCAGGCCAAGCTCGACAGCCAGTTGTTGGTTGGCTTCGCGACTGAGGTTTTGCTGGTCGATCAGGCGCTGCAAATCCGAGTAATGACCACCATTCTCGTGCTCGATGACCTTTTTCGCAGCCTCAAGCTTCTTCTCGGTGAACTGGCTTTGGGTCAGGGTTGCCAGAAGCAGGTCAAGTACCGCGCGCTGGTTTTTAGCGGGCGCCTCTATGACGAATGTAGTGTCGGTGTCACGGGTGTAGGCATTCCACTCGCCACCCAGCGCCTGCATGCGCGCTTCAAGATCAATTTCGTCGTGCTGGTCGATACCGCTGAACAGCATGTGCTCCAACAAGTGCGGCAGCTCCTTGTCGGCACAGGAGAAATTGTCAAAGCCAACACTGACAATCAAGCGAATGGAGACATGCTGATGCTCAGCGGTAGGCTTGAGCAGCAACTGCAGACCATTTTCCAGTGCATAGCCCTCGGCCTGGAGATAGTCCTCGGCGCTGGCACTGTTGCTGGTCAACAGCCAGAAGCCCGCGACCAAACTGAATAAAAACCTTCTCGCCATGAAGCCCCCCTTACAAGCTCAACATCAGCATACCTGCTTAATGCTCACGTCGCGATTGGCCACTTGTGCTGGCTCAATTGGTCACTGCCAGCACTGCAGGCTATGACTAGTCTGTAGCGCTCAGAGACACTTTCTGCCGCCATTTATGGCTGTAGCGGTGAAGCATAATTGTGGATCCTTGGAGACTGTAATGCGCGTTCTAATCACCGGCTCTGCTGGTTTTATTGGTCAGCAGCTGTTGAGCCAGCTCTCGGTTCAACATCCGGACTGGACGCTCATCGCAGCAGATATTCGCCCACAAAGCCGCAATGGGTTGGGAATGAATGTCGAGCTCGTGCAGTTGGACATCAGTAAGTCGCGAGAGGTCAAAGTTTGTATCAGCGCCTGGAAACCCCAGGCGATCGTGCACCTTGCATCGGTGGTGACGCCGCCCCGCGGAATGAGCGATGAACAATTGAGAGCCATTGATGTAGGCGGTACACGGACCATTATTGATGCGGCGGTCAGCGAATCAGTCGAGCAACTGATTGTCACCAGTTCGGGCGCGGCCTATGGCTATTCGCAGGAAAACGCCGAATGGATAGACGAAGACCAGCCCCTTCGCGGCCATGACCTATTCGCCTATGCCAAACACAAGCGCGAAGTCGAAATGATGCTGGCGCAGGCGCGCCTGAAGAATCCACAACTCAAGCAGCTTGTGCTCAGGGCGGGAACAATACTCGGCAAGCAGGTGAACAATCAGATCACCGACCTGTTCACCAAGGGATCTATTCTTGGCGTACGGGGGAGCAACAGCCGGTTTGTATTCATCTGGGACCAGGATGTGATCAACATCATCTGCCAGGGTCTGGAAAAACAGGTTGAAGGGATTTTCAACCTGGCCGGTGACGGGGCCTTGACCCTCCGCGATATCGCCGGCCTGCTGGGCAAGCCCTATCGCGCATTACCCGCCTTACTGATCAAAAGCGCGCTGCACATTCTCAAGCCACTGGGGCTCAGCCAGTACGGCCCCGAGCAACTGGACTTTCTGCGTTACCGCCCGGTGCTGGCAAACACCCGCCTGAAACAAATCTTTGGCTACACCCCACGCTACACCAGCCGTGAAGCATTTCTGGCCTTTATCAAGGCTCAGGGAGTCGGCACAAATAGCCCCTGAAGCCCTTGCTCTGTCGCGTGCAAGGGTCGAGATGCCACGGCGCCTAGCTTGATGTTTCGCCCGGGCGACTGACCCGCGCCCTGTATCCCCCGGGGGACAAGCCGGTCCATTGGCGGAACGCCCGGAAAAACACGCTGGGCTCGGAGTAGCCCAGCAGCAACGCGATCTCGGCAGCCGGCAGCTTGCCGCTGCTCAGGTGCCTTTCGGCAAGCTGCCTGCGGGTGTCGTTGAGCAGTTGCTGGTAGCTACAGCCTTCATCGGCCAACCGCCGTTGCAACGTGCGCTCGCTGAGGTTCAAGGCGCGGGCCAGTTCACCGCGGTGCGGTTCGCCATGGGCCAACTGCTCACCCAGCAGCGCCACTACGCGAGTACTGATACCTGTGCCTGGCAAGCGTGCCAGCAGTGCTTCGGCATGCTGGCGCAGCAGAGCCTGTAGCGGCTGATTGGCCTGAATCAGGCAGGCATTGCGCAATTGATGGGGCAAGACAATCGCATACTCGGCGCAATCAAACTGCAAGTCGCAGGCGAAGATCTTGCGGTAAGGGTCGAGGTCGTCAGGCTGCCCGTGGGCAAACTGCGCGCTGATCAGGTAAAAATCATCCAGTAGCGGATCGAACATCTGCACCCAGCACGCCATCAGCGCCATCACGCGTGTCCGCGTAGCGGGCTGGCCAGGGTGCAGGGGGCGATATTGTATCTGCAGGCCCTCGGCCAACTCCTGTACATGAATCTCACCACCTTCACCGACCAGGCGTTGGTAGCGCATGCCGGCCTTCAGCGCATCATCGAGCGTTTGGCTGCTTTGCAACAGATAACCAAGCACGCTGAATGGCCCAGGCGCCAGGTTGACCCCAATTGCCAGCCCGGGCTCGGTCAGGTGCAAGCGACTGCCAAGCAGCTGCCAAAGATGCTCCTGAACCGTAAAAGGCACACGGGCATCCGGGTCCAGCAGTTGCGTCTCCGTCAGGCCACAGTCAAGCAGCAGGGCCTCACGACTTAGCCCAAGGCGAGTGGCGGCATGCAGCACCGCCAAGGTAATACTGGCGCTGACGGAGGCATGTGGATGGCTAAGCGAGGATTTTTGCATGCCGGGGATTTTGCCCAATGCAGCCGCCTTACGATAGTGCAAATCACAATGACATCAACCAGGCTGGCAGTCAGCCATTTTGTTGGACGTTCGCTCCAAAATGGCGCAAAAACGAAATGTGCCGTGCACGACGCTCTAGAACGGTTAAACTTTCATCCTTCCGCTATGCTCAAAAGGCATCAGAGGGATCACAATAACCAAGAAAGGAGAACTCCCCATGAAAGGCAAATCCTTAGCATGGGTTCTGTCGGCTGCACTCGCAGGCATTACTCTGAGTGGCGCAGCGCAGGCCGAAGAAAAATTCATCACCATCGGCACGGGTGGCCAGACGGGTGTCTATTACGTGGCGGGTCAGTCGATTTGCCGCTTTGTAAACCGGGGCAATGCCGACCATGGCATCAAGTGCAACGCACCGGCTAGCGGCGGTGGCGTAGCTAACGTCAATGGCCTGCGCAGCGGCGAGTTCAGCTTCGGTATCATGCAGTCCGACCACCAGTTCAAAGCACTCAAGGGCCTGCCGCCATTTGAGGCTGAAGGCGCAATGGATGACATCCGCGCAGTGTTCTCCCTGCAAAGCGAGGTTTTCACCATCCTCGCGCGTCGTGACGCCAACATCAAAACCGTTGATGACCTCAAGGGCAAACGCGTCAATATCGGTAACCCTGGTTCCGGTCAGCGCGACACCCTCGAAGAAATCATGCGCGTCAAAGGCTGGGACAAGTCGGCATTCTCGCTGGCAGCCGAGCTCAAACCAGCTGAGCAGGCTTCTGCCCTGGGCGACAACAACATCGATGCAATGACCTACTTCGTGGGCCATCCAAACGGTGCGATCCAAGAAGCAACCACCACCACCGACGCGGTACTGGTTCCAGTTTCTGGCCCGGACATCGACAAGCTGCTGGCTGAAAAAACCTACTACACCAAGGCTGAAATCCCAGGCGGGATGTACAAAGGCAGCGATGCCCCAACCCAGTCAATCGGTGGTAAAGCCGTTCTTTCGACCACCGCTAAAGCGGATCCGGAAGTGGTCTACCAGTTGGTCAAGTCGGTATTCGACAACATTGATCGTTTCAAGCGTCTGCACCCTGCATTTGCCGACCTGAAAGAGCAAGACATGATCAAAGTCGGCCTGACAGCCCCTCTGCACGAAGGCGCTATCCGCTACTACAAAGAACGCGGCTGGATGTAATCGGTCGCTTGTGTGCTCATTCGTGAAGAGCACACAACTGGACTAGCCTTACGTGAAGCAAGCCCGCTAGCCGATGGCTGCGGGCTTTGCTGTTTAATGAATTCTTGAATGCAGGTTCCACTCCATGGATGAAAAACAACTATCCACTGAAGAACTGATTGCCCAGGACGTTGGTGCGCGCTTGCCAATCGGAGCGATGGCGACAGTAATCACAGGCTTGGCTCTGCTGTGGTCGCTGTTTCAGCTCTGGATTGCATCGCCGCTGCCGTTCATTTTCGGTTTTGGGGTGCTTAACGATACTGAAACCCGGGCCATTCACCTGGCGTTTGCCTTGCTCCTGGCGTTTCTGGCGTATCCGGCTTTTAAAAAGTCTCCGCGTGACTATGTCCCGGCAATCGATATTGCCCTGGGGCTGGTAGCAGCGGCCAGTGCGGCCTATCTATTTATTTTCTATCAGCAATTGGCGCAACGCCCCGGCAGCCTGACCACCGCCGACCTGGTAACGGCATGCGTCGGTATTCCGTTGCTGCTCGAAGCCACGCGTCGTGCCCTTGGCCCGCCACTGGCAATTATCGCCCTGCTGTTCCTTATCTACAGTCTGGCCGGGCCTTATATGCCGGGCTTGCTGGCGCATCGCGGCGTGAGTTTCACCGCAATGGCCAACCACCAGTGGATCACCACCGAAGGCGTATTTGGTATCGCCCTGGGGGTATCCACCAGCTTTGTATTCCTGTTTGTATTGTTTGGCGCCCTGCTCGAGCGTGCCGGTGCTGGTCACTATTTCATCCAGCTGGCATTCAGCATGCTTGGCCACCTGCGCGGCGGCCCAGCGAAAGCGGCGGTTGTGGCATCGGGCCTGACCGGCATGATTTCCGGCTCCTCGATCGCCAACGTAGTCACCACCGGTACCTTTACCATTCCGATGATGAAGCGCACCGGTTTTTCCGCGGAGAAAGCTGGTGCGGTTGAAGTGGCGTCATCGGTTAATGGCCAGATCATGCCGCCGGTCATGGGCGCGGCCGCATTCCTGATGGTTGAATACATCGGCATGTCCTATGTCGAGATCATCAAGCACGCATTCCTGCCTGCAGCGATTTCCTACATTGCCCTGCTCTACATCGTCCACCTCGAATCCTTGAAGCTTGGCCTGCAGCCGATTGGCGGCCACGTGCCCAAGCCCTGGCTACGCCGCATTACCGGCTTTGCTTTCGGGGTTGCCTTGATTTCCGGTATTTCGCTGGCGGTCTATTACGGCCTTGGCTGGCTCAAGCCTGCGCTGGGTGAGTATGCCCTGCCCGGTATTGGGGTGCTGCTGGCGGTCGTCTACCTGGGACTGCTGAAGGTTGCCGCAAGCGTTGCACCGCTGCCACCGGAAGACCCTGATGCGCCGTTGGAGTCACTGCCGAAAACCCGTGCAGTGCTGCTCAGCGGCTTGCACTTCCTGCTGCCGGTCGTTGTGCTGGTGTGGTGCCTGATGATCGAGCGCCTGTCACCCGGCTTGTCGGCATTCTGGGGCAGCGTAATGCTGACCATCATCCTGCTGACGCAACGTCCGCTGCTGAGCTGGTTGCGCACCGATGGCACGCATGAGCATGGCACCTTCAAGGATGGCGTTATCGACCTGCGCGAAGGCCTGATTGCAGGTGCACGCAATATGATTGGTATCGGCATTGCCACTGCCGCCGCAGGCATCATCGTCGGCGCGGTCTCGCAAACCGGGGTTGGCCTGGTCCTGGCCGACCTGGTTGAGCTGCTGTCGATGGGCAACCTGTTGCTGATGCTGGTGTTGACTGCCGTTTTCAGCCTGATCCTCGGAATGGGTTTGCCGACCACCACCAACTACATCGTGGTTTCAAGCCTGCTCGCCCCAGTGGTGGTAACCCTCGGCCAGCAAAACGGCTTGATCGTGCCGCTGGTGGCTGTGCACTTGTTTGTCTTCTACTTCGGCATCATGGCTGACGGAACCCCCCCTGTCGGCCTGGCTTCTTTCGCTGCGCCCGCCGTGTCAAAGGGCGACCCGATAAAGACCGGTATCACGGCGTTCTACTACAGCCTCAGAACCGCAGCGCTGCCATTCCTGTTCATCTTCAACACTGACCTGCTGCTGATAAACGTGGATTTCTGGCACGGCGTGCTGATCTTCATTGTCGCAACCGGCGCAATGTTGATATTTGCGGCTGGCACCCAGGGCTACTTCCTGGTCAAGAGTCGCTGGTACGAAAGCATTCTGTTGCTGCTCGTGGCATTCACCCTGTTCCGTCCCGGCTTCTGGATGGACATCGTGCATGACCCCTATCGCAACATTGCTCCGGCCGAGTTCTCCCAAGCATTGGGCAATGTGGAAGCCGGCAGCAAGCTGCGCATGCGTATCCGCGGTGAAGATGCAGTGGGTGATCCCCGTGAATTCTCCATCCTGCTGCCAGTGCCGGAGGGCGCAACCGGCGATGAGCGCCTGACCAAGCTGGGCCTGCAGACCTACATGGATGGCGACAAGGTGCTGATCGACAATGTCACCTTCGGCAGCCCTGCGGCAGACGCCGGCCTGGAGTTCGACCAGCAAATCCTGATGGTACGTGCTCCGACCGCAAACTGGCAGAAGGAGCTGATGTGGATTCCAGGGCTGTTGCTGTTTGCCTTGGTGGTCTGGCTGCAGCGGCGCCGACGCGAGCCAGAGCCGCAACCCGCTCTGGTGTAACAGCCCGCGCGCCCACTAAAAAGGCCAGCCCGACTGATCGGACTGGCCTTTTTATTTATCTCCGAAAACCCTGGGCTTTAGTACAACGCCCAGTGCCCAGATGAACAATCAATAACTTTTAAATGGGTTGGCAATAACGGGAATAAACATGAATCTCAAGTTCCAGTCCGCATCGTATTCGTCACCCTTGACCACGCTGTATTGCATTTCCACGGCAAAACGCACCGGCAGTTTATTAATTTTAATGACATTGGAGTAACCCAGGCCAATTGGGAAATTAACTTTCTCGCCGCTGTCCGCTTTCCAGTTAACTCTGACGTTTGGCGTCATGCCAACCAACTCGGTGCCGCTGAGGCGGTAATTCAAAAAGTACTGGATGTCCGACTGGCTGGTATCTTCACGGTCATCATCACCGGCGTAGGACCACCAATGCTGGGCCAGCACTCCCACGTTCCAGCCTCCCGGGTTTGGCGCAAGCGAGGCAAGCAGCACCGCCGGTCCCGCCTGGTATTTACCCTGTCCCAGAACATCCTCTTCAGCGGTTGGGAACAACTGGGTGACACCTGCGCCCCAGACCAACCCGTCGTCGCGCGCTGGCCCTGTCAAAGTCAGCCAGACCAACCCGTCGTCGCGCGCTGGCCCTGTAAAAGTCAGAAAGCCTGTATCGCCAAAGCCGGTTGTACGACCGTTATAGGGATAGTTATGGCTTAGCAGCTTATCCGTTGGAATGTCCCCGGCACGCCCCTGTAGAGCGTCTCCGAAGCTATCATCGAGAGGTGATGACTGGTATTGCACCACCGGACGTACAATCAGGTTCCATTCGTCGTCACCCACGTCAAATGGGAATGACATGACCGGCTGGAATTTTGTCGAGTTAGCCCAGCGCCCATTGCTGGGTAATGCGTCGTTGTCGCCGTCCATATGGGTGTAGTCATTCTGAAACCACAACATCCAGGCGGCGCCCAATGGATTGGCTGTCGCCTTGGCCAGCTTTTCCAACTCCGCAGCGTCCGGCCCGGCAGTGTCGCTGCCCTGGGGTTTGGTTGAGTCGCTATCTTCAGGCCCGCTACCCGGTAACTGGACCGCAGAGGTCTTCTCGTCTGCGGGTAGCGATTGCGCCAGAACGGCGCTTGGAAGCACACTTGCTATGCCACAGACAAAGGTTAAACAGGTCGGTAGATTCATTGTAAACACTCCCTTTTTAAACGAATCTCCTGTCAGGCAGAACTACAAGAAGCACTAACAGGCTTCTGATTAGTTGAAGACAATCAACTAAGCACGCAAGAGTCTAATATGACCCTGCCCATGCAGTGAACATAGTAAATAGACTATTGACCTGCGTCATATAATATTTAACCGAATTCACCCATCTCAAATACAAGCATTCTGCAAATACTCGACATATCTAATTTAAACCGGCATTGGTTATTGCACTCACTCCGGATAACGAACCTCTGGAAAAGGGAGTGAACGAAGATAGGACAAGGCGTAACAGCAGCCAAACCAAGCACTGTGGTTTTTCAGGGGATTCTGTCTGATTGGATGGCCTGGGGAAGGCCATCCGGGCGGGAAAGGCGCCCTCCAGGAGCGCCCTCGACTCGACGTGAGTATCAGCGCTGCGCTTGCATCTGGCGCTGAGCCTGCTTTTGCTGGCGATAGGCAATAGCCGCTGGCGGAACCGGGGTTATGGCGCCGGTTTCCATCCACTTTTTCAAGCGATTCGCATCGGCCATATGGGTGTACTTGCCGAATGCATCAAGTACCACAAAGGCCACCGGGCGCTTATTCATCACCGTGCGCATCACCAGGCAATGGCCAGCCTCGTTGGTGTAGCCCGTTTTAGTCAACTGGACACTCCAGTTTGCCTTGCGCACCAAACCGTTGGTATTGCGAAAACCCAGGCTGGTGTTGGGTTTTCGGAAAGCCACGGTTTTATCGTCGGAGGTACTGAGCTCGCCGAGCAACGGATAATTGCGCGTGGCCTTGAGCAGTAATACCAGGTCGGTCGCGGTCGAAACGTTATGCGGCGACAGGCCGGTCGGCTCAACATAATGGGTATTTCTCATGCCCAGCGACCGTGCCTTGGCATTCATTGCGGCAATAAATGCAGTCTGGCCACCCGGATAATGATGGGCGAGGCTCGCCGCAGCACGGTTTTCAGATGACATCAGCGCCAGCAGCAACATGTTGCGACGGCTGATCTCGCTGCCAACCCGTACCCGGGAGAATACCCCGCGCATTTCCTGGGTGTCGGCAATATTGATGTCGAGCATCTCGTCCATCGGTAACTTGGCGTCCAGGGTAACCACGGCGGTCATCAGCTTGGTCACCGAGGCGATGGGCAGCACCATATTGGGGTTACTCGAATAAAGCACCTTGTTGGTATTCAGATCGACCAACAACGCACTACCCGCCGCAAGTTCTTGACGAGCAGTAGCTTTAGTCGCGGCCTGCACATTTGATGTAGCTACTACGCTGCTGCAAACCAGCAACAAACTGACTATCGAATGACGAATTTTCAAGAGAAGCTCACCGAGCAAAATGGAAAGAGCCTGAACCCTGCGTTCAAGCACATGGAAAACCTCTGAATCACCTCGCAGGTGATGTTGCCTAACGCTGGAAAGCGGCTTCGTTAAGTTGACCTTACTTTAGTACGGCCTCAAGGGACCGGCAACATCGATCAAAGGCGCATGAACAACCGGTAAATCGAACACAACCGCGCTGACGGCGGCCTATGGCTGTTGCGTGTTACACCTTGCACCTACGCTGTCTGCGGCATGCTTCAGAGGGGCCTCAAGTATACGGAAATCATCCTGGGTTCTTGGAGCCCCCTGCCCCGATGATGTTCATACCTTTCGTCTGCAAAGCACACAAAATAACGGGTTCAAGTCCCTGCCAGCTCACCTTGCAGCCAATCGACGAACTGCTGGGTGATACGTTGTCGGCGCTTGCGCTCGGGCAGCACCAGGTAATAACCCAACCCTGAGCGCGCCTGGCCCTCACAGGCGCGGCACAATAACCCCTGCTCCAGCAACTCATCGACCAGATAGCGCCAGCCGATTGCCACACCCTGGCCGGCTATCGCAGCCTGGATCAACAAGGTGTAATTGTCGAAACGCAAACTGCCCGGGCTCGGCGCCTCGGCAATACCTAGCGCGTTGAACAAGCCTTGCCAGTCATACCAGCTGGCACGACTTTCTGGGCGTAAATGCAACAATGGCAGTTGTGCCAACAGCGCCGGCGCCACAGGCTGCGCATGGTCCTTGAGTAACTGCGCGCTGCATACCGGGTAGCCCTCTTCAGCGAACAGCAGCTGCGACTGGCCGTTCTTGACCCGACCATCACCCAAGGCAATCGCCACATCAATTTCAGCCGATAGGGCTCCAAGATCCCGCTCGCCAGTCAGCAGGCTGACATCCACCTCGGGGTACAGCTGGTTGAAGCGCTTGAGCCGAGGCATCAACCAATACGCCGCGAAGGCAAAATCAGTCGCCACCTGGAGCACCTCGTGTTGTTGCTGCGCGGTGACCGCTCGCAACCCTGCATCGAGCGTGCCCAGGCCGTCCTGGACATAGCTCAGCAGCTGCTCGCCCGCCTCGGTCAAAACGATGCCCCGATAAACCCGGTCAAAAAGCCGGGTATGAAGACGTTGCTCAAGACGCTTGATCTGCTGGCTGATCGCTGGCTGGCTTGTGCCCAGTTCAAAGGCGGCGGCGGTGAAACTCAGTTGGCGAGCGGCGGACTCAAAGACTCGCAGCACATCAAGGGACAGGTCATTGAAGTGTCCATACATAAGCTGAAGTTATCCAAGCTATGTGTTTGATATGGGTTTACCCCAGTTTTCGTTGACTTGATTATAGATACCGCACTGTCGCATAAATTTTTTATATGGAATACAGGCCTGCCATGAAACGACCCAACATCCTCTTCATCATGGCCGACCAGATGGCCGCACCTATCTTGCCGCTGCACAATGGCAAGTCGCAGATCAAGATGCCAAACCTGATGCGCCTGGCCGAATCAGCCGTGGTTTTCGATTCCGCCTATTGCAACAGCCCGCTGTGCGCGCCATCGCGCTTCACCTTGGTCAGCGGCCAGTTACCGAGCAAAATCGGCGCCTACGATAACGCCGCAGACTTGCCCGCGGATGTACCAACCTACGCGCACTACTTGCGTTTGCTCGGCTATCACACGGCCTTGTCGGGCAAGATGCACTTCTGTGGCCCGGACCAGCTGCATGGCTATGAACAGCGCCTGACCAGCGACATTTACCCAGCGGACTACGGCTGGGCAGTCAACTGGGATGCGCCCGAAGAGCGCTTGAGTTGGTACCACAACATGTCTTCGGTACTGCAAGCCGGGCCATGCGTGCGCAGCAACCAGCTGGACTTCGATGAAGAAGTGGTGTTCAAGGCCCAGCAGTACCTTTACGACCATGTACGTACGGGCGCTGACCAACCGTTCTGCCTGACCGTATCCATGACCCATCCCCACGACCCCTACACCATCACCCGGGAGTTTTGGGATATGTATGAAGGTGTCGATATCGACTTGCCCGAACACTTCATCGAGCAAGACCAGCAAGACCCACACGCCAAGCGAGTGATGAAAGTCATCGACCTGTGGGATAAGCCGATGCCCGAAGACAAGATCAAGGATGCCCGCCGCGCCTATTACGGCGCATGCAGCTATATCGACAACAACATTGGCAAGCTGCTGAAAACCCTGAAGGACTGTGGCCTGGACGATGACACCATCATCGTTTTCTCAGGTGATCATGGCGATATGCTTGGCGAGCGCGGCCTCTGGTACAAGATGCAGTGGTATGAAATGTCTGCCCGCGTACCCATGCTGGTACATGCGCCCAAGCGTTTTGCGGCGAGGCGCATCAGCCAATCGGTATCGACCATGGATTTGCTGCCGACCTTCGTTGAACTTGCAGGCGGCAAGGTTGATCCAGACCTGGCGCTTGATGGGCGTTCCCTGCTCCCGCATCTGGAAACCGGCTCAGGTCACGACCAGGTATTGGGCGAATACATGGCTGAAGGCAGCAACAGCCCACTGATGATGGTTCGCCGCGGCGACTACAAGCTGATCTTCTCGGAGGTCGTCCCACTGATGCTGTTCGATGTGCGCAATGATCCCCAAGAACGCGAGAATCTCGCCAACTCGGCCGATCACCAAACCGTACTCGCCAGCTTGCTCCAGCAAGCCTGGGACCAATGGGATATTCCCGCGATCCACAAGGCGACACTGGCCAGCCAACGCCGTCGCCGCTTCGTAGCCCAGGCCCTTGGCCAGGGCGCACTCAAGAGTTGGGATCCCCAGCCAATGGTCGATGCCAGCCAGCAGTACATGCGCAACCACATCGACCTCGACGACCTTGAGCGGCGTGCACGCTATCCTCAGGTGGACGCTTGATAACCCGAGGATTTTTATCAATCAAATTGAACTGCCATCACTGACTGCCGTCAGCTAAATGCCGAGGCAGGAAAACTACAAATAAGGAGAAGGCATGAACACACTCACACCCCTCGTTGCAGGTAGCCTGTTACTGGCTGCCAGCATAGGTGCCCAGGCCGAAGACGCAAGCTGCGGTACGGTCAAGCTAGGTGATCCAGGCTGGAGTGACATTGCCGTTACCAATGGCGTCACCAGTTTCATCCTCGACAGCCTGGGCTACCAAAGCCAAACCCAGACGCTGGCGGTGCCAATCATTTTCGCCGGCTTGCAAAAAGGACAGGTCGATGTGTTCATGGGCAACTGGATGCCGGCCCAGCAAAGCAACTACGACAAGTTTGTCGCCAGCGGCAAGGTCGACAATCTCAAGCAAAACCTGACCGGCACTGAATACACCCTCGCAGTGCCGACCTATGCCTACGAGGCTGGGGTCAAGACCTTTGCCGACCTGAACAAGTTTGCCGACAAGTTCGACCATAAGCTCTACGGCATCGCCTCCGGCTCACCGGGAAATGAGTCGATCCGCAAGATGATTGAAACAAACGACTTCAACCTCAAGGACTGGAAGCTGGTTGAGTCCAGCAAACAAGCCATGCTGGTTCAGGTCGGCCGGGCAATAAAGCGCGACCAGTTCGTGGTATTCCTCGGCTGGACACCACATCCGATGAATGTGCAGTACGACATGAAGTACCTCAAGGGCGGCGAAGCCTACTTTGGTGAAACCGGCAGTGTGAACACCCTCGCCCGCAAAGGGGATGCACAACAGTGCCCGAATGTGGGCAAACTGCTGAGCAACCTCAGCTTCACCCAGGAGATGGAAAACTCGGTGATGGATAAGGTGCTGAGCAAGCAGGCGAGCAACAGCGAAGCCGTCAAGGCCTGGATGAGCGCCAATCCAGAGGTGGTCAAAGGCTGGCTTGAAGGGGTCAAGACCCTCGACGGCGGCGACGGTCTTGAAGCGGTTCAAGCCAAGCTATAAACCCATCGCGGGCTGGCGGGCTTGGTCAGAGACCACCAGCTGGCGGCGAATGAATTCAGATACCAACAGTAGATTTATCCACACAACCTGGAACTAATTGAAATAGCCGAGGCGGAATACGCCATACTGATGCCTATTGTTAAGTTGTTTAGGGCTCTGCATCCCATGCATCGCAACTCAAACGTTACCCTTCGCTAATGCGTCGACCTAGCCTACAAAGCCTGTTGCCATTCCTGCGCTGGCTAACGAACACCAGCCGCAAGACCCTGGGCAACGACGCACTGGTCGGCTTGACCGGAGCAATCCTGGCATTGCCACAATCGATCGCCTACGCGCTGATCGCCGGGCTGCCACCCGAGTACGGCCTGTACGCGGCGATCGTGCCGGTGATCATTGCCTCGCTCTGGGGCTCTTCCTGGCACCTGATCTGCGGGCCAACAGCAGCCATTTCCATTGTTTTGTTCACCAGCGTCAGCCCGTTGGCCAAGCCCGGCAGCGATGACTTTGTTGCACTTATCCTGCTTCTCAGTTTTATCGCCGGGCTGTTCCAGTGGCTGCTGGGGCTGATGCGCTTTGGAGCCCTGGTCAACTTCGTCTCACACTCGGTGGTGCTGGGTTTTACCCTTGGCGCGGCCGTAGTGATTGCCTTGGGACAACTGCCAAACTTGCTCGGCATCGATATCCCCAGTCAGAAAACCGCACTGAGCACAGTGGTCAATATCAGCCAGCACCTGGGCGAGAGCGACTGGCGCTCCATAGGGCTGGCGGCATTTACTCTGGCCGTCAGCTTGCTGTGCAAGCAGCTCTGGACACGTTCTCCAGCCTTGTTGATCAGCCTGGTGGCGGGCAGCCTGGCGGTAGCTGCCCTGCCGCAGCTGCTCGGTCATGTCACACTGGTCAGCCCATTCGAGGGCAAGCTACCGCCACTGGTATGGCTCGATTTCGATCTAGAAAACGTACTGCAATTGCTGCCGGCCGCCATTGCGTGCGGCATGCTCGGACTTGTCACCAGTCTGTCGATCGCCCGTTCGCTGGCGACCAAGTCGCAACAGTTCCTTGATGCCAACCAGGAGGTTCGCGCCCAGGGCTTATCCAACATCATCGGTCCATGGTTTTCCGGCTCGCTGTCGGCCGGCTCGTTCACCCGCTCTGCACTCAACCTTCAAGCGGGCGCACGCTCGCCACTGGCTGGGGTTTTCTCGGCCATTCTGGTGGCACTGTTTGCCTTGTTCGGCGCCCAGTTGATCGAGCACATCCCACTGCCGTGCATGGCGGCGGGCATCCTGCTGATCTGCTGGGGGTTACTGGACATTGCCGGGGTCAAGGCACTGTACCGGGTGAGCCGTTCGGAATTCCTGGTGATGCTGCTAACCCTGACCGCGACACTGGTAATGGAGTTGCAAACGGCAATCTACGCCGGTGTTCTGGCTTCGCTGTTCTTCTACCTCAAACGCACCTCGCAACCGCGAGTGAAGTTTTGGCAGGACGGCGATGAAGAGTTGTTGCGGGTCGAAGGCTGGATATTTTTTGGTGCCTGCCACTACTTGCAGCAGATCATACAACGCAGCCGTGGCGAACGGGTGATTATCGACGCGCACCACGTCAACTTCATTGATTACGCCGGGATTGAGATGCTTCATCAAGAAGCACGGCGCCTGCGCGGGCAAAAGCGCAGCTTGATCCTGCGCCGGGCGCGGCCACAGGTGATCGAGGAAATCCAGAAGCTACAGGGCGCGGAGCAATGCCCTGTTATTTTCGAGGATTGACCAGGCCTCTATGCGGCCAGCAAGCGCCGTAGCTCAGCCAGCACCGCTGCCGTTGCCGGACGCACGCCACGCCAGATGAAGAACGCCTCGGCGGCCTGCTCAACCAGCATGCCCAGGCCATCAATGGTGCGCGCAGCGCCTTGCTCGGCCGCCCAACGATTAAACGCCGTGGGTTCATTGCTGTACATCATGTCGTAGCACAGGGTGTGCCCAGGCTTGATCAAGCTGCTGGCAATCGGCGGGACATCGCCAGCCAGGCTTGCCGAAGTACCGTTGACAATCAGGTCTACCGGCGCATCAATCCAGTCAAAGCCGGAGGCTGCGATAGGGCCCAGATCTGCGAATTGCCGGGCCAGTTGCTCGGCCTTTTCAACCGTACGGTTGGCAATCACCACGCTGCCTGGCTGCTCGGCCATAAAGGGCTCGATGATGCCTCTGACAGCGCCGCCCGCCCCCAATATCAAAATGCGCTTGCCGCGTAGAAAGAACCCGGCATTGATCTGGAGATCGCGCACCAGCCCGGCACCATCGGTGTTGTCACCGACCAGCGTGCCGTCCAGGAGCTTTTTCAAGGTATTGACCGCACCTGCCCGCTGCGCTCGTGCAGACAAGCTGTCCGCCAGGGCAAAGGCCTGCTCCTTGAAGGGCACGGTAACATTGGCACCCTTGCCTTCGGTGAAGAAGTCCCGAGCGAAGTCACTGAAGCCATCAAGCGGCGTCAGCAGGGCTTCATAGCTCAGCTGTTGATTGGTTTGCTCAGCAAATAAGCGGTGGATCAAGGGCGACTTGCTGTGGCCGATTGGATTACCGAATACGCCGTAACGGTCCATGTTGGGGTCCCCGCTGTTAACTTCTGGCAATGACGCAGCAGGCCTTACCACCAGCTGCGGTTTCTCTCCAATTCGTTCCGGCACTGCTTCAGTTGCCAGCCATAGTTCTTCGCTTGCTGCTCGACCTTGCGAGCAACCTGCATCAGCCAGGGTTTACTGCGATAGGTCCCCCGGCTGTAGCCGCCGCGCCCTTCGTGATAAGCCAGGTACTGATTGTATGCATCCCACTTGGACACGCCCAGGGTGCGCTGCGTGCCGTTGGTATACCAGCCGACAAACATGATTGAATCTTAAAAATAATCTCGCGAGCCGCCGTTGCCGGTCTGGTCTTTGTACTCGCCCCAAACCGGGTCCTGGGCCTGTGCATAACCATATGCCGAGCTGACCCGGCCCCAGGGAATGACCCACAGCAAATAAGCCCGAGGCGGCAAGGCGTCTTCGACGAAGCTGCTTTCTTGCTTGATGATCGCCATCGCCACGTTCATCGGCGTGCCGTAGGCGTTTTGCATGTCCAGTGAATCTTCGTACCAGTCCGGGTACTCACGGTAGATATTGCACAGGTTGCTCTGGTCTTTTGGGGGTGCCGTCGAGCACCCGGTCAGCAACGCTAGCGCTGCCAACAACCCGGCAATAGGTCCCCGAGCGATAATATTCAAACCTTGACCAGCCAGTCTCGGTCCGTCAGGTAGTACTCGGTCAACCGCGCCTCTTCAGTGCCCGGCTCGGCTTTCCAGTCATAGCCCCAGCGCACATGGGGCGGCAGTGACATCAGGATCGACTCGGTGCGCCCGCCCGACTGCAAGCCGAACAGGGTGCCTCGGTCATAAACCAGGTTGAACTCCACATAGCGTCCGCGACGGAAAGCCTGGAATTCGCGCTGTTGCTCGGTGTACGCCATGGCCTTGCGGCGCTGGACGATGGGCAGGTAAGCCTCGAGATAGGCATCGCCAATGGCGCGCAAAAAAGCAAAGCTGGTGTCGAAGTCCCATTCGTTCAAGTCATCGAAGAACAGGCCGCCAATCCCGCGCGGCTCATTGCGGTGCTTGATGTGGAAGTAGCGATCGCCACACTCTTTGTAGCGTGGATAGACGTCGGCGCCGAATGGATCGCACGCTTTTTGCGCAACACGATGCCAATGCACACAGTCTTCTTCATTGGCGTAATAAGGGGTCAGGTCAAAGCCGCCGCCAAACCACCAGACGGCTTCTTCACCCTCTTTCTCGGCGATGAAAAACCGTACGTTCGCGTGTGAAGTCGGCACATGAGGGTTGGTTGGATGAATCACCAGCGACACGCCCATGGCCTCGAAACCGCGACCGGCCAGCTCAGGCCGATGCGCACTGGCAGAAGGTGGTAGACCAGTGCCGAATACGTGAGAAAAATTGACCCCGCCTTTCTCGATCAGCCCGCCGTTCTCGATGACCCGCGTGCGACCACCGCCACCAGCAGGTCGCTGCCAGGCGTCTTCGATGAATTGACTGCTACCATCTTCGGCCTGCAAGGCTGCGCAAATACGGTCTTGCAGGTCCAGCAAATAGGCTTTTACAGCCTCAGTACGATCACTCACGCTACCACCTTGGAAAGCAGGTTAAGCCGCACGGCTTGAGTTATGCGACGAAATCGGCGCACAGCATACCATTTGCACCCCGGTGATCGCAGTCGACTCGAGTCAATTCGACGATAGATGCCCGGCAATGGGTGCCAAAACAGGCTGGTGCGTGCATCATTAGGCAACTAACTTATCCTGAGATGGAGCCTGCAATGTCCAAGCGAATCCAATTTAGCAGCCACGGCGGCCCTGAAGTACTTGAGTTCGTTGACCACCAGCCCGCAGCGCCTGGAGCCGGTGAAGTTCGTGTGCAGAACCAAGCCATTGGCCTTAACTTTATCGACACTTACTTTCGCAGCGGCCTGTATCAGCCACCTGCATTGCCGTCGAGCTTGGGCACTGAAGGCGCTGGCGTTGTTGAAGCCGTGGGGGCTGGCGTCAATCAATTCCAGGTAGGCGACCGCGTCGCGTACGCCACCGGCCCAGTGGGTGCGTACAGCCAGTTGCATGTATTGCCCGCCAGCAAACTGGTGAAGCTGCCAGACAGCATCAGCTTCGAACAAGCCGCAGCCGTCATGCTCAAGGGCCTCACCGTGCAATACCTGCTGCGCCAGACCTTTGAATTGAAAGGCGGTGAAACCGTGCTCTTTCATGCCGCTGCGGGCGGTGTTGGCTCATTCGCCTGCCAGTGGGCCAAAGCCCTCGACGTCAAGCTTATCGGTACGGTTAGCACCGCTGAAAAAGCCGAGCGCGCCATGCAGCAGGGTGCCTGGGCAACCATCAACTACAGCCATGAAAATGTTGCCGAACGCGTGCTTGAACTGACTGATGGTAAAAAATGCCCGGTGGTGTACGACGGGGTCGGCAAGGACACCTGGGCAACGTCGCTGGACTGCGTAGCGCCGCGTGGCCTGCTGGTCAGCTTTGGCAACGCCTCTGGGGCGGTCAGCGGCGTGAACCTGGGGATTCTGGCGCAAAAAGGCGCCCTGTACGTCACCCGACCAACCCTGGCCAGCTACGCCGACACCCCTGAGCGCCTGCAGGCCATGGCCGACGAACTGTTCGGCATGATCAGCAGCGGCAAGCTGGATGTCGAGATCAACCAGCGCTACCCGCTGGCTGAAGCGGCCCAGGCGCAAATTGCCCTGAGCGCTCGCCAGACCACTGGCTCGACGATTCTGTTGCCATAAGCCGGGGGCCACTCACTTACCGAGGTGAGTGGCGTCCAGTCATGAAGGCCGCACCACGTCGCCACTGATCAGGTCGCGAATCAGGCTTGGGTTCTTGCGGCCACCCAAGGCACCGTTCAAGACCTTGTCGAGCTGGCCCGGAAAGTACTGCTCGATCCGCAAGCGACTGCGCGCCGCAGGACGACCCGCGGGGTTGGGGGAAGTCGATACCAACGGGCCGGTGAGGGGGCATAGCTCACGCACCAGCGGATGATCGCTGACCCGCAGGGCAACGCTGTTGTGCTGGCCTGTGATCCACTGCGGCAAACGGTCCTGATGCGGAACCAGCCAGGTTGTACGCCCCGGCCACATGCTGGCCAGGCGGTCTTGCCCGATGTCCGGCAGGTCTTCAATCAGAAAATCAAACTGGCGAATAGTGTCCGCAACCAGAATCAGGCCTTTGTTCATCGGCCGGTTTTTCAGCGCCAGCAAGCGCTCGACCGCCAACTCATCCCAGGGGTCGCAACCCAGTCCCCAGACTGCTTCGGTCGGATAGGCAATCACGCCCCCTTGCATCACCACCCGCGCGGCTTGCCGTACTTGCCAGCTATTGACCATCATTCGTGCTCCGTTGAACCCTGCTGCGCAGTGTATCTAAGCCGAATAACAATTGACCAAGCAAGCCCTCAATTTTCCAAGGTTTTTTCAGAAACGGCTAAGAGCGCGGGCAGGCATACCAGCGTCCGGCTTCGCAGCTAACCCGACCATCCAGCTCAAGCTCGGTCAATGCCGCCAACACTTCACTCAAGGGCAAACCGCTGCTAAGCGCCAACGCCTCGCTGCTTTGCGGCGCAGCCAACAACAGCTCGAACAAGGGATGACTGGCTGGGGTAGGGGGCTCAACAGTTGCCGGGCCATGTTGCCAGCCGCGCAACGCTTCGAGAATATGCTCGATGCTCTCGACCAGTGTCGCACCCTCGCGAATCAACTGATGACAGCCCCGTGCGCCTGGATGATGAATCGAACCAGGAATCGCATAGACTTCACGGCCTTGCTCAGCGGCCAGCCGCGCGGTAATAAGCGAGCCACTCGAAGGACTGGCCTCGACCACCAGCACGCCCAGCGACAAGCCACTGATGATCCGGTTTCGCCTGGGGAAGTTGCTCGCATGCGGCGGGCTGCTCAAGGGCAGTTCGGAAACCAGGGCGCCCCCCTTGGCGATGATATCTGCCGCCAGTGGACGATGCCGGGCGGGGTACATGTGCTGTAAACCTGTCCCGAGCACCGCAACCGTCTTGCCCTGGGCGTCCAGGGCCCCTTGATGCGCCGCGCCATCAATGCCGAGGGCCAGGCCGCTGGTGATCACAAATCCACCCGCCGCCAGATGCTTGGCAAAGTTGTGCGCAGTATCCAGGCCCGGCTTTGAAGCACGCCGACTGCCGACCATGGCCAGCTGCGGTCGCTCAAGCAAAGTGGCATCACCACGGATAAACAACAACGGCGGTGCATCGCCAAGTTCAGCCAGCAGCGCCGGATAGTCGTGCGAATCCCACATCAACACTTGATTCTCAGGCGCTTCCAGCCAACGCAGGGTCCCATTGGCTTGCTCGCGCACTTCGTGGCTGCGCCGGGCGTCGCTACAGGCAGTGGGCAACCCGAGCGAGCGCCAGGCAGAAGCGACGGATAACCAACAACGGCGGTGCATCGCCAAGTTCAGCCAGCAGCGCCGGATAGTCGTGCGAATCCCACATCAACACTTGATTCTCAGGCGCTTCCAGCCAACGCAGGGTCCCATTGGCTTGCTCGCGCACTTCGTGGCTGCGCCGGGCGTCGCTACAGGCAGTGGGCAACCCGAGCGAGCGCCAGGCAGAAGCGGGCGCACTGAGCGCAGAGGAGGCCGAATCGAAGGCGTCGATGAGCTTTTTAAATCGCCTTGGCCCGAGTTCAGGCAGGCAATGCAAACGGATCCGAGCTTCTATCTCGGCAGGGGAAGGTGCAGCGGTTTTGCTGGAATATTGCGACATGCGGATCATCCTTGATCGGTCGCGCCATAGGCCCGTTGCAGTGCAGCCTATGGCTAAAAGCCCAGCATTTGCTGGGCTTTTAGAGGTTACGGGTTACGCACTTTGTCGAGCACCGCCAGGTTGCGGCTGGCATGCAGGAACCAGCCATAGCTGAGCCTGTTATAGGTGCGGAACACCATCATCAGGCCTGCGCGCTCGTCCGGGATCTTCACCGACTCTCCGGTAATGCGGTCGCGTACGGTTTCACCCGTCTTGTATACCGCCAGCACGTTGCCGCCAACCAGTCCGTCGTGCGCGCCCTTGTTGATGGTCACCACATCAACCTGGCCAATCTGGTTGACACCGCGCGGCACGTCGATTATCAGGCCCTTGACTTCACCTGCAGGCTCGCTGGGCATGAATTTCGAGTTGATCGCACGCTCTTCTTTGACGAACAGACGGTCGCCGTTGCGCACTTCCTGGGTGCTGCGACGCAGCTCCATGGTACCGATATCACCTTCCTCGGCAACAATCTCACCGCCACCGATGTCGTCGGCATTGATACCCAGGAACTCTTTGGTTTCGGGGTCGAAGTAGCTCTTGCCCTGACGGAAAATCCCGTAGTTCGGGGTCGTGGTGCTGAACTTGCCACGGGCGTAGATGCGATCGCCCGCACCGCTGACAACCCGCTCGGCGTCACCGGCGACGATATAGGGGGCACGCTCGAAATCCTTTGGATCATCGACAATGCGGTTGTACAGCAAGAAACTGTTGATCGCCTCGAGCGGAATAGTCGGGATGGCCTCTGCCATCGGCGTGCTGCGCACTTTTGGCGACAGCTTGATGGTGCCACGCGACGCGCCGCGATTCAGCACCAGGCGTGGCTGGCCATCGACATACACCAGGCTCAGCGTATCGCCAGGGTAGATCAGGTGCGGGTTTTCAACCTGTGGGTTGGCGTGCCAGATCTCTGGCCACTTCCAGGGTTCACGCAGGAATCTACCGGAGATATCCCATAGAGTATCGCCCTTGACCACTGTGTAACGATCCGGATGACCGTCCTTAAGTTGCACATCTGCCTGGGCCAAACCGCCAGCTGCAAGTAGCAGCAAAGCGAGTAGTGATTTCCTCATGCGGTGAATCCCTTTATTATGTGTCTTCTGTGAAGCGCCCTAGCGCCACAACGTAACCCCAATAGAAATGCGGCGTGAAGCTGCTTTTCCAAGCTGCGCATCATCTTAGCAGCGGATTTTGACTTTATTCCACAAGTGCATCACACAACGCATATGGCGATTTTAAACATCCTCGAATTTCCCGATCCACGTTTACGCACCATTGCTAAGCCAGTGGATGTGGTCGATGACGATTTGCGTCAACTGATCGACGACATGTTCGAAACCATGTACGAAGCGCCGGGCATCGGGCTTGCTGCCACGCAGGTCAATGTCCATAAGCGTTTGGTGGTTATGGACCTGTCTGAAGATCGCTCTGAACCCCGGGTTTTCATCAATCCGGAGTTCGAGTCGCTGACCGAAGAAATGGACCAGTATCAGGAAGGTTGCCTGTCTGTTCCCGGTTTTTACGAAAACATCGATCGCCCACAGAAAGTTAAGGTCAAAGCACTTGATCGCGACGGCAAACCCTACGAGCTAATCGCCGAAGGCCTGCTCGCCGTATGCATCCAGCACGAGTGCGATCACCTCAATGGCAAGCTGTTTGTCGATTACCTGTCTACGCTCAAGCGTGACCGGATTAAAAAGAAGCTTGAAAAGCAACACCGTCAGCAAGCTTGATCGATGGCTTACAAAGGCTTGCTGCGGCAAGCCTTTTTATTTGCAGCAGGCGAGGGCGGCAAGCCCTGTACCTGAGTTTAGCGAGACCCCATGACCGACTCTTTACGCATCATTTTTGCCGGCACCCCGGAATTCGCCGCCGAGCACCTAAAGGCCCTGCTTGGCACCAAGCACCAGGTTATCGCGGTCTACACCCAGCCGGATCGACCTTCCGGCCGCGGACAAAAGCTGATGCCGAGCCCGGTAAAGCAACTCGCCCTGCAACATGAAATACCGGTTTATCAACCGCAAACCCTGCGCGACAGCGACGCCCAAGCCCAACTGGCAGCACTCAACGCCGATCTGATGGTGGTGGTGGCCTACGGCCTGATCCTGCCGCAAGCAGTACTCGACACCCCCCGCCTGGGCTGCATCAACAGCCATGCCTCCTTGCTGCCGCGCTGGCGCGGCGCGGCTCCGATCCAACGGGCGATCGAGGCGGGCGATGCCGAGTCCGGCGTCACCGTGATGCAAATGGAAGCAGGGCTCGATACCGGCCCCATGCTGCTCAAGGTCAGCACCCCGATTAGCGCCGAAGACACCGGCGGCAGCCTGCATGACCGCCTGGCGCGCCTGGGCGCCGACGCGGTCATTGAAGCCGTTGATGGTCTGGCTGCGGGTTCGCTGGTTGGAGAGATTCAAGATGACAGCCTGGCCACCTACGCCCACAAGCTCAATAAGGAGCAGGCACGTATCGACTGGACGCGCCCGGCTGATGAGCTGCAACGCCTGATTCGCGCATTCAACCCGACGCCGATCTGCCACAGCACGCTCAATGAAGCGCCAATAAAGGTGCTCGGCGCCGAATGTTGCGCAGGACAAGGCGCGCCTGGGATGATTCTCGACGCAAGCAAGCATGGCCTGAGCGTCGCTTGTGGCAGCGGTGCGCTGCTACTTACTCGCCTGCAACTGCCGGGTGGCAAGGCACTCAACTTCGCCGACCTCTACAACAGCCGTCGTGAATACTTCACCGTCGGCGCGGTACTGGTTTGATGAACCCACGCCTCGCCGCCGCCAAGGCCTTAAGCGCAGTACTGTCTGGCAAGGCTTCATTGGCCAGCAGCCTGCCGCCGCAACTGGATAAAGTCGAGCCCCGGGATCGTGGCCTCACCCAGGATCTGGCCTTCGGCACCGCTCGCTGGCAGCCAAGGTTGTCGGCACTGGCCGAAAAGCTTCTGCAAAAGCCCTTCAAGGCGGCGGACAGAGACGTCGAAGCCTTGCTCCTGGTCGGCCTGTATCAACTGCTCTACACCCGGATTCCGCCGCACGCCGCATTGGGCGAGACAGTCGGCTGCGCTGAAAAATTGAAGAAACCCTGGGCCAAGGGCCTGCTCAACGCCGTATTGCGCCGCGCCCAGCGCGAGGCCGAACCACTGCTGGCCGAGATGGAGCGCGACCCCATGGTGCGCACTGCCCATCCGCGCTGGCTGCAAAAATCCCTCAAGGCTTTCTGGCCCGAGCATTGGGAAGCCATCTGCGCCGCCAATAACGCCCATCCACCGTTGATTTTGCGAGTTAATCGTCGCCACGGCAGTCGAGATGCCTACTTGCAAGAGCTGCAAGCCGCCGGCATCGAGTGCATGGCATGCGCCTTCAGCCCCGATGGCATCCGCCTGGCCCAAGCCTGCGACGTGACCACGCTGCCCGGCTTCGCCGAAGGCCGGGTGAGCGTGCAGGATGAAGCCGCGCAACTGGCCGCAGACCTGCTTGAACTAGCCCCGGGCCAGCGCGTACTCGACGCCTGCTGCGCACCAGGCGGCAAAACCTGCCACATCCTCGAAGTCGAACCTGGGCTGGCAGGCGTGGTGGCCATCGACCTGGAACCCAAGCGGCTGGTGCGGGTGCGCGAGAACCTGGCGCGTCTGAAGCTGGATGCCGAATTGATTGCCGCTGATGGCCGGGCTGTGGATAACTGGTGGGATGGCCACTCCTTCCAGCGGACCCTGCTCGATGCACCCTGTTCGGCGACCGGCGTGATTCGCCGCCACCCCGATATCAAGATTGCCCGCCAGGCCGAGGATATTCCGGCCTTGGCGCAATTACAGGGCGAGTTGCTCGATGCCTTGTGGCCAACGCTGGCCGTTGGCGGCATCATGCTATATGCCACATGCTCGACCTTGCCGACAGAAAATAGCCAAGTGATAGAAGCGTTTCTGGCCCGCACCCCAGGCGCACGTGAACTCGACATTGCCGGGCCTTTTGGCCTGCACCAGCCCCATGGCCGCCAATTGCTTGCACAAGAAGATGGTCATGACGGTTTTTACTATGCCAAGCTGATCAAGATCGCCGCGACACCCCGCGGCTGAGGAAGGAATCGGATGAAAATCATCATTCTTGGTGCCGGGCAAGTTGGCGGCACGCTGGCCGAACACCTGGCCAGCGAAGCCAATGACATCACCGTGGTCGACACCGACGGCGACCGCTTGCGTGATCTAGGCGATCGCCTGGATATCCGCACCGTACAGGGTCGCGGCTCGTTCCCAACCGTCTTGCGCCAGGCTGGCGCCGACGATGCCGACATGCTGGTTGCCGTGACCAACAGCGACGAGATCAACATGATCGCCTGCCAGGTCGCCTACACCCTGTTCCATACGCCGACCAAGATCGCTCGCGTGCGCGAGGCGGCCTACCTGACCCGCAGCGGCCTGTTCGACAACGAAGCCATTCCGGTCGACGTGCTCATCAGCCCCGAGCAGGTCGTGACCAACTACATCAAGCGCCTGATCGAGTATCCGGGCGCGCTGCAGGTTATCGACTTCGCCGAAGGCAAGGCCCAGCTGGTTGCGGTCAAAGCCTATTACGGCGGCCCCCCGGGGGGGCAGGCGGCCCCCCCAAATGCGCGAACATATGCCCAATGTCGATACCCCCGTTGCCGCCATCTTCCGCCGTAACCGGCCGATCATGCCCAAGGGCGATACGGTCATCGAGGCTGACGACGAAGTATTCTTCATCGCCGCCAAGGCGCATATCCGTGCGGTAATGAGCGAGATGCGCCGCCTGGAAGACAGCTACAAGAAGATTGTCATTGCCGGTGGTGGCCATATTGGCGAGCGCCTGGCGGAAGCCATCGAAAGTCGCTACCAGGTGAAGATCATCGAGATGAACCCGGCGCGCTGCCGCTACCTCTCGGAAACCCTGGACAGCACCATAGTGTTGCAGGGCAGCGCCTCGGACCGTGATTTGCTGGTCGAAGAAAACATCAACGATGCAGACATCTTCCTCGCCCTGACCAACGACGACGAAGCCAACATCATGTCGTCCTTGCTGGCCAAGCGCATGGGCGCGCGCAAGGTGATGACCATCATCAACAACCCGGCCTACGTCGACTTGGTCCAGGGCGGGGATATCGATATCGCCATCAGCCCGCAGTTGGCAACCATCGGCACCTTGCTCACCCACGTGCGCCGGGGCGATATCGAAAGCGTGCACTCGCTGCGCCGGGGCGCGGCCGAGGCGATCGAGATGATTGCCCACGGCGATGCCAAGTCGAGCAAGGTGGTCGGGCGCGAGATCGGCAAAATCAGCCTGCCGCCGGGCACCACGATTGGCGCGGTGATTCGCGATGAGGAAGTGCTGATCGCCCATGACAACACCATGATCCAGAGTGGCGACCATGTAATTCTGTTTCTGGTCGACAAGAAATACATCCGTGATGCCGAGAGCCTGTTCCAGGTCGGCTTGACCTTCTTTTAGAGAGCAGGCCGATGCTTGAGTCACTGGAAAAAATGCTGGCCAAGGGTGTGGATAACTCATTGCTGCGCTTTGGCCTGGGCAAGGCTTATCTTGATGCTGGTAACCCGGCGCTCGCGGCCGAGCACTTGCAACGCTGCGTCGAGCTCGATCCCAAGTATTCAGCCGCCTGGAAACTGCTTGGCAAGGCGCTGCTCGACGATGCTCAGCCAGGCGCGGCACGCAAGGCGTGGGAGCAGGGCATAGCCGCAGCCCAGGCCCATGGCGACAAACAAGCGGAGAAGGAAATGACCGTTTTTCTACGCAAGCTGGATAAGCTCAACAGTCAAGCCTGAACCCCAACAGTTGGCGTTATCGGCCAATGCGCAATAAAAAAGGCCCGGCGAGCCCTAGCTCGAACCGGGACTTTTTATTTGCCGGGTTTAAGCCGCAGGAACTGCCCGCCCTTGGAGCAGGCGCGCAATTGCACCGAGCAATACACCGTATAGCGGTACAAACAAGACCAGGCTCACGGTCAGCTTGATGGCGTAGTCGACGCTGGCGATCTCGACCCAATGCTCGGCCATGAACGGATCGCTGCTTTCAATGCTCGGCCATGAACGGATCGCTGCTTTGCCAGAAGGCGATGGAGAAGAACACAAAGGTGTCAAGCAGATTGCCCAGGATGGTCGAGGCTGTCGGTGCAACCCACCACTGACGCAGACGGCGCATGCGGTCGAACACCTGGATATCCAGTAACTGACCCAGCACATAGGCGCAAAAACTCGCCAGCGCGATGCGGCCAACGAATAGGTTGAACTCCTGCAGCGCCGCAAAGCCTGAAAACACACCGTCCTGATACAGCACCGAGACCACATAGGAAGCCAGCAACGCTGGCAACATCACCCGCGCAATGACCTTCCGCGCCGGAGCCTTGCCCAGCAAACGCACGGTCAGGTCAGTGGCCAGGAAGATAAACGGAAAGCTAAACGCGCCCCAGGTGGTGTGCCAGCCGAAAAGGGTAATAGGCAACTGCACCAGGTAGTTGCTGGCGATGATAATCAGGATATGAAACGCGATCAGCGCCACCAAAGCGGGTCGGCGGATCGTTGTCAGAGTGCTTTGCATGTGAGCCTTTTTAAGTTTTATGGGGTGAGGGAACCCATTTCGATAATGCCGCGCCTATGCGACGCGCGGCATTTTAGCGAATACCTGACTCACAAGATAGGTTTTAAGCACTTTACTGACAATTGGTCATTCAGTGACGAAACGCAAACCCACACCCTCGGCGTCGACACGGGTTACCACCATCTGCAAGATTGGCGCTTCGATTGGCATGCCCTGCACCTGGCCTGTAACCACATCACCCAGTTTCAGCGAGCGCAGCGCTTCATGCTTCACATAGACGCCACCGTCGGACAGGTCTCGGGTCTGGGCGATAACATCAGCAAAGTCCGGGTGGCTGATCTTGATCATGCACTTCATCGTTGTTCGCGGGTGCTGGCGGTTGTTCGACATGGCTACGGCGATCCTCTGATTAACGACTCGATAGCCTGAAGACAGCCTCAGGCGTAACTACATCAGTACCACTTGGCTTCGCCCTCTGGGCGCTTCTTGAAACGTTTCATGGTCCACATGTACTGGCTTGGGGAGGCGAGGACATAACGACCAATGACTTCGCTCATGGCGGCTACACCCACGGCAATATCCTCGCTGTACATGGCTTCCGGTGCGGCTTCGAGAATGACCTTATAGCCGCTGCCGTCTTCCAGGCGCAACGCATGCAGGAAAACACCAACCGCCTTGCCGCCAGTGAGCATGCTGGGCACAAATTTGCTGGTCAGCGCCACAGTGCCTAGAAAGGGTACGAATACACCGCTGGAAAGACTGGGCTCGGGGTCTGCAGGAATTCCTACCGAACCGCCCTTGCGCACCTCTTTGATCACACTGAGGATGCCTTCTTTGGTCGAGGCGGCGACCCGGTTACCCATTTGCACGCGCTGCTTCTGCAGCAGGTCGTCCACTGCCTTGAGCTTGGGCGGACGGTAGAAAATGATCGGCTTGCACTGCGAGCAATAGAAGTGGTTGAGCACTTCCCAGTTACCCAGGTGGCTGGTGATGCCCACCACGCCCTTGCCCGAAGCGAGGGCCTGTTCTAGGACCTCAAGGCCTTCGACTTCACGGATCAAACCGAGCGACTTCTGCGCTGGCCAGATCCATGCGCAGGCACTTTCGGTCAGGGTTTGACTGATGCCCCGCAGGGTTTGGGCCAGTAACTTCTGATGCCCAGCCTCATCAAGCTCCGGGAAACACTTCCTCAGGTTGGTGCTGGCAACCTCACGCGAGCCATTGGGCAGCTTGTACATCAACCAGCCGATAGCGGCACCGGTTGCCTGCACTGCGCGCCACGGCAGCAGCGCAAACAGGCGCAGAAAGCCTACAACCAGTGCACCTTTGAACTTCTCCACAGGCCACTCCCCCAGGATCAAAAAGCCTATTGTACCGCTCTGCGCCCGCGCACGCTTACTTGCCGCTCACGCTTTGGCAAGCTGCGCGTAACGAAAGCAGTCCGTGGTGTGATCCATCACCATGCCGCTGGCCTGCATAAAGGCGTAGCAGATGGTTGGCCCAACAAAGTTGAAACCGGCTTTTTTCAGGGCTTTGCTCATGGCCTCGGCTTGTGGCGTGATGGCCGGAACCTGGGCGCGCTCGCTGAAATGGTTGATCACAGGCTGACCATCGACAAAGGACCACAAGTATTTGACCGGGTCATCAAGCTTGAGCCAGGCGAGGGCATTTTGCCGAACCGCCTTGAGCTTGAGACGGTTGCGCACAATGCCCGGGTCCTGCATCAGCGCTTCGATTTCATCATCGCTCAGCCTGGCCAGGCGCCTTACATCAAAGCCGTGCAGCACCTGGCGATAGCGTTCGCGCTTCTTGAGCACTGTGATCCCCGACAAACCCGCCTGAAAACCCTCAAGCAACAGCAACTCGAAGAGTTTATCGGGGTCAGTTAGGGGCACACCCCATTCTTCATCGTGGTAAGCCATCTACAGCGGATCTTCAGAACACCAGAAACAACGAGTCATAAGGCAATCCCTAGCAGGTCTAGGCCACGCGGTTTGCGGTATACTCCCGCTCTTTCTGTCGCAGCCAAAACAGGTGAATTTTTCGTGAGCCAGACTACGCCTGCCGTGCGCACCTTCCAAGATTTGATTCTCGCCCTGCAAAAATACTGGGCTGAGCAAGGCTGTGTTGTGCTGCAGCCCTATGATATGGAAGTCGGTGCTGGCACTTTCCACACCGCTACATTCTTGCGCTCCATCGGTCCAGAGACCTGGAACGCGGCCTATGTGCAGCCCAGCCGTCGTCCAGCTGATGGCCGCTACGGCGAGAACCCCAACCGCCTGCAACATTACTACCAGTTCCAGGTCGTGCTGAAGCCAAACCCGGAAAACTTCCAGGAGTTGTACCTGGGGTCGCTGCAAGCCATAGGTATCGACCCACTGGTGCACGATATTCGCTTCGTTGAGGACAACTGGGAATCGCCGACGCTTGGCGCCTGGGGCCTGGGTTGGGAAATCTGGCTCAACGGCATGGAAGTCACCCAGTTCACCTACTTCCAGCAAGTCGGTGGCATCGAGTGCTACCCGGTGACGGGCGAGATCACCTACGGCCTTGAGCGCCTGGCCATGTACATCCAGGGCGTTGACTCGGTGTATGACCTGGTGTGGGCCGACGGCCCGTTCGGCAAGGTCACCTATGGCGATGTGTTCCACCAGAACGAAGTCGAGCAATCGACCTACAACTTCGAGCACGCCAACGTCGACAAGCTGTTTGAGCTGTTTGACTTCTATGAGTCTGAAGCCAATCGCCTGATCGAACTAGAGTTGCCGCTGCCAACCTATGAAATGGTGCTCAAGGCTTCGCACACCTTCAACTTGCTGGATGCGCGCCGGGCGATCTCGGTTACTGCGCGCCAGCAATACATCCTGCGTGTGCGTACCCTGGCTCGCAACGTTGCGCAAAGCTACCTGCAAGCTCGGGCCAAGCTCGGCTTCCCGCTCGCCACCCCTGAACTGCGTGATGAAGTATTGGCTAAGCTGGAGGCTGCAGAATGAGTGCACAAGACTTTCTGGTAGAACTGGGCACTGAAAAACTGCCGCCAAAAGCCCTGAAAACCCTGGGTGAGTCGTTCTTGTCCGGGATTGAAAAAGGCCTCAAGGCCGCTGGACTCAACTACGCCAAGGCCCGTTACTACGCCGCGCCACGTCGCCTGGCGGTGCTGGTCGAGCAGCTCGACACCGAGCAGCCCGATCGTGTGATGAACCTCGACGGCCCACCGGTCAAAGCGGCGTTCGACGCTGATGGCAACCCGACCCAGGCGGCTCTGGGTTTCGCCAACAAGTGCTGCGTGGACCTGTCCGAAATCGACGCCAGTGGCCCAAAGCTGCGTTTCAGCCAGACCATCGTCGGCAAAAAGGCCGCACAACTATTACCAGAGATGGTGGAACCCGCGCTCAACGACCTGCCGATTCCCAAGCGCATGCGCTGGGGCGCGCGTCGTACCAAATTCGTGCGGAAAAGCCAGTGGCTGGTGATGCTTTTTGGCGACACGGTGCTTGATTGCAAGATACTCGCCCAGACCGCTGGTCGAGTCTCCCGTGGCCATCTCTTCCACCACAACACTGAAGTGACCATCACTGCACCGGCCAACTATGCCGAAGACCTGCGCAAGGCCTATGTCATTGCTGACTTTGCCGAGCGTCGCGAACAAATCAGCAAGCGCATTGAGCAACTGGCGACTGAGCAACAGGGTACGGCAATAGTACCTCCTGCATTGCTTGATGAGGTCAGTGCGCTGGTTGAGTGGCCAGTACCGCTGGTGTGCTCCTTTGAAGAGCGCTTCCTCGAGGTGCCGCAAGAAGCGCTGATCACGACCATGCAGGACAACCAGAAGTACTTCTGCCTGCTCGACGCCGAAGGCAAGTTGCTGCCGCGCTTTATCACCGTGGCCAACGTTGAGAGCAAAGATCCGGCGCAAATCATCTCGGGCAACGAGAAGGTTGTTCGTCCGCGCCTGACCGATGCCGAATTCTTCTTCAAGCAGGACAAGAAGCAAAAACTCGAAACCTTCAACCAGCGTTTGGCCAACGTGGTGTTCCAGGCACAGCTGGGCTCGGTCTACGACAAAGCCCAGCGCGTGTCGGCCCTGGCGGCTTATATCGCCGAGAAGATTGGCGGCGATGCCACCCGCGCTGGCCGTGCGGGCTTGCTCTCGAAATGCGACCTGGCCAGTGAAATGGTGGGCGAATTCCCGGAAATGCAGGGCATCGCTGGCTATTACTACGCCATGCATGACGGAGAGCCCGAAGACGTTGCCCTGGCGCTGAACGAACAGTACATGCCCCGCGGCGCTGGCGCTGAACTGCCAAGCACCCTGACAGGCGCTGCTGTTGCCCTGGCTGACAAGCTCGACACCCTGGTCGGTATCTTCGGTATCGGCATGCTGCCAACCGGCAGCAAGGATCCCTATGCGCTGCGCCGTGCGGCATTGGGCGTGCTGCGCATCCTGATCGAGAAAGGGCTTGAGCTGGACGTGACCGATGCGGTTGAGTTTTCCATCAAGCAATTCGGCAGCAAAATCAAGGCAGCCGGTCTCACCGCGCAAGTGCAGGAGTTTATCTTCGACCGCCTGCGTGCGCGCTACGAGGACCAAGGCGTCGACGTAGCGGTTTACCAGGCTGTTCGCGCAGTAAACCCGGTCTCGCCGCTCGACTTCGACCAGCGCGTACAAGCAGTGCAGGCGTTCCGCAAACTGCCTGAAGCCGAAGCGCTGGCGGCGGCCAACAAGCGGGTTTCGAACCTGCTCGGCAAGGCTGATGGCAAGATCGCCACCAGCATCGCCGCGCATTACTTTGATACCCCAAGCGAGTTCGCCCTCAACGCCGCGATCCAACAGGCAGAGCAAGCGGTACAACCCCTGGCGCAAGCACGGATGTACAACGAAGCGCTAGCCAAGCTGGCCTCGCTGCGCACACCGGTCGACAGCTTCTTCGAGACCGTACTGGTCAACGCTGAAGACCCGAATGTGCGCGCCAACCGCTATGCCTTGCTAGCGAAGCTGCGTGGCTTGTTCCTCGGTGTTGCGGACATCTCGGTCCTGAGCTGACGCAGGTTAACCGTGCGGCGCTGCTGCCTGGCAGCCCGCGCGGTTAAGCTTTACTGACTTTTGAGATGCGCAATGAAGCTACTGATTCTCGACCGCGACGGGGTGATTAATCACGACTCCGACGCCTACATCAAATCCGTTGAAGAATGGATTCCCATCCCCAGTTCGATCACGGCGATTGCCAACTTGTCCAAGGCCGGCTGGACCATCGCCATCCCCACCAATCAATCCGGCATCGGTCGGGGCTACTACGGCCTGGCCGAACTCGAAGCCATGCACCAGCGCATGCGCCAGCTGGTGGCCGAGCAGGGCGGTGAAATCGGCTTGATCATGTATTGTCCACATGGCCCGGATGAAGGCTGCGCTTCCCGCAAGCCAAAACCAGGCATGCTCCACAGCATCGCCGCGCATTATGGGGTAAACCTGAAGGGTGTATGGTTTGTGGGGGACAGCAGTGGTGACCTGCAGGCGGCCACAACCGTCGACTGTCAGCCCGTTTTTGTAAAAACCGGCAAAGGCGAGCGCACACTGGCCAAAGGATTGCCAGCCAATACCTTGATATTCGATGATCTGGCAGCAGTTGCTGGATACTTACTTAATCAATAAAGCGCGGCTTGCCCGCGACGGTACATGCACTTATGTCGAAACTGCGGGCTATCAACATTTTCTTCTTCTACATCCTGCTGGCGACCAGCTCGTTTCTCTGGTGCACCCTGAGTTTTTTTATCGTGCCGTTTTTGTCGTTTCGCGCACGCTACCGCTTCGTCAACCAGAACTGGTGCCGCTTTGCCGTATGGCTGACCAGCACCATGGTTGGCATCAAGTATGAAGTCAAAGGCCTGGAGAACATCCCGGATACGCCTTGTGTGATTCTTTCCAAGCACCAAAGCACCTGGGAAACCTTCTTTCTTTCAGCCCTGTTTGAACCCCTGAGCCAAGTGCTCAAGCGCGAGCTGTTGTATGTACCCTTTTTCGGCTGGGCAATGGCCATGCTCAAGCCCATCGCCATTGATCGCAGCAATCCCAAGGCGGCGCTCAAGCAGCTTGCAAAACAGGGGCACGAGCGCCTGGAACTCGGCTGCTGGGTGCTGGTATTTCCCGAAGGCACACGCATGCCTACCGGGCAAATAGGCAAGTTCTCACGCGGCGGCGCATCCCTTGCGGTCAATGCCAACTTGCCGGTACTGCCGATCGCCCACGATGCCGGCAAATACTGGCCAAAAGAGGGCTGGGGCAAGAAGCCGGGCACCATCCAGGTAATCATTGGTGCGCCAATGCATGCTGAAGGCACGGGCCCGCGCGCCATCGCCGAACTCAACGACCGTGCCTTTGCATGGGTCAGCCAGGCGCAACGTGATATTGGTTGCCTGAAGGATGAACCCTCGGCCAGCCCGCTAGAGCAAGCCCGGTAAGCCCTGCCCGGCAAGGATGCATGCTTCTCTGGAAAAGGTAACAAACGGCGATAGAACAAGGCGCAACGAGCAACGGGAGCAACAGTCTCAAACATGGAATGCCGTAGCGGACGCAGTGGTTTTCCAGAAGCGCCTTTAATGATTTACCCAAGACCAGGAAGGACTTGTGCCCATGATATCGATCTATCAGCTTAAACCCCGCTTTCAAGCGCTATTGCGTCCGCTGGTTACGCGGCTGTACCAGCGCGGTGTCACGGCCAATCAAGTCACGCTTGCCGCTGGGGTTGTTTCCCTGCTGCTGGGGGCATTGCTGGCACTCTGTGTTGAACACAGCTGGCTGTTTATCTTGCTGGCGCTGTGGATGATCATGCGCATGGCGCTCAATGCCATCGACGGCATGCTCGCCCGCGAGTTCAATCAAAAATCACGGCTCCGGGCCTATCTCAACGAGCTCTGCGACCTGATTGCGGACAGCGCCCTGTTCTTGCCTTTTGCCTTGCTGGCCGGGGTCAATAGCGCGCTGGTAATAGCGGTGGTGTTGCTTGCGGTGATCAGCGAGTTCGCGGGCGTAATGGGCCCAATGGTCGGCGCCTCACGCCGCTACGACGGTCCTATGGGCAAGAGTGACAGAGCCTTTGCATTTGGCGTTATGGCTACAGGTGTCGCCTCCGGACTGCTCTCCGCTGTGTGGATCAATCTGTTGTTGATACTGATCACTGGACTGCTGGTCTACACCACCTACAATCGAGTACGTCGAGGGCTTGCTGAAGTTGCCCCAATCACTGGCGATGAAGCCAGCACAACGGCAGGGAAGTAGCGATGCATGAACTCAAGGAAGGTCGTTTCAAAACCCATGACGGGGTTGAGTTGTTCTACCGCCACTGGGCCGCTAACCGGACAGACAGCAGCCAGCCAAGGCAGGCGATCGGTTTGTTCCATCGCGGCCACGAGCACGGTGGGCGCATGGCTCACCTGGTGGACGAACTAGGCCTGGAGGAGTTTGACTTCTTTGCCTGGGATGCGCGCGGCCACGGTCTTTCGCCGGGTGCTCGTGGCGATAGCCCAAGCTTCGGCTGCAGTGTGCGCGACGTACAAAGCTTCATCGAGCACATCACAGCCACCCATGCCATCGCCAAGCAGGACATCAGCGTTATAGCGCAAAGTGTCGGAGCCGTCGTCGTCGCGACCTGGGCCCACGACTATGCCCCAAACATTCGCTCGCTTGTGCTGGCGTCTCCAGCGTTCAAGGTCAAACTCTATGTACCTTTTGCCCGGCCCGGCCTGAAGCTGATCAAAGCGCTGCGGGGCAACTTCTTCGTCAATAGCTACGTCAAGGCCAAGTACCTCAGCCACGACCCGCAGCGTATTGAATCGTTCGACAGCGACCCACTGATTACCCGCGCCATTTCAGTAAACATGCTGCTTGGCCTGTATGAAGCCGCCGAGCGGGTAGTGGCTGATGGCCAGGCGATCCAGATTCCAACCCAGGTGCTGATCTCCGGCGTTGTTTTTGTGGTGCATCGAAAGCCGCAACAGCAGTTTTATGAGCGCCTTGGCAGCGTGCAAAAAGAAAAGCACATCCTGCCCGGATTCTTTCACGACACCCTGGGGGAAAAAGACCGTGAACAGGCGCTAGGACGCATCCGCCGCTTTATCCGGCAAACCTTCAGCCAGCCAATGAGTCGCCCGTCATTGCTGGCGGCAGACCTTATCGGTGCAAGTTGCGCCGAGTCGGAAACCCTGGCGGCGCCACTGCCACAGAACTCACTGGCCGGCCGTTACTGGCGTGCGACCCGTGCCAGCATGAAGCTGGGCAGCCGCATGTCGAACGGGGTCAAACTGGGCTTTGAAACCGGCTTCGACTCAGGCAGCACGCTTGATTACGTGTATCGAAATACCCCGGCCGGCACCTCGGCTATCGGCCGAATGATCGACAAGCATTACCTCAACTCCATAGGCTGGCGCGGCATTCGGCAACGCAAAGTGCATGTCGAAGAGCTGCTGAACCTGGCGATCAAAAAACTTCGCGAGCAATCGAGCGAAGTGCGTATTGTCGATATTGCCGCCGGGCATGGCCGCTATATCCTCGAAGCCATAGAGCACGCGACGGACAAGCCTGAATCGATCCTGTTGCGCGACTACAGCGACATTAACGTGCGAGACGGTTCTGCGCTGATCAAGCAAAAGGGTCTTGAGCACATCGCCCAGTTCGTAAAGGGTGATGCCTTTGATCGTGATGATTTGGCCAGCTTGAGCCCAAGGCCAACGCTTGCCGTGGTCTCTGGCCTGTATGAACTGTTCGGCAGCAACAGCATGATCGCCGATTCCCTGGCTGGCCTGGCCGCGGCGGTGGAGCAGGGCGGTTATTTGATCTATACCGGCCAACCCTGGCATCCACAGCTGGAGCTTATCGCCCGCGCGCTGACCAGCCATCGCAATGGGCAGGCTTGGGTCATGCGCCGCCGCAGCCAGGCGGAAATGGACCAACTGGTGGCTGCTGCAGGGTTTCGCAAAGTCAGCCAGCGTATCGATGAGTGGGGCATTTTTACCGTATCCATCGCTCAGCGTATTGACTGATGGGCGCCGCGCCAGCAAAGCAGGGTGGCATACTCTGGAAGCGCGGGGTGATGTGGCTACTGCTTTTGGCACCGCCGTTTTTTATCAGCTACAACTTCGCCAATAACTACACTGCGCAGCGTGACGACATCGGCACCATGGTCTTTGCCTGGGAGAAACATATCCCGCTCTGGCCTTGGAGCATTGTGCCCTACTGGTCGATCGACCTGCTGTATGGCTTATCGTTTCTGTTGCCCCGTGACCGTGCAGAGATGGATCGGCATGGCCTGCGCCTGCTCAGCGCGCAGTTCATTTGTATCCTTGGCTTTCTGGTCTGGCCGTTGCAATTCACCGTCACCCGCCCCGAGTTGTCTGGTGCTTTCGGCACCCTGTTCGACATACTGATGGGCTTCGACAAACCCTACAACCAGGCTCCATCCCTGCACATCACCTTGCTGATCGTGCTCTGGGTATGCTTCGCCAGGCATACGACTGGCGCTTGGCGCTGGTTGCTGCATGGCTGGTTTGCATTGATCGGCTTATCGGTTTTGACCACTTGGCAACATCACTTTATCGACCTGCCTACTGGCGTCCTGGCGGGTTGGCTGTGTGTCTGCTTGTGGCCTGAAAACGGGCCTGGCCCCTTGCGGCTATAGCGCCTTACAACAGAGCCCAAGCGCTGGAACCTGGCACTCAAATACTTGCTCGCCAGCCTTATGCTGCTGGCGCTTGCAACCAAGCTCGATGGCGCCTGGTTGTGGCTACTCTGGCCGGCATTATCACTGGCATTGGTCGCACTCAACTATGCGGCTTTCGGCGCGCAGGGTTTTCAAAAGCAGGCTAACGGGCAACTGAGCTGGGCAGTATCCTGGCTGTACGGGCCTTATCTGTTGGGCGCCTGGCTAAACTCGCGGGCCTGGACCCGCAAGCACCCACAAGCCGATGAGGTGATTGACGGGGTTTACCTCGGGCGAATCCCAAGCCAGCAACAGCAGGCTGGCTTCAGCGCAATTGTTGATTTATGTGCCGAGCTGCCCATAAGCGTCAAGACACCAGGGTATCGTGCGCTACCGGTACTGGATTTAACCGCTCCCGATGCCAGCACTTGTCTGCAAGCGGCCAAAGCAATCGAGTCACTGCGAAAGACTTACCCAGATAAGGTTCTGGTTTGCTGCGCATTGGGTTATTCACGCAGTGCCACAGCACTAGCGGCTTGGTTGCTCTACAGCAAGCGCTGCAGCAGCACAGATGCGGCATTGGCCATGATCCGCCAGGCACGCCCTCAAGTTGTGCTGCAACAACCGCAATTGCTTGCCATTGAAATGATGCTGCAACTGCCTGAAACAGCCGGCAACCGAGGTCTCGACAATGCCTACTAGCGGCTCTCTTTACCTGTGCGCAGTACTGTTGCGCCGAGGCCGCCTGCTTGACCGCTTATCCACAGCATTGAGCCTGGTTGCATTGCTGCTGGGCCTGGCGCCTCTACTCGGATTTCCAACCAGTGTTGCTCAAGCGATGCTCTGTGCCGCGCTCATTACGCTGGGACTGCTTGAAAAATACTGTGCTGCGCGAGTCGAAGTCGACGCCGAACTGTTTAGCCACATGAGCCAACAGATTGGGCAGTTAACCGAACGCACTGCTGAGCTAGATCAAGCACTTGAAGAGTTGGGCTTGCAACAATCCACCACTATTCCACGCACTTGGACGGACCGCAGCAAAGGTGCGTTGCGGCTGTTACGCAACCAGGGGCTTTGCCTAATCGGGCAATGCGCACTAGCGTTACTGACTATCGTCAGCTTGCCCTGGCTGCTCACGCATTGATCATCTCGGCTGAAAAGGACTTCTAATGCTTGCCCGCGCACTCGCCTTTTGCATCACCTCCGCAGCCCGAATTCTCACCGGGGCACGTGCCCTATGGCTGGGTACAACAGCCCAGCCTGTGCAGCGCCTGTACTTTGCCAACCACAGCAGCCACGGTGACTTTGTATTGTTGTGGGCATCCCTGCCAGCGCACCTGCGCAAGCGCACGCGACCGGTTGCAGGCGCCGACTATTGGCTCAGCAGCAAAGTGCGTCGCTATGTAATTAAAAATATATTCAATGGAGTATTGGTGGATCGGCAAGCGGGCCGAAAGGACGACCCACTACAGGCCATCGACCAGGCCTTGGCGCAAGGTGACTCGCTAATCTTCTTTCCAGAAGGTACACGCAACCTGGAAGAGGGCCTGCTGCCTTTCAAAAGCGGCCTGTTTCATCTGCACAAAGCCCATCCAGAGATCGAGTTGGTTCCGGTCTGGATTAGCAATCTCAACCGGGTGATGCCCAAAGGCAGGGTATTGCCACTACCACTGCTCTGTACCTTGAGTTTTGGCGCACCACTCGAAGTCATGGAGGCTGAGACGAAACAACATTTCCTGCAACGCTCAAGTGATGCCTTGCTCGCCCTCGCGCCAAAGGAGGCTTGAGATGGATAACAACACCTATTTGGTCTTTGCAGGTATCGGCATTGTTCTACTGGTTGCCAGTTGCATAGGCTGGTTGCTCAAGTGGCGCTTTGGCAACCAGCCGAGCCCTGTAATCGACAACCTAAATGCACGTATCAATGCCTGGTGGGTAATGGTCGTGGTGATAGGTATTGCCTTTATGTTTGGCAATATCGGGGTCATCGTTCTGTTCTATTTGGTCTCATTCTGCGCCTTGCGGGAGTTCATCACCCTCACGCCAACCCGGCGGAGTGACTACCCGGCATTGGTGGCAGCCTTCTATTTCGCACTGCCCATGCAATACCTGTTGATCGCGATTGGCTGGTACGAGCTGTTCAGTATTTTCATCCCGGTTTACCTATTTTTGCTGCTGCCCATCCTGTCGTCCCTGGGCGGCGATAGCACTCGCTTTCTCGAACGCACAACCAAGGTGCAATGGGGCCTGACCCTGGCGGTTTATTGCATCTCCAGCGTACCCGCGCTACTGACCCTGGACATTCCCGGGTACGCAGGACGCAACTTGTTGCTTATCGCCTGGCTGGTCATCGTGGTGCAAATGTCGGATGTTCTGCAGTACGTTTGCGGCAAGTTGTTTGGTAAACACAAGATCGCGCCAAACCTGTCACCATCGAAAACAATCGAAGGCTTTGTTGGCGGCGTGGCGTTGGCAACGCTTGTCGGTACTTGCTTGAGCTGGATCACGCCGTTTCTCTACTGGCAGGCTGCCTTGATGGCGTTACTTGTCTGCCTGCTCGGCTTTGCTGGTGGCGTGGTGATGTCCGCGATCAAGCGAGATCGCGGGATAAAAGACTGGGGCCACATGATCGAGGGGCACGGCGGCATGCTGCACCGGCTTGACTCGGTCTTGTGTTCCGCTCCGGTATTCTTTCACTTTGTACGTTATTGGTGGGCATGAAGCTGGCCTTCTCATGGCAGAAGCACGCCCTTCGATTTAAAGCCCTTCCCTGAGTATGCAAGTGTTGTGGTCTATTTTCCCGGACACCTCGATAGGAGGAAATGCATCTATCGAGGTGTCCGTAATTAGTTGACCACTACACTTTGGCCAAATCGCTTAACGTTAAGCGAAAGGGAAATAACTTTCCCACCTACAACAGGGTGGGTAGTAGGCACATCGGCATGCACTATGTTTTAAAAAAGCCGCAAGCGAGTCCAATCGTCCTGCGATGGACGATGCTATCTTGATCGGTGTGAATTGCATTGCTCTGTCCAACTCTCAGAATCCCCCAGATCCAGACACAGCCTAAACGAGATTATTTCGGCTTTCGTCTGTAGCTTCACTACATACCAACCCTGTATTGGGCTTCTTCCGCTAGCTAATAGCCTGATATACAAAGAAAAACCCCGGCACTAGGCCGGGGTTTTTATTAGATAACGACTAATCGCTCCCTTGCGTCAACCATCAAACGTCCAGGTTAGACACCGCCAAAGCGTTTGTTTCGATGAAGTCACGGCGCGGTTCTACTTCGTCACCCATCAGGGTGTTGAAGATCTGATCGGCGGCGATGGCGTCTTCGATACGCACTTTAAGCATGCGGCGTACTTCAGGGTCCATGGTGGTTTCCCAGAGTTGGTCCGGGTTCATTTCACCGAGACCTTTGTAGCGCTGGACGCTATGGCGCTTGGTGCTTTCGGTCATCAACCAGTTAAGCGCTTCCTTGAAAGTCGCTACCGGTTTCTTACGCTCACCACGCTGTACGTAGGCACCTTCTTCCAGCAGGCTGTTGAGTTGATCGCCCAGGCTGGTAACGGTCTTGTAATCGTTACTGCCGAAGAAGTCGCGGTTGAAGATGATATAGCTCGAATTACCGTGCGAGATCAATTCAACTTCTGGCACCCACAAATGACGCTCGGTGTCTTCGTGCAAGCGTGTTTTGTAGACCAGGCCGGATTTTTCGGTGACCTTCAAACGCGCCTCGAACAGGGCCAGCCAGTTTTCCATCAAGGCTTTGTTTGCCAGCTGCTCAAGGCTGACGCCCGGCAGGTAGACAAAGTGCTCAGTCAGCTCCTGAGGGTACAGGCGCGACAAACGCTTCAGGGTCTTCATCACCAGGCGGTAATCGTTGACCAAGCGCTCCAGCGACTCTCCAGAGAGGCCTGGGGCGTTCTCGTTAACGTGCAGACTGGCGTCTTCAAGGGCCGACTGGGTCATGTACTCTTCCATGGCCTCGTCGTCCTTGATGTACTGCTCTTGCTTGCCTTTCTTGACCTTGTACAGCGGCGGCTGGGCAATGTAGATGTAGCCGCGTTCGACCAGTTCCGGCAGTTGGCGGAAGAAGAAGGTCAGGAGCAGGGTGCGGATGTGCGAACCGTCGACGTCAGCATCGGTCATGATGATGATGTTGTGGTAGCGCAGCTTGTCGATGTTGTATTCCTCACGACCAATACCACAGCCGAGGGCGGTGATCAGCGTGCCGACTTCCTGGGAGGAAATCATCTTGTCGAAACGTGCTTTTTCGACGTTGAGGATCTTACCTTTGAGCGGCAGGATCGCCTGGGTCTTGCGGTTACGGCCCTGCTTAGCAGAACCGCCCGCGGAGTCCCCTTCCACTATGTACAGTTCGGAAAGTGCTGGATCTTTCTCTTGGCAGTCGGCCAGTTTTTCAGGCAAGCCTGCAATGTCCAGGGCACCTTTGCGACGCGTCATTTCACGGGCTTTGCGTGCGGCTTCACGGGCACGTGCGGCATCGATCATCTTGCCGACTACAGCCTTGGCTTCATTCGGGTTTTCCAGCAGGAAGTCAGAGAAGTATTTACCCATCTCTTGCTCAACTGCGGTCTTGACCTCAGAAGAAACCAATTTGTCTTTGGTCTGCGAACTGAATTTAGGATCAGGCACCTTGACCGAAATAATCGCCGTCAGGCCTTCACGGGCATCATCGCCAGTGGTTGAGATCTTGTGCTTCTTGGCCAGGCCTTCCTGCTCAATATAGGCATTGAGGTTGCGGGTCAGGGCAGAGCGGAAGCCCGCGAGGTGAGTACCACCGTCGCGCTGTGGAATATTGTTGGTGAAGCACAGCAGGTTCTCGTTGAAGCTATCGTTCCACTGCAGGGCAACTTCAACGCCTACACCGTCATCACGCTGTACGGTGAAGTGGAACACCTGGTTGACCGCAGTTTTATTGTGGTTCAGGTATTCAACGAAGGCACGCAAGCCACCTTCATACTTGAACAGTTCTTCCTTGGCGGGGCGTTTGTCCTTGAGCATGATGCCCACGCCCGAGTTCAGAAATGACAGCTCACGAAGACGCTTGGCCAGGATGTCCCAGCTAAAGTGAATATTGGCAAAGGTCTCTTCAGAGGGCTTGAAGTGAATCTGGGTACCGCTTGTATCGGTATCACCTACAGCCGCAATCGGGGCCTGCGGCACACCATGAACATAGGTTTGTTCCCATACCTTGCCCGCACGGCGAATGGTCATGACCAATTCTTTGGACAACGCGTTCACAACCGAAACACCTACACCGTGCAGACCACCGGAAACCTTGTAGCTGTTGTCGTCGAACTTACCACCGGCGTGCAACACGGTCATGATGACTTCAGCAGCCGAAACACCTTCTTCCTTGTGAATATCGACCGGGATACCACGGCCGTTGTCACGCACGGTGATGGATTCATCAGGGTGAATAATGATGGTGATTTCGCTGCAATGACCTGCCAATGCTTCGTCGATCGATTTATCGACCACTTCGAACACCTTGTGGTGAAAGCCGCTGCCATCGTCGGTATCACCGATGTACATACCAGGTCGTTTGCGCACGGCATCCAGGCCTTTCAAGACCTTGATGTTATTGGAGTCGTACGTTTGGTTTTCGCTCATGCCTTCACTCCTGGTGGTCGTGGGTCTGGGTGATACTGCCATGTTCCACGTGGAACATGGCAACTGGCGTATCCGTGCGCCAGCCTTCCCGCAACAATTCATGGTCTACACAGGTAATAAACACCTGGCAGTTCAAATCATCTAATAACTTACAAAGTGCACGTCGGTGATGCTCATCCAGTTCTGACGGTAAGTCATCCACCAGATAGATACACTGACCACGCTTTGCTTGATCAACCAAATGGCCCTGCGCAATACGCAAAGCACAAACAACTAGTTTCTGCTGCCCCCGTGAAAGAATATCGGCAGCATTGTGTCCATTTAATCGCAAGCGCAAATCAGCACGTTGCGGCCCTGCTTGTGTGTGACCGATTTGTTGATCACGGAGCAGGGTAGATGCCAGTACATCTACCAGCGGCCGGTCTTTATCCCATCCGCGGTAATAACTGAGCGCTAAACCTTCAAGCTCAACCAATTCACTCAGTGTCTGTTCAAACACAGGTTTGAGCGCCTGTATGTAGGCACGTCTGTAGCCATCAATTTCATCACTCGCCAGGCACAGTTCACGGTCCCAGGCCGCTTGTGACGCGGCGTCAAGTGTACCATGTCGCAGCCATGAGTTCCGCTGCCTTAACGCCTTCTGCAGGCGCTGCCAAGCAGGCAGAAAACGAGGTTCCACGTGGAACACTCCCCAATCCAGAAACTGCCGGCGTATTTTTGGAGCACCTTCAAGCAAACGAAAACTATCTGGATTAATCAACTGCAAGGGCAGTGCATCTGCAAGTTGAGCGGCGCTGCGCGCATTCTCTCCATCGATACGAATCTTGAAGTCACCCTGGCGCTGACGTGAAACCCCCAGGTTTGTCTGGCGGCCATCGGCCAACTGAACCTGTCCGAAAACAGTGCAGGTGGGTTGATCGTATTGAATGACAGGAAGTAAACGTGTGCTACGAAAAGATCGAGCCAGGCCCAGCAGATGAATAGCTTCGAGCAGGCTGGTTTTACCGCTGCCATTGGCGCCGTGGAGAATATTGATACGCGGGGAGGGGGAAAGTGTCACCGGGTGCAGATTGCGCACCGCGGTGACATTGACGCGGCTTAGGGACATTAATGAATTACAAGCGCATCGGCATAACGACGTAGGCAGAGTCGTCGTTGTCGGCCTCTTGGACCAGTGCGCTGCTGTTGGAATCAGACAGGATCAGGCGTACCTGATCAGTTGTCATCACGCCCAACACATCGAGCAGGTAACTGACGTTAAAGCCAATTTCCAATGCACTGCCGTCGTAATCAACTGCGGTTTCTTCTTCAGCTTCTTCCTGCTCAGGGTTGTTTGCCTGGATTTTCAGCAAACCAGCAGCCAGTTGCAGGCGAATGCCACGGTACTTCTCATTGGACAAAATAGCGGTGCGGCTGAAGGCTTCGCGCAGACCCTGACGATCAGCAACAACAACCTTGTCGCCCCCACGAGGCAATACGCGCTCGTAGTCAGGGAACTTGCCGTCAACCAGCTTCGAGGTAAAGGTGAACTCACCAGTGGTCGCACGAATATGGTGTTGACCCAGAACGATGGCAACAGTGCCGTCCTGCTCAGTCAGTAGTCGTGCCAGCTCGAGAATACCTTTGCGCGGAACAATCACCTGGTGACGTTCAACGTTGTCGATTTGAGCCTGCATCGAGCACATGGCCAGACGGTGACCATCAGTTGCGACAGCGCGCAAAATGCCGGTTTGCACCTCAAGCAACATGCCATTGAGGTAGTAACGAACGTCCTGCTGCGCCATGGCAAAGCTGGTGCGCTCGATCAGGCGGCGCAGCTTGCTTTGAACCAGGTCGAAAGTAAGGGAGCCTGGACCTTCTTCGACGGTAGGGAAATCGTTTGCTGGCAATGTAGACAGGCTGAAACGGCTGCGCCCGGCCTTGACCAGAAGCTTTTGCTCATCAACACGAATGTCGATCAAGGCATCGCTCGGTAAGCTTTTGCAAATATCCATCAACTTACGCGCTGGCACGGTGATTTCACCGGGCTCGGCAGCATCTTCAAGTGTTACCCGGCCAACCAGCTCAACTTCGAGATCAGTACCGGTCAGCGACAGCTGTTGGCCTTCAACTACTAACAGCACGTTCGACAGAACCGGCAAGGTCTGGCGTCGTTCCACGACGCCTGCGACCAGTTGCAGAGGTTTCAACAGGGCTTCGCGTTGAATTGTGAAATGCATGGTCTAGTCCCTTGCCTTGTGGAGTTGCGTATTAAGTTGTCAGTGTGCGCAACAGGTTTTTGTAGTCCTCGCGGATATCCGCGTCGGATTCCCTAAGTTCAGCAATCTTACGGCATGCGTGCAACACCGTGGTGTGATCGCGACCGCCAAAGGCGTCACCGATTTCCGGCAGGCTGTGGTTGGTCAGCTCCTTCGACAAAGCCATGGCCACTTGCCTTGGTCGCGCAATCGAGCGTGAACGACGCTTGGACAACAGATCAGAAATTTTGATCTTGTAGTACTCGGCAGCCGTACGCTGAATATTATCAATACTGACCAGCTTGTCTTGCAGGGCAAGCAGGTCTTTCAAAGACTCACGAATAAGCTCAATCGTAATGTCACGGCCCATAAAGTGCGAGTGGGCTATGACACGCTTGAGCGCACCCTCAAGCTCGCGCACGTTGGAGCGAATACGCTGGGCAATAAAGAAGGCCGCATCGTGGGGCAAATCTACTTTGGCCTGATCGGCCTTTTTCATCAAGATCGCAACACGGGTTTCCAGCTCCGGCGGCTCGACAGCCACAGTCAGGCCCCAGCCGAAGCGTGATTTCAAACGCTCTTCCAGACCCTCGATTTCTTTCGGATAGCGGTCACTGGTTAGGATGACCTGCTGGCCACCTTCCAGTAAGGCATTGAAAGTATGGAAGAATTCTTCTTGAGAGCGTTCTTTCTTGGCAAAAAACTGAATGTCGTCGATCAACAACGCATCAACCGAACGGTAGAAACGCTTGAATTCGTTGATTGCATTGAGCTGCAGGGCCTTGACCATGTCAGCGACAAAACGCTCGGAATGCAGGTACACAACCTTGGCATTGGGATTCTTTTGCAACAGGTGGTTACCCACAGCATGCATAAGGTGGGTTTTACCCAGGCCAACCCCGCCATAAAAAAACAGCGGGTTATAGCCATGCTTGGGGTTATCGGCCACTTGCCAAGCGGCAGCGCGCGCAAGCTGGTTGGATTTACCTTCAACGAAATTATCGAAGGTGAATGTGCGGTTCAGGTAACTGGTGTGCTTGAGCGCGCCCTCGACCTGTACAGCACGCTCGGTGCGGGGCGGTTGTGCGGCCGGCGCTGTATTGGCTGAACCATCGAAACGCGAGCGCTCAGGATTAACCTGCGGCGCCGGCTGCGGTTCTTCCACCACCTGGACAGGAGTCTCGGCCGCCACCGGAGCCACGGAGGCAGGCGAAGGTGGGCACGGTGACCGCCCGCGGCTTGGAGCTGCGCTTGCTGCCTATTAATAAGGAAAGCGCAGGCACCAGCCCCTCGGAACGCTCAGAAAGCAATTCAAGCAGGCGAGTCACGTATTTGTCGTTGACCCAGTCGAGTACAAAACGGTTAGGCGCGTACACACGAAGTTCGTCGCCTTCGGCTTCGACCTGCAATGGACGAATCCAGGTGTTGAATTGCTGAGCAGGCAGTTCATCACGTAGAAGTTCTACGCACTGCTGCCAAAGTTCCACAGACACTGACATCCCCTAAGATCGAAAGGCGGTGAGGCAAAATCAGCCGCTATTGTAGCCTTGAGGCGCTGAGTTATCCACACGTAAAAATGCCAGTGGCTATATAAAATCAATGCCTTAATGAAAAAAATGGGCTTCAGACGAGAAAGGAAAAACCCTGTGGATAACCTAGATCCAGCTCTTGGGATAAGCCTGGGCAGAAACTATCGATAACCCGTCCTGTGGATAAAACCCGCTTTCATCCTCAGCTTATTCGCGGCATCCACACAGTTGCAGCACGGCTTGTGGACAAAGTTGTGATCCGCTGAAAGAATCGCCAGCAAAGGCCCCCAGCCACTTATACACAGCGATTAGGGGACATAGTTGTTACAAACACATCTAAAGATCTTTAAATAATCTCTTCTCTCTATTTATATTCAGGCAAATAGATGTGAAAGACATGCTGGTTGGAAATTGACCTATCCCTCGGGTTTCTCTACAATCGCCGGTCTCTTAAAACGGGGGCCATTCCGGCCCGTTGTCGATCAACCAGGTAACACACCATGAAACGCACTTTCCAACCAAGCACCATCAAACGCGCTCGCACCCATGGCTTCCGTGCTCGCATGGCTACCAAGAACGGCCGTGCTGTCCTGTCGCGTCGCCGCGCCAAGGGCCGTGCTCGTCTCGCCGTTTAATTTTTCTGTCTTGTGGTGAGTCGAGGCTTCAACCGGGATAAGCGTTTGCTAACCCCCCGGCAATTCAAGGCAGTCTTCGACTCCCCTAGCGGTAAAGTTCCGGGTAGAAATGTCCTGCTGCTTGCGCGCAACAACGACCTAGATCATCCCCGCTTGGGCCTGGTGATCGGCAAAAAGAGCGTAAAGCTCTCAGTTGAACGCAATCGCCTTAAACGCCAGATTCGCGAAACCTTCCGCCAGAGTCAGGACAACCTGACCGGTTGGGATATCGTGATTGTGGCGCGTAAAGGCCTGGGCGATTTAGAGAATGTTGAACTTGCCCAGCAATTCAACAAACTCTGGAAACGTCTTGCCCGCAGCAAAACCAGCCCTGAAGTAGCCGTCCCTTCTGGGGTGAGTGACAAACCGAATGCGTAAGCTGGCTCTAGCTCCAATCCAGTTTTACCGTTACGCCATCAGCCCACTGATGGCGAGTCATTGTCGCTTTTATCCAAGCTGCTCTTGCTACGCGTATGAAGCCATTGAAAGTCATGGCGTCATACGTGGCGGCTGGCTGACCCTGCGTCGGTTAGGTCGCTGCCACCCATGGAATCCCGGCGGCTACGATCCGGTTCCCCCTGCGAATAAATCCCGTACCTCTTCGATGGCCGAATAATCATGGATATCAAACGCTCGATCCTGATCGTCGCCCTGGCAGTCGTGTCCTATATGATGGTTCTTCAGTGGAACCAGGACTACGGCCAAGCTGACTACCCGACTCAGAATACGACAGTAACTTCCAACAGCTCCGCCGACCTGCCCGATACGCCAGCTGCTGAAAACAGCAGCGCCGGTGATATCCCGGCTGTCGCCAATACCGAGCAACTCAAGCCTGACACCACTCAGATTGCCAAGAGCAATGATCTGATTCGGGTCAAGACTGATGTGCTTAATCTGGCGATCGATCCTCGTGGCGGTGATGTTGTGCAACTGACCTTGCCTCAGTATCCACGTCGCCAGGATCGTCCAGACGTGCCTTTCCAGCTGTTCGACAATGGCAATGAGCGTACTTATCTTGCGCAAAGTGGCCTGATTGGCAGCAACGCCCCGGATAAATCCAGCGGTCGTGCATTGTGGAGCAGTGCGCAGAAGAGCTACGAACTGGCCGATGGCCAGGACCAGTTGGTGGTTGACCTGACCCTCAGCGAGGGCGGAGTCAATTACATCAAGCGCTACACCTTCAAGCGTGGCTTGAACCCTGAGTGTTCAGCCAAGGAGCAAATGCTCAAGAAGCCAGGTTGTATCGATCCGTCGTCCTATAAGGTCGATGTCAAATACCTGATCGACAACCAGAGCGGTGCAGCCTGGAGCGGCAACATGTTTGCCCAGCTCAAGCGCGACAACAGCGACGACCCATCGAAGACCACTGCGACCAGCACTGCCACCTATCTGGGTGCGGCAATGTCCACGCCTGATTCGACTTATCAGAAAGTGTCGATGAAGGACATCGACAAGAAGCCCGTCAAGGAAACCGTCAACGGTGGCTGGATTGCCTGGCTGCAGCACTATTTCGTAACTGCATGGGTGCCTGATCAGAACGAAAACAACGTTATTCAGACGCGCAAGGACAGCCAAGGCAACTACATCATCGGTTACACCAGCCCAGCTGTTAGCGTTGCTGCCGGCAGCACAGGTGAAATCGGTGCCACCCTGTATGCGGGTCCGAAAATCCAGAAGTACCTCGGCAGCCTCTCGCCAGGTCTGGAACTGACTGTCGACTACGGCATTCTGTGGTTTATCGCTCAACCCATCTTCTGGTTGCTGCAACATATCCACAGCATCCTGGGCAACTGGGGCTGGTCGATTATTGTCCTGACCTGCATCATCAAGCTGATTTTCTTCCCTCTGTCGGCTGCCAGCTACAAGTCGATGGCACGCATGCGTGCAGTGGCACCGAAAATGGCCGCTCTGAAAGAACAGTTTGGTGACGATCGCCAGAAAATGTCTCAGGGCATGATGGAGCTGTACAAGAAAGAGAAGATCAACCCCTTGGGTGGTTGCTTGCCTATTCTGGTACAGATGCCGGTGTTCCTGGCGCTCTACTGGGTGCTTCTGGAAAGCGTGGAAATGCGCCAGGCCCCTTGGATGTTCTGGATCACTGACCTGTCGATTAAAGACCCGTTCTTTATTCTGCCGATCATCATGGGCGCTTCGATGTTCATCCAGCAGCAGCTGAACCCGACACCGCCAGACCCGATGCAAGCCAAGGTAATGAAAATGATGCCAATCATCTTCACCTTCTTCTTCTTGTGGTTCCCTGCTGGTCTGGTCATGTACTGGGTTGTGAACAACTGCTTGTCGATCGCACAGCAGTGGTACATTACACGCAAGATTGAAGCCGCAACCAAAGCAGCTGAAGCCAAATAGCCACGCGCAATTGGCTAAGCTGTAAACAAAACGCCCCTCTTTAGGGGCGTTTTGCTATGTCGCCTGTGGATAAGATTTCGGAGAGAAGCATGCAAGTAGCGGGTGAAACCATCGCAGCAGTCGCCACCGCCCAGGGTCGCGGCGGCGTCGGCATTGTTCGGGTGTCCGGCCCCCTGGCAAGAGCGATGGCGCATGCATTTTGCCAGCGTGAATTGAAACCCCGATACGCGCACTACGGGCCTTTCTACAGCGAAGCCGATACCGTGCTCGATGAAGGCCTGGCCTTGTATTTCCCCGGGCCCAATTCCTTCACCGGGGAAGATGTGCTGGAACTACAAGGGCATGGCGGTCCGGTGGTTCTCGATCTGTTGCTGCGTCGCTGTGTACAACTTGGGGCGCGCCTGGCGCGACCGGGTGAGTTCAGCGAGCGTGCGTTCCTCAATGACAAACTCGACCTGGCCCAGGCCGAAGCCATCGCCGACTTGATTGAAGCCAGTTCCGAACAAGCTGCGCGCAATGCATTGCGCTCGCTGCAGGGCGAGTTCTCACGGCGCGTACACGGTTTGACCGAACGCCTGATCAGCCTGCGTATCTACGTTGAAGCAGCTATCGACTTTCCGGAAGAGGAAATCGATTTCCTTGCCGACGGCCATGTATTGAGCCTGCTTGAGGAGGTGCGCGCAGAATTACTCAACGTGCTGCGTGAAGCGGGTCAGGGCGCACTGCTGCGCGATGGCATGACGGTTGTGATTGCCGGACGGCCCAATGCGGGCAAATCCAGTTTGCTCAATGCCCTGGCCGGGCGTGAGGCGGCAATTGTCACCGAGATTGCCGGCACCACGCGTGACGTGCTGCGTGAACATATCCACATCGACGGCATGCCACTGCACGTGGTGGATACCGCCGGCCTGCGTGATACCGAAGACCATGTGGAAAAGATCGGCGTTGAACGAGCGTTAAAAGCTATTTCTGAAGCCGACCGCATATTGCTGGTGGTTGATTCGACTGGGCCAGAAGCCGCAGATCCCTTCATGCTGTGGCCGGAGTTTCTCGATCTGCGTCCGGATCCCGCAAAAGTGACCCTGATTCGTAACAAGGCGGACCTCAGCAAGGATTCGGTATCCCTTGAGGTCAGTGACGACGGCCATGTGACGATAAGCTTTTCGGCAAAATCCACAGAGGGTCTGGATTTACTGCGCGAGCACCTGAAAGCCTGCATGGGTTATCAACAGACCTCCGAAAGCAGCTTCAGCGCCCGGCGCAGGCACCTGGACGCTCTTCATCAGGCCCAGGTCCATCTCGATCATGGTTATGCACAACTGACGCTCGCAGGTGCAGGTGAGCTGCTTGCAGAAGATTTGCGCCATGCCCAACAGGCCCTGGGGGAAATTACCGGAGCGTTTAGTTCCGATGACCTGCTCGGGCGGATCTTTTCAAGCTTTTGCATCGGTAAGTGACCTTTGCAGATTAGTTATCCACAGCAAGCGGGGCTTTCTGCAGATGAGCGATAAATGCCTGGGCCAAGGCATTGCTCTCATGCAGTGGTTGGGTGATCAATGAGAAGCGCCGACGCAGTTCTAGCGGGGTTTGCAGGATAACCAAGTCGCCGGCCGCCACTTGCTCGGCAATCGACAAACCCGACAAACAGCCAATACCCAGCCCGGCCTTGACCGATTGCTTGATCGCCTCCTGACGATTCAACGCCAGGGCCAGCTTTACCTGGCCGGAGACCTGCTGGACCGCAGCATCGAATACCGCGCGGGTGCCTGAACCCGGCTCGCGTAACACCCAGCGTTGCTCGCAAATCTGTTCCGCCGTCAACTTACCCACAGCCGCCAATGGGTGGTCCGGACGGCAAAACACCTGCAATTGGTCTTCGCACCATGGTGTTATACACAGCTGGCTGTGCAGTGCCGGACCTTCGATCAAGCCCAAATGTACCTGGCCTTTTTCAACAGCGCTTATCACCTCCTCGGTATTACTGATGCGTACATCAGGATCAACCTGCTCGTGCTTGTGGATAAAGCTGCTGAGCAGCTTGGGCAGCAGATAACTGGCGATGGTCAGGCTGGCGGCGATACGCAAGGTGCCACTGACTGCATCGCCAGGGCTGTGAATAAGATTATCCAGGGTCTGCAATATCAAGCCGACTTTAGGCAATGCCGCACGACCGGCATCGGTTATCAACAGTTCACGGCCCACGCGGTGAAACAGCGGGTAACCAAGCCCGGACTCAAGCTCGCGCAGGGCTTGGCTGGCAGCCGACTGGCTAATGGCTTGATCATCGGCGGCAGCCGTCAATCGCCCCAGGCGGGCAGTGGCTTCAAAGATCTTAAGTTGTCTCAGGCTGACGCTCATTGTTCGGTTTTACTTATGCACAGGATAAGAATAATGCGTTTTTATTAACATTACCCATGCCTGAGTATGTCGTCCATAGCAATTGTTATGGATAAATGTGAATCCCATGCGCACTCTGATCGCACTGCCAGTTATCGCAATAAGCGCACTGCTGCTCGCGCAAATCCCCGCAATCAGCCAATTGGGCTTGAGCGCATTGCCGCTGGCGATCGTGCTCGGCGCCATTTATGGGCATTTCAACCTGGCTGAACCGAGCGCGCGTGAAAAGTTATTCACAAGGTTCTGCCAACAACGTTTGCTGCGCACTGGCATCATCCTGTTTGGCTTCAGCCTGAGTTTTCAACAGATAGTGCAGGTTGGCTGGCAAGCAGTGGTACTGGATATCACCGTTACCAGCAGCATCTTGATCCTCGGTACCTGGTTGGGGATAAGGCTTTTTGGCTTGCCCCGGGACCTGGCTGTGCTGATTTCGGCAGGCAGTGCCATATGTGGCGCCGCAGCCGTGCTGGCCAGTGAGCCGGTACTCAAGGCCAAACAGCAATACGTGACCATTGCAGTGGCGACCGTGGTGCTGTTCGGCACCCTGGCCATGTTTATTTATCCACTGGTCTTTCATATCAGCGGCATGACCGAGCACAACTTCGGTATCTACATCGGCAGCACCATACATGAAGTCGCTCAAGCCGTTGCAGCAGGGGATTCTGTGGGCGGTGAGGCGTTGCAATCGGCGGTTGTGGTCAAGCTGATCAGGGTGATGCTGCTGGCTCCTTTCATTCTGATCCTGAGCACATTGGTATTTAGGGATGAGGCAAATCCCGGCCAGAGCAAAGCAAAAATTACCGTCCCCTGGTTTGTCCTGGGTTTTATCGCTGCAGCCTGCATCAATAGCTGGGCGGCATTACCCGTCCAAGTTATTCACAGCTTGCAACTGCTTAGCCAGTTGACCCTGGCAATGGCGATGGCAGCGCTGGGTAGTCAAACCCAGTGGCGCGTCATCAAGCAAGCAGGGTTCAAGCCCATGTTGTTGGCAGCCTGCTTGTTTGTGTTGTTGATCTGCGGCGGTTTTTACCTCAACAGTTGGCTTATTCCGCAGTAGAAATCTTGCCTGGCGCGGCTTTCGGGCTTCGATCCACAGAAAAATACGCTGTGCATAAACCCTGTGGAAAACCCCGCCTGAGCCCAGTCCATAACCCGGTGATAAAAGTGAGGATAAACCAGACTGTGGATAACCACCTGTTTAATCCACAGCTTGATGACGGCTATCTGACAGTTTCAGTGCAGGCTCCACACAGAACCATACATCGCTGTACAGTAGGTATTTATTGGGCTGTATCAATCTATCCACAGAAAGCAGCGTGCTACTTTATAAACATAAAAATAAAGATCTTTAAAAATTCTTTCTTTTTAATTTTTATTGACCGCTCGACTTGTACAGCCCTGGACTTCACGCAAAAGCACTGACCAATTGGCTGTTTTTTGTGCAAAAGGCTTCTTTAGCCACAGCTAACTGCCTATACTTATCGGCTAGCAGCCACAGCTAACTGCCTATACTTATCGGCTAAATAGCTTTTCTGTGCCTGACGCAGTGTCAGTGCTCGTATCAAAAGCCCCCCATTTCAGAACAAACACGAGGTGCGTGGTGGATTTCCCTTCCCGTTTTCAGGTGATCGTTATCGGCGGCGGTCATGCCGGAACCGAAGCTGCGTTGGCAGCTGCACGCATGGGTGTCAAAACCCTGCTGCTGACCCATAACGTGGAAACCCTCGGTCAAATGAGCTGCAACCCAGCAATTGGTGGGATTGGTAAAAGCCATTTGGTCAAGGAAATCGACGCACTCGGCGGCGCCATGGCGACCGCCACTGACAAGGCAGGTATCCAGTTTCGTGTTCTGAACAGCCGTAAAGGCCCTGCAGTACGCGCCACCCGTGCAAAAGCCGATCGCGTGCTGTACAAGGCAGCTATACGCGAAACCCTGGAAAACCAGGACAATCTATGGATATTCCAGCAAGCTGCGGATGACCTGATCGTCGAGAATGATGAAGTCAAAGGGGTTGTTACCCAGATGGGTTTGCGCTTTCTCGCAGACTCGGTGGTACTGACCACCGGAACCTTCCTGGGCGGACTTATCCACATAGGTCTGCAAAATTACTCGGGTGGCCGTGCCGGTGATCCACCTTCGATTGCCCTGGCTCATCGTCTGCGTGAGTTACCTTTGCGCGTGGGACGCTTGAAAACTGGCACACCGCCACGAATTGACGGTCGCTCGGTAGATTTTTCGATGATGACCGAGCAACCGGGCGATACACCGATTCCAGTGATGTCGTTCCTCGGTTCAAAAGAGCAGCATCCGCAGCAAGTGAGCTGCTGGATTACCCATACCAATGCTCGAACTCACGAAATCATTGCCGCCAACCTTGATCGCTCGCCGATGTATTCCGGGGTGATCGAAGGGGTTGGTCCGCGCTATTGCCCGTCTATCGAAGACAAGATTCACCGCTTTGCCGACAAGCAAAGCCACCAGGTGTTTATCGAGCCCGAAGGCCTGAACACCCATGAGCTCTATCCCAACGGTATATCCACCTCTTTGCCGTTCGACGTGCAAATCCAGATCGTTCGCTCGATTGTCGGCATGGAAAACGCGCACATCGTGCGTCCTGGCTATGCCATCGAGTACGATTATTTCGACCCGCGTGATTTGAAGTACAGCCTGGAAACCAAGGTGATTGGTGGTTTGTTCTTTGCCGGCCAGATCAATGGCACCACCGGTTATGAAGAAGCCGGCGCCCAGGGCCTGCTCGCCGGTGCCAATGCTGCGCTGCGTGCCCAGGGCAAAGACGCCTGGTGTCCGCGTCGTGATGAAGCCTATATCGGCGTATTGGGCGATGGCCTGATCCCCCTTGGTCCCCAAGAGCCTTACCGCATTTTCACTTCAGGGGCAGAGTACCGCCTGATCCTGCGTGAAGACAACGCCGACCTGCGCCTGACTGAAAAAGGCCGCGAACTGGGGCTGGTCGATGACCAGCGCTTGGCGGCATTTTAAACCAAGCGCGAGGCCATCGCCCAGGAAGAACAGCGCTTGAAAAGCACCTGGGTTCGACCAAACACTGCTGATGGCGATGCCATTTCCCAGCGTTTCGGCACGCCGCTGGCCCATGAATACAACCTGCTCAACCTGTTATCGCGGCCTGAAATCGATTACCTCGGGTTGATCGAGGCCACGGGCGGCGCTGTGCTGGACCCACAAGTAGCGGAGCAGGTCGAAATCAAGACCAAGTACGCCGGCTACATCGACCGCCAGCAAGATGAAATCGCCCGCCTGCGTGCCAGCGAAGACGTCAAGCTGCCTGTGGATATCGACTATTCGACCATTTCGGGCCTGTCAAAAGAGATTCAGCACAAGCTGGGCGACTCGCGGCCTGAAACCCTTGGCCAGGCGTCGCGCATTCCTGGGGTTACGCCAGCTGCGATTTCGCTGTTGATGATTCATCTCAAAAAACGTGGAGCGGGTAAGCAGTTGGAGCAGAGCGCTTGATGGGAACCTCCTTGGTGACTGAAAGTCACGCCGCAGAGTTGGCTCAAGGTGCCATTGAGCTAGGTGTAGAGATATCCCCCGAGCAGCAAGCGCAGCTCATGGCGTACATGGCGTTGCTGGTAAAGTGGAATAAAGCCTACAACCTGACCGCTGTGCGCAATCCTGATGAAATGGTTTCGCGCCACCTGCTTGATAGCCTGAGCGTTGCGCCCTACGTCAACGATGCTGGGGATAACTGGCTGGATGTTGGCAGTGGCGGCGGCATGCCCGGTATACCACTGGCTATCCTGTTTCCCGGCAAGCAATTTACCCTGCTGGACTCCAACGGCAAGAAAACCCGCTTTTTGACCCAGGTAAAGCTGGAGCTCAAGCTGGCCAACCTGCAAGTTATCCACAGTCGGGTAGAAGGGTTTACCTCCGATCAACCGTTCAGTGGAATCAGTTCGCGGGCATTTAGCTCGCTCAAGGACTTTTCCAACTGGACCCGTCACCTCGGCGATGGCGACACCCAATGGCTGGCCATGAAAGGCGTGCATCCAGATGATGAGCTGCAGGAATTGCCGGACGATTTTACGCTGGTCAAAACGCAGGTTCTCAAGGTTCCCGGTTGCCAAGGCCAGCGACATCTGTTGATACTGCGTCGCTCGGTCTAAGGGGAACGCAGCATGGCAAAAGTATTCGCAATAGCTAACCAGAAAGGCGGCGTGGGCAAGACCACCACCTGCGTCAACCTGGCTGCCTCACTGGTCGCAACCAAGCGCCGTGTGCTGTTGATCGACCTGGACCCGCAGGGCAACGCAACCATGGGTAGCGGCGTCGACAAGCATGCGCTGGAACACTCGATCTACGATGTATTGATCGGCGAAAGCGATCTGGGCCAGGCCATGCAGTTCTCGGAGCATGGCGGTTATCAACTGCTGCCGGCCAACCGTGACCTGACGGCGGCTGAAGTTGGCTTGCTGGAAATGCAAATGAAGGAAAGTCGCCTGCTCAACGCATTGGCGCCGATCCGCGAAAATTACGATTACATCCTGATTGATTGCCCGCCGTCGCTGTCGATGCTTACGGTCAACGCTTTGGTCGCCTCCGATGGCGTGATCATTCCGATGCAGTGCGAGTACTATGCGCTCGAGGGCCTGAGTGATCTGGTTAACAGCATTCAGCGCATCGCCAAGCTACTCAACCCTTCACTGAAAATAGAAGGCCTGCTGCGCACCATGTATGACCCGCGCATCAGCCTGACCAACGATGTTTCCGCGCAACTCAAGGAACATTTTGGCGACCTGCTTTACCAAACTGTAATCCCGCGCAATGTGCGTTTAGCCGAAGCACCTAGCTACGGCATGCCTGCGTTGGTCTATGACAAGCAATCGCGGGGTGCCATCGCTTATTTGGCACTGGCGGGTGAATTGGTTCGCCGCCAGCGCTCACGCGCCCGAACTGTTACTGCATAAGGAATTTCTGCATGGCCGCCAAGAAACGAGGGCTAGGACGAGGCTTGGATGCGTTGCTGGGTGGCACCAGCGTCGACGCATTGCAGGAAGAAGCAGCAAAGGTTGATAGCAGCGAACTGCAATACCTGCCGCTTGACCTGGTCCAGCGTGGCAAATACCAGCCACGGCGCGATATGGATCCTGCGGCCCTTGAAGAACTTGCTCAATCGATCAAGTCGCACGGGGTCATGCAACCTATCGTGGTGCGTCCGGTCGACCAGGGGCGTTTTGAAATCGTTGCAGGTGAGCGTCGCTGGCGGGCCAGCCAGCAAGCAGGTCTCGATACCATTCCGGCAATGGTCCGTGAACTGGCCGATGAAGCTGCCATCGCCATGGCGTTGATCGAGAACATCCAGCGTGAAGACCTCAATCCGATTGAGGAGGCCATGGCCCTGCAGCGCTTGCAGCAAGAGTTTCAGCTGACCCAGCAACAAGTGGCCGAGGCTGTGGGTAAATCACGGGTGACCATTACCAACTTGCTGCGCTTGATTGCCTTGCCTGAAGAGATCAAGACATTGCTTTCCCATGGCGACCTGGAGATGGGCCATGCCCGTGCATTGCTGGGTTTACCGGCCGAGCAACAGGTTGAAGGGGCGCGACATGTTGTCGCACGTGGCCTGACCGTACGTCAGACCGAAGCCCTGGTTCGCCAGTGGTTAAGCCACAAAGAAGAGCCTAAAGCGGTAGCCAAGGTTGATCCCGATATCAGTCGCCTTGAACAGCGCCTCGCTGAGCGTCTAGGCTCTCCGGTGCAAATCAAGCATGGCCAGAAGGGCAAAGGCCAATTGGTGATCCGTTACAGCTCGCTCGATGAGCTGCAAGGTGTGCTCGCTCACATTCGCTGAAACAATTGAACATGTAGCACTAGTCGGAAATCACTACCTGACAGTTGAATGGGGGCGCATGCGCCCCTATACTCTGCGCGCATTTCGACGGCACAAACTATGCCAAGTTCTATTGGATTGGCGGTTGACGAAAAACGTCAGATTTCAGGAAAGCAATGATGGAAGTTCGCACGCCGAATCGCCTGCCATTCCATCGCCTACCGGTATTCCCGGTGCTTGTAGTCCAACTGATCGTTGTATTGATCGCGGCTGCGGTTCTTTGGCAGTGGCGGGGTAGCGTCTCCGGGTATTCCGGATTGTGCGGCGGCCTGATTGCATGGCTGCCGAATGTGTATTTTGCCCATAAGGCGTTCCGGTTTTCCGGTGCCAGGTCTGCTAAAGCCATAGTCCGGTCTTTTTATGCCGGTGAAGCGGGCAAATTAATTCTAACGGCAGTGCTGTTTGCACTGACGTTTGCAGGTGTGAAGCCATTGGATGCGCTGGCGGTCTTCGGCGTTTTCCTTCTGACCCAACTGGTCAACTGGTTTGCACCCCTGCTTACGAGAACAAGATTTTTGAGACCTTAGGGCGTTTGAGGCAAACATGGCAGAACAAACCGCTTCGGGCTATATCCAGCACCACTTGCAGAACCTGACTTTCGGGAAACTGCCTTCTGGTGACTGGGGTTTCGCTCACACAGCAGAACAAGCTAAAGAAATGGGCTTCTGGGCATTCCACGTGGATACCCTGGGTTGGTCCGTGGTTCTTGGTCTGGTTTTCATTCTAATTTTCCGCATGGCAGCAAAGCGTGCTACCAGCGGCCAGCCTAGCGGCTTGCAGAACTTCGTTGAAGTACTGATCGAGTTCGTCGACAGCAGTGTCAAAGACACCTTCCATGGCCGCAACATGCTGATCGCACCTTTGGCCTTGACCATCTTCGTCTGGATCTTCCTGATGAACCTGATGGACTTGGTTCCTGTGGATTTCCTGCCTGTTCTGGCGCAGAAAATCGCGGGTGACGAGCACATGTTCTTCCGTGTGGTACCTACCACCGATCCAAACGCGACACTGGGCATGGCCCTGTCGGTGTTTGCATTGATCATTTTCTACAGCATCAAGGTCAAGGGTATCGGCGGCTTCATTGGCGAACTGACCTTGCACCCATTCGGCAGCAAGAACATCCTGGTTCAGGCGCTGTTGATTCCGGTGAACTTCCTGCTTGAGTTCGTGACCCTTGTCGCAAAGCCAATCTCTCTGGCACTGCGTCTGTTCGGTAACATGTATGCCGGCGAACTGATCTTTATCCTGATTGCCGTGATGTTCGGCAGTGGCATGTTCTTGCTTAGCACCCTGGGCGTTGCCCTGAGCTGGGCGTGGGCCGTGTTCCACATTCTGATCATCACGTTGCAAGCGTTCATCTTCATGATGCTGACCATCGTCTACCTGTCGATGGCTCACGAAGACAACCACTAATAGCTATGCGCTCCGTATGAAAGCGGGGCGCAACGCTGTCGGTGGACGCCCGTGAGGGCATGCTGGACAAACGATTTAGCTTTACCGCTTAACCTTAGAAACACTTAACCAATACGACATAAAAGTCGGGAGGAAAAATGGAAACTGTAGTTGGTTTAACTGCGATCGCTGTTGCTCTGCTAATCGGCCTGGGCGCCCTTGGTACTGCCATTGGTTTCGGCCTGCTGGGCGGCAAGTTCCTGGAAGGCGCTGCGCGTCAACCAGAAATGGTTCCTATGCTGCAAGTGAAAATGTTCATCGTCGCCGGTCTTCTCGACGCCGTGACCATGATCGGTGTTGGTATCGCACTGTTCTTCACCTTCGCGAACCCTTTCGTTGGTCAAATCGCAGGCTAATCACTCGTTTATTCGAGTGATACGGTGTGATAGACAACGAACGAGCGAGGTGTTGGCGTGAACATTAATGCAACCCTGATTGGCCAGGCCGTTGCCTTCTTCATCTTCGTGATGTTCTGCATGAAGTACGTATGGCCTCCGGTCATCACTGCTCTGCAAGAACGTCAAAAGAAGATCGCAGAAGGTCTGGACGCTGCCAACCGTGCAGCTCGTGATTTGGAGTTGGCCCAAGAAAAAGCGGGTCAGCAACTGCGCGAAGCTAAAACACAGGCAGCAGAAATTATTGAGCAAGCCAAGAAACGCGGTACCCAGATTGTCGACGAGGCCCGTGAACAGGCTCGCGTTGAAGCTGACCGTGTGAAGGCTCAGGCTCAGGCTGAGATCGAACAAGAAATCAACAGTGTCAAAGACGCGCTGCGTGCCCAAGTGGGTGCTCTGGCTGTCGGCGGTGCCGAGAAGATCTTGGGCGTTTCAATCGACCAAAACGCGCACGCGGAGCTGGTTTCTAAACTGGCAGCGGAAATTTAAGCGAGGGCGCGATCATGGCAGAATTGACCACGTTGGCCCGACCTTACGCTAAGGCTGCCTTCGAGTACGCCCAGGCTCATCAGCAACTGGCCAATTGGTCAGCCATGCTCGGCCTGGCTGCTGCGGTATCTGAAGACGATACCATCCAGCGCGTGCTCAAGGCCCCGCGTTTGACGAGTAAAGACAAGGCCACCACTTTTATTGAAGTGTGTGGTGACAAGTTTGACGCCCAAGTAGGCAATTTCATCCACGTATTGGCTGAAAACGATCGCCTGGCTTTGTTGCCGGAAATCGTTGCCCTGTTCGAGCTGTATAAAGCAGAGCAGGAAAAGTCGATTGACGTTGATGTCACCAGTGCTTTTGCGTTGAACGATGAACAGCAAGACAAACTCGCCAAGGTTCTCAGTGCACGGCTCGGTCGAGAAGTGCGTCTGCACGCCGCGGAGGATGCCAACCTTATAGGTGGTGTCATCATTCGCGCCGGCGACCTGGTTATCGATGGCTCAGTTCGCGGCAAAATCGCGAAGCTGGCCGAAGCATTGAAATCTTGAGTTTGAAGGGGCAGCAGAGCTATGCAGCAACTCAATCCTTCCGAAATAAGTGAAATCATCAAGGGACGTATCGAGAAACTCGACGTCTCTTCCCAAGCCCGTAACGAAGGCACTATCGTCAGCGTATCCGACGGTATCGTGCGTATTCACGGTCTCGCCGATGCTATGTACGGCGAAATGATCGAGTTCCCGGGTGGCGTCTACGGTATGGCACTGAACCTGGAGCAAGACTCCGTAGGTGCAGTCGTACTGGGTGCATACACCACGCTCGCAGAAGGCATGAGCGCGAAGTGCACCGGCCGTATCCTCGAAGTTCCGGTTGGTCCGGAGCTGCTGGGTCGTGTTGTTGACGCATTGGGTAATCCAATCGACGGTAAAGGCCCGCTGAACAACGTCGCTACCGACGCTGTTGAAAAGGTTGCACCGGGCGTGATCTGGCGTAAGTCGGTTTATCAGCCGGTACAGACTGGCTACAAGTCAGTCGATGCCATGATCCCGGTAGGCCGTGGCCAGCGTGAGCTGATCATTGGTGACCGTCAGATCGGTAAGACTGCTTTGGCAGTCGACGCCATCATCAACCAGAAAGACAGCGGCATTAAGTGTGTATACGTGGCAATCGGTCAGAAGCAATCGACCATCGCCAACGTGGTGCGCAAGCTGGAAGAAAACGGCGCCCTGGCCAACACCATCGTGGTGGCGGCTTCGGCTTCTGAATCCCCAGCGCTGCAGTACATTTCTGCCTACTCCGGTTGCACCATGGGTGAATACTTCCGTGACCGTGGTGAAGACGCGCTGATCGTTTATGACGATCTGTCCAAGCAAGCAGTGGCTTATCGTCAGATTTCCCTGTTGCTGCGCCGTCCACCAGGCCGTGAAGCATACCCGGGCGAGGTGTTCTATCTCCACAGCCGTCTGCTGGAGCGTGCATCGCGCGTATCTGAAGAGTACGTCGAGAAGTTCACCAATGGTGCTGTGACTGGCAAAACCGGTTCCTTGACCGCGCTGCCAATCATTGAAACCCAGGCTGGCGACGTTTCTGCGTTCGTACCAACCAACGTGATTTCGATCACTGACGGTCAGATCTTCCTTGAGACCTCGATGTTCAACTCCGGTATCCGTCCAGCGGTCAACGCTGGTATCTCGGTATCCCGTGTAGGTGGCGCGGCTCAAACCAAGATCATCAAGAAGCTTTCCGGTGGTATCCGTACCGCTCTGGCTCAGTACCGTGAGTTGGCGGCATTCGCCCAGTTCGCATCTGACCTGGACGAGGCTACTCGTAAGCAACTCGAGCATGGTGAACGCGTTACTGAGCTGATGAAGCAGAAGCAATATGCACCAATGTCTATCGCAGACATGGCGCTGTCGCTGTACGCAGCTGAGCGTGGTTTCCTGCGGGATGTCGAAGTGGCCAAGATTGGCGCATTCGAGCAAGCCCTGATTGCTTACTTCAACCGTGATCACGCTGACTTGTTGGCGAAGATTAACGTGAAGGGTGACTTCAACGACGAAATCGACGCTGGCTTCAAAGCCGGTATCGAGAAGTTCAAAGCCACCCAAACCTGGTAAGCCGCAGCGAGGGCTTTACGGCCCTCGCTTGCTAACCTGATAGGTGTCAAATGGCAGGCGCAAAAGAGATTCGCAGCAAGATTGCGAGCATCAAAAGCACGCAGAAGATCACCAGCGCCATGGAGAAGGTGGCGGTAAGCAAAATGCGCAGAGCACAAATGCGCATGGCGTCTAGCCGTCCCTACGCGGAGCGTATCCGCCAGGTAATTGGTCATCTGGCCAACGCCAACCCGGAATACCGCCACCCGTTCATGATCGAGCGCGAAACAAAGCGTGTAGGTTATGTAGTGGTAAGCAGTGACCGTGGTCTGTGTGGTGGTCTGAACACCAACCTGTTCAAGGCTCTGGTCAAAGACATGGCGAGCAATCGCGAGCAAGGCGTAGAGATTGATCTTTGCGTCATTGGTAGCAAAGGTGCGGCGTTTTTCCGTAACTTTGGTGGCAATGTTGTTGCTGCGATCAGCCACCTGGGCGAAGAACCATCGATCAATGATCTGATTGGTAGCGTCAAGGTAATGCTCGATGCGTACCTCGAAGGTCGTATCGATCGTTTGTCCGTGGTCTCGAACAAGTTCATCAACACCATGACGCAACAGCCGACAGTGGAGCAGTTGATTCCATTGGTGGCGACTCCGGATCAAGAGCTCAAGCATCACTGGGACTACCTGTACGAACCCGACGCCAAAGAGCTTCTCGAAGGCTTGATGGTGCGTTACGTGGAGTCGCAGGTGTACCAGGCAGTGGTTGAGAACAACGCGGCTGAACAAGCTGCACGGATGATTGCAATGAAGAACGCCACCGACAACGCCGGTGATTTGATTGGCGATCTACAGCTGATCTATAACAAGGCGCGTCAGGCAGCAATTACCCAAGAGATTTCGGAAATCGTCGGCGGCGCTGCCGCGGTTTAAGAAAGGTTCAAATATTTAGAGGAAACAAAGATGAGTAGCGGACGTATCCTTCAAATCATCGGCGCCGTTATCGACGTGGAATTCCCGCGTGATCATGTGCCGAGTGTTTATGAAGCGTTGAAAGTAGTCGGCGCTGAAACCACCCTCGAAGTTCAGCAGCAGCTGGGCGACGGCGTGGTTCGTACAATTGCAATGGGTTCGACCGAAGGCCTGAAACGTGGCCTGGACGTCGACAGCACAGGCACCAACATCCAGGTACCGGTTGGGGTTAAGACCCTTGGCCGTATCATGGACGTATTGGGCAACCCAATCGACGAAGCTGGCCCGATTGGCGAAGAAGAGCGTTGGGGCATTCACCGTCCTGCGCCAACTTACGCTGAACAAGCGGGCAGCAACGAACTGCTGGAAACAGGCATCAAGGTTATCGACCTGATCTGCCCGTTTGCCAAAGGCGGTAAGGTTGGTCTGTTCGGTGGTGCCGGTGTAGGTAAAACCGTAAACATGATGGAACTGATCCGTAACATCGCCATCGAGCACAGCGGTTATTCCGTGTTCGCCGGTGTGGGTGAGCGTACTCGTGAGGGTAACGACTTCTACCACGAGATGAAGGATTCCAACGTTCTCGACAAGGTAGCCCTGGTCTACGGTCAGATGAACGAGCCACCAGGCAACCGTCTGCGCGTAGCGTTGACCGGTCTGACCATGGCTGAGAAGTTCCGTGATGAAGGCCGCGATGTTCTGTTCTTCGTGGACAACATCTACCGTTACACCCTGGCCGGTACTGAAGTATCCGCACTGCTCGGCCGTATGCCGTCGGCAGTAGGTTATCAGCCGACCCTGGCCGAAGAGATGGGCGTTCTGCAAGAGCGTATTACTTCGACCAAGACCGGTTCGATTACTTCGATCCAGGCCGTATACGTACCTGCGGATGACTTGACTGACCCGTCCCCGGCGACCACCTTCGCCCACTTGGACGCAACCGTCGTATTGTCCCGTGACATCGCTTCCCTGGGTATCTACCCAGCTGTGGATCCGTTGGACTCCACCTCTCGCCAGCTCGATCCGCAGGTGATTGGTCAGGAGCACTACGACACCGCGCGTGGCGTTCAGTACGTACTGCAGCGTTACAAAGAGCTGAAGGACATTATTGCCATTCTGGGTATGGACGAATTGTCCGAAGCCGATAAGCAGTTGGTATCCCGTGCTCGTAAGATTCAGCGTTTCCTGTCTCAGCCATTCTTCGTGGCCGAGGTCTTCACCGGTTCTCCAGGCAAATACGTTTCCCTGAAAGACACCATTGCAGGCTTTGGCGGCATCCTCAAGGGCGACTACGATCACTTGCCAGAGCAAGCGTTCTACATGGTCGGCAGCATTGAAGAAGCGGTCGAGAAAGCGAAGAAACTGTAATCACCCTATGCGCCTGGCAACAGGCGCATCAGGTTGTGGATAATACTTATCCACAGCTTGTGATCTGAGGCAAGGTTATGGCTATGACAGTCCATTGCGATATCGTCAGCGCAGAAGCGGAGATGTTTTCCGGACTGGTCGAGATGGTAATTGCGCACGGTAACTTGGGTGATATCGGTATCACTCCAGGCCACGCGCCTTTGCTGACTGACCTGAAGCCGGGTCCAATCCGTTTGATCAAGCAAGGCGGCGAAACCGAGGTGTTCTACATCTCTGGTGGCTTCCTTGAAGTGCAGCCAAACATGGTGAAGGTCCTGGCCGACACCGTGCAACGTGCTGCCGATCTTGACGAAGCGTCTGCTCAGGAAGCCGTCAAGGCTGCTGAGAAAGCGTTGAACGAGCAAGGCGCCGAGTTCGATTACGGCTCTGCTGCTGCTCGACTGGCCGAGGCTGCAGCTCAGCTGCGTACCGTCCAGCAATTGCGTAAGAAGTTCGGCGGCTAATCACGGCAGTCAGACTTTTTTGCAGCTAAGTAAAAGGGTAGCCTAGGCTACCCTTTTTCTTTGCTGCGCCAAAAAACTGCGCAATGCAGTGTATGGAAAGGAATTCCGTCTTTAACCAATGGTAGCTTTCGTTATGTCACTTGATATCGTCATTCTTGCAGCAGGTCAGGGCACACGCATGCGTTCCGCCTTGCCCAAGGTGCTGCACCCGGTTGCCGGCAAGTCGATGCTCGGTCATGTCATCGACATCGCTCGCGAACTCAAGCCACAAGGCATCCATGGGGTGATTGGTCATGGTGCCGATGCCGTGCGCGAACGCCTGGCTGCCGATGATCTGAATTTCGTGATGCAAGCCGAGCAACTGGGCACAGGTCACGCAGTTGCCCAGGCATTGCCTGCGCTGACCAGCGATCGGGTGTTGATTCTATATGGCGATGTCCCGCTGATCGAAAAAAGCACACTTGAACGCCTGCTGCAAAAGGTTAACGACCAGCAGCTCGGTTTGCTGACTGTCACCCTGGATGACCCGACCGGCTATGGCCGTATCGTGCGTAACGCCGCAGGCCAGGTCGAAGCCATAGTCGAGCATAAGGATGCCAGCGAAGCGCAGCGCCTGATCAACGAAGGCAACACCGGCATTCTTGCGGTGCCAGCGACCAAGCTCGGTGACTGGCTGGGGCGCCTGTCGAACAGCAACGCGCAGGGCGAATATTACCTGACTGACGTGATAGCCATGGCTGTAGCGGACGGTCTGGTGGTTGCGACCGAGCAGCCGTTGGATGCCATGGAAGTGCAGGGCGCCAATGACCGCCGACAGCTTGCCGAACTTGAGCGTCACTACCAACTGCGTGCGGCGCGTGCGTTGATGGCGCAAGGCGTGACCCTGCGTGACCCGGCCCGCTTTGACCAGCGCGGTGAAGTCACTGTTGGTCGTGATGTGATGATCGACATCAACGTCATACTCGAAGGCAAAGTGCTGATTGAAGACAATGTCGAGATTGGTGCCAATTGCATCATCAAGAACAGCACGCTGCGCAAAGGCGCAATAGTCAAAGCCAACAGCCATCTTGAAGGCGCTGAAGTGGGTGAGGGCGCCGATTGCGGACCGTTCGCACGTTTGCGTCCAGGTGCTGTACTGGGCGCCAAGGCGCATGTGGGTAACTTTGTAGAGCTGAAGAATGCTGTGCTCGGCGAAGGCGCCAAGGCCGGCCATTTGAGCTACCTGGGCGACGCTGAAATCGGTGCGCGGACTAACATTGGTGCTGGCACCATCACTTGCAACTATGACGGCGTGAACAAACATCGCACTGTCATGGGTGAAGATGTATTTGTCGGCTCGAACACCTCACGGGTTGCGCCACTGACCCGGGGCGACCGGGTTACCACAGGAGCCGGCTCGGTTGTCACTAGCGACGTGCCTGTGGATAACCTGGCTGTGGGACGTGGTAAACAGCGCAACATCGAAGGCTGGAAGCGTCCGACCAAGAAATAGTGCTGTTAACGGCTTATCTTTCGTTTGAGCTGTTGATAACTTTGAAAAGGCTGCCATTTGGCGGCCTTTTTACTGTTTTACTTGACCTTAAAGCTTCGTTAGGTTTTGATTTGCGCAATTAACTTTCGAATCGAAACTTAAAGCATGTCGAAACGCAACACCCCCCAACGTCGCCATTCAATACTTGCCTTGCTTACCGAGCAGGGCGAAGTCAGTGTGGACGAGCTGGCGAAGCGCTTTTCGACCTCTGAAGTCACCATCCGCAAGGACCTGGCCGCGCTTGAGAAAAACGGCCTGCTGCTGCGGCGCTATGGCGGAGCGGTGCAATTGCCGCAAGAGCTGATGGTCGACGTCAGCCAACCCATATCGAGCTATAAGCTGGCCATTGCTCGTGCTGGGGTCAGCTGCATTCGCGAGCATGCGCGGATCATCATCGACAGCGGCACCACAACTGCGGCGATGATCCCTGAACTGGGGCGCAAGCCCGGCCTGGTGGTCATGACCAATTCACTCAACGTTGCCAATGCCCTGCGCGAGTTGGAAGACGAACCTGTGCTGTTGATGACGGGCGGCACCTGGGACCCGCATTCGGAGTCTTTCCAGGGCCAGGTTGCCGAACAGGTGCTGCGTTCATACGATTTCGACCAGCTGTTTATTGGCGCGGACGGTATCGATTTGGCGCGAGGCACGACAACATTCAATGAATTGCTGGGCTTGAGCCAAGTCATGGCCGAAGTTGCCCGTGAAGTGATTGTGATGGTTGAGAGCGACAAGATCGGTCGCAAGATCCCCAATCTCGAATTGCCTTGGGCACGTGTACATACCCTGATAACCGATGAGCGCCTGGACCAAGACGCTCGAACCCAATTGCAGTCGTGCGGTGTCAAGTTGATCTGCGCAAGCATAGAGTCTTAAGGAGCCAATTATGTGTGGAATCGTCGGAGCGGTAGCTGAACGCAATATCACCGCTGTACTGGTCGAGGGCCTCAAGCGCCTTGAATATCGCGGGTACGACAGCGCCGGTGTCGCCCTGCTCAACGAGGCGGGCGAGCTGGATCGCCGTCGCCGGGTTGGCAAGGTCAGCGAACTCGAAGCCGCGCTCAAGGCCGAGCCGCTTCCAGGACGGGTGGGTATCGCTCACACGCGCTGGGCAACCCATGGTGCACCGAGTGAGCGCAATGCGCACCCTCACTTCTCCGGGCATCAACTGGCGGTTGTGCACAACGGCATCATTGAAAACCACGATGCGCTGCGTGATCAGCTCAAGGGTTTGGGCTACAGCTTCAGCTCCGACACCGATACAGAAGTGATAGTCCACCTGCTCGACCACACCCTGAAGAGTGAACCTGACGGAAGAGTGACCCTGCCCCCCCCGCCGCGCTGAAAGTGGCGGTCAAGCAACTGCACGGTGCTTATGGCCTGGCGGTCATCAGCGCCAAGCAGCCTGACCGTATTGTCGCGGCCCGTAGTGGCAGCCCGCTGGTGATTGGCCTGGGACTTGGCGAGAACTTCCTGGCATCCGACCAACTGGCCCTGCGTCAGGTGACTGACCGTTTCATGTACCTGGAAGAAGGTGATATTGCGCAGATTTGCCGTGATGAAGTGCAGATCTGGGATATTGACGGCAAGGCGGTGAAGCGCGAACAGGGGCAATACCACGAAGGTGCGGAAGCGGCTGACAAAGGCGAATACCGCCACTTTATGCTCAAGGAAATCCACGAACAGCCATCCGTGGTTCAACGCACCCTGGAAGGCCGCTTGGCCGATGATCACGTCCTGGTGCAGGCGTTTGGCCCACAAGCAGCGGATATTTTCGCCAAGGTTAAAAATATCCAGATTGTTGCCTGTGGCACCAGCTATCACGCGGGTATGGTTGCACGTTACTGGCTCGAAGAACTGGCCGGCATTCCGTGCCAGATCGAAGTGGCCAGCGAGTTCCGCTACCGCAAGGTTGTGGTCCAGCCAGACACCTTGTTTGTCAGTATTTCGCAGTCTGGTGAAACCGCCGACACCCTGGCGGCGCTGCGCAATGCCAAGGATCTCACTCCGGAGCAAGGCGGCTACCTGGCCAGCCTGGCGATTTGTAACGTCGGTATCAGCTCGCTGGTTCGTGAGTCCGACCTGACCTTGTTGACCCTGGCCGGCCCGGAAATTGGCGTGGCTTCAACCAAGGCCTTCACCACGCAGTTGGTCGCGCTGATGCTACTGACCCTGGCCATGGGCCGTGTGCGAGGCACGCTTGATCCACAGCTCGAGGCAGAATTGGTTGCCGAGCTGCGTCGCCTGCCAACCCGCCTGGGTGAGGCATTGGCAATGGACGCCGTGGTTGAAAAGGTTTCCGAGCACTTTTCCGAGAAGCACCACACCTTGTTCCTGGGCCGCGGCGCCCAGTATCCGGTCGCGATGGAAGGCGCCTTGAAACTCAAGGAGATTTCATACATCCACGCCGAAGCCTACCCTGCAGGCGAGCTCAAGCACGGTCCATTGGCCTTGGTTGACGCGGATATGCCTGTGGTCACGGTCGCACCGAATAACGAGCTGTTGGAAAAGCTAAAGTCCAACCTGCAGGAAGTGCGCGCGCGCGGTGGCGAGTTGATTGTATTTGCCGATGAAAAAGCCGGTATGAGCAATGGCGAAGGCACCCACGTGGTCAACATGCCGCATATCCACGACGCACTTGCGCCGATTCTCTACACCATCCCGCTGCAACTGCTGTCGTACTACGTCGCCGTGCTCAAGGGCACAGATGTAGACCAGCCCCGCAACCTGGCCAAGTCCGTCACTGTCGAGTGACGGCTGTGGTTGGAAAAGATTGAAGCTCTAAGAGCTTTTCCATCTTAACTAGGGATTTGGATAACTTGAGTTGTCCACAATCCCTGGCTTGTTCGCTCCAGGGCTTAGCCAATAGATAAACTCGCCTTCATGTGTTGCCAATTGCTGCGCTGTGCCATGGCCAGCTGTTGTTTGTGGGCTACGCTGGCTAAATATCTCGTTTTTGTTGATAGGCAGGCCAAATGATGCCTTTCATCAGGCCATGGCGCTCTGGTACGCGCTCCACCGCACTTATTCGTGGCGTGGGGCGAGGTTTTGAGTACTGAATCCTTGTGAAGTGACTGGAGATTGCAATGCCTCTCAGTGAAACGGCAGCAATTGATCCTCAAGCATTTGTTCATGTACGCATAGTGGTCGGCGTTGTCACGGGGTTGAGCGTCACCCGTTTGTTAAGCGGGTTGTCTCGTTTCGTCCAACATCCTGAGCTCAATAAAATTTATCTGCCTCACCTTGTGTGGACAGCTTTTCTTCTACTGTTCGTCATTCATTTCTGGTGGTTCGAGTTCGCGCTGTTTCGGGTCCAGCACTGGGAGTTCGAGGAATACTTCTTCGTTTTAAGCTACGCCGCCCTGATATTTTTCATCTCTGCATTGCTATTCCCTGACCACATGGGCGAGTACGCGGGCTTTGCAGATTACTTCCATTCCCGCCAGCGATGGTTTTATGCGCTGCTTGGCGCCATCTTCATCATGGATATGCTGGATTCTCTGATGAAGGGAATGGAGCACTTCCGGGCGCTTGGGGTGATTTACCCGTTTCGTCAGATCACGCTTTGTGGACTATGCCTTGTCGCTGCGTGTGTAAAGCGCAGAGTATTCCACCTGTGCTTTGCAATCTTGGCGCTGATCATCGAGGTATGGTGGATATTTTCGGCGTTCAGGTTTCTGGAATGAACAGCACCAGACGTTCGCCATAGCCTTGGATTAAATAGATATTTTTATATCTCGCGGGCCAGACTGTGACGGCTATTGGGTATTGAAACCTTCTTCCTTAAATAACGGTTTGCCAGCCTTATGCGAGGCGTCGGGTGGAGAGGGTATTTCGGAACTGCGTCACAAAAAACGCAGTTATTTCGCCCGGTTAATCTCCAGATCCGCTTGTTTTGAACGGCTAGTTATTTAGCGTTAGCGCCTTAGTGTGAATTGTTCCAAGTCGTTATCTAAAGTATTGCTAGGGTAACTGTAATCGCGCCTAAGCCTTTGATTAAAAACGTTAATTATTTGGCGCCAAGGAAAGGTATGCTTAATGATACGAGTACATTGCGGCGCCTCCTGGTAGTAGACCCATGTGATGATTGTCGCTCGCTGTTACCGGGTCTGCGAGAAGCAGGATGGACCGTGGAAGGCTGCATGCTTGAGCATGCGGAGGAGCGCGACTGCGATGTCGGTTTGATCCGTCTCAATGAAATGCACTTGCGTCGCCCAGCCGCAATCAAGCAGTTGCTAAGCCGTAGCGGCACCGAGTGGATTGCTGTGCTCAGTCCTGATTTGTTGTCGTCGGCTAATGCGTTGGGTGAGTTTGTCGGCGAGTGGTTTTTTGACTACCACACCCTGCCGTTTGATGTGTCTCGGGTGCATGTGACCTTGGGTCGGGCCTACGGCATGGCAAGGTTGCGTGGTCGCAAAAGCGGCGTTATTGACGATCATGAAAATGAGTTGCTTGGGCAGAGTGCGCCCATCCGTGATTTGCGCAAGCTATTGGCCAAGTTGGCGCCGACGCATTCTCCGGTGCTGATTCGTGGTGAAAGCGGCACAGGTAAAGAGCTCGTCGCAAGAACCCTGCATCGGCGCTCGATTCGAGCAGGTAAGCCGTTTATAGCGATCAATTGCGGGGCAATTCCCGAACACCTTATCCAGTCGGAGCTGTTTGGCCACGAGAAAGGGGCATTCACCGGTGCGCACCAGCGCAAAATCGGCCGGATCGAGTCGGCAGACGGTGGCACCTTGTTCCTTGATGAGATTGGCGATCTACCCCTTGAGCTGCAAGCAAACCTGCTGCGTTTCTTGCAAGAGAAACAGATAGAACGTGTGGGCGGGAGCCAGCCGATATCGGTTGATGTGCGAGTCCTGGCCGCCACCCATTTTGATCTGGAGGCCGCGATCAAGAATGGCAGCCTCCGTGAAGACCTGTATTACCGCCTCAATGTGCTGCAGGTGCATACCGCCGCCCTGCATGAACGGGTGGCGGACATACCGATGTTGGCGAATTATTTCGCCAGTTTGTACAGCGCCGAAACAGGTCGACGGGCAAAGCGCTTCAGTGAAGATGCCTTGAGGCAGTTAACCGAGCATAAATGGCCCGGTAATGTGCGTGAGCTGGCGAACCGCGTGAGGCGAGGTTTGGTATTGGCAGAGGGACGCCAGATTGAAGCCAAGGATCTTGGCCTTGAACAAAGCAGCGTGCTGATTGAGCGGCTTGGGACCCTGGAAGACTACAAGCGCAGAGCCGAGATCCAGGCGCTCAGCGATGCAATGGCAAAGTACCCGGAAAATTGCAGCCAGGCGGCACGTGGCTTGGGTATTTCGCGGCCGACATTTTACCGCTTGCTGCATAAGCATCAGATTCGCTGATGCTCAACCCCTGAAAAAATAGGGCGTGACCATAAGTACGCAGCCCGTTGCAATCAGCAGCAAGGTGTTGCTGACGAAGTAGGGAAAGATCATTAATCCCAGCCCGCAAACGAAAGGTATCGTCCTGTTGTGTTTGCGCCCGTAGATAAAAAAGCCCAGGCCGATCGATCCAAATAGTAAGCTCCAGAGTATTGCCTGAATATCCACAACCACCTCGATCCAGCCTGTTTGACCGAATGGTAGGCGCACGCAGACCTGAGCGAAATAAATTCCGCTCAGGTCTGCGACAGGGGTTTAGAAGTAGTAGGGAAACCTGATGCTGAAGGTGAAGTCCGGGGCATCGGGTGTCAGGCCAATTGACAGGTTGGGTACGATGCTCAGGTTTTCATCGACCGCATAGGTCATGCCGATGTTGTAGTACGCCGCATTGGCGTCACTGCTTGGTACTGAAGTAAAGCTCTGACCCTCAGCCTTGACTTTGCTTTTTTGCGAAAGCAGTTGCGAATAGGACATCGACAGGCTCATGCGCTCGTTAAGCGCAAAGGCCATGCCAAGGCCGAATTGGAACCAGTTACCCAGCTGCACCGTTCCGGGTTGTTTGACCCCACGGGTGGAGCTGATGTCGCTGTAGTCTTCCTCCAGGTTGTAGGTGTAGGACAGGTTGCCGAAAAGCACGGCTGGGTCAACGGTTTTGACCAGGGATATACCTGGGGTGATTGACCACACGCCATTACCGGTCGGCAGTTCTTCAGGAACGGTCAGGTTGTCGTTGCCTGGCACCTGTTGCAGCTTGATGCCGTACGGGTCTTTACCTGTAGGCGCCTTGACCCGCAGGCTCACCACCGCATCGGGGCGGCTTTCAGTCTCCGTCATGAACTTGTAGGCGATACCGGCACTGATATCACCTATTTCAGGGTTACGGGTGACGGTTTCTTCAGAAATCGATGTGCTCGCGCCTCCTGCACCAGCCGACTCAAATGTAGTCTCGCGATACACCACGGGCACGTTGAGGTCGAACTGCCAACGGTCACGCCAGTTATAGCGTCCTGTCAGGTCGAGGGTTAAGGTGTCAGAGTTGATTTGGTCGACGCCGATGTTGCCGAGAAAGATGGTGTCGAGGGCCAGAAAGCCGTTAAGAAACAGTTGCCTACTGTCGCAGTGACTGTAGGTCAGGCCCGTTTCGAAGCTGAAGTTACCCGTGCCGAAAAAGCCGCTGGCCTCGTTGTAGATATTCTCAACGCTGCGTGCTGGCGCGGCATCGTCTTGCAGGCTGGTGCCGTAACCGGCTTCCCCCGATTTGGCCACCGTCTCACTACGCCCGGTTGGAGGAATCGGGCGTAGCAATGGTTTTTGAACCGGTTGCGACTCAACTTGTTTGAGCCTTTGCTCAAGCACCATCAGGGCTTTCTGTTGCGCATCGTAGTGTTGTTTGAGTTGTTCTAGTTGTTGTTTTAATGCGTCTACTTCGGCATCAGTTGCAGCCATCAAGCTGGGGGCTGCAGCAGCGCTAGCCGCACACATAACCAAGCAGAGAGACAGGTGCTTCGGCATTGTAAGACTTCCGTTTCAGATCAGTAAAAAATCCAGCCTAGACGATATTTACAGCCCTGTTGGACGCAAATTGTTAAGTTGGTTCCAATTACAATTCAAACCGTTCGCCGTCGGCATGTTTTCTTTGAGCAATACGTTGAGCGCAGCGAAATTGGTGACTGTGTTGCGTGAGCCGTATATGTCGGTACGTTGCACGCCCCCGCCAGCACCAAGTTGTTGCAGGCTGGCGCCCTGGCCATTGGCATCAATTGCCAGTTGCAAGCCGCCGCCCATTGGACTGACCCTGACCGTACCGGCATCGCTGTTTTGCACGCGGTTGACAATCTGCGAGCCGGACATGACCGCAGGCGCTTTATTACCGTGGCTTACATCAATGTTAAGGTTGTTGTAGCTGGTGTTCAAATCACCCGCTGAGCGCGTGGTTTGCACCACGCCCTGAACATTGTTCAGGCTGTTGCCACCGCTTAGCTGGCCCGTTCCAGGTGTTGGCGCCGTCGTTGGTGTAGCAGGTGAGTTGGCCACGCCGGCGGCAATGGTTGCCGCCGCCGCATTACTGTTGTCCTCATTGAAAGTGGTGATATTGAACACAGGCTTTGGCATGTTCTGCTGGATTTGCATGTTGACCTTGGCACCGAGCACCTGGCCACTTGCGTTTTGCCAAGTGCTGGCCATGGTCACACCAAAATTAACAATTCTTCCAGGCAGCACATAGCGGCCCCGTAGTTGCGATAATTCCTGATCACTCAGCTCAGCAGGTACAAAGAGCCCTGTGGCGTGGAGTGGCAGGCTGGCAGCCAGGCAGATGGTTGCCACACACAATTGAGTCTTCATGTCGTGCTCCATTAAAAGAAGTCACTTTGTATAAAGCCGAACTCCATCAACTCGGCATCATTTACCGGCCTGAAGCGATCCAGGCGGTTGCGTGCCGTAAGGGGTTGTGGCGGTTCAGTGAGTGGGTTGTTGCGGTCATAGCCGGCGCCAATCACTGCGAAAACAATACCGTTCCAGCCCTCTTTAAACTCGTCGAGCTTGTAGCGCTTGTGACCCAATACCGGGTCGCCGATATAGGCCCAATTGCCTTCGGTTTTCTGCAGCACCACGAAATGTTTGTAGCCGCGTACATCCAGCAGCACCACCACCGGTACTTTGACTTGTTCAAGTTGCTCGGCAGGAATGCGGTAACCGCGGGCACGCAAGCCAATGGCTTCGACATAACGCTTCATGTCGAGCATGGAGAAACCCTGGCTGCGGACCAGGTCGAGGTCTGCTTGCTGCAGCATGCCTTCAATGACAGTCTGCTCGTCGATATCGAAGCGATAACCCTGATACAGGATGGTAGCCAGGGAAGCAGCACCGCAGCTGAAATCGGTCTTTTGTTCGATCAGATTGCTGAAACGCCGCTCGCGAAAGCTTTCGACTTTCTTGAATGCCAAGGCACCACCCGGTAGCACCGGAAAGCCCAGTTGGGCGGAGTAGGATGCAGGGCAAATCAGCATCATCAGGACAACGAGAAGGGCGCGCATAAGTCAGTCCTTGTAAAAGAAAGGGACTCCGAAACCTCCGGAGTCCCCAGGACTAGCTTAGTAGCGAAGCGATTCGCCGCCGCCGGTACCACCAGCTGGGCACGAGGTGCAGCCAGCAGCAATCGACAGGGAGTTGCTTTGCTGGTTACCAGCACCCGCCGCCACGTTGACACCGACGTTACCCGAGACGTAGTTCAGTGAGCCGCTGAGCACTGCAGTGTTGACCACTGGAGCGTTGAAGCCAGCAACAACTGGGATATTGCCAGTCACTACACCGAGCAGGCCGATCACACCTTCTTCGTTGAAGGCCAGTGCGCCGCCGTCATCGTTGAGGTCTTGAGCGCCTTGTGCATCGCTATCCAGGTCTACGTGGCCAGTGTTGGAGCCACCTGGGTGACCTTCGCCTTCCCACGAGTCGAGATAGACATCGCCGATCTGGTCAGACTTGCCTTTGTAGCCACCAACAGCGGCCATGCCCAGGGTGACTTTTGCAGAGCCATACTCAAGGGTGGCTTTATTGTTGGTGGTGTTGCCAGAAATAGACTGAGTGGCTGTGCTGCTGGCGGTTGAGAACGCGCCGGCAGACACGGCAGCAGCCATGTCGTTTTTCTGTTGGTTATAAGTACCAGCTGCAACGTTGGCACCGACGTTACCACTGGCGCCGTTAAGCGAGTTGGTAAGCGCTGCAGTGCTTGGGTTGGAATAGTTCATCACGCCGTTGTTGGTCAACTTCTGGTTCACAGTGGTTGACGCTTCGGCGGTACCGAACACAAAGCTTGCATCGGCACTGGCAAGTGCTGCGGCGTTGGCTTGTTGGTTATTGGTACCTGCAACAACGTTGATACCGACGTTACCCGAGGCGTTCGCCCCAACGTCGTCAACGCCCGCTGCGTTTTCAGTGCCTTCGTTCAGTACGCCGTTACCTTTGATGATCTGGGTATCGTCGACAGTTGCAGATGCGCCTGTTTCAGGAATCCAGGATTTTCTCTGGTCGGCTTGTACTGTTGTCGCTGCCATGGCGACTGCCAAAGCGAGTGCCAGCGGCGTCATTACTACCATTTTAGTTTTCATGGTGTATCTCCTTGCCTTGCTGTGTTGGACTTAGGACTTACTCACTTGTGTTGCGCTCAGGGTTAATCACTAACCCTGATACTGAGGTTGTTCCCCATGCGGTTCCCGACCCCAGCGCTCTGGTTCAATTGCACGACTCCACGGCTCCCGACAAACGCAGTGTCATCGGTTGCTACGCGTCGCTCCCCTGTGGAAGGTGCAACTGTTCCCGAGATTTGGGTAATGGCCACGCTTTGTGACAGCACCGAGTCATCCAGGCTGGTTGGCCCCGAACTCACGCTGATGCTCATTGCATTGGCCTGTTGTGTGCCTGCCCCCGCGGATTGGTTGATTCCGAGGACACCGTTACCAGAGCTGAATGCGCCCGCTTCAATGGCCACGCCTGCGGCTTGGGAGCTGTCGACGTTATTAATATTCAGCTGTTGGATTTGTTGGGTCGAAGCGCTGGCGCCGTTGCCAATTGCCAGGGCTCTTGCATTACTTTGCTGTTGCGACTTTCCCGCCGCTTGGTTGACCGAAACAACGCCTTGGTAGTGACTGGCGCTGTTGGCGATATTGGCCTGGTTGGGCGTTTCGGCCAGCGTCATGCCGGAAAGTGCAGCGCTGGAAACAGCGAGTGTGATTAACAAGGGCAGGTTCTTCATCTCACTTGCCCCCGGTCAGCATATTCAGTGGGGCCAGCCCGCGTTGAACGGTGCTGTTGATGGTGCCGCCCAAGCCACTGCCGGCATTGCCACCTGAATGCCCGGCTGAGCCTGTGTTGGTGGCTCCTTGATGGTTGACCTGGTCTGTACCGAGTGCGTTGAAACCAGGAAGGCTGCCGTTGGGCATGATCATGGAATTGATGCTGGCGCCGGTGGTGATGTTGGCGAAGTCTGAGTCTGCCAGTTCGCCACCCATGCCCATTTGGGTGCTGTTCAGGCTGCCATTGACCGTGGTGACGACTTGCCGAGAAATATTGGTATTGACCACCGTTGGATTGGGGTCGGGAATATCAGTGGGGTGCGTTGCAAGGCGCGGCTGAACCTGGCGACCCAATACGATAATGCCGTCTTGGGCGAACGTAGGTGCAACATAGACGCTTGAAAGCATCACTAGCGTGATGGCCAGTAGTGAGGATTGGAATGACCTTGAACTAGGTTCCATGACATCAATTCCTTATACAGCTCTTGGCAGTGACAACTCTTCGGTTGGTTGTGCCGAACTGTTCGCAGGAGTCGTGCCGGAATTGATTTGTGTTGAAATATCAGTGAGTTGGATTTGTTTGTGGCAGGCAGGGCGGAGCCGGGTGTTTCATTAATGAGACAGCATCGGCCAGCGTTATTGGGGTTATCCGTGCCTAGCCAAGCCTGGCTCAGGCTTCGCCCGGTGTTGCACGGATGAAACAGGTAGACGGTGAAAACCGTAAAGCAGCGTAAACAGTGGGCGCCATCTATTTGGTGTGTTTCATTCTTGATACAGATCTGTTCAGCAACGCGCTGAACCTGTTATGTAGAACTCAGTTAGCCGATTAAGTTCGGCGCGGCCTTGTCCTGGCGCAAGGGTTGAATCGGGAGACCGCAAGGCTGCTGGCCCAAAGCTGTAACGGGTCAGATGATTCCTAACTTAAGGTGGGAATGGTTTTTGCCACGTTTTTTTAAATGACGTTGTAACGAATATGGTCTATCTCTCTCTAGTGATACGTCGCGTCTAACAAATGTTGTGCGACTGGCGTATTACACATAATCCGAGGATGTGCACATGACTAACAAAACCACACTTGCTGCTACCGGTGCTGCTATCGCGTTCACTGCTGCAACCATGTTTGCAACCATGGCCAGCACTGTAGCTGTCGCAGAAGATTCGCCTGTTCAATGCTTTGGCGTTAACGCCTGCAAAGGCCAGAATGACTGCAAAACCGCTGAAAACGCCTGTAAAGGCCAGGGCATCTGCAAAGGTCATGGCTTCAAAGCCATGTCGTTGGCTGATTGCAATGCTGCCAAAGGCCGCGTTGGCGAGGAATAAGCACCTTGCAATTGAATGTCGCCATCGGTTGATGGCGACTTCAATTTTATTGCACAGGTTCAATTACACCAGATCTAACCAAGGAGCTTGGCATGTCAGCTAAGTCAGCCTGTCTTGGCTACGGCCTGGGATTGCGAGTTCCCTATTATCAAGAAATTCTCGAGCAACGACCTGATGTCGATTGGTTCGAGGTGATTTCTGAGAATTTCATGGTCGAGGGCGGCAAAGCCCTTTATCACCTGGACGCGGTCGCCGAGCACTATCCAATAGTGATGCATGGTGTCTCGCTGTCTATTGGCGGTCCACACGAACTGGATCGCGATTATCTCGTGCGTCTCAAGCAACTGGCACAGCGGGTCAAGCCGCAGTGGATTTCCGACCACCTGTGCTGGAGCCGCGGTAACGCCCATCACCTGCACGATTTGCTGCCACTACCTTTCACCGATGAAAGCCTGCAGTACGTAGCGGCGCGAGTCCAACAGGTGCAGGATGTAATCGAGCGCCCGCTGGTGCTTGAGAATGCCTCGACTTATATCCGCAGCGCCGGAGATCAATACACTGAGTGGGCGTTTCTCTCGGCCCTGACAGAGATCACCGGCTGCGATCTACTGCTGGATGTGAACAATGTTTACGTCAGTGCGCGCAACCATGGGTTTGACCCATGGACCTACATCAGCAGCCTGCCTGTGGATAAAGTTCGTCAGTTGCATTTGGCCGGACATACTGATTACGGCAACTACGTGATCGACACCCACGACCACCCGGTGTGTGATCCGGTTTGGCAACTGTACGAGCGCACCATCGGGCACCTGGGGCCGGTTGCGACAATGATTGAGCGTGATGACCACTATCCGCCATTTTCCGAATTGATGGCCGAGCTGCAAAAAGCTCGCGAATTAGGCGCCAGAGCCCTCCAGACGGAGCCTTTATGCGGCTGAACCAGTGGCAGCAAGAAACTGAAGCCTATTTGCTGGGCGCCGACTCGCTCGCCAATGACGAATTGCGAGCCAGCCTGGTGGGCAGCCCGAACCTTGATGTCGACCTGGGCTTGGCGATTTATCACAATGCCTATCGCGCACGGCTGATCGAGACCCTGCGAGGCGATTACCAGGCGGTGCACGGCTGGATGGGCGATGAAGAGTTCGATGCGCTGGCGCTGGCCTATATCAATGCCTATCCGCCCGATCACTTCAGCCTGCGCTGGCTAGGTGCCCGGTTTGCCGAGTTTATCGAGGCTCACCTTATACCTGAGCAGGCTGAGCCGCTGGCTGAGCTTGCGCGTTTTGAATGGGCTTTCACCCTGTCATTCGATGCGCCAGATGGCGAACCGTTGACCGAGGCTGTGTTGGCCAGCTTGCAGGCTGATGAGTGGCCAAATCTGCAAGCGCGGTTTTTGCCAAGCGTGCAATGGCAAACCCTGCGCTACAACACCATGGCCTTGTGGCGCGCGATCAAGAAAGACACCGAGTTTCCCGGCAGCCATAGGCTGGAGCAGGAGTCTGTCTGTTTGATCTGGCGCGCTGGGCTGATCAGCCGCTACCGCACCCTAGGGCCTGATGAAGCCAGCGCGCTTTACAAAATGGCAGTGCAAGGCGGTAGTTTTGCTGAGCTCTGTACCGACCTGGTACCCCTGGGTGATAACGCCATGGCCCAGGCCATCACCTGGATTCGCCAATGGCTGGGTGATGGCACTTTGCAGCGTCACATGGGCGAGCCGGTTATCTATCAGGTCGATAGCATCACTTCGCAATAAGCTGAGCTACGCTTTTTGTTGTCAGCAAAAAGCGGAGGTTCATATGATTCAGTCCATACCGCCAGTATTACGTAGCCTGCAATTGCCGCTGCGCTTGAAGTTGTGGGACGGCAAAGAGCTTGATCTTGGCCCTCAGCCACGGGTTACGCTGGTGATCAAAGACCCAAGCCTGATTACTCAATTGTCTGAGCCGCGACTGGACATTCTGGGCGGGGCCTATGTTGAAGGCCGCGTCGAGCTGGAAGGCCAGATGAGCGATATCATCAAGGTCGGGGTCGGGCTCAGTGAAGCGCTGATACCTGACGACAGCTCGGCAGCGGTTGAGCATGAACTGCATGATAAGGCGACCGATGCTGCTGCGATAAGCTATCACTACGACCTGTCCAATGAGTTCTACGCGCTATGGCTAGATCCGGAGATGGTCTATTCCTGTGGATATTTTCCAACTGGCGATGAGTCCCTGGAGCAGGCGCAATTGGCCAAGCTACGCCTGTTGTGCCGCAAGCTGCGCCTAGAACCAGGCGACAAGCTGCTTGATGTCGGCTGTGGCTGGGGTGGCCTTGCACGGCTGGCGGCTCGCGAGTTTGGTGCCCAGGTCTACGGCATCACCCTGAGTGCGGAGCAACTGAAGCTGGCCCGTGAGCGCGTTGCCGAGCAAGGCTTGGCGCAACAGGTTGAGCTGCAGTTGATGGATTACCGGGATCTGCCGCAGGATGGCCGGTTCGACAAAGTAGTCAGTGTCGGTATGTTTGAACATGTTGGCTACGCCAACCTGGCGCAGTACTGTCAATGCTGATTCGGGGCTGTTAAACCGGGCGGCCTGGTGATTAACCATTGTATTACCGCGCGCCACACCGATGGCCGTGCGGTTGGCTATGGCGCTGGCGATTCTATCGGCAAGTATGTTTTCCCCCATGGCGAGCTGCCCCATCTCTCTACCATGACTGGCGTACTGAGCGATGCCGGGCTGGAAGTGGTTGATGTTGAAAGCCTGCGCCTGCATTACGCGCGTACCTTGACCTTCTGGAGTGAAAGACTTGAGTCGCAGTTGGACAAGGCGGCGTCAATGGTTCCGGAGCAAGCGCTGCGTATCTGGCGCCTATACCTGGCCGGCTGCGCCTATGGTTTTGCCCAGGGCTGGATGAACCTGCACCAGATACTCGCCGTTAAGCCTCTGCCTGATGGCGGCCATAATCTGCCCTGGTCGCGCACTGACATCTACGCTTGAATATCTTCTCATTGCGGTAATTGCTGCTGGCGCTAATACAGCGTCAGCAGCGAGGTTGTCTTAACATGTGGCAACCTTGCTGAGATGATCGCTGCATGCCTGCTCTTTTTCTTCGATACCGTGTGGGGTTTACCTTCCTGCTGATTGTCATCGGCCTGCTTGCAAGCATGTGGCTGGGGGGGCGTTATGCACAGCAACGTGTCTGGCAGGAGCGTAGCGTTGAAGCGCGCGGGCAACTGCAGTTGTATGCCCAATCCATACACACCTTGGTCGAGCGATTCAGTTCGGTGCCCGAGGTGCTTTCACTCGACAGCGATATCAAGGCGGTGCTCAGCTCACCGGATGACCTGCTGTTGCGCGCAGGACTCAATCATCGCTTGGAGCAACTTAATCGGGCCGCCGGTTCCAATGTGCTCTATTTGCTAAACGCGCAGGGCGACACGCTGGCGGCCAGCAACTGGCGGGAGTGGAGCAGTTTTGTCGGCAACAACTATGCATTCCGCCCTTATTTTCGCGATGCCTTGAAGCAATCGTCCGGGCGTTATTTTGCGGTAGGGGTCACCACTGGAATCCCCGGTTATTTTCTCTCCCATGTGGTGCTCGATGACCATGATCAAGTGCTGGGTGTTTTGGTGGTCAAGCTTGAGCTTGAGGAACTGCAACGCGAATGGGTCGAGCAATCGGGCATCTTGCTGGTGGCTGACACCTATAACGTGGTGATTTTGAGCAATCGCCCGGCATGGCGGTTCAGGACATTGAGCGAGTTGAGTGATAAGGCGCGAAATGAGCTGATCGAGGTGCGAAAATATGCCGAAAAAGCGCTAAAGCCACTGCCAAGCAAGTTGCGACTGCAAATTAACCCGGAGTCGCAGTGGCGCACTGTGGATGGCCCGGACGGTACACAGGATTATCTCTGGCAAAGCCAACAGCTGCCGGATGAAGGTTGGAACCTGTTTCTGCTGATCGAGCCGCAAAGCGTGGTCGACAGTGTGCGCAGCTATCGCTTGGCTGGCGCTGGTGTATGGATGACCCTGGCGTTCTTATTGCTGTTTTTGCTGCAGCGGCGCAAGAAACATCGCTTGCAAGCCAATATTCGCGAGCGCCTTGAGCAGGAAGTGAGTTTGCGCACCGCAGAATTACGTGAGGCTCAGGATGGTTTGGTGCATGCGGCGAAGATGGCAGCCCTGGGCCAAATGTCAGCGGCCATGGCCCATGAAGTCAACCAGCCGCTGACCGCGATGCGCATGCAGCTGGGGAGTTTGCGCCTGCTGTTGGATAGCGGTCGCCAGGCCGATGCCTACGCGGGATTGCAGCGTATTGATGGCCTGTTTGAGCTTATGGCATCACTGACCAGCCATTTGAAAACCTTTGCCCGTAAAAGCCCGGCCGGGCTCAGTGAACGTTTGTCGCTGGGCGAGGTTCTGGACCAGGCGCTACAGCTGCTAGCGCCGAGAATGCGTGGCGAAAATGTGCAACTGTGTAGCCAAGTTGATTATAACGTGCATGTTTTAGGGGATGCGATTCGCCTTGAGCAAGTGCTCCTCAACTTGCTCAATAACGCTTTGGACGCCATGACGGGAGCCGGAACGCCGCAGCTGGATGTGGTTATCCAATCTTGTGCGGGCCAATGCGTGCTCAAAATTGCCGACAATGGGGGAGGGATTGACGCAGCTAACTTAAAGCATGTGTTCGATCCGTTCTTCACCACCAAGCCTGTCGGCCAGGGCCTGGGGTTGGGGCTGGCGGTGTCATACGGCATAGTGCGCGAACTGGGCGGTACGCTAGAGGCGGCTAACAGTTCGATTGGCGCGGTGTTTACCATGAAATTGCCAATTGCACCTGAGCCTCAAGGCTAGGGAGTGGGGAGGACGCTGCTCACAGTTTTGCCGCAATGTTCAAATCGAGACTACCAAGTCAGGCTCATGGCGATACACTGCGCGCGTTCTAGTTGGAGGTCGTATGAGCAGTCAGGTGTTGGTTGTTGATGATGAAGTGGCTATTCGTGAAGCCGTGCAGCAGTGGCTGGAGCTTTCCGGTTTCAGTGTGCAAACCTGCTCAAGTGCTGCCCAGGCGCTGGCTTTGGTCGACCGGGATTTTCCCGGTGTCATCATCAGCGATGTGCGTATGCCCGGCACTGACGGCCTGCAGCTACTGGAAAAGTTGATCGAGCTTGATCGCGATCTGCCGGTGATCATGGTGACCGGCCATGGCGATGTCCCCATGGCGGTACAGGCCCTGCATCGGGGCGCCTATGACTTCATAGAGAAACCCTTCACTCCTGAGCGCTTGCTCGACAGCGTGCGCCGGGCATTGGAAAAACGCCGTCTGGTCTGTGAAAACCGCGAATTGCGCCAACAGTTTGCCAACAAGGACCGGATAGAAAGCCAATTGCTGGGTGTCTCGCGGCCGATGGAAAACCTGCGTCGGCAGATTCTCGAACTGGCGGGTACTTTGGTGAATATCCTGATTCGTGGTGAGACTGGCAGTGGCAAAGAGGGGGTTGCGCGTTGCCTGCATGATTTCAGCGCCAGGGCGGGCAAGCCCTTTGTGGCGCTCAACTGTGCTGCCATTCCAGAAAATCTGTTCGAGAGCGAGCTGTTCGGCCATGAAAGCGGTGCATTCACAGGTGCGCAGGGTAAGCGTATTGGCCGTATCGAGCATGCTGACGGCGGCACTCTGTTCCTTGATGAAATCGAGAGCCTGCCGTTGGCGCAGCAAGTCAAGTTGTTGCGCGTGTTGCAGGAGAAAACGCTTGAACGCCTGGGTTCAAACCGCAGCATTCAAGTGGATTTGCGGGTGATCAGTGCGGTTAAGCCGGATTTGCTGGATGAGGTTCGCAAAGGTCGCTTCCGCGAGGATTTGTATTACCGGCTCAATGTTGCAACCCTGCAGATACCGGCTTTGTGTGATCGCCGCGAGGATATTCCTCTGCTGTTTGAACACTTTGCCCAGGAGGCAGCACAGCGCCATGGTCGCGAGGTGTCACCCTTGCCTGCGACCGAGTTGGCGCGCTTGCTCGGGCATGACTGGCCAGGCAATGTGCGTGAGCTGATCAACGCCGCGGAGCGTCATGCACTGGGCTTGAGCGCGCGGTTCGAGGCTTTTGCCAGCCAGTCACTGGCACAGCAGATGGAAAGCTTCGAAGCACAATGCTTGCATAACGCCTTGTTGCACTGTCAGGGCAATATTGCCCAGGTGATGGAGTTGCTGCAGTTACCACGGCGCACCCTCAACGAAAAAATGCAGCGTCATGGTTTGCAGCGAGGCAGTTATCGTCCGGCGGGCAGTCAGGGTGACGAATAGGCGGAATGCCGCCTATTGCTGTTTATATCTAGGCGGTTTTTTGCCGATAATCGACTTTTAGTTTATCTAAACCCTTCTGGCACGGCGCTTTCACGCATTGGCACGGCATCTGCTACGGTTGTTGTTAAACCGTTTACTTACGGGTAATCCAATAAGAAAGACTAGAGGTATGCCATGAGCCATCTTGCCCTGATCGCGAGTCAGTCGCGCACTCCCTCCAGTACACCGGGCTATACGTCTTGTGTAAGCGAAAGCTTCTTTCACGCCCCGATAAAATCCGACGAATGCTAGCCGCTCCCCGGCGGGCATCGTCTACAGTGAAAAACTCTGCATAAAGCCATAACAACGACGGAGATTCATCCATGCGATTGACCAAGCGTTTAAGCCTGTTCGCAGCTGCCGCAACCCTGACTGCAAGCACTGCGGTTCTGGCGGCCCCAACCTTTATCAACATCCTCACGGGCGGCACCAGCGGTGTGTACTACCCGATTGGTGTTGGCCTGTCGCAGATCTACAGCAACGGCATTGAAGGCTCGAAAACCTCAGTTCAGGCGACCAAGGCGTCGGTTGAGAACCTCAACCTGCTGCAAGCCGGTCGCGGTGAATTGGCGCTGGCCCTGGGTGACTCTGTTGCCGATGCCTGGAACGGCGTTGAAGAAGCTGGCTTTAAAGCACCGCTGAAAAAGCTGCGGGCGATTGCCGGCACTTACCCGAACTACATCCAGATCGTTGCCAACAAAGAGTCGGGCATCAAAACCCTGGCTGACCTGAAAGGCAAAAGCATCTCGGTTGGCGCGCCAAAGTCGGGTACCGAGTTGAACGCTCGGGCAATCCTCAAGGCTGCTGGCCTGAGCTACGAAGACATGGGCAAAGTTGAATTCCTGCCTTATGCCGAGTCGGTTGAGCTGATCAAGAACCGCCAGTTGGACGCCACCTTGCAGTCCTCGGGCCTGGGCATGGCGGCTATTCGTGACCTGGCGGCCACGTTGCCAATCAACTTTGTATCGGTCCCGGCTGATGTGGTTGCCAAAATCGGTAACGATGCCTACCAGCCAGCCAATATCCCGGCCGGTACCTACGATGGCCAGGACGCTGACGTTCCAACGGTTGCCATCACCAACATTTTGGTGAGCCATGAAGGTGTTTCTGAAGAAACCGCCTATCAAATGACCAAGTTGATGTTCGAGAACCTCAAGCGCTTGGGCAATGCCCACTCTGCGGCCAAGGACATCAAGTTGGAAACCGCTGCCAAGAACCTGCCAATTCCGCTGCATCCAGGCGCGGAGCGCTACTACAAAGAAGTCGGCGCGCTGTAATCCTCGTGAATCGGGGCGCACAAGCTTGCGCCCCGATCAATATTGGTTCTGATATTCGCGCACCAGAGGTGCTAATAAAACCAGTGTTCCGAGGGAACGGTAGGTTTTGTTAGCGGTTCTGCGCAACCGTTTCGTAATGAGGGCGCAATCGCCATGAGTGAGAACAACCAAGGCCTTTCAGCAAATCCTGGTGAGTGGCCAAAAGCGCTGTTTTTTGTTGCGCTGCTGTTTTCCATTTTTCAAATCACCACGGCGGCCTTTCACCCCGTGTCGAGCCAGGTGCTGCGTGCTGTTCACGTCGGCTTCCTGCTGCTTACCGTATTTCTGAGCTTCTCCATCAATGGCAAAGGTCGTCCATGGCAACCTGCTGCCTGGATTCTGGGTCTGGCCGGCATGGGCACGGCGATTTACCAGTGGGTGTTTGAAGCTGACCTGATCTATCGCTCCGGCGACCTGACGCAAATGGACATGGTGGTCGGGCTGGTCCTGATTGCCCTGGTATTCGAGGCTGCCCGCCGCGTCATGGGCATTGCCTTGCCGATTATCTGTGCGCTGTTTCTGGCTTATGGCCTGCTGGGCCAGTACTTGCCGGGCGACCTGATGCACCGCGGCTACGACCTGGATCAACTGGTCAACCAACTGGCGTATGGGACCGAAGGCCTGTACGGCACGCCGACCTATGTCTCGGCGACCTATATTTTCCTGTTCATCCTGTTTGGTGCCTTCCTTGAGCAAGCAGGGATGATCAAGCTGTTCACCGATTTCGCCATGGGCCTGTTTGGCCACAAGGTTGGCGGCCCGGCAAAATTATCCGTGGTGTCGTCTGCGCTGATGGGCACCATTACCGGCTCGGGTGTGGCCAACGTGGTAACCACGGGCCAGTTCACCATTCCGCTGATGAAGCGTTTCGGTTACCGCTCGGCATTTGCTGGCGGCGTCGAGGCGACGTCGAGCATGGGCAGCCAGATCATGCCGCCGGTGATGGGTGCGGTTGCATTCATCATGGCCGAGACCATCAACGTACCTTTCTTTGAGGTGGCCAAAGCCGCGTTGATTCCGGCAATCCTGTATTTCGGCTCGGTGTTCTGGATGGTTCACCTCGAGGCTCGTCGTGCCAACCTGCATGGTTTGCCGAAAGACCAATGCCCAAACCCCTGGGCTGCGGTTAAAGAGCGTTGGTACTTGCTGATTCCGCTGTTCATCCTGGTCTACCTGCTGTTCTCCGGACGCACACCGCTGTATTCGGGCATGGTTGGCCTGGCACTGACGGCGATTGTGATTCTCGGTTCGGCGATCATCATGCGGGTGTCATCAACCGGCATGCGTATCGCTTTCTGGGTGGCGTTGGGCCTGCTTTGCGCCGGCTTCTTCCAGATGGGTATTGCCGTGGTATTTGGCGTTGTCGCACTGCTCGTTGCGACGTGCTGGTTTATCAAGGGTGGTCGCGAAACCTTGACCGTGTGCTTGCATGCACTGGTTGAAGGTGCGCGTCATGCAGTGCCGGTGGGTATTGCCTGTGCATTGGTTGGGGTGATCATTGGTGTGGTTTCCCTGACCGGTGTGGCTTCGACATTCGCCGGCTAAATCCCGGGGATCTGTCAGGACAAACTGTTCCTGTCGCTGCTGTTGACCATGCTGACCTGCCTGGTGCTGGGCATGGGGATTCCGACCATTCCCAACTACATCATCACCAGCTCGATTGCCGCGCCTGCACTGCTCGAACTGGGCGTGCCGCTGGTGGTTTCGCACATGTTCGTTTTCTACTTCGGGATCATGGCGGACCTGACGCCACCAGTTGCCTTGGCCTGCTTTGCCGCTGCGCCAATTGCAAAAGAGAAGGGCCTGAAGATCAGCCTGTGGGCGATCCGCATTGCCATCGCCGGTTTCATCGTGCCGTTTATGGCGGTCTATGACCCAGCCCTGATGATGCAGAGCGATAACTGGCTGGCGATTATTTATGCCTTGTTCAAGGCGGCTGTGGCCATTGGTTTGTGGGGCGTGGTGTTTACCGGCTTCCTCAACTTCAAGCTGTCCTGGTGGGAGCGCCTACTGGGTTTTGCCGCTGGTGCGAGCCTGATCCTGGCGACCCCTGCCAGCGATGAGATTGGTTTTGCACTGGCCGCAGTCTTCCTTGGCCAACACCTGTGGCGTGCGCGCAACAAGCCGGTGGCTGCGCTTTGATTGGTCTGTGCATGGGCCTGGCTGGAGCGGTGTGGGCGCAGTTGCCTGTCAGCGACTTCACCCTGGCCTGGAAACACACCATCGAGCACATCCGCTGGGAAGAGGATTATCGTGTCACTGCCGAGGGCCTGGTCCTTGGTGAGGCGCGTGTAAAGGGTACTGGCGCCGGTATGGAAATACCGGATGACGCCGTACTGCGTGAGGGCAGCTGGCACTACCATCGCCAGCTAGCGCCCCTGCAACCTCTGCGCTTGGGGCGAACCCCCGAGGCTGGGGATTACCAACTGTGTTTCAACCAGCGTTGCCACTCTGCGAGTGAATGGCTCGGCCCGCCAAAAGCGTCCCAGCCCGCGTTGGAACTTTGGAGTTGTGAGCTCGACTCCCCCGCCTCGAAAGGTGCGGGCAAGGGTTAATCAGTTAACCTGCTCCCAGTGCCACAAGCACTGGTTGTATGATGGAGAGAACCCCCATTTGGTTTTGCCAGTGGGGGTTTTTTTCGTCTGCACCCTTATTAATCCAGTCTGTAGAGAGTTTGATTGTGAGTGGCCTGACCTACACCACTTATTACCTGCAGATGCTCAGCCCTGGGCAATTGCGTGCCAAGCCATTGCCTGCTGAGTTAAGTGTCATCGAGTGCCAGCACAAGCAGTTTCAGCTCAACCGCTTTCTCTACCAGTTGGTGGGCGAACCCTGGTTGTGGACAGATAAACTGGTCTGGACCGATGAGCAATGGCAGGCATTGATCAACAGCGATCAGCACCGCACCTGGGTGGCATACTCCAAAGGTGCAATCGCCGGTTACTACGAGCTGCAAATGAGTGCCGAAGGTGATGTGGAAATCCTGTATTTTGGTTTGGCTCAGGACTTTTTCGGCCAAGGTTTTGGTGGCCCCTTGCCCAGCCACGCATTAGCGTCTGCCTGGTCCTGGCCAGGTGTTAAGCGGGTGTGGGTGCATACCTGTACCCTCGATCACCCCAGTGCGCTGAGCAACTATAAAGCGCGTGGGCTTGAGGTTTATCGAGAGCAGGTTACAACTGAGTCGGCTAATTGATCGACTCCGGCTAGACTGGTTGAGTCACTATCGACTGATTTCTGGAGCAGACTATGTGCATGCGATTGATCAAAACCCTGGTACTTGGCCTTGGCGTCGCCCCGATGCTGGCCAGTGCTGCACCTATTTTGCCGGGTCTGTGGGAAATCAGTACCAGCAACATGGCGTTTGATGGCCAACAGATGCCCGCGATGGACGTGATGATCGAAAAACTCAAAACCCTGCCGCCCGAGCAACGCCAGATGATGGAGCAAATGCTGGCCAAACAAGGCGTGCAACTGGGCGATAGCGGTGTCCAGGTCTGCCTGAGCGAGGCATTGGTCAACTCTGATGAGTTGCCGCTGCAAGAGCAGTCGGGCTGTAAGCAGACAGTTACCGATCGCTCCGACAAGCTCTGGGCGTTCACCTTTGACTGCCCGCAGGCTAAAGGGCAGGGCGAGACGCGCTTCATCAACGACAGGCAGTTTACCAGCACGGTCACCAGCACCTTTAACCATCAGGGCAAGCAACAGCACGGCACCATGCAAACCAATGCACGTTGGGTCGGTGCTGATTGCGGTGGTCTGAAACCACAGCAAGCCAACTAGGTCACTTCAAGTTGTAGTATTCAGGCTCGCCTCTGGCGGGCCTTTTATTTAGTGAAGCGCCAACAACGACTGTAGAGGCTTCAGTGCTCGCCGAATTAATTCATTTTTGTCGATAAAGCAGTCCATGAGCCCAAACCCAAGACGCCGAGTAAGCCTTATGAGTCTTTCCCTCTGTGCTTCACTGCTCGCCGGTTGTGGCGCCTTGCCCTCGCTTGAGGGGCGAAGCCTGTCCAGTGCATTGCCCCTTGGTGAAGCGAAAGAGACGCGCTTGGGCAGGGCGATAACGCCGATGACGCAGTCAAATCCGGGCATATCCGGTATTTACCCACTGGCCAGCCCGAGAGATGCCTTTGCCGCACGGGCGCTGCTCGCCCAGGCGGCGCAACAGACCCTGGATGTGCAATATTATATTTGGCGTGGCGACACCACCGGGACCTTGCTTTTGCAGGCCCTGTTGGAGGCTGCTGACCGTGGTGTCAGGGTGCGCTTGCTGCTTGATGACAACGGCACATCGGGCATCGACCCACAGATTGCTGCGCTAGACAGCCACCCAAAGATTGAAGTACGCCTGTTCAATCCGTTCCCTTCGCGTAGCGCTAAGTGGCTGGGGTTTCTGACCGACTTCTCCCGCGCCAATCGCCGGATGCACAACAAGTCGTTCACCGCCGACAACATGGCCAGTATTGTTGGCGGGGGGAACATCGGTGATGAATACTTTGCTGCCACGGATGGCGTGCTGTTTGCCGACCTGGATGTGCTTTCAGTGGGGCCTGTGGTCAGGCAGGTCTCCGATGATTTCGATCGTTACTGGGACAGCGGTTCGGCCTACCCGGTTAATCGCTTGATGCCTGCTGCCAGCGTCTCTGAACGCGCAGAGGTTGCGGCGACGGCGAACAGGCTAAGGCAAAGCCCCAAGGCGACTGAATATGTCGCAGCGCTCAAGAAATTGCAGTTTATCAATCAGTTGCTCCATGGGCAGCTCGAGTTGATTTGGGCCAATACCCGGATGGTCAGTGATGATCCGGCAAAAGGCCTGGGCAAGGTCGCTCCCGAACAGCTTTTGACCTATCAGGTCGGGGCAATCATTGCTCGCCCGAACAGCCATGTTGAATTGGTATCGCCGTACTTCGTGCCGACGCCCGCCGGGGTTGAGGCATTTAGCGAAATGAGCAGGCGCGGGGTCAAGGTACGCATCCTGACCAATGCACTTGAGTCCACAGATGTCGTCGCCGTGCATGCAGGCTATGCCAAGGCACGCAAGGACCTGCTCCAGGCAGGTATTGAGCTGTACGAAATGCGCCGCCAGTCCGCTGTAAGCGATAAGGCGGACAAACACAAAGTATTCGGCAGCAGTGGCTCCAGCCTGCATGCCAAGACCTTTGCCGTGGATGGTCAGCGCGTATTTGTCGGTTCGTTCAACTTTGATCCGCGCTCGGCCAAGCTCAATACCGAGCTGGGGTTTGTAATCGACAGCCCATTGCTGGCGAAGAGGATTGAGTTGGCGTTCGATCAGGACCTGGCACTGAGTGCTTATCGGGTCATGCTGGCTGAAAACGGCGATCTGAAGTGGGTCGAGCAAAGTGCTTCCGGGCACATCAGCTACGACACTGAGCCGGGAAGCAGCATCTGGGTGCGCATGGCCGTTGGCTTTTTGTCGTTTTTACCGATCGACTGGATGCTTTGAGTTTGAGTGCTACAGGATCGGTGACAGCAGGCGTGCGATACGCATGCGGATTTTCCGCAGCCGATGCACGCGCCTGCGGTCTGCGTTGTGTATCTCGATGCTCTGGCTGAAGTCTTCGAGCAGCATTTTCTCGACTTCTGCTGCAAAGGCTTTATCGATTGTCAGCAGGGTGATTTCAAAATTAAGGCGGAACGAGCGGTTATCCAGGTTGGCACTGCCCACTGCGCTGGCAAAATCGTCAATCAGCATGACTTTTTGATGAATAAACCCGGGCTGATAGCGAAACACCCGGACGCCAGCGCGAACCGCGTCGAAGGCATAGAGGTTGCTGGCGGCGAACACGGTGCGATGATCCGGTCGCGAGGGAATCAGGATGCGTACATCAACGCCACGAATAACGGCCAGGCGCAGCGCAGCAACCAGTGATTCGTCGGGCACAAAGTAGGGCGAGGTGATCCAGATGCGTTCATTTGCCGCTTGCACCGCCTCGACAAACATCAGCGAGCAGGTTTCTTGGGCGTCAGCCGGGCCGCTGGTAATCAGCTTGCACGTCACGCCGTCACTGCTGAATACGTCGGCGAGCAGCAATCGTGGCAATTGCCGGGTTGACCAGAACCAGTCCTCGGCAAAGGACTCCTGCAGGCAGGCGACTAACGGTCCGCTGATCTCTATATGGCTATCGCGCCAGGGCGAAAGCGGTGGTCGTTTGCCAAGGTATTCGTCGCCGACATTGTGCCCGCCAATAAAGCCATGCTCGCCATCGATCACTACAATCTTGCGGTGATTGCGAAAGTTGAGCTGGAAGCGGTTGAGAATGCCGCCACCGGTTGGGAATGCATGCATCTGCACGCCGCCGTCGCGCAAACTTTCGACGTAGCGGCGTGGCAAGCTATGGCTGCCGATACCGTCGTACAAAAAGTAAACACTGACGCCTGCGGCTGCGCGCTCAAGCAATATATCGCGCAGGCGTCGGCCAAGATCATCGTCTTTGACGATAAAGAACTGGATCAAGATAACCTGCTTGGCCGAGGCCAAAGCCTTGAAGATCGCTGCAAAAGTTGCTTCGCCATTGATCAGAAGCGCAACGTGGTTATTGGCCAGGCATGGCATATCACCCAGTCGGGGCAAGGCTCTGAGCTGCTGATAAACCGGTAGTTCACTGGCTGAAACAGCCTCCTCGACCCAGGGTCTCCAGTTCAGCTTGGACATGGCCGCGTGCATCTCTGCATCGGCTTCGCGCCTGGCCTCTACATAGGCATCGAAACCGCTGCGACCAAAAATCAGATAGGGAAGCAGGGTCAAATAAGGCATGAAAAACAATGAGATGGCCCATGCAAGCGCGCCTTGGGATGTCCTTACCGTGAATATCGCATGCAACGCCGCGATCAAGCCGCAAACATGGACAGCGGCGAGTCTATAGGTGGCGAATGCCGGGATAACGATGTCCATGTCCATATTTATTCCTGTCTAAATACCCCGGCATTGAAAAAGCACGACTAGAGTAGTTATGGAGGCTACCTAGCTTATTGCGTGGTTAACGTTAGCGCCTTTGTACGGCTGGCGTCAGCAGGAAACGCCCAGACCTGTTACCCTTTTGGCTGTTCCGGGCCGTCAAATGCCTTTGAGAGTATTGACTCGAGCAAGTTCGAGACTTGTTTTTGCATGAAGTTACAGGCGGAGTGTTATACCGGGAAAGAGGGCGTTGGCGCCTTATGAATAGTCAGCGAAATGCAATAAAAAGGAGTATTTCAATATGGGGAAAGACCCTTCGCATGACACCAATCCGCAGGAGGAGCGTTTAGACAGCATTCCTGCTCCTTCCGGTAAGTCCACGCTAATCGATACCGATTATGTGATTGGCCAAGACAATATTACCGGCAAATATTTTTTCTCATTGGATATCCACGGTAAGGTTTTCAGCATCTCTGCCCTTGCCGTAGTGCTGTTCGTGGTTATCACCCTGGCCCTGCAAGATCAGGTCGCTCCGCTGTTCAGCGCGCTGCGCGACTGGCTGACACATAACCTGGCGTGGTTCTTCCTCAGCGCCGCCAATATCTTCGTGGTGCTTTGCCTGGTGTTGATTGTCTCGCCTCTGGGCAAGGTGCGCCTGGGTGGGATGGATGCCAAGCCGGACTACACCTACATCGGCTGGTTTTCCATGCTGTTTGCTGCGGGCATGGGCATCGGCTTTATTTTCTATGGTGTTGCCGAACCCATGACGCACTTTGACACGTCCATGGCTGGCGTTACCGTCGGTGCTGATGGTGTGCGCACAGACTGGGCCCCGTTGGGCGGCGCAGTAGGTGATGCACAAGCGGCTGCGAAACTGGGCATGGCGGCAACCATCTTCCACTGGGGCCTGCACCCGTGGGCGATCTACGCGATTGTGGCTCTGGCGCTCGCGTTGTTCTCGTTCAACAAGGGCTTGCCGCTGAGCATCCGCTCGATCTTCTACCCGCTGCTGGGTGAGCGCGTGTGGGGGTGGCCGGGTCACCTGGTTGATATTCTCGCGGTATTTGCCACCTTGTTTGGCTTGGCTACATCGCTGGGTGTGGGTGCCGAGCAGGCGCTGGCGGGGCTTAACCATCTGTTCGGAATGCCGCTTACCGACACTAGCAAAGTGTTGTTGATCGTCGGCATTACCGGTATTGCCCTGCTGTCTGTGTTGGCGGGTCTTGGTAAAGGCGTCAAGGTCCTGTCCGAGATCAACATGGGCCTGGCGCTGCTGCTGCTTGGCTTTATCATTGTGGTCGGGCCGACGCTGGCGATCTTCACCGGCTTCTTCAGCAACCTGGCGGCATACGCCACCTACCTGCCTGAGCTGTCGAACCCCTTTGGCCGTGCGGATGCCAACTTCACCCAGGGCTGGACTGCGTTCTACTGGGCGTGGTGGATTAGCTGGTCGCCATTCGTGGGTATGTTTATCGCCCGTGTGAGCCGTGGCCGTACGGTGCGGGAGTTCCTGATCTCGGTACTGTTGGTGCCGTCGCTGGTATCGGTTTTGTGGATGACTGCATTTGGCGGCACTGCAATCGGCCAGTTTGTGACCGAGGGCTTTGCCGGGGTCAAGGATGCTGCCCTTGAGCTTAAGCTGTTTGCCATGCTGGCTCATTTGCCGTTGTCTGAGATCACCTCGTTCATCGGTATCGTCCTGGTCATCGTGTTCTTCGTGACTTCCTCTGACTCAGGTTCGTTGGTGATCGATACCATCACCGCTGGCGGCAAGGTCAATGCTCCGGTTCCTCAGCGCGTATTCTGGGTGATTACCGAGGGCGTGGTGGCGATTGCCCTGTTACTTGGCGGAGGCTTGGGTGCATTGCAGGCCATGGCGGTGTCCACAGGATTGCCGTTCACCGTTGTGTTGTTGGTGGGCTGTATTGCCATTGTCAAAGGCTTGATGGCTGAACCGCGGCGCTAAGGTGCTCAGGCTTCAAGCAAAGGCGCCCCGGTAACGGAGGCGCCTTTTTAATGGAACCAGTCCGGTTTAGTTCCACAGGTCACCAATGACCGTTTCCGGCGAGTAGTGTGTCGCGATCTGCGCCTGCAACAGCTCTGCTGTGGCCAGTGCGTCGGTCAGGGCATGATGCGCCTGGTAGAGGGGCAAGTTGTAGCGCAGGCGGCTGTCGGCAAGGCGAATCGAGGTGGGCTGCCTTCCGCGCAAACGATCCCACCAGCTGGGCTTGCGCTGACTGCCATGAATCCTGGCCTCAAGCTCCATGGTGTCAATGACTGGAAAGTGCAAGCGTTCGCCAACGGCTTGTTGCAGCGCGGGATCAAGGAATGACCGCTCGATATTGCGGTAGTGCACGACCATCACGCAGCCCGTCATGGCCTCCAGCAATTCCCCCAGGACCTGTTCAACACGCGGTGCATAGCGGATGTCCGAATGGGTAATGTGGTGAAAGGTGATCGATTCACTGCTCAGTTCAGACTTTGGCTTTACCACCCAGTAGCGGGCCTGGCTGCAGTGAATGCGCTGGAGGTTGAATGGAATCAGGCCGAGGCTGACGATGCAGTGATTTTGCGCATCTAACCCTGTGGTCTCGACATCCAGCGCAAGCAATGGCACCTGGTCGAGCGGGGTATCAGCGCTGACCATGGGGGCTCGATAAAATCGTGCCAGGCGTTGATCGCGAGCGTGTTCAGCCAGTATTTGATACTGCTCTTGCCACTGCACGGTGAGCGGGCGCGGTACGAACACGCTCATCGTTGAGATACCGAAGGCCGAGGTTTTTGCGGCGCATTGTAGGGATAACGGAACCGCATGAAATTCTGCGCCTGGCTCAGTACCTGAAACGCTTCCTTGAGATTGTGCCGTTCAGTCGAGGTGAATTTTTCGGGCTCAATGTAGTTGTTTGCATCTCCACCTTCGGTCAGGGCCAATGCTTGGTGGCGGATACGCACCAGGGACAAGAACTCTAGTGCATAGCGCAGATGACTGATTGCCTCTGGCGTCATCAGCTTGGTTGCGGCGATTGCGTCCAGGCGATCCAGCGAGTTCTGGGCTTTCGAGCCACAAGCCAGGGCATGAACACGTATCAGGTCGGTCAAGGGTGCGGTCCCGCGTCCCTTGAGATTGATGATGTGCTTCTGTTGGCCGTCGGTTTCCATCACGAACTGGCGGAAGAAGCCCAGCGGTGGCGTACGATTCAAGGCATTGCGGGCCAAGGCCGCCAGGAACCTCGGGCTGTCACTGGCACGTTCGGCCAGCAGGTCCTTTAGTGTTTCAACCAGCTCGGCTTCGCCGTAGATGCTGTCCAGATCAAAGAAAATGCTGCTGTTTAGCAGCTTTTCAGGGTTTGGGTTGTCGATCCAGTCGTTGAAGTATTGCTTCCATACATGCAGCGGTTGGCGCCATTTACTGTTGGTGGCCATGATGCCACCCTTGCAATAGATGTAGCCACATGCCGCCAGGCCATCGCTGACAAAGGTCGCCAGCTTGAGGAAGTAATCATCATGCAGCTTGGCGTCGAAGCTGTCGTCTAGCACCAGGGCATTGTCCTGGTCGGTTACGATCAACTGTTCATCGCGGGCCATCGAGCCCAGGGCCATGAAGCTGTATGGAACCGGTGCCGGGCCTAATTCTTGCTCGGCCAACTCCAGCAAGCGCTGGCTGATGCTGCGTCCAACCCCTGACATCGCGCTGCCAATCATGTGTGCGCTGGCATCCTCGTTGGCCATGCGGATGAAGGTGGCGCGAATATCGGGTAGCAGTTTTTCCAGCTCATCAACGGACTGTTTGTTGAATACGTTATTGACCAGGTACAAGCTGCTTTGCGATTCGTACTTGATGATGTCGGCCAGTGTCACCACGCCAACAGGACGGCGCCGATGCACCAGCGGCAAGTGATGAATGTTATTGCGCAGCATGCACAAGATGGCTTCAAACACTGAGTCATCCGACTGCAAAGTGATTGGGTTGTTGGTCATCACCTCGGTAATCGGGGTGTCGGCCGACAAGCCTTGGGCGACAACGCGGGTGCGGAAATCGCGATCGGTGATTATACCGACCATGACGTGCATTGCTTGATTGGCAACCGATGTAAGGCGCGAGTTTGGCCACTCAACACTTGGGTCAACGATCAGCACCGAGGAAACGTTGTGCGCATCCATAACCTGGGCAGCCTCGCGCACCGTGGCACTGATATCTACGGTCACGGCAGGGCGATCGATCAGCTTGCGCACTTTGATCTTCATCAGGTCGTTGGTTTTGCCTTGCGAACTGACGGCGGCCTTTAATCGAGACTGTCCCTCTGCCTCGACAAAGTCGGCAAAGCTGTCGTTGTTTTCACACAGCTTTTCGAACACCTGGCCCGATATGAAATAAATCAGGCTGTCTTCAATCGCCCGGGCGGGAAAACGCACCTTGTGGTTACGCAGCAGACCAAACTGGCCAAAAATATCCCCTTCGGTCAGTCGGTTATACAGCTCCCCGGTGCGCCGATAGACCTCAACCGCGCCACTGCGAACGTAATGCAAGTCTTTGATTTCAGAGCCAAAAGTAAATATGTCGGTTCCAGCTTTGTAATAACCGACCTCAGTATTTTGCGCCAGCTCATCAAGGCTTTCATCGGGCAAGCCTTCAAAGGGAGGGAAGCGGCTCAGGTGATCGCGTATTTCCAATAGTTCAATTTGCATGCAAACCTCGGCATTGTCCTTCTTGCTTCGGGTGGCTTGGGTGCAGGAGCCAAATCGGCTGCCTGTACTTGGCATCTAGACATTCTAGAGCAAGCGCCTGTTCAACCTGTAATTAACTTGCGACCAGGCTAGCAGCTGCATGCCCTAACAGCAGGCTAGCCTGCTGGAGTTCCACGTGGAACCCCTATATAGCCAGGGTTTGAACGTCTTGGACCTGTCTTGGCTAGTGGCAGCCGGCCGTTTATTCATGGGCCGTACTGATAAAGACTTTGGTTGATGTTATGTTATAACCTATATTGTGTTGTCGAAATATGCACATCCTGGATGGTGTCGGCCCAAGCCGCAGTGCCCAGGGCTCGAGATGCACCTGAAAACAGCGCCGCCAAGTGCGCCTGGCTAGCCCGAACAATGAGGACTCGTACCATGCCCAATCGTCTACCCGTCACCGTGTTATCCGGATTCTTAGGTGCAGGCAAAAGCACCTTGCTGAACTATGTGTTGAAGAACCGCGAAAAGCTGCGGGTCGCGGTGATCGTCAATGACATGAGTGAAATCAATATTGATGGCGGTGAAGTCCAGCGCGACGTCAGCCTTAATCGAGCCGATGAAAAACTGGTCGAAATGAGCAACGGCTGTATCTGCTGCACGCTGCGCGAGGATCTCCTGGAAGAAGTGGCGCGCCTGGCCCGTGATGGTCGTTTTGATTACCTGCTGATTGAGTCCACCGGCATTTCCGAGCCACTGCCGATTGCTGAAACCTTCACCTTCCGTGATGAGCAAGGCCAAAGCCTGGCTGACCTGGCGCGCCTGGATACCTTGGTCACCGTGGTCGACGGGGTTAACTTCCTGCGTGATTTCCATCAGGCTGAAAGCCTTGCCAGTCGTGGCGAGTCGTTGGGCGAGGGTGATGAGCGAGCGATCACCGACTTGCTGGTGGAGCAGGTTGAGTTCGCCGATGTGATTCTGATCAGCAAGACCGATTTGATCAGCCAGGCCGAGCGTGAAGAGCTCATGGCGGTCTTGCGCGGCCTTAATACCCAGGCCGAGATTCTGCCAATGAGCATGGGTGAAATTGCTCTACACAAGATACTGCATACAGATCGTTTTGACTTTGAGCGTGCAGCCCAGGCTCCGGGCTGGCTGAAAGAATTGCGCGGTGAACACAAGCCTGAAACCGAGGAATACGGTATCGCATCGACGGTATATCGAGCACGCCGGCCATTTCATCCACAGCGTTTTTTTGAGTTTGTCAGCCGCGAATGGAGCAATGGTCGCCTGCTGCGTTCCAAAGGCTACTTCTGGCTGGCAAGCAAGTTTCAGGAAGCGGGGAGTTGGTCGCAAGCAGGTGGTCTGCTGCGCCATGGTTTCGCTGGGCGTTGGTGGCGCTTTGTACCGCAAGATCAATGGCCCGATGATGATGAATCAACCCAGGCTATCCTCAAGAACTGGGACAGCACATGCGGTGATTGTCGTCAGGAGCTGGTCTTTATCGGGCAGGATATGGACCTGCAAAGGCTCAGTGCCGAACTCGACGCCTGTTTGCTGACTGATGCAGAAATGGCGTTGGGCAGCGAGGCCTGGTTACAGCTGCCAGATCCATTTGGCCCCTGGTTTGCTGAGGTGGCTTGAAGCTTTCCGGCCAGGCTGCGGTAGCGCGCAGCCTCCCGCAGCGGTGGAAACAGCCATCGCTGTTGCGCGGTAAATTACAGGCAAAAAAATAGGCTGCTTTATGAGCAGCCTCAAGCACCTTAAAAAGTGTCAGTGCGTGATCTGACACCTGGAGTTTTGGTACCTGAGATTATTTAATACTGATTAGATGACAAACTGATTACAGCCCCGCAACTCAGCGCGCCATCCATACGCCTTTGCTTTGCTTTTCGCAAAACGGCTTGAGGAATGCACTGTCGCTGGCGACGCCGTAATAATGAATGTCCTGCTGGTAAGGCGTTCCGCCAACGGTTGCGTTGCGGCATACGCCATAGGCGCCAGCCGGGCATTGCTCGACAAAAGCGACAGCGACTTTCTGGCCCTTGAGCTCTGGCTTGCAGAAGCCAGTGCGAAACATGTTGGTTGGGATGCTACGGTTTTGCTGGCAAACTTTGACATCCAGTCGCTGTGCCTGGCTATGCACCACGCAGGCTTCTCCCCAGGCCAGGCTGGATGTTACGCACAACAAGACGGCTGCTAGGCAACGCATTGGATACCCCCCGATCAATATCCCGGCGACTTTATCACGCCGTTCGGCATGGCGTTAGGGGGCTCTGAAAAGCTGGCAAGCGACGGGCGTGCAGCCCGAAGGGCGAGCGCCAGCAACTAAGGATGTGAGGAGGCGACTCAGCTTTTCAACGCCGCATCGGTTATATCTGGCGCAGTAGTTTGTCAGCGGTTCCTGAGCCTTGATACCAGGCATATGTGCAAAGGTTGGATGCCAGAAGATTATGCTTAAAAACATCCCGACGCATCTGATCGCCGGCCCCCTGGGTGCGGGCAAGACCAGCTTGATCCGACAGTTGCTGGGGCAAAGGCCTGCGGGCGAGCGTTGGGCCGTGCTGATCAATGAGTTTGGCCAGATAGGGCTGGATGCTGCATTGCTAAGTACTGACAGCGATGACGTAGCGCTCGGTGAAGTGGCGGGCGGCTGCTTGTGTTGCGTCAACGGCGTGCCGTTCCAGGTGGGTTTGGGCCGTTTGCTGCGCAAGGCCAAGCCCCACCGGTTATTCATCGAGCCTTCCGGCCTTGGCCACCCCTTGCAGCTACTCGAGCAGTTACAAGCTGCGCCCTGGCACGATGTGTTGGCCGTGCAACCACCGGTGTTGGTGCTTGATGCCCAGGCCTTGGCCCAAGGTGTCGCCTTGCCTGAAAGCCAGCAGGCAACCCTGGGCAGTGCCGGGTTGATATTGCTCAACAAGTCGCAATCTTTGGGCTCCGCAGATAAGTCGCGGGTACTCAGTCAACTGCCAGAAAGGCCGATAATCTGGACTGAACAAGCCCAACTGCAGTTGCAGCAACTACCAGGCTCGCTCGCCCACGCCGCCACTGCAAGCAGCACGGCCGTATTGCCGCAAGGCGTGGCGCCACTGACAGAAATATGGCGTGACCCCGACCAACCTATTCGCCTGGTTCATCATCAAGCAGAAGGCTGGACCATTGGCTGGCGCTGGCACCCGAGCCAGCAGTTTGAACTGGCGCGCCTGGAGCAATGGCTGTTGGCGCAGCCCTGGCGGCGGGCCAAGCTGATTGTGCAGAGCAGCGCCGGTTGCTTGTCTGCCAATGCGTTGGACAATCAGCCCGTGCATTGGCAGCAATCCGAATGGCGCAAGGATTCACGTATCGAGTTGATTTTCAAACAGGCACAAGACATTGACACGCTTGATCAGGGCCTGCGCGCCTGCCTGATTGCGGTTCACCCCATACAGACGAATCGTTAAACTGCGTGACCGAATCCACAAGGCAGTAATCCATGCAGTTGTTTCCCTGGTCCCACGCAAACTCCGCCGGCTTCACCTCGCGTGGTTGGCACACAAAGCCTTCGGGTAAGCCTGTGCTGCACTTTCTGCATGGCAATGGCTATTTTGGGCGAGTCTATGAGCCGATTCTGGGGTCTCTGGCTGAAGAGTTCGACCTTTGGCTGTGCGATGCCCAGGGGCACGGCGAAACCGATCATGGTGGTCGTTTCCATGGTTGGAATCTTAATGCCGAGTTGGCGGTCGAGGCGTGGCATGCTGCTGGTCGCGAGCGCTTCGCCGATGCACCGCTGTATGCCGTCGGGCACAGTTTTGGCGGCGTGTTGACCAGCCTGATCCTGGCTCGGCATCCGGAGTTGTTCAAGCGTGCTGTCTTGCTTGATCCGGTGCTGTTTTCGGCGCCAATGATCGGGGTCATGGCATTGTCGGATGTGGTCGGACTCAGTCGTCGCACCGGAATGGCTGCCAAAGCCGTCAAGCGACGCAAAGTCTGGCCAGATCGCGCCACGGCCCATGGCTTGTTGCAAGGACGCGGCATGTTTCGGGGCTGGACCGACCAAGCATTCAGTGCCTACATCGAACATGCCCTGAAGGACACGGATGCGGGGGTCGAACTCAAATGCCGACTTAGCCGCGAAGCCGATATTTTCAGTTCTTACCCGCGTAGGCTATGGGCATCGCTGGAAAAAATAGTGACCCCGACAGAGATTATCTACGGCAAGCGCAGTTATCCATTCGTGGCCAAGTCAGTGGTGCATTTGTGTGCCAGCAACGCCCATGTGCGTGGGCAAGTTGTCGAAGGCGGCCACTGTTTCATGCAGGAGTTTCCGCAAGCCAGTGCCGAGCGCGTCAGCCAGTTCTTGCTCGCGCCAGGGGCTTGAGCAGCTTTGAGTCAGTGTGGGGGCGTGCGCCGCTCACGGCGCCATTGATCGAGTTCGATCACCTGTGGCGGTTGGCGTACAACCTGTGGACTTTCGCCTTGTGGCTCGCGAAACGGATGCGGCGCAAGCTCAATGCTGCCTAGATTGGGTCCGAACATAATGACTTGGCCCGCGTGTCGTTGTTCGCCGGTCACGGTGAATTCAAAGGCATAAATGCGGGCTATACGTTTGCGCCCCTTGGCATCTCTGAGCAAGGCGATCTTGCGGAATGCGACGTTTTCATCCAGCAGGTCAATGTCGGCTTTGTCGCAGTATTGCTTGACCAGAATCAGGGTGCGCTCGCGTAACCCGTGGGCATGCCAAAGCCAGGCGCCGGCAGTGGCGAGCAGCATGAGCACGAAAATATTGCCAAGGGTCAGCATGGTGAGGCTCCGGTTGAGCAGCGCAGGGCATACAGACATGCATCTTGCCAGCCGAGCCCGATGTTGTCTGCTGTTGGCTGGCTGGGTCTAGCCTTGTTCCTTGAGCTGCTTGTAGCGATGCTCCATCTCCTGGCGGATTGCACGGCGTTGCTGGCCCTTGGTGAAGCGGCGCTGTTCTTCGGGGGTTTCTGGCTGGCGCGGCGGTACTTTTATCGAGCGGCCCTGCTCATCGACCGCAACCATGGTGAAAAAGCAACTATTGGTGTGGCGTACCGAGCGTTCGCGAATGTTCTCGGTAACCACCTTGATGCCAACCTCCATCGAAGTGGTGCCGGTAAAGTTGACCGAAGCCAGAAAGGTTACCAGCTCCCCGACGTGGATTGGCTCGCGAAAGGTCACCTGTTCGACCGACAGCGTGACCACATAGCAGCCCGCGTAGCGACTGGCGCAGGCATAGGCCACTTCATCCAGGTATTTAAGCAGGGTGCCGCCATGGACTTTGCCTGAAAAATTAGCCATGTCTGGGGTCATCAGCACGGTCATCGACAGTTGCGCGTTTCCGGGAGCCATTGGCTGAGAGTCCGTATAGGTCGGGAGAGGTGATTCAAGCATATTGCAGCCCTGAATCAATAGTCAGTAGGTATTGGCGCGCAGGGCTGTGCAGCGGGCTCGTCCAGCCCGGGCGAAACACGCGCCACAGTCGTGGCGCGCTTTGGCAACGCTTACTTGCCGGCGGATAAACCAAAGTCGATGGCCATGTCGGCGCCGGTAATGGCTTCTGCTTCCGGCTGGCAGAGAAACCAGACCATCTCGGCGACTTCTTCCGGACGCAGGAAGCGCGCCTCGCGGCCTTGTGGGTATTGGCTGAGCAGCTCGCGCTTGTAGGCATTCGGGCTGCCGTTGCCGTATCGCTCGGCCTGATAGTCGAGCATTGGCGTGGCGATATCCCCTGGCGACACGGCATTGACCCGTACCCCGAACTCAGCGAGCTCAAGGGCCATGGTCTTGCTGAGCATCACCAGGCCGGCCTTGCTTGCACAGTAGGCGGCTGAACCACGATATGCCTGGCGTCCGGCGTCACTGGCAATATTGACGATACAACCGCGACTTTCTTTCAGGAACGGAGTCGCTGCCTGGCTCAGGTAGAAGGCAGCCTTGAGGTTGACGCCCATCACCAGGTCGAAATCTTCCTCGCTGAATTTTTCCACCGGGCCTTCGCGCCAGACACCCGCCGCGTTGATCACCGCATCAATACGACCCGTGCTGGCGAGTACAGCGGCAATCAGGTCATGACAATTCTTGGCGCTACGCAGGTCCGAGGTTGCGCTGTAATCGAGTGGTACCAAGGTATTGAGTGAATGTAAGCCACTTTTGTCGACATCAGTGGCAGTCACTCGCCAGCGACTTTGCGAAAAGCGCTTGGCGATGGCCCGGCCGAGTCCGCCAGCGGCGCCAGTGATAAGGACGACAGGTGTGCTCATAGTGACTTTCCTCCAAGTTGGGGTCGTTCCATGTTGTTGCAGTCAGGCAACATGATGCGTGCCATAGGCTATGTTGAGCAAATCTTGTGCATGAATGATCTTGAGCATATAGGTTGCTGGGAGGTTTGAGTGGCTGAAACGATTTAAATTCCAGCAAGCTGACCCAGATCAAAGGCGCGGGTTTCACTCAGTAAGGTCTGCATGTTTTACCGGCGCTGCCTGCCGCTGGGTTGCGGCTATCTTGAGGGCTGGCGTCGCTGCGCATTGGACTCAGGCGTGGGTCAGATACCAACGCCAGTCCTGCTCGCCGACTTCACCCATGAACTGGCTGAACTCTTGCCACTTGATGGCCAGATAAACCTTGAGAAATTCCTCGCCCAGGGCTGTCTTCGCCCAGTCTGAAGCCTCAAGTGAGCGCAGCGCTGTCAACCAGTCGGTTGCAAGGGCTTCATGGTTTTTTTCGTAACCGTTACCGACCACCGCTGGACCCGGATCGATTTGCTCCTGGATGCCTTTGTGGATACTGCCGAGGATTGCCGCAGCGGCCAGATACGGGTTGGCATCGGCGCCACAGATACGATGTTCGATATGCCGGCTATTGGCTGGTCCACTCGGTACGCGGAAGGAGACGGTGCGGTTATTGACGCCCCAACTCTTTGCCAGTGGCGCGTAGCTGTTGGTTGCAAAGCGGCGGTACGAGTTGGCATTCGGGCAGAATAGCGCGAGCGTGTCGTTGAGCGTTGCCATCATGCCGCCTATCGAGTGCTTGAGCAGATCAGTGCCGTGCTGATCGTCGCTGGCGTAGAGATTGTTACCCTGCTCGTCGGCGAGGCTGACATGCAGGTGCAGGCCACTGCCCGACAGGTCGGCAAAAGGCTTGGCCATGAAGCACGCCTGCAAACCATGACGGTTGGCAACGCCCTTGACCAGGCGCTTGTAGCGCACCCCTTCGTCAATCGCCTGCAAGGCATCGAAGCGGTGCTCCAGGGTCAGCTCAAGCTGGCCCGGCGCGAACTCCGAGATCGCGGTGCGCACCGGCAAGCCTTGTGCCTCGCAAGCGGCGTACAGGTCATCGAGGAAGGGTTGCAACTGTTCAAGTTCATACACGCCATAAACCTGTGGCACTTGCGGACGTACGCCGTTGCTCTGCAGTGCAGCTTGCGGCCGACCACTGGCGTCGCGCTGCTTATCCAGCAGGTAGAACTCCAGTTCAACTGCCATGACCGGGTGATAACCCTCGGCCTTGAGCCGGTCTATTGCCCGGATCAGCACATGGCGCGGGTCTGCCGGTGCTGCCGGTAAGCCGCGTTCGGGATGCATGCTCACCTGTAGTTGAGCGGTTGGTACGTTGCGCCATGTCTGCAAGCACAGGCTGCCCGGCAGCGGACAGGCCCAGCAGTCAGCGTCGGCGACTTCCCAGACCAGCCCGCTGGATTCGACATCTTCACCATTGATGGTCAGCGCCAGAATCGAGCTCGGCAAGGCGCGGCCGTTTTGATAAATCGCCAGTAGCTCATCACGGTGTAACAGCTTGCCGCGAGGAATGCCGTTGGCGTCGAACAGCATCAATTCGATGCTGCGCACCTGTGGATTTTTTTCGAGGAAGTCTTGGGCTTCATCAATCTGGGCAAATTGCATGGTTTTCTCACAGAAGGTGCAGGGCAGCATTGATTAGTTAGGTGATGCGGGCTTATTCGCGGGCACCGGGAATTGCCAGCAGTTCAGTCAGTGCTTCATTCAAGGTGCTGATGAGCCGGTCCACGTCGTCGACGCTGGTGTCCGGGCAGCACAGCGTCATGTTGTGGAACGGGGTGATCAGAATGCCCCGGTTGATCAGATACAGATGCAGGGCCATTTGCAGTTCATCGTGGAATGCCGCTTCGGCCTCGGCACCGGTTTTCGGCGAAACCGCACAGAACTGGAACTCGCTGCGTGCACCCAGCTCGGTCACCGACCACTGCAGCTTGTGCTTGTTGATCAGCTCGCGGAAGCCATCCGCCAGGCGCTTGGCCAGTGGCAGCATGTGGGCGTAGGCGGCTGGCGTCATCACTTGCTCGGGGTTGGCGCGAATGAAATGCATCGCCAGTGCGTTGGCCGAAAGGGTGGTGCCCATGCCGCTGTGGCCATGGCCCGGGTTGTCTTCGCTACCGCCTTGCTGTACCTGTTGCATCGCCTCGGCCATCGGTGCGCTGCAGCCGAAAATCCCGCAGGGCATGCCGCCTGCAATCGGTTTGCCGACCACGAAGAAGTCCGGGTCGAGCTGCCACAACTGGGTGCAGCCACCTATGTCGGTAGAGATGGTGTGCGTCTCGTCTATGATCAGCAGGCTGTTGTATTTACGCGTCAGTTCGCGGCACTTGTGCATAAAACCCGGCTCGGGCAAGACCATGCCGATGTTGGTCATTGCCGGCTCACACAGCAGTGCGCAGACATCACCCTGGGCCAGCGCGGCTTCCAGGGCTGCGACGTCATTGAAGGGTATCGAGCGGCTGTATTGCGTGAGGTCGTAGGCCTGGCCAACCAGTCCCGGGCGATGCACTGTGTCACCGTTGCGGCTGCGCAACATTAAGTCATCCACGGTGCCGTGATACCAGCCATCAAACACCAGCAATACCTTGCGTTTTGTTATAGCCCGCGCCCAGCGCAGCACGTAGCGGTTGGAGTCGGTTGCGGTGGCTGTAACTTGCCAATACGGCAGGCCGAAGCGCTCGGCCAGTAACTCACCACACACCACGGCATCTTCGCGCGGCAGCATGGTGGTCAGGCCGCGCTCGGCTTGTTCGGCCATGGGGCGGGCTAATGGCGTAGGCGAATGGCCAAACATGCTGCCGGTGTCGCCGAGGCAGAAGTCGGTGTATTCATGACCATCAACGTCATAGAAGCGAGCGCCTTTGGCACACTCGACAAACAGTGGCACGGGGGTCGACCAATCGGCCATCCAATGCATCGGCACGCCGCCATACAGTGAATGGCGTGCGCGCTCAGCCAGTGCGACAGACTTGGGGTTACGAGCTAGAAATCGCTCGCGCTCACGCTGGCTGAATGCTTCTACGGCGGATGGGCTGATGCCGCTGGCTGTCATGATTGAACACCTCGTTCTAATTTTTAAACACCTTATATTTGTGATCACAATTATGTCAATCTATGTTTAATTGACTGCACAATTGTGGTTCTATTGCCCATATTCCATTAAATATGTGATCACAAAGGTGTGAGATGACCGATTCGGCATGGCAAGGACAGGTGGCGCTTATCAGTGGCGCAGGCAGCCCGGACGGAATTGGTATTGCCATCGCCAGGCGCCTGGGGCGTGAAGGCGTCAAGTTGATCATCACCGCCAGCAGTGCTCGAATTGCCGAGCGTGTGGCTGAACTGCGTCTGGAGGGGTTCAGTGTAGAAGGCCGGCCGGCCGACCTCACCGATCAGCTCCAGGTCGAGCAACTGGTTGGCTGGGCCGAGCGTGTCTGGGGACGTATCGATATTCTGGTCAATAATGCTGGCATGGCGATGCAGGGCAGCCCTGAACCCTTCTCGGAGCTGGCGAGTACTGACCTGGCTACCTGGAACTTGTCGATCGCACGTAACCTGACCACAGCATTCCTGTTGATTCGTGGTGTTTTACCCGGCATGCAGGCGCGGGGTTACGGGCGCATCGTCAACATCAGTTCGACCACCGGTACCCGGGGGAGTAATCCGGGTGAGTCCGCATACAGCGCGGCCAAAGCCGGGATGATCGGCATGAACATGGGGCTGGCGTTGGAGGTCGCCAAGCAGGGAATTACAGTCAATAGCGTTGCGCCCGGCTGGATTGCAACCGGCTCAACCACCCAGGAAGAAGTCGAGGCTGCCAGATACACACCAATCGGTCGCGCCGGTAAGCCCCAGGAGGTGGCCAGCGCCGTGGTATTTTTAGCCTCCCCGGAAGCCAGCTACATCACTGGAGAAGTGCTGGTGGTCGATGGCGGTAATTGCATCATCGAAAACAAGGCTCCCTAACCATCAATAACTGCTTGTTGACATTCAGCAAGTTGCCCGCGCCGCCCGTTATCGAGGTGGTGATGAGTGACAACCTGCAGGAAACGCTTTACCAGAACATCCGCCAGGCGTTGCTGAGTGGGCAGTTCATGCCGGGCGAGCGCTTGAAGATTCGCGACTTGGCCGCGCAGTGGGGTTCCAGCCCGATGCCGGTGCGCACCGCACTGCAACGCCTGGTGGCCGAGGGCGCGCTGGAGGGCGCGCAGCAGCGCTCGGTACGGGTGCCACTAATGACCGGCGAGCGTTTCCAGCACATCTTGCAGGTTCGGCTTAACCTCGAAGGCCAGGCCGCCGAGCTGGCCGCCGAGCGTATCGGCGCCGAGCAGATCGCCTGTTTTCGCAGCTGTATCGAGCAAATGGACCTGGCGCTGCAGACCCGCGACCTGGGCCAGTACTTGCACGAGAACAGTCAGTTTCACCTGATGCTGTACCGCGAGTGTGGCAACCCGATTCTGTTGCGCATGATCGAGTCGCTTTGGCTGCAAGTCGGGCCCTTCTTCAACCGGCTGTTCACCGAGGCCGACCTGGCACCACGCCTGAATGATTTTCACCGCCATGCCCTGGAGGCACTGGAGGCCGGTGATAGCCAGGGCGTGCGTCACGCAGTCGAGCAGGACTTGAGTTACTTCGGGCGCTTCCTGCTTAACCTGTTGACGCTGGAACCCGCTGAGTAATTAGTCAGCGTCCAAAACAAAAGGCCCTTGAAGCGAATCGCTCAAGGGCCTTTGCCTGCTGCGTGGTCGCATGCCAATCAGCTTTCCAGCCAGACGTCGCGAACCCAGTGCCAGACCGACTCCCAGTTTTCTTCACCGAGTTCTTCGGTGTCCTGTTCCCAGAGCACTACGGTGCCGTCTTCTTCCACGCAGTAGTAATTGCCACGATCCTCGCAGATGGGTACCAGTTCACGAGGAACACCCAGCGACCAGGCTACCGAGGCGACTTCGGGTAGATAGGTGTGTGATTGCGGGTCAGTTGCAGTAACAGGTTCAAGGCGGCCGTAGACCACATCGCTGACCTTGAGCAGGAACTCACGCAGCTCATAAGGCAGGTGGATCAGGATTTGTTCCTGGATCTCTACCAGTAATTCTTCATCAGGTAGCTCAAGCGGTACTGGAACCGGTTCGTTCAGTTCGCGTAGTTGATCAATAACTTCTTCCACGGGCGGGCTCCTGGACGGTTGATGGCTGGCAGTAGGATTGCAGAGCTGGGATCGCATCGGCAATGGGCGCTTTATACAGTAGCCAAGCGCAGGCAAACAGCCTAATTGTGCATGCAATTTTGCCGAGTGAAAGTATGTGCCTGATTGTTGTCTGCGAGGTCGCTGCGCTTAAGCTCTGATCGGCTCAGCGCCAGCTTGATCCAGCCCGGGCTTGCGCTGCAACCGCTGGCAGCCTTGCGCCACTTCAGTCGGTTGCAACGCCCAGGGCTGGGTTTATGCGTTCTGGCGGATGCCTGCAACAACCCACGGCTGGTTTTCGCCAGTGACTCGCTCAAGACGCCAGCTTTCGCTAAAGGCTTCACCTTGATCGAAGCGCGAGGTTTTGGCGATACCGCTGAATGTCAGGGTGGCGATGGTTTTGTCGCTCTGGTCATCGACCCCATCCAGTTGCACCACGAGATCGTCGATATAGGTGGCCTGGAAGCCATCACCCAGGTCGGCCCGCTCACGCTTGAGGAACTCAAGCAACTGCGGCGTCACGAACTCACTGATCTGCTCCATTTCATTGGCATCCCAATGCTGTTGCAGGTTCATGAAGTGCTCACGGCCAGCGGCGATAAAGCTTTGCTCGTTGAACCATGCGGGCGCATTGATTACGGGTTTGGCAGCCTTGTTGCCGAAGATCGACGCTACAGGCTCATTATTCCCTGCCATTTCGCGCTGCATTGGCGCGCCATTAGCCGTTTGTGGCTGGCTGGCCTGGCGCCGTGCTGCGAGAAAGCGAAAGATCAGAAAGGCAATCAGGCCGATGATCAGAAAATCAAAGATCTGCAAGCCCTGGAAACCATCGCCCATAAACATGGAGGCTAACAAACCGCCCGCAGCCAAGCCGGCCAAGGGGCCCAGCCAGCGCGAAGCACCACTTGCTGCAGCGGGACGACCGGCAGTGGCGGCACTGGCATTGGGTTGCGATTGTGGTGCAGCCTGGCGGGTTTGATGGCTTGGCGCCGAGCCGAACGATTTGCCACCGCCAAAACGCTTGGCGTCGGCGTGAAGGCTGAAAGTCATGGCCATGCAAAGCACCATGGCGAGGCTGATGAAACGTTGCATGTGGATGTGTCTCTTGGTGGTAAACAGGTAGTGAGGCTATGCGCGGGATACTGCGCCACCAGCCATTGGATGACTAGCGCGAGAATGTTTCGGGTTTTTTCTGCGCTGGGCGGCCAATAGAGGGGTTGGGCGATGATGCCCTCGACACATGGCGTGAAGAGAGCATCGGCTCAATAAAGGTAGGTCTCAGCGCCAGTTGTACAGCTCTTTTTCAGAGACTTCGTGCATGGGCGTGACCTGTTCCTGGAAGGCTTTCATTGAGTTCCAGATCCGTGTGTTGAGCTCGCTTTGACCGGCCAGTTCATCCAGTACCGCGCTGGATTGCTGCTTCATTGCGGCGAGAACTTCATCGGGGAAACGCTTGAGTTCTGTGCCTTGTTTCTTCAGCTCAACCAGGGCTGTGGCGTTGTGATAGACATAGTCGTCCATCATGTCCTGATTTGCAGCCAGCGTGGCTTCGGTGAGGATCGCACGCAGGTCTTGCGGCAAGCTGTCGAGGGCTTTCTGGTTTACCAGCAACTCAAGCACTGCCTGCGGCTCTTGCCAGCCTGGGAAATAGTAATATTTAGCTGACTTGTTCAGGCCAAATGCCAGGTCGTTGTACGGGCTGACCCAGTCGGTTGCATCAATCGCACCGGTTTCCAGCGCGGTGAAGACTTCGCCGCCCGGCAGGTTGACCGTGGTGGCACCCAGGCGGCTGAGCACTTCACCGCCAAGACCCGGCATGCGGATCTTCAGACCCTTGAGGTCGTCCAGCGAATTGATTTCCTTGTTGTACCAGCCGCCCATCTGCATGCCGGTATTGCCCACCACCATGGGTTTTACGCCATAGGGTGCATAGGCTTCATCCCAGAGCTTTTGACCATCGCCCTTGCTCAGCCAGGCATTCATCTCGCTGGCGGACAGGCCAAAAGGGACGGCAGTGAAGAACTGCGCCGCGGGGACCTTTTCTTTCCAGTAATACGCCGCCCCGTGACCGAGTTCTGCCGTACCGCGCGAGACCGCATCAAACACCTCAAGCGCCGGTACCAGCTCGCCTGCGGCATAGACCTTGATGCTCAGGCGGCCATTGCTCATGGTCGACACGCGCTCTGCCAGGCGCTCGGCCGCAGTACCCAGGCCTGGGTAGTTCTTGGGCCAGGCTGTGACCATCTTCCAATGGACGCTTTGGGCCGGCTTGCTGGTTTCGGCGGTGGTGGCCTTGGCTTCTTCTTTGCAGCCGGCCAGACCCATGGTGGCCAATAGTGCGACGGCAGCGCCGAGCAAATTGCGGAGATTCATTGTTTCTTTCCCCTGTGTACGGCTGTTTTTATAACGCGTCTAATTTGGCATAGCTAAGCATCAGCCACTTACTGCCTTCATCTTCAAAATTCACTTGTACCCGTGCCTGCGCGCCAGAGCCCTCGAAGTTGAGGATGGTGCCTTCGCCGAATAACGCATGGCGTACACGTTGGCCCAGGCTGAATGCCGTTTGTGGGATTTCACTGCCGGCGAACATCGAGCTGCTGGTGCCCTGGCTGCTGCCACCGAATGGCCGGCTGACGCTGTTGGACAGCCGTACTTCCTGGATCAGGGCGGATGGGATTTCACGTACGAAGCGCGAGACCTTGTTGTAGGTCTCGCTACCGTACAGGCGCCGCGTTTCGGCGTAGCTGATCACCAGTTTTTGCATGGCGCGGGTGATGCCAACGTAGGCCAGGCGGCGTTCCTCTTCGAGGCGTCCGGGCTCTTCGAGGCTCATCTTGTGCGGAAACAGGCCTTCCTCGACGCCGACCAGAAACACTTGCGGGAACTCAAGGCCCTTGGCGCTGTGCAGGGTCATCAGTTGGATGCTGTCTTCGTGCTCGGCTGCCTGGGTATCACCGGCCCCAAGCGAGGCATGGCCGAGAAAGGCTTGCAGCGGCGTTTGCTCGTCATCTTCGTCATTCTCGAAGCTGCGCGCGGCGCTGACCAGTTCCTCGAGGTTCTCGATGCGGGCCTGGGCCTTCTCGCCTTTTTCAGCCTGATGGTAAGCAATCAGGCCACTTTGCTCGATGACGGTCTGGGCCATCAGGTGCAGCGGCATTTCCCGCACTTTGGCCGCGAGGTTTTCGATCAGCTCGATAAAGCCTGCCAGTGCGCCAGATGCCCGCCCTGGAAGCAATTTGCCGGCAACCATCAACTGGATGGCTTCCCACATCGACACATGGTTGCTGCGGGCGAATTCGCGAATGGTTTCGACGGTTTTTTCGCCGATACCCCGTGCAGGCACGTTGATGATCCGTTCCAGCGCCGCGTCGTTGCCACGGCCATCAAGCATGCGCATGTAAGCCATGGCGTTCTTGATTTCCGCGCGCTCGAAGAAGCGTTGGCCGCCATAAATGCGGTAGGGGATTTTCTCGCGCAGCAGCGCTTCCTCAAGCACCCGTGACTGGGCGTTGGAGCGATACAAAATGGCGATTTCACTGCGTTTGAGGCCATCTTTGCGCAGTGCATCTTCAATCGACTCGACCACATAGCGGGCCTCGTCGTGTTCGTTGAAGGCGGCATAGAGGCTGATGGGTTCTCCATCGGCATCCTCGGTCCACAGCCCCTTGCCCAGACGGCCCTGGTTATTGTCGATCAGCGCATTGGCAGCCTTGAGGATGCCAGCGGTAGAGCGATAGTTTTGCTCCAGGCGGATAATTTCTGCGTCGGCAAAGTCGCTGGAGAATTGCTGGATGTTCTCGATCTTGGCGCCGCGCCAGCCATAGATCGACTGGTCGTCATCGCCCACCACCATCAAGCTGTCGCCACCTTTGGCAAGGATGCGCAGCCAGGCGTATTGCACGGCGTTGGTGTCCTGGAATTCGTCCACCAGGATATGCCGGAAGCGGCGTTGGTAATGTTCCAGCAGGCCCGGTTTGTCGCGCCATAGATCCAGTGCGCGCAGCAGCAGCTCGGAGAAATCGATAACCCCTGCCCGTGCGCAAGCCGTTTCATAGGCTTCGTAGATTTTCAGCATGGTTGCGAGGAACAAGTCGCCACCGGGCTGAGTATGTTGCGGGCGCAGGCCTTCGTCTTTCTGGCCATTGATAAACCACTGCGCCTGGCGTGGCGGCCAGCGCTGCTCGTCCAGGCCAAGTTCGCGAATCACCCGCTTGACCAGGCGTTGCTGGTCGTCGGAATCGAGAATCTGGAAGTTTTCGCTCAGGCCCGCTTCTTGCCAGTGGGCACGCAATAAGCGATGGGCCAGGCCGTGAAAGGTGCCGACCCACATACCGGCCGGGCTGGCGCCGAGCATCTGCTCGATACGCGCGCGCATTTCGGCGGCGGCCTTGTTGGTAAAGGTGACCGACAAAATGCTGTGGGGCGAAGCGTTTTCAACCTGGATCAACCAGGCGATACGGTGCACCAACACGCGCGTTTTACCGGAGCCGGCACCGGCCAGGACCAATTGACGGCCAAGGCTGGCCGCTACGGCCTGGCGTTGTGCGTCATTCAGGGAGTTGAGGAGAAGCGAGAGATCATCATGCATCGCAGCATTCTAGGGGGCCGGCGCACGTAGGGCAAACCACTGTTGAAGCAATCAGCCCGGGGGCTGGGCGAATAACTTGGAAATGAGTCTGTCATTAGCCGTTGCAAGCCGTTTTCAGGGGCTTTGATAGGCGTTAAACAGGATCATTCATTTGCTATCGATTGGTCGGTTACAGCAGGCACAAAGTTGTGATGTTAATTGGCAACTCCCTGAGTTGAGTGCGACGCCTGGCGTGCTGGCTGAGCTGCTTCAGGCGTGACAATGAACTGATTAACTTGAGTTGGCTTTAAGGAAGATGCCATGCCCGATTCTGCGCAGATCAGCGTTGCTGTACGTTTATTGATGGCCTGTAGAGGCAGGATTCCACTTCCATTCAAGCGAGCAATACTTGGACGAATCCGGCCCAAGCAGGCTGCTGAGTTCGTTACCCAGTTATCGACCGAGCAATTCTCTCGCCTCACCCAGAGCATGCCCATGCCCTTGATTGCCCAGGTGGTCAGGTACCTGCAGCCGCAGGCCATACGTGAGGACTACATGATCCTGCCGGAGGAGTTCCATATCGAGCTGACCCAGGAACTGTGCAAAATTTCTGCATTTTCGACAGCGGCGGACTTCGCCAACTTTCTTTCTGCTGCGCAATTGAAGCTGCTGTTCTTCGCGCTTAATAACGAAGCCTACGTGGTGTCGATTCTCGAGCACATGGACAACCTGCCGGTTGCCGGGCAAGGGTTGCGGGGCTGTTCCACAGACTTTTTGGCGCGTCTGGTCGAAGAGGCCGCACAACGCCGCAACATGGAGGCCGTGGCTCGGGTGATCGGCATGCTGTCCATGCAGCGCCAGGCCAGTGTTTGCGCCAGGCTAAGCCCATTGGCATTGATACAACTGCTGCCAAAACTATTGCCCCTGAGCAACAATCAGTTGAGCCGCTATTTGCCGCCGAAATTAGTGGAGGTTATCGAGGCCCGGCCTCACTGAGTCGGCCCCTGCATCCATTTTCGGCCGTGGCGCTCAAGCAGGTGCTGCACCTGCTCAGGTCCGTTGCTGCCCGCCGGGTAGGGCCGCGGCTGCTGGTAGTGTTGCTGCCAGCCCTTGATGATCGGGTCGATCCAGCGCCAGGCAGCCTCGACCTCATCGCGGCGCATAAACAGTGTCGAGTCACCTTCGATCACATCGAGCAGCAAGCGCTCATAAGCGTCCCAGCGCCGCTGTTGCTTGAATGCGGTCGCCAGGTTCAGGTCAAGGGCCACAGGCTCAAGCTTCATGCCTTTGCCTGGATTCTTGGCCATCATGTGCAGGCTGATGCGTTCCTCGGGTTGCAGGCGAATCAGTAGCTGGTTGGCATCCCCCCCGCCAAAGAGCGCATGGGGCACGGGCTTGAATTGAATCAGGATTTCCGATGTCTTTTCGGCCAGGCGCTTGCCCGTGCGCAGGTAAAAAGGCACCCCGGCCCAACGCCAGTTTTCGACTTGGGTCTCAATCGCGACGAAGGTTTCGGTATCGCTGTCGTTATCGACATTTTTCTCGAAGTAATACGCCGCAACCTGCTGGTTGCCAATTTGGCCGGCGCTGTATTGCCCGCGCACGGTCTTGTCGCGAACATCCTGGCCGGTTATGGGCTTCAAGGCTTCGAGCACCTTGACCTTTTCGTTACGCACCGACTCGGCGTCAAAGCGAACCGGAGGCTCCATGGCAACCAGGCAAAGCAGTTGCAGCAAATGGTTCTGGACCATGTCGCGCATTGCCCCGGCGTGCTCGTAATAATCGCCGCGGTTTTCGATGCCTAGGGTCTCGCAGACGCTGATCTGCACGTGGTCGATATGAGCGGCTCGCCAGATGGGCTCCAGGAGCATATTGGCAAAGCGCAGCGCCATCAGGTTTTGCACGGTTTCCTTGCCCAGGTAATGGTCAATGCGGAACACCTGGGACTCGTCGAATACGCAACCCAAGGATGCATTGATTGCCTGTGCCGACTGCAGAGAGTGGCCGATGGGTTTTTCCAGCACGATGCGCGAGTAGGGATCGGCCAGGCCTGCGGTTTTCAAGTAGGTGGCGATGGTTTCAAACAATTTGGGTGCAGTGGCCAGGTAGTAAACGCGCACGCGTGCATTGGTGTCGCCCAGATAGCGCTTCAAGCGAGTGAAGTCCGCGCTTTGCGAGGCATCCATGGCGAAGTAGTCGAGGCGGGCGCTGAAGGCTTGCCAGCATTGCGGGTCAAAGTCCGCCTTGGCGATTTGCACGCGGCAGGGACGTTCCGCGAGCGCTTTGTAGTCATCCCTGCCGTGCTTGCTGCGCGCCAAGGCAATGATTCGCATATCGGCGTGCAGGCGACCGTCGCGATGCAGATGGTAGAGCGCTGGAAGCAGTTTATGCAGGGCTAGGTCGCCGGTGCCGCCAAAAACCAACATGTCAAAAGCAATACTCAAAATCGCAACTCCAGCTCGGTTAAACAGTGCGGGACAAGCATTCATGTAGTATAACTACAAAGTCACTACACCAATGAATACATCGCCGTGTCGTTAGGCCTGCATCCTGTGCGGTTTCCCCTTGGCCAGGTTACTGACGACTCACAGCCTGTTAAATACCGAGTCTACTCTTGTGAATTTGTTGCAGCACATCACTCAATCGCGCCATTTGCTGCGTAAATCCGAGCTTAAAGTGGCTGATCACGTGCTACTTGACCCCGCCGCTGTCATGCATAGTTCCATGGCCGAGCTTGCGCACAGCGTAGGTATCAGCGAGCCCACAATCGTACGGTTTTGCCGGGCGATCGGCTGCACCGGGTTTCAGGACCTCAAGCTGAAGCTGGCGCAAAGCCTTGCCGCCGGCGCCAGTTTTGGCCAGTTTGCGATTCATGAAGATGACTCGGTCTCGGATTTCAGCCTGAAGATCTTCGACACCACGTTGCACACCCTGATGGAAGTGCGCGAAAAACTCGATCCGCAAGCGTTGCAGCAGGCAATTGCGGCCTGTTCCAATGCCCAGCGCGTGGAGTTCTACGGCTTTGGCGCATCAGGTGCGGTGGCGGCTTATTCCCAGCACAAGTTTTTCCGTTTGCTGCTCACGGCAGCCCCCCATTCCGATCCGCATATGCAGGCGATGTCGGCGGTCACGCTCAAGCCCAACGACGTGGCGATCTGTATTTCCCAGTCGGGACGCTCCAAGGATCTGCTGGTAACGGCCAACCTGGTGCGTGAAGCCGGCGCAACGCTGATCACCTTGTGCCCGAGCCAGACTCCTCTGGCTGACCTGGCCAGCGTCAACTTGGCGGTGGATGTCCATGAAGACACCGAAATCTATACCCCGTTGACTTCGCGTATCGCTCACCTGGTCGTCATTGACGTACTCGCCATGGGCGTTGCCATGGCCCGTGGCCCAGGCCTGGTCAACCACCTCAAGAGCGTCAAGCGCAGCTTGCGTAGCCTGCGCTTGTCGCCCAAGTCGGTGCGCGCCTCCGAAGAAATCTGAGTCATTCTCGCTCAGGACGGCAAATCCCACTGTAGGGCTGCAGCGCCTCTATCTCGGGGCTGGAATCGCGTGGTATCGGCTGCTGGATGCTTTGTTCTAGGGAGTGTTGCGCGGGGGGCTTCGTCTCTGTTCACCGCAGCTTCACTGTTTTGCCGCGAAGTTGTCATCTTTGATGGCGATGCTGAGGCCCCTGATATTCAGTCTGGAGTCTGATCATGTCGCGCTATATGGATGAATCGCAGTCGTACGTTAACAGCGAAGCCAAAGCTCGTCGTAAGTTGGTTGACCAGCGCCGTATGCAATACCGTCGTGCCATTGAGAGCTATTCCGAGCAGCGTCTGCTGCAGCAGGAGCTATCTGATTATCCTGAGCTGATCGCCGCCAACTATATTGCTGCTTCGCGTGAGGTAAGCCGTGTAGCTGCGACCCCAGCACATTAACCGTTCGGGTAAATGCCAGGAGCAACTGCTTCTGGCTTTGCATGCGGCAGGTTGAAGCGCTCAGCCAACAAGGTGATTTGGCTGCGTTGGTTGCGCACAAAGCTGAAGAACTCCTGGGCCACGGGGGACAGGTATTTGCCGCGCGGATGCACTACGCACCAGCTGCGGAGCAGAGGCAGCTCCCGAACTGGCAGCTCTCGTAGCAACCCGCAGTCGAGCTCTCGGCGTACGGCATGTCTTGGCAGTAGGGCGATGCCCAAACCCGCGATGACCCCCTCTATTTGTCCTTCAAAAGATCCAAACTCCAAGGTATTGGCGAAGTGCGCACGTTTCTGGTGGCAGTACTCTTCGCAGGCCTTGCGGGTGCCCGAGCCTAGCTCGCGGGTCAGTAGCGGGTAAGTCGTCAGGGCTTGCAAGTCCAGCGCTTGCGCTGCGCACAGCGGATGATCGGCTGGCGCCACCGCGATAATCGGGTTGTTCAGGAAGGGTAAGAACTCCAGTGCCATATCGGTCGGCACCTGGGACAGAATCAACAGGTCATCGCGGTTTGCGCTGAGTCGCTTGAGCGCCTGGGCGTGATTAACCACTGTGAGTTGAAGGCTGATCTCCGGGTATTGGCGGCGAAATGCAGCGAAAAGGTGGGGAATGAAGTATTTCGCGCTGGACTCAATCGCCAAGCTCAGTTGACCTTGCAACGAGCCCTGCAGGTTGCTCAGTTGCATGTCCAGGCTCTCCAGTCGGCCAAAGATGTCTTCGCTGGCACGCAGCAAGGCTTCGGCTGCTTCGGTGCGGTGCAGTTTTTTGGCGACGTAATCAAAAAGTGGCTGGCCGATAAGCTCTTCCAGCTGGCGAATTTGCAAACTAACGGCTGGTTGTGTCAGCGACATTTCCTCGGCGGCGCGGCTGTAGGACTGTTGTTCGCAGACTGAGCGAAACACCTGCAATTGGCGAAGTGTCATTCGCATCAATGATTTACGCATGGCTTTCTGTCTCGCTCGAGTGGTTTTATGGTCTCGGCCAAAGCAAAAAAGCCAGGCCTGAAACTTATATATAAGTTTTTACTTATGAGTAATCAAATAATTATTGATTTTAGGTAATTGATTAAGCGGCGTAGGGTTAAGACACAACCGCTTACAGAAAGTCGATGGAGCGGCATTTGTAATAAGCCAATGCTCGAGGGCAACACTTGTGATCAAGAAAATCCTGATTGCTAACCGTGGCGAGATTGCCGTGCGTATCGTGCGTGCATGCGCCGAGATGGGCATTCGCTCGGTGGCGGTCTATTCCGACGCTGACCGCATGGCGCTGCATGTCAAGCGTGCCGATGAGGCGCACAGCCTTGGTGATGACCCACTGGCGGGATACCTGAACCCGCGCAAGCTGGTCAACCTGGCGGTCGAAACCGGTTGTGATGCGCTGCATCCCGGCTATGGATTTCTTTCGGAAAACGCTGAGCTGGCGGACATTTGTGCCGAGCGCGGGATCAAGTTCATCGGCCCAAGCGCCGAAGTGATCCGGCGCATGGGTGACAAGACTGAAGCCCGGCGCAGCATGATCAAGGCCGGTGTGCCGGTGACGCCGGGTACCGAAGGCAATGTCGCCGATATTACCGAGGCACTGACTGAAGCCGAGCGCATCGGTTATCCGGTGATGCTCAAGGCCACCTCCGGCGGTGGCGGTCGCGGTATTCGCCGTTGCAACAGCAAAGCCGAGCTTGAGCAGGCTTATCCGCGAGTCATTTCGGAGGCGACCAAGGCATTTGGCAGCGCCGAGGTATTCCTCGAAAAATGCATCGTCAACCCCAAGCACATCGAAGCGCAGGTCCTGGCCGATAGCCATGGCAATGTCGTGCACCTGTTCGAGCGCGACTGTTCGATTCAACGGCGCAACCAGAAGCTGATCGAAATCGCGCCCAGCCCTCAGCTAACCCCCGAGCAGCGCGCCTACATTGGCGACTTGTCGGTGCGTGCGGCGAAGGCTGTGGGTTATGAAAATGCTGGCACCGTGGAGTTCCTGCTCGCCGAAGGCGAGGTGTACTTCATGGAGATGAATACACGGGTGCAGGTGGAGCACACCATCACCGAGGAAATCACCGGCATCGACATCGTCCGCGAGCAGATTCGTATCGCCTCGGGCTTGCCCCTGTCGGTCAAGCAGGAAGACATTATCCACCGTGGTTTTGCCCTGCAGTTTCGGATTAACGCCGAAGACCCGAAGAACAACTTCCTGCCTTCGTTCGGCAAGATCACCCGCTACTACGCTCCAGGCGGCTCAGGCGTGCGCACTGACACGGCGATCTATACCGGCTACACCATTCCGCCGTACTACGACTCTATGTGCCTGAAGCTGATTGTCTGGGCGCTGACCTGGGAAGAGGCCATGGATCGCGGCTTGCGCGCCCTGGATGACATGCGCGTGCAGGGGGTCAAGACCACCGCCGCCTATTACCAAGAGATTCTGCGCAATCCGGAATTCCGCAGTGGCCAGTTCAATACCAGCTTTGTAGAGAGCCACCCGGAACTGACTGAATACTCGATCAAACGTAACCCGTCGCACCTGGCCATCGCCATCGCCACTGCAATTGCTGCCCACGCTGGCCTGTGAGGAATTGAGAAATGGTTAAGAAAATTACTGTTACCGACACCATCCTGCGCGACGCTCACCAGTCGTTGCTGGCCACGCGTATGCGCCTCGACGACATGCTGCCGATCTGCGCCAAGCTCGATCAGGTCGGCTATTGGTCGCTGGAGGTTTGGGGCGGCGCCACATTCGATGCCTGCGTGCGTTTTCTCAAGGAAGACCCGTGGGAGCGCCTGCGCCAACTCAAGGCCGCGTTGCCTAATACGCGCCTGCAAATGCTACTGCGTGGCCAGAACCTGCTCGGTTACCGGCACTACAGCGATGATGTGGTCAGGGCATTCGTTGCCAAGGCGGCGGTAAACGGCATCGATGTGTTCCGTATTTTTGATGCGATGAACGACGTGCGTAACCTGCGCGTGTCCATTGAGGCCGTCAAAGCGGCTGGCAAGCACGCCCCGGGCACACTCAGCTATACAGTGAGCCCGGTGCACACCACCCAGGCCTATGTCGATCAGGCCAAGGCCATGCAGGCCATGGGCATCGACTCCATCGCAATCAAGGACATGGCCGGCCTTTTGACCCCATACGCCACGGCTGACTTGGTCAAGGCGCTGAAAGATGAAATCGATCTGCCGGTCTTTATCCACAGCCACGACACCGCAGGCATGGGCTCCATGTGCCAGCTCAAGGCGATTGAAGCCGGTGCTGATCATATCGACACCGCCATCTCCAGCTTCGCCTGGGGTACCAGCCATCCGGGTACCGAGTCGATGGTCGCAGCGCTGCGTGGCAGCCAGTACGACACCGGCCTCGACCTGGCGCTGATTCAGGAAATCGGTTTGTACTTCCATGCGGTGCGCAAGAAGTATCACCAGTTCGAAAGCGAGTTCACCGCAGTCGATACCCGTGTGCAGGTAAACCAGGTACCAGGCGGGATGATGTCCAACCTCGCCAACCAGCTCAAGGAGCAGGGCGCGCTGAATCGCATCAACGAAGTATTTGCCGAGATTCCAAAGGTTCGTGAAGACCTGGGTTTCCCACCGCTGGTGACGCCAACTTCGCAAATCGTCGGCACCCAGGCGGTGTTCAACGTATTGGCCGGAGAGCGCTACAAGACCATCACCAACGAGGTCAAGCTCTACCTGCAAGGCCGTTACGGCAAGGCACCGGGCAAGGTCAACGAGAAGCTGCGCAAGCAGGCAATCGGCAGTGAAGAGGTGATCGACATCCGTCCGGCCGACCTGATCAAGCCAGAGCTGGCCAAGCTGCGCAGTGAAATCGGCGCCTTGGCCAAGTCGGAAGAAGACGTGCTGACCTACGCCATGTTCCCGGACATTGGTCGCAAGTACCTGGAAGAGCGCGAAGCCGGAACCCTGGTGCCTGAAGTTTTGCTGCCAATTCCTGACGGCACGGGTGTTGCGACGGCTGGTGGTGAAGGCGTGCCGACTGAATTCGTGGTCGATGTGCACGGTGAAAGCTATCGCGTTGATATCACTGGTGTCGGGGTCAAGGGCGACGGCAAGCGTCACTTCTATCTCTCCATCGATGGCATGCCCGAAGAGGTGGTGTTCGAGCCGCTTAACGATTTCGTTGCAGGTAGCTCCGACAAGCGCAAACAAGCCGCCGGACCTGGCGATGTCAGCACCAGCATGCCGGGCAACATTGTTGATGTCCTGGTTAAAGAGGGCGACAGCGTCAAGGCTGGCCAGTCACTGCTGATTACTGAAGCGATGAAGATGGAGACCGAGGTGCAGGCGCCGATCGATGGCACGGTCAAAGCGGTTCACGTCGCCAAAGGCGATCGGGTCAACCCGGGTGAAGTGCTGGTCGAGATCGAATAGCCCCGACCGGGCTGCGCGCCGCGCTTTGCGCGGCGCAGAACAAGTTTCTCTGTGGGAGCCTTAGGGCTCCCTTTTTTTGTTCGGATATCGCCGCCGGGTGTGATTGCGTCTAGCCGGGATGCGTCTAGCAACTGTAGGCTGGACGCCGTTCAGAATTATCACGAGTGAGCTGATGCAAGCGCTGTTAGACGAGATCATTGAGCAAACCCGGCCGTTGATTGGTCAGGGTAAGGTCGCAAACTATATTCCGGCATTGGGTGGGGTTGAGCCGAACCAGTTGGGGATTGCCGTCTACAGTAACGATGGCGAGCTATTCACCGCTGGCGATGCGCAGACGCCATTCTCGATCCAGAGTATTTCCAAGGTCTTCAGTCTGGTCCAGGCTGTCAGCCACTCGGGTGAAGCCATCTGGGAGCGGCTTGGTTACGAGCCTTCCGGGCAGCCGTTCAACTCGCTGGTGCAGCTTGAGTTGGAGCGCGGGATTCCGCGCAATCCCTTTATCAACACCGGCGCCCTGGTGATTTGCGACATCAACCAGTCGTGCTATGCCGCGCCTTCGCTGGCGATGCGGGACATGACGCGACGCCTGTCCGGCAACCCCGGCGTGGTGATCGACAGTGTGGTGGCGGCCTCGGAATACGAACACCGGGCACGCAACGCAGCAGCGGCTTACCTGATGCAGTCGTTTGGCAATTTCCATAACGATGTCGATTCGGTGCTGCGCAGCTACTTTAATCACTGCGCATTGCGCATGAGCTGCGTGGACCTGGCGCATGCCTTTAGCTTTCTGGCCAATCAAGGCGTCAGCCGCCTCAGCGGCGAGCGGGTGATGAGCCCACGCCAGGTTACCCAGATCAATGCGATCATGGCCACCAGCGGCCTGTATAACGAGGCGGGCACCTTTGCCTACCGCGTTGGCTTGCCCGGCAAAAGTGGGGTTGGCGGCGGCATAATTGCTGTGGTTCCGGACCGTTATTCGATTTGCGTCTGGTCGCCGGAGTTGAACCCTGCCGGTAATTCACTGGTTGGCCTGCAAGCGCTGGAGATGCTTAGCGACAGGATCGGCTGGTCGGTCTACTGACGCATCCTGGCGATACATTTCAGGCCATCAATCATACAAAGGAGAATTCATGGTTACCTGTTACCTGTTACCTGCGTTACATCATTGATGCCTACAAGCAGGCTGAGTTCGAGCACTATGCGCGACTCTGGATTCCACTGGTCGAGAAATTTGGTGGCCAGCATCACGGTTATTTCCTGCCGGGAGAGGGCGCCAATAATGTTGCCCTGGCCTTGTTCAGCTTTCCCAGCCTCGGTGAATACGAGCAGTACCGCATCCAGTCTTTGAATGACGCAGATTGCCAGGCCGCATTTCGCTACGCAGAAGAAACCCAGTGCATTGTGAGCTACGAGCGCAGCTTTTTCAGGCCTGTGCTCAAATAGATCGGTCAGTCAGGCTTAGCGATCAGCTTTTTTATTCCTGACATAAAGCGCTTCGCCGCCAGTTGCGCTGGTGCCGCGTAACTGCAACTCGAAGCGCTTGGTTTGGCTGCGAATCAAGTCGCTCAGTTTTTTGTAGCCATATAGGCGTGAGTCAAACGCCGGGCGCAGTTTGCTGATGTTCTGGCCAAGCGCGCCCAAGCCTACACAACCATTTTCATCATCAATGTCGTCGATGACATTGGCTAATAAATTGACAGGGGCTTTTTGCACCTTGGTTTTTGCATCTGGCTTTTGGGACTCGGAGGTCGTGACATCCTGGCTGCTGGTTTGGTTTTTATCGCCGCTCTCAACGGCTTCAGATGCACCTGCGCGAAGAATCTCGGTATAGATGAACTTGTCGCATGCCGAGACAAATGGCGAAGGTGTTTTTTCCTCACCAAAGCCGTACACCATCAATCCTTCTTCACGCAGCCGTGCCGCCAGGCGTGTGAAATCGCTGTCGCTTGAAACCAGGCAAAACCCGTCGAAGCGCCTCGTATAGAGCAAGTCCATTGCATCGATGATCAACGAACTGTCAGTGGCGTTCTTGCCCTTGGTGTAGGCGAACTGCTGGATAGGTTGAATGGAGTGGTCGAGCAGGACCTTTTTCCAGCCACCCAGTTGTGGGCCGGTCCAGTCACCGTAGATACGTTTGACACTGGCAATACCGTATTTGGCAATTTCCTCGAAAAGGCCTTCGACGATTGCAGGCGGTGCATTGTCGGCATCGATCAACACTGCCAGATGTGTTTGCTGGCGCGGAGTTGGAGTTCTATTGGCCACTGTTGATCTCACTTTCAAGGTAGGGAAAACATAGGTCGAATGCACGCAAGGCGCCACAATTGTATTCATGCGCGGGCAACGGCGGCTCTAGTCTGGCGCTTTATGAGGACAGGCCGGTGATTTATCGCTATGGTTTAGAGATGTCCAACTGTCCAAAACCAGGATCAGCAATGTCGATGAAAATGCGAGCCGCAGGCGGGTTATTGACCATGACTGTGGGCCTTTTGATCAGTGGTTGCGCGCAAACCGCCAGCACTGAAAACGACGTTAATGCGTCGTCGAAGCCCGAGAAGCATAAATATATTGGCCGTGCTAAAGATTTGTACGTTTTGCCGCCACTCTACCAGCCCGGTACCTATCGCAATATGGACAAGCTGTATTTCACCCGCGATGTCTCGCGCGGTGAGCATGTCTATCCGTTGCCGCAGCAACCCAATATCGACGTCACTTACCAGGCCGACGGTGCCGAGCAAACCACGGACGACTTTATGCGCCGTAACCGGGTTGGCGGTCTGTTGATCATCAAGGATGGCAAGGGGGGGCTGGAAAAATATGGCCTTGGCAACGATGCCGATACCCGCTGGACCTCGTTCAGCGTGGTCAAGTCGATCTCGTCCACATTGGTTGGCGCCGCAGTGCAGCAAGGACGAATCAACGTCAAAGCACCCATTACCCAATACCTGCCAGCGCTCAAGGGCGGGGCATATGATGGCGTGACCGTCGAGCAGGTGCTGCGCATGAGCTCTGGCGCGGACTGGAACGAAACCTACCGCGACCCGACTTCGGATCGTCGCAAGATGTTCGAGTTGCAGCTATCGAATACGCCGGGTTCGCTGGTCAAGCAGTTGAGCCAGCTCAAGCGCAAGTCCAAGCCGGGCACTGTTTTCAAATACAGCACTGGCGAGTCGCACCTGCAGAGCGAGTTGGTCCACGCGGCCACGGGCATGACCACCAGCGATTACCTGTCTGATCGGATCTGGGCGCGCATGGGCATGGAAAAGCCTGCCTACTGGCAGCTGGATGCGCAGGCGGGCCAGGAGATCGGCAGCAGGGGGTTTTCCCCCACGCTTAAAGATTACGGCCGCTTCGGCCAATTCATACTCAATGATGGCGTTATCGATGGCGAGCGTATCCTGCCCAAGGGCTGGCTGGATAAAGCCACCGAAGTCGATCCGGCGTCCTACCTGGCTCCGGGCAAACTGTACGGCGGGGATTACATCCTGGGTTACGGTTACCAGTGGTGGCTGTTCCCAACGGGCAAAGCGGCGCGACCGCAGCACGATGGTGCCTTCGAGGCACAGGGTATCTTTGGCCAGTTTGTGTATATAAACCGCAAGGAAAACCTGGTTGCAGTGGTCTGGAGTGCCTGGCCAGAGCCTGAAATGGACAAGCAGGAAATGGAAACCTATGACTTTATTGCAGCGGCAATCAAGGCGCTGAAATAACGCGAGGCTTGAACCAAAAGGGGCAGAACCTTGGTCTGCCCCTTTGTTATGTACAACTGATATTTGCTATTAAAAACCCAGTTGCCACTGCACCATCAAGGCATGGTTGCGCGAGTCATTGCCGAGTTGGCCAGTGTAGGCCAGGCCGAGGTTTTGCCTGGCGCTGATGCCGACGTCGAAGCCTGCCTCCACGAGCATGCTATTGCGGTCCAGGGCGCTGCCTTCAACGCTGAAAGCCGTGCCGCCACTGAGGAATGACTGGCGCGTGTTGCTGTCGACATCCCCATAAACATGGCGCCAGCCCACGCCCAGGCGTGGGGTGAAGCTCATGCCGTTGTCCAGGGTGTCGAAGCGGGCAATGCGCAGGCCAAGGGTGCTGGTCATGTTGTCCTGGTCCTGTGACTCAACATGCAATGCGGCCGGGCCACCTTTTTCGTTGTAGCTGTCGCGTTCATAGCGTTGATAGCCGAGGTTGGCGTAAGGCTCTGCCTGCAGTTTGCCGCTGTTGATGGCGTAGCCGAGTTCAGCGAAGGCTTGCAGGCTGTCGGCGTCGTAATCACCGCGAACGCTGTCGTTAAAACCATTGAAATTGACTTCGCGCTCGCTGTCGCCATCATGGCTGCTGTACGCCGCACCGAGGCGCAAGCTATAGGCACCGCTTTGACGTAAGGCATAGGTGCCAATGTGGTAGCTGTCGACGTTGCCATCCGCATCTGAGCCTGCGTCGATATCGGTGTTTGAGTAACCGGCCAGTACCCCTAAACGCCATTGACCATTCAGGGCCCAGTCGGTGCCGATCACCGCGCCGCCGGTATTCTGGTCGATATCATGGCTGCCATTGTTGCCGTCGAGCGTACCGTTACTGCCCAATGCCTGGACCCAAAGCCGGCCTTGAGCATTTGGATCATTAAGGTTGCGTGCTTCATTGGGCAGGCCATTGGCGGCTAGCAGCGGGCCGTCTTGCAGGTTGATCGCGCTTTGCAGGTTGCCACTCATGCCGCCACCGAGTTGCTGCATGGCGCCGAGCATGGCGCTGCCGATCTGGCTGCTGCCCGCCAGCGTGGCATTGGCCAGGCTGGCGTTGCTGGCGCCAGCCAGTTGTTCCAGACCTGCGCTGGCGCTACTTGCATCACTGCTTAGCAATGCGTTGTAGAGCACAGGGTTGCTGCTGGCGGTGATGCGCTGCGCGGCATTTGCAGCATTTGCGCCGCTGGCCAGGTCACTGAAGGCGACATCGTTGCGCTGCAGTTCAAGCTCAACACTATTGGCCGTGTAGGACAGCGTTGGCGTGAGAAAGGCAAAATTGCTGCTGACGCTGGCAAACTCGCCCGTTACACCTTCAGTTGCGTTAATTACGCTGTAGCTACTTTGTTTTGGATAGTCGCCACTGCCCGCGCGAACATCCAGTTTGGCGCCATTGACCTGCGCGCTGCCATTGACCTGCACGGGCGTGTGGCTGCCATCCGCTGCGACGGCGAAAGCAAGTGTTGAGCCCGCCTCAAGATTGAGGTTCTGCAACTGGCCTGCGCCGCTGTAGGTGGCGCCTGGCTTAACGTTCAAGGTGCCGCCGATGTGACCTTGGTTGATCAGCCCGGCGCTGCTCTGAACCTCACCGCCTTCGTTGAAATCATCGCTGGTGATGGTCCACGTGCCCTGTTTGACGGCCAGCCATTCAAAATTCTGGCTGTTGCCGAAGCTGCCGCCAGCAGTATCATCCAGGGTCAGGCTGTCACGGCCTTCGCCGCCATCGACCAAGCCGACAAACTGGCTGTGCGTGCCCAGTGTCAGGTTGTCATCACCGCCGCCGAGGTCCAGTGCCAAGCCGCTGGCGCCGCTGATCAGCCCATTATTGATCACGTTGTCGGCTTGGTCGCCGATAATGCGCACGCCGTCGCCATCAAGGCCGAGGATGCTGCCGTGGTTTTCGAGGAAGGTGGCAAACGGGGCGCCGCCCGTTGCGCTGTCGTCAATCAGGATGGCATTGGCGGCGCCGCTGATGGTTGCGCCTTCGCGGTTGATAATGGTGCCGCCGCCCATGGCGATCCCTTCGCCGGTATTGGCAGCGCCGTCTTTCTCGCCGCCTGCGCCCGTGCCTTCGATGATGCCATGGTTGTCGATGTAGCCTTGGCCGTCGATATCCACGCCATCGCCGTCGCCATTGGGTGCAATGCCGTTGTAGCTGCCGGTGATGCGCCCGTAGTTGGTGCCCTTGCCGTCGCCGTCAGAGCCGAAACCCGAGCCGTTGCGGCCGATTATCACGCCATCTTGGTAGTTGATCAGTTCGGCGCCCAAATCTGTGGTGATGCCGTGGCGACCACCGCTGATCAAACCGTGGTTTTCCACCTTGCCACCGCTTGATTCGTCGAAGTCGATACCGTCGAACTTGGCTTCATCGTCGGTCATGTCGCCGCTGCTGATCTCGCCATAGTTGATCACCGTAGCGTTGGCACCGAGACGCATCCCGTCTTCAACCACGCCATGGATGATGCCTGTCTCGCGGTTGAGGATGTCGATTTTTACATCGGTTTGCAGCGCCTTGAGCATTATCGCCCGGTCGTCTTGGGAGGTGATGGTGCCCGCGTTGTCGATCCTTACCCTGCTGCCGGCGAAGTCGCCGTCGATGCGAATGCCTTGCTTGGCGGCATCTATGGTTGCACCTGCGCGGTTGATGATTTGATAGTTGCGCGCCGGGCCGTCGCCGTCATCGCTATCGATGCCGCGATCCTTGCTTGATTGCAGGATGCCGCTGTTTTCGATAGTCACACCTGAGCCGCTGGTGTCGCCCTTGAGTAACACGGCGGGGTCCTTTTTAGTGATGACGCTGCCGCTGTCGCTGATGGTCAGGCTGCTTTCACCGCCCAGTTCCTGGCTGTCGCTGACCGCGTCACTGATAGTCAGGTCGACTGCGAGCGCCTGGGTAGTCACGCCAGCGAACAGGCTAAGGGCAATACAGCGGGCAAGGTGGGTCGGTCGCAAATGCATGGCAGCGTGCTGTCCTTGTTATTAGGGATAGCCGCTTTTTATAACGAGCTTGTCTTACAGTTTTGTAACAGCTGTCTAATTGGAATAAATATTTCCATGGGCTCTACTAGTCTTTCCTATCCATAGACTGGGAGCCTGGATATGTCCGAGCCAAAAATCGAAGGTGGGTGCCAGTGCGGTGCAGTGCGATATTCGCTGGAAGGCGAACCGCTGATGATCGCGATCTGTCACTGCACAATGTGTCGTCGGGCGCATGCGGCACCGGCTGTAGCCTGGGCGATGTATCAACAGGGGCAAGTCCGTTTCACCCAGGCGCAGCCCAGGCTGTATGCATCTTCGGCAGATGCGCAGCGTGGCTTTTGCGAGCACTGCGGTACCCAGGTTTCGTTTATCGCGAGCTTTCTGCCCGGCTTGATCGATATCAGCATCGGCAGCCTCGACAACCCCCAGGCGCTGACCCCGACATTGCACTATTGGCATTCGGAACATCTGTCCTGGGCCAAGTTTGCCGATGACTTGCCGCGCTATCCCGGGCTACCGCCAGTCGAATGATCAGCAGTGCTTTGTGCTTGCCTGAGCCTTACTTGAACTGCTTGCGGTACTGGATAAAGCCCGAGCGCTCGGCTATGCGCTCATAGAGCAACATGGCTTTGCTGTTACTCTCGTGGGTCAGCCAGTAGGCGCGTGAGCAGTTGGCCTGTTGCGCTTGGGCGTAAACAAACTCGATCAGTTGGCGCCCGACACCATTGCTGCGCACATTTTTGTCGATGAACAAGTCCTGCAGGTAGCAGTAGTCACCCACGGTCCAGGTTGAGCGGTGGTAGACCCAGTGGACCAGGCCGATCGCTTGGCCATCATGCCAGGCCAGTGCTGCATGGATGGGCTCGTCAGGATCGAGAAAGCGTTGCCAGTTAACCTCGCTGGCCTCGGCCGGAATCTCGGTCATGTAGAAACGTTGATAGCCTTGCCACAACGGTAGCCAGGCAGCGTGGTCGTCGGCGCTGACTGGGCGAACTTCGACTTCGATACGGGCGGCCATTTGCTGTCCTCCTGTGAATTATTATTGTTGTTTGAGTGCGAGCTGGCGCGCTGATCAGTCAGCGCGTTCACCGCACAGGTCAAGGTTGAACCAATGCTCGACCTCTTTTGGCTCGAGGCCAGCACCGAGCAAGGAGAATAACTTGCCCAGGGCCGCTTCGCGAGTCATGCCTCCGGCAGAGACCAGTCCGGCAGCTTGCAACTGGCTGCCGGCGGCATAGACGCCAAATTCAACATGACCTTGCGGGCATTGGCTGATTGCCGCGAGCACAACACCACTGGCATGCGCGGTTTTTAGTGCAGTCAGCAGCGCCGCGTTGTCCGAGGGGCCAGTGCCGCTGCCGTAGCATTCAAGCAGCAAGGCTTGGACGCCGCTGCCAAGCAGGGCGCTGATGTGCTCTGCCTGAATGCCAGGGTAGAAAGGCAGTACGGCAATGTTTACCGGATGACGTGCCTGGCGATAGCCAATGGCCTGCGGTATCTGCCCGGCACGCGGACTGATCCGCTGACGCGGTAATACGGTGAATGCATCAAAGGCGTCACTTTGCAGTTTGCTGACGCGTGCGCCATGCATCAATGCACCATTGAAATATACCTGCACGCCACTGGCCTGGCCTTGATGCAGCGCGCGCATGGCGCCGAACAAATTGCCCCAGGCATCGCTACCTTCGGTGCCCGCGGGCAGCATGGCGCCGGTCAATACCACTGGCACTGGCAAGCCCAGCAACAGGAAGCTCAATGCTGCAGCACTGTAGGCCAGGGTGTCTGTGCCTTGCAGCACCAGCACGCCATCGCAGCTGTGTTTTTCGATGCCCTCAACAATTGCATCAACCATTGCCAGCCAGTTGGCCTGGCTCATGTTGGCGCTGTCGATTGGTGGCAGCAATTCGCTGAAAACCCAATCGGGCAGCTGGTCCTGGCCTTCCTCGGATTGTTGTGCACGAACACGGGCTTCGAATCCTGACGCCGGGGCCAGGCCATCGGCACTTTGCTGCATGCCAATGGTGCCGCCGGTGTAGAGCACAAGGAGTTTTTCGCAAGCGGCCATGGTCGCTCCTCAATAACTGCGGGATAACAAAAGGGGGCTATCAAGCCCCCTTTTGTGGTTACAAATAATGTTGTAACAGGCCGTTCCCTGAGCCTGTCCGGGCGCTCCAGCCTTAAGCTGACTTGGTAGCAGTGTCCTTCAGTTGCGCCCAAACAGCTGGGTCGAGGTCAAGGTCACTGAACTCCTTGGGGTCGAATACGGGAGACTTGACCCCTGCTTTCATCTGCCTGTCGTAGTCACGCATCAAGCGCATGCCAACCTTGAACAGCAGCGCCAAAGCGATCAGGTTGCAGATGGCCAGCAAGCCCATGGTCACGTCAGCGAAGGCGAATACAGTGCCGAGGTCCTGTACCGAGCCCCAGAACACCAACACTGCAACCATAACCCGGTAAACCATGACTGGCATACGTTTTTGGGTGAAAAAGCCCAGCGCGTTTTCACCCAGGTAGTAGTTGTAGATCAGAGTGGTGAACACGAACAGGAGCAAGGCCACGCTGATAAATACACGGCCCCATTCACCGACCACGCTGGCGACAGCAGTTTGTGTCAGCAGAACCCCGGCCATTTCACTGCCTGGCTGATACACGCCCGAGAGCAGAATGATCAGCGCAGTGCAGCTGCACAGGATGATGGTGTCGATAAATACACTGAGCGACTGCACGATGCCTTGTGCGACCGGGTGTGGAACCTCGGCAACGGCGGCGACGTTCGGTGCGCTGCCCAAACCTGCTTCGTTGGAGAACAGGCCGCGCTTGACGCCCATGATGATGGCGGCGCCGATACCGCCAGCAAAGGCGGGCTCAAGGCCAAATGCACTGCGGAAAATCAGGGTGAAGACTTCCGGGATGCGATCAGCGTTGCTGCCGATAACGAACAGAGCCATGGCGATGTATGAGAACGCCATTACCGGGACCAGGACATCAGCAAACTTGGCGATACGCTTGATGCCGCCAAAGATGATCATGCCGATCACGGCCATCAGCACCACGCCGCTGATATAGGTCGGCACGCCGAAGGTGTCGTGCAGCGAACTGGCAACTGTGTAGGATTGCACCGCGTTAAAGCCGAAGCCGAAGGTCATCAGCAGCAGGATCGAAACCAGAATACCCAGCCAGCGCTGGCCCAAGCCATGCTCGATATAGAATGCCGGACCGCCACGATAGCCGCCATCGGGCTCGCGACGCTTGTATAGCTGGGCGATCGAACACTCGAAGTAGCTGGTTGCCATGCCGACCAGTGCCACGACCCACATCCAGAAAATGGCGCCAGGGCCGCCAAGGATAATCGCCACCGATACACCGGCAATGTTGCCTGCGCCGACGCGTCCGGCAACGGACAGCATCAGGGCCTGGAACGAGCTGAGTTGACCAGGCTGACGCTTGAATGCCTCGGCAAAGATGCTGAACATGCTGCCGAAATAGCGGAATTGAACGAAGCGCGAAGCGATGGTGAAGAACAGGCCAAGGCCGATCAGCATCACGATCAGCAGCTTGCTCCAGATGAGGTCATTGAGTAAATCGAGCATAAGGGCAGTCACTCTTTGTTGTTCTGATTGAAGTTGGCCTCTGCGGACCTTTTTCAATGATTGTAGATGCGAATGTTTCAAACAATTTCGCAGGTTGCAGTGATGTGATGCTATTTGATGCTACTATCGCGTCACTTACTTCGACTGGAACAGCCGCATGTCGGATTCGTTTGGCGCCAACCTCAAGCTGCTGTGCAGTCACTACCGCTCAATTGCCGAGGTGTGTCGCAAACTCGCAATCAATCGGGCGCAATTAAATCGCTATCTCGCGAGCCAGAGCAGGCCAACAGCCCATAACCTGAAGCGAATCTGCGATTTTTTTGGGGTCGAGGACTATGAGTTGGTCCTGCCGCAGGAGCAGTTCGCCCGGTTGATCGGGGCCCGTGACAACAGTGCGGCAAGCGCATCGGCAGGCGCACCACTGCTTGAGCTGTTCGAGTCGCTCAGCGAGCACTCAAATGACCTGTCGCGCTATTGCGGCTACTACTTTGAATATTCCAATTGCATGTCGGTGCCGGGGCAGATCTTGTTGTCGCTGGTGCATTTGCGTGAAGAGCGTGGCAGCTTTGTATTTGAACGTCAGGAGCGCCAGGAAAGGGCGCGTGGCGGTGGAGCCGAGGATTTGGTGCGCTGCCGTTATCTGGGCGCGGCGTTCTACTTGCAGGACCGGGTGTTTCTGATCGATTACGAAAGCCTGACCGGCAATGAAATGAGCCAGACCATACTGATTCCCAGCTTCAAAAGTCGCATCACCCGTTTGAATGGCCTGAAGACTGGCGTCTCCAGTGGTGATCAGCGCACGCCTGCCTGTACGCGGGTGGTCTGGGAGTTTCTTGGTACCGACATCAACCGGGTAAACACCTATCGCCAGGTGATGCTCTATGCGCCCGATGATCCGCGCATTGATGATGACGTGCGCCAACGCCTGGCTGGCGCACGCATCCGCCAGGGTTTATTCGAAATCGAATAAACCCATTTGCGCCTGTCGTTACTGGGTGCCGTCGTGATTGGGGCTGTTGTAGATCTCGACATCCAGTTCTTTTTCGCTGCGGCCAACCAGGGTTGTGGTCATCAAGTCGCCTGCGACGTTGACTGTGGTGCGCGCCATATCGAGGATGCGGTCGATACCGGCAATCAAGGCAACACCCTCAAGCGGCAGGCCCGCAGCGGTCAGCACCAGGCCAAGCATAATCAAGCCTGCGCCAGGTACACCGGCTGTACCGATGGACGCCAGCGTGGCGGTGAGGATGATCATCATGTACTGGCCCGCGCCCAGGTCAACGCCGAAGGCCTGGGCAATAAACAGCGCCAGCACACCTTGATAGATCGCCGTGCCATCCATGTTGATGGTGGCGCCAACCGGTAGAACGAAGCCCGCCACGCCCTGTGACACGCCGAGGTTCTTGCGCGCGCACTCAATCGAGATTGGCAGGGTGCCCGAACTGCTTGAGGTACTGAATGCAACCGCCAGTGCAGGCGCAATACCACGCAGGAAGCGCATTGGGCTCAAGCGCGCGAGCAAACCAATCAGTCCGCCGTAGACCAACACCACATGGGCGATACTGGCGAGATAGATCACCCCTATTACTTCGGCCAGTGGCAGCAGCACTTCGGCGCCGTGGCTACCCACTACGCCGGCGATCAAGGCAAACACGCCATAGGGTGCAAGGCCCATGATCAGGTCGGTCAGCTTGTAGAAGGTCTCGGCCAGGCTATCGAACAGCTTGATGGCCGGGGTGGCCTTCTCACCGACCAGGTTCATGCTCACGCCAATCGCGATGGCGAACACGATGATCTGCAGTACGTTGCCCTCGGCAAAAGCGGTCACCGGGTTGCTTGGCACCAGGCCAACCAGGATGGAGACCAGCGATGGCGCCTCTTTGGCAGTCTCCTGGCCACTGGCAATCATATTGAGGCCGTCACCCGGAGTGAATACCGCACCAAACAGCAGGCCGATGCTGACTGCGAATGCGGTGGTGACCATGTAGATCGAGATGGTTTTGATGCTGATCCGCCCAAGCTTTGCGGAGTCCTGCATGGAGGTGATGCCCGATACCAGCGAAACAAACACCAGTGGCACGATCAGCATCTTGATGGCATTGAGAAACAGGGTGCCGATGGGTGCCAATACCAGCGCGTCTTCCTTGAAGATTGCGCCGGTGGCAACACCAAGCACCAGGCCGATGAGGATCTTGTGCCACAGTTGTAGACGTTTCCAGCGGCCCAGCGGTGTCGCGGTTTTAGAACTCTGAGTCATGCGTTTCACCATTTCAGTAACTGTTGTTGAGCAGACCGTCTGTGCGATCTTGAAGGATGCTCGTAACCTGCATAGTCAGGCCAACGGGGTCATGGTCATGATTGATCCGTCGGCTGTTCGCCTGCTGGCCACGCGCGAATGTTCAACCTGCATCTGATCACTGGACGTTCAGCCCCATGGGCTGAATCCAGATGTGCAGGGAAATACAGTGAGCGGTGACGGCAGGGGAATACAAAGGGCGCGCAGTTTACCGAGCGTTCGCTGCGTTTTCTCCCTATGTTTTCCCCTGGTTGGGTGTTTTCGTCGGAAAGTTAGGGTTAGGCCTTAAGCGGTACCAGGCGCGGGGCAATCATGTTTTCCGGGCGCAGGATGTCGTCAAGGGTGCCGTCATCCAGGAGTTTTTCTTCGCGCACCAACTCCAGCACGCCGCGGCCGCTTTCCAGGGCGAGCTTGGCGATACGGGTGGCATTTTCGTAACCGATATACGGATTCAGCGCGGTAATCAGGCCGATGGAGTTTTCCATCAGTTGACGGCAATGTGCTTCGTTGGCGCTGATGCCGACGATGCAATGCTCGCGCAGCATGTCCATGGCGCGCTGCAGGAGGCGGATCGAGTCGAAGATCTTATAGGCGATCAGCGGTTCCATGACGTTGAGCTGCAGCTGACCCCCTTCAGCCGCCAAGGTCAGTGCAAGGTCGTTACCTATTACTTCGAATGCCACTTGGTTGACCGCTTCCGGGATGACCGGGTTGACCTTGCCCGGCATGATCGAGCTGCCCGGCTGACGCGGCGGCAGGTTGATTTCATTGATGCCGGTACGAGGGCCGCTGGACAGCAGGCGCAGGTCGTTACAGATCTTCGACAGCTTCACCGCGGTGCGCTTGAGCATGCCCGAGAACAAGACGAAGGCGCCCATGTCGGAGGTAGCTTCGATCAAGTCAGCCGCCGGAACCAGAGGCTGTCCGCTGATCGCCGCCAAGCGCTCGACCGCGAGCAATTGGTAGCCAGGGTCAGCATTGATGCCGGTGCCGATTGCCGTGCCGCCGAGGTTGATTTCAGTCAACAGTTCCGGCGCCAGGCTGCGCAGGCGTGCAAGGTCTTCACCCAGGGTGTTGGCGAAAGCGCGGAATTCCTGGCCCAAGGTCATGGGCACGGCGTCTTGCAACTGGGTACGGCCCATCTTCAAGACATGGGCGAACTCTTCACCTTTGGCGGCGAATGCATGAATCAGGCTGTCGAGGCTGGCCAGCAAGGTGTCGTGGCCGAGCAGCAAGCCCAGGCGAATCGCGGTTGGATAGGCGTCGTTGGTTGATTGCGCCATGTTTACATCGTTGTTTGGATGCAAGAACCCATACTCGCCTTTTTGCTTGCCCATGGCTTCGAGCGCAATGTTGGCAATCACTTCGTTGGCGTTCATGTTGGTCGATGTACCGGCGCCGCCCTGGATCATGTCGACCACGAACTCATCATGGAAATCGCCGCGGATAATCCGGGCGCAGGCTTCGCTAATGGCCGCGTGCTTTTCGTCGCTGAGGTGGCCCAGCTGGTTGTTGGCATCGGCTGCTGCTTGCTTGACCATCGCCAAAGCAGTGACCAACTTCGGATAGTGGGCCAGTGGTACGCCAGAAAGACGGAAGTTGTTTACGGCACGCAGGGTTTGGATGCCGTAATAGGCCTCGCTTGGGACTTCAAGGGTGCCTAGCAGGTCTTTTTCAACGCGGAATGATGCAGCAGCGGACATGATTGAGGAAATCTCTGATTTCGGCGAGAGGTATCGCCATGCCTTATAGGGTAAGGACTTCACCGATATTCAAGCCAATGCTGTTAAACGCTATGCTATGCGTAATCGGCATAATGTCGATGTGACTTGCAAGGGCTGGCAGACGTTGAGCGAAGGCCTGCCCGAGTAATGCTTGCCGTTTCTCGGGAGCTTTAAGCCGGCCTGTGGATAACTTTTGAAGCGCTAAACCTGATGCTGAGGGATTGATGAATCTGGAAACCAAGTGGCTGGAAGACTTTGTCGCGCTGGCGACCACGCGCAGTTTCTCGCGTGCGGCGGAGAAGCGATTCGTCACCCAGCCAGCGTTCAGCCGGCGGATTCGCAGCCTTGAGTCAATGCTCGGGCTGACCCTGATCAACCGTTCCTGTACTCCGATCGAGTTGACTGAGGCCGGGCAGCTGTTTCTGGTCACGGCGCGCAGCATGGTTGAGCAGTTGGGCGAGGTCGTTCGACATCTGCATAACCTTGAGGGCAAGCAGGGCGAGGTGTTGCAAATTGCAGCTGCGCACTCGCTGACCCTTGGATTCTTCCCTGAATGGATCGCCCGCTTGCGCCGTGAGGGTTTGCCGCTCAACACTCGCCTGGTGGCGACCAACGTGGGTGAAGCGGTGCATTCGCTGCGTGAAGGCAGTTGCGACTTGATCCTTGCCTATTACGATCCCGACGCCGCTCTGCAAATGGACCCGGAAATATTCCCGTCCCTGTATATGGGCAGTACCGAGATGTTGCCAGTCTGCGCCGTGGATGAGCAGGGCCAGCCGTTGTTTGATCTCGACAGTGGCCAAACGGTGCCATTGCTGGCGTACACCGCCGGTGCGTTTCTCGGGCGCTCGGTCAATCTGTTGTTACGCCAACGCGCGCTGCGCTCGACCACAGTGTATGAAACCGCAATGGCGGACAGCCTCAAAAGCATGGCGCTGCAAGGCATGGGCGTAGCCTGGGTGCCGCGCTTGAGCGTGAATGCCGAGTTGCAGCGCGGGGAACTTGCGGTGTGTGGGGCGCAGGCATGGCGGGCGCCGCTGGAGATTCGCTTATATCGCTGCGCCCTGGTGCGCAAAGCCGCGGTGCGTCTGCTCTGGCGGAAATTGGAAAGTGGCGAAGTAGGGCAGCCGAAGTAGGGTGAGCGCCGTGGTGGTTGTGGATATCTAGGCGAATGGCCAGGCCTTGGTGGACAAGCTTCGCATTGTCGCACCCTACGCGAGATCAGAAAGTAGGGTGGACGACGCCTTTTCGTCCACCGTCGCGGCTGTGGATATCTAGGCGAATGGACTAGGCGTTGCTGGGCAAGCATTGCGTTGTCGCACCCTACTTGGAAGGTGCGACAACCGCGTTTGAGCCTTAGGTTCCTGACTTGATCTTGGTCCAGGCGCGGGTACGCATCCGCTCGGCTTTTTGCGGCAGCGGTTGCAGCACGTACAGGGTTTTCTGCGCTTCAGCGGTAGGCGTCAGCCCTGCATTATCGCGGATTTCAGCTTTCATCAGCGGCAATGCGGCCTTGTTTGGGTTTGGGTAGCCGAGGAAGTTGCTGGTCGATGCGATCACCTGTGGATCGAGCAAGGTGTTGAGGAACTCATGGGCTTCCTCGACGTTTTGCGCGCTGGCCGGAATGGCGAACGAGTCAAACCACAGGGGGGCGCCCTCTTTCGGCAGGCGCCAAACGACTACGACACCGTTACCCACTTCCTTGGCGCGGTTGGCGGACTTAAAAAAACTGCCGGAGTAACCGACGGCTACGCAGATATTGCCATTGGCAATGTCGGTCATGTATTTGGCCGAGTGGAAGTAGGCAATATTCGGGCGGATTTTCATCATCAGGTCGGTGGCTTTAGCGTAATCCGCCTTCTTGGTGCTGTTAGGGTTGAGCCCCAGGTAATGCAGGGCGATTGGCATGATATCGCCGGGTGAGTCGAGCATCGCCACGCCACATTGCTTGAGCTTGGAGATGTTTTCTTCTTTAAAGATCAAATCCCAGCTATCGACCGGAGCATTGGCGCCGAGCGCCTCTTTCACCTTGGCCGGGTTGAAGCCAATGATTACCGTACCGTACATGTAAGGCACGGCATGCTCGTTGCCCGGGTCGTTGGTTGCCATTAGCTTTAACAGCTCTGGGTCGAGGTTCTTCCAGTTGGGCAACTTGCTCTTGTCGAGCTTCTGGAACACGCCTGCCTTGATTTGAGTATCAAGAAAGGTGTTCGAGGGCACCACCAGGTCGTAGCCCGAGTTGCCGGTGAGCAGCTTGGCTTCCAGTGATTCATTGGTGTCGAACACATCCCAGGTCAGCTTGATCCCGGTACTTTTGGCGAAGTCTTTTGGCACCGACGGCAAAATATAAACGGCCCAGTTATAAACCCGTAACTCACGCTCGCCTGCGTGTGCTGCGCTGGCCAGCATGGCTGTGCCGCAGAGTGCGGCGCCAATCAGGGTGCGGATTTTTTTCATGATCATGCGTCCTTCTTCGAATTATTAGGTCGGCAGACATTTTCAAAACCTTCCAACACATTGACTGCGTTGACGCCGATGGCTTCGACGGCATAGCCGCCCTCCATGACAAACAGCGTCGGTAAGCCCATTGCGGCAATGCGCTCGCCCATGCTCAGGTAATCCGGGCTGTCGAGCTTGAATTGCGAGATTGGGTCTTCTTTGTAGGTGTCGACACCGAGCGAGACAATGACCACCTCGGCGTCGAATGTGTTTATCCGCGTGCAGGCGTCATCCAGGGCGGCGCCCCAGCTGTCCCAGGCACTGCCGGCAGGCAATGGATAATTGATGTTGAAGCCTTCACCCGCGCCTTCGCCATGTTCATCGGCATGGCCGAGGAAGAAGGGAAACTCAGCCAGTGGGTCACCATGGATCGAGGTGAACAACACATCGCTGCGAGAGTAGAAAATTGATTGGGTGCCGTTGCCGTGGTGATAGTCGACATCGAGAATCGCCACTCGCTTGTAGCCTTGGTCGATAAAGGCCTGTGCGGCAATGGCGGCATTATTGAGGTAGCAATAGCCGCCCATTACATCGCTTGCGGCGTGATGGCCTGGTGGTCGGCACAGGGCAAAGGCGCAGTGCGCGCCGTCGGCAATTTCGCGTTGGGCGGTGAGCGCCACCTGGGCGGCGCTATAAGCCGCTTGCCAAGTGCCTGCGGTAATGGGGGCGCCAGCATCGAAGCTGTAGTAGCCAAGTTGCCCGTGCAGGCTGGGTTGCAAGCGCTGGCTCAGGGTACGCGCGGGCCAGGTGTAGGGCAGCAGATCCCCGTTGCCGTCCTGTTCTTGCCAGCGTGCCCAGGCTCCTTCGAAAAAGTTCAGGTAGTCGGCGGTGTGAATGCGTTCTATGGGCGTGCGGCCGAAATCCTGGGGTTCGCGAATCTCACCGATATTGCGGTCCTTAACGCGCTGCAGAATATGGTCGGCACGTTTGGGCATCTCAAAACAGGGCATCAATTTGCCGTCGATCAACTCGCAGCTGCCGTGATGGAGGTGATGGTCGTCGCTATAGATTGTGAGCATGATGGGAAGCCCTGCAGTTATTTGTTATGGCTCCATTTTTTTCCTAAAGCGAAGTGCGCGAGAACGCTACAGATGGCCAAAAGGGGATATATCTGGCCAAATTTAACGGCCATGCATGTCTCGGCTATTCGGCTTACAAGCGAAAGTGGCTTTGGGCAACCCCGCTCCAGCGTTGGAATGCATGGCGAAAACTGGCGCTTTCACTGAACCCCAGTTCTTCCGCAACACGCCCCACCGGCCAGCCTTCTTGGCAGAGCAATGCTTTGGCGCGCTCAAAACGCAGGTCATCGAGCAACTCCTGGTAATGGGTGCCCAATGCGCGCAAGTGGCGGCGCAAGGTTCTGGGCGAGCAGTGCATCTGCTGCGCCAGTTGTTCCAGGCCGGGGGAGCTGGCCAATTGTTCGGAAAGTAATTGGCGAATACGTGCCAGCCACAGTTGCCGGGCAGAGAACTCGCTATTGAGCTTTCGGCAGCGCATCAACATTTCTTGGTGGGTGATTGCATCTGCCAGCGGTAAGCGTCGGCTAAGCCAACTGGCGGGAAAGGCAAAGGCATTGCTTTGGGCATTGAAGTGCAGTGGACAGTCAAAGCTTTTGGCATACAGGAACGAGTAGGCCGGTTGTGAGTACTGGAATTGTGCTGCGCTCAAGGGCAATGGCTGGCCGAGCAGGTCGGTGCAGATGGTGTTCAGGGAGGCCAGGCACATCTCGGTGTTGAAGACTTCAAGCTCCGGGCGCTGTTGGTAATCGCTGGCGCTGACCCAGGCCAGTTCGCCTTCAATGCGTAGGTCCAGCTTGAAGTAGGTGCCCAGTAGTGCCGGATACTCCAGTAGCAATTGCCAGGCGTCACCAAAGGTGGCACTCGACAATGCGGCGTAACCGAGTATGCCGTAGGCGGAAATGTGCATGCGCTGGCCGAGTTCGAGCCCCAGGTCTTCTCGCGCGGCCAAGCCGTTTGCGCACACCTGCAGTTCTTGGTGAGGCGTGATGCGGCTGTCATTGCCGCCGAGGTCTTCCGGGCGGATGCCGCTGGCATCAAGCAGTCGTGTGACTGGAACTGATGTGTCGGCGAAATAGGCAAGGATCATGGAAACCACATGCAAGGTGGTCAATTGAGCGTGCATCGCAGGCTGAGTCCAATGGTTGCAATGAACCCTTGTACAGCAAGATGTATGCCGCTGGCCCTGGGTTGTGGCCAGCGGTCTGTGTTTGGCTACCTTTAGAAGGTCAGAACCGTACGCCCTTCAATTTTCCCTGCACGCATTTGGTCGAGAATGCTGTTGATGTTCTCCAGTTTATCCGTGCTGCAGGTTGCGTTGACCAGGCCTTCGCCCGCGAAGTCCATCGCTTCCTGCAAGTCCGCGCGGGTGCCAACGATTGAGCCGGTAATGCTGATGGCCTTGAGTACCACATCAAAAATCGGTGCGGGAAAATCACCCGGTGGCAGCCCCACCAATGCGACTGTACCGCCACGACGTGCGGCACCAATGGCCTGGCCAAATGCGCTGTTGGACACCGCCGTCACCAGTACGCCGTGAGCGCCGCCAATGTCGCGCTGGATCACTGTGGCCGGATCTTCCTTGAGTGCATTGACCGTCAGTTGTGCACCGAGTTTGCGGGCCAGCTCCAGCTTAGTGTCATCGAAATCAATTGCAGCCACATGCAGGCCCATGGCGCGCGCATACTGGATGGCAATGTGGCCAAGGCCGCCGATACCGGAAATAGCGACCCACTGGCCGGGGCGGGCGCCAGTAACCTTGAGCCCCTTGTATACGGTGACGCCTGCGCAAAGGATGGGGGCCATTTCAACAAAACCGATGTTCTTCGGCAGAATTCCAACGAAATTCGGGTCGGGGGGGGGGGGGGGTGTGGGTTGAAAGGTGGCAAAGCCCGCCGATACCGGAAATAGCGACCCACTGGCCGGGGGGGGGGCCATTCAACTTGAGCCCCCTGTATACGGTGACGCCTGCGCAAAGGATTGGGGCCATTTCAACAAAACCGATGTTCTTCGGCAGAATTCCAACGAAATTCGGGTCGGCAAGTACTTATTCGGCATAGCCACCGTTGACCGAGTAGCCGGTGTTTTGTTGGCCTTCGCACAGGGTTTCCCAGCCCGTCAGGCAGTGTTCGCAACAGCCGCAGGCGGTATAGAGCCAAGGCACGCCGACACGGTCGCCTTCCTTGACCCGGGTGACGCCACTACCGACCGCTGCGACATAACCAACGCCTTCATGGCCGGGGATAAACGGCAGGCTGGGCTTGACTGGCCAATCACCTTCGGCAGCGTGCAAATCGGTGTGGCAGACGCCGCTGGCTTCAATCTTGACCAGAATCTGCCCCGGGCCTGGCAAGGGGACTTTTACTTCTTCAATACGCAGGGGGGCGCCAAAGCTATGAACGACGGCGGCTCTCATGGTTTGTGACATGATATTTTTCCCATGGTCGTGTGAGTCTGTAGTGTGCGCTAACCTAGGCGGGTGAACTTGACATAGAGCAAAATGTAGCAACTCTGCAGGTATGGTCCTGAGCTCTGGACAAACGGTCGCCAGCATTGCTCACTGTCCATGTCTTTGCGGTATACTGCGCGGCCTTCGGCCGGCGGCACCCGGCCATATATCGCAAACAAGCCACGCTGGTTAAACCGCGTGGCTTGTTAGTTTTTGACGCGCCAACCGGCGCCCAATATAGAGGCACAACGATGAGCGCACTGGTAGGCGTGATCATGGGCTCCAAGTCCGACTGGAGCACCCTTAGCCACACCACCGAGATGCTGGACAAGCTGGGTATCGGTTACGAGGTGAAGGTTGTTTCCGCTCACCGTACCCCGGACTTGCTCTTCCAGTATGCCGAGCAGGCGGAGTCTCGAGGGATCCAGGTGATTATTGCTGGCGCCGGCGGCGCTGCACATCTACCGGGCATGTGCGCGGCCAAAACGCACCTTCCGGTACTGGGCGTCCCTGTGCAGTCGTCGATGCTTTCAGGTGTTGATTCGCTGTTGTCCATCGTACAGATGCCTGCTGGCGTGCCGGTTGCTACCCTGGCGATTGGCAAGGCGGGTGCGGTCAACGCCGCATTGCTGGCGGCGAGCATTCTGGGCCATCAACACCCGCAGTTTCACGAGGCGCTGAAGAAATTCCGTACCGAGCAGACTGAAACTGTTTTGGACAATCCAGACCCGCGCCAAGCTTGAGTCGATCTAAAAGGGCTGTGTTATGAAAATCGGTGTAATCGGTGGCGGCCAGTTGGGTCGCATGTTGGCCCTGGCGGGAACTCCGCTGGGCATGAACTTCGCATTTCTCGACCCGGCGCCAGACGCCTGTGCACAGGCATTGGGTGAGCATATTCGCGCCGATTACGGTGATCAGGACCATTTGCGCCAGTTGGCTGATGAAGTTGATCTGGTGACCTTTGAGTTTGAAAGCGTCCCGGCTGAAACCGTTGCCTTCCTGTCGCAGTTCGTGCCGGTTTATCCGGGGGCAGAGGCCTTGCGCATCGCCCGCGATCGTTGGTTTGAGAAGTCGATGTTCAAGGATCTTGGCATCCCAACGCCGGATTTTGCCGACATTCAATCGCAGGCCGATCTTGATGCCGCAGTCGCCAGCATCGGCCTGCCTGCCGTGGTGAAAACCCGCACCCTGGGTTACGACGGCAAGGGGCAAAAGGTGTTGCGCAGCGCCGAAGATGTCGCGGGCGCCTTTGCCGAGCTTGGCAGCGTGCCATGTTTGCTCGAAGGTTTTGTGCCCTTCACTGGCGAAGTTTCGCTGGTGGCTGTGCGTTGCCCGGGCGGCGGTTCCCCGGTTTTATCCGTTGGTGCAAAACACGCAAAACAGCGGCATCCTCGGCTTGTCGATCGCCAGCACCGATCACCCGTTGCAGGCGCTGGCTGAAGATTACGCCAGCCGCGTACTGGACAAGCTCGGCTATGTCGGTGTGCTGGCCTTTGAGTTCTTCGAAGTAGACGGTGGCCTCAAGGCCAACGAGATCGCGCCGCGTGTGAATAACTCCGGCCACTGGACGATCGAAGGCGCCGAATGCAGCCAGTTTGAAAACCATCTGCGCGCCATCGCGGGCTTGCCACTGGGTTCGACCGCCAAGGTCGGCGAAAGCGCCATGCTCAACTTCATTGGCGAAGTGCCGCCTGTGGATAAAGTCATCGCCATCGCCGACTGCCACCTGCATCACTACGGCAAAGCCTTCAAGGCAGGGCGTAAGGTTGGCCATGCCACAGTGCGCAGTAAGGACCGTGCCACGCTGGACCTGCAAGTGGCAGCCGTGCAGGCCCTGATCGACGCCTGATGATTTGACCTGGCGCTGTGCAACGCAGCGCCAGGGGAACCTCCATTGGGATTGGCCGTCAGATGGCTGAGCGCCATAGTTGTTCTAGACTGTGGTTTGAGCGCCAGTATCGTCCCCTGATGATACCCACTGCTTGAACCCGAGGCGCAATCACTTGAAATGGAGAACAAGCCATGGGAATTATCGGCACTATTTTTATCGGCCTGATTGTAGGTCTGATTGCACGCTTCCTTAAGCCAGGCGATGACAGCATGGGTTGGATCATGACCATCCTGCTGGGTATTGGTGGGTCGCTGGCAGCTACCTACGGTGGCCAGGCATTGGGTATTTATCAGGCTGGCCAGGGCGCTGGTTTTATCGGCGCAATCGTCGGTGCGGTGATTCTGCTGTTTATCTACGCCATGATCAAAAAGAACTGATCCACGCTTGGCTGCTCTGCAAGAAGCCGTCTTATGACGGCTTCTTTATTTGTGGTGCTGCAACAGTGCGCACTTGCATGTGCCTGCCAGCTCTAAGAGACTGCAAGCCAGCACCCTGCCCGAGAGTTTGTCGATGTCCCGTTTTTTATTACTGCCGCTGTTGCTGGTCAGCAGACTGGCCTTTGCCGAGTTACCCGAAACCGACTGGCTTGAGCTGATGCCTGCCGAGGATCAGCAAGCCTTGGCAGACATGCCGGAAATCACTCATGACAGCCCTGAAGGCGATAGTAGCTTCTATCAATCGGGTGGTCTCAAGCAGAAGGATGCAAAGCTTCCCGCCGTGATGTACTCGGCTAAAACCGTCGCGGCGTTCAACGGCAAGCAGATTCGGCTGGGTGGCTATCCCGTGCCGCTCGAAAGCGATGCCCAGGGACGCAGCACCCTGTTCTTCCTGGTGCCATACCCAGGTGCCTGCATTCATGTGCCGCCGCCTCCGCCGAACCAACTGGTGCTGGTGCGCTATGCAAAAGGTATAGCGCTGGAGGATATCTATGCGCCGCTGTGGGTTAGCGGTGAGATCAAGGTTGAGAGCGTCAGCAACGATCTGGCCGATGCAGCCTACGCGCTGGATGCCAGCGAAGTGAGACTCGTGGAAGAAGCAGACCTCTAATCCGGTGCGCGGCTTATTGGCCTGTGGATAAGTTAATTTGCGCTTTGATTTTTCGCCGCAATCCATTGCGACATGTATTGCGTGCTCTTGAGCGTGTGATGGCGAAGCATGCCACCGATGAAGTTGTCACGCCGATGGCTGTCCAGATTTTCGCTTAGCTGAGCAAGCCGGTTAATCAATTCGCTGCCCAGGCGCTGACGGTCAAAGCGCTGCTGTAAGATCGCAGTGCCTTGTTCCTGGGCCTGAAGCCAGCGGTTTTCATCTTCATAAAGCGCCACGGCGGCATCGACAAATTTTGCCGCGCAATCCACAACAGCCCCGCCCCAAGGTAAGTCGCCGTGCACCCCTTCCCTGCCGATAACGGTGGTAATACTCGGTGTGCCGCATGCCATTGCATCCGCGAGCTTGCCTTTGATGCCCGCGCCAAAGCGCAGTGGCGCCAGGCAGATACGCGCCTGGCCCATGACTTGATGTGCATCCTCCGCCCAGCCCAACACATGAAACCCTTGCTTGGGGTTGTCCAGCGCAGTGGCTTTGGGCGGGGGATAAGCGCCATATACATGCAACTGCGCGTGCGGCAGGCGCTGACGTACCAGCGGCCACAGTGCGTGTTTAAGCCACAGCACAGAATCCCAGTTGGGCGCATGGCGGAAATTGCCAATGCTGATGAAGTGTGCACGCTCGGCAAAAGGCGCAGGCTTGCTCGCGCTGGGAATCAACATCAGGGCGCAGTCGTGCAGCAGTGTTGCCGGTACCGAGAACGCCTGCTGCAGTAATTGCATCTCGAATCCAGAGATCATCAGGCTCAGGTCACTGCGAAAGATTGCGGCGACTTCACGCTTGGCCGTATCTGAATTGGCCATGACCTCAAACAGTTGGTCAGCACCTGCCGTAACTGCGTCCACGCTCTGTTTATCGGCTTCGTTAGAGCAGGCCTGCTGCGCAACTTTTAGCAGGTGATGACGGGCTTCACGCAAACTGTGCAAGTCGCATGTGTCCAGAACTCTCATGGCTTCAGGGCAAGCACGCTCGACTCGCCAGGCGAACTGCTCCTCAGTGAAGAAGCGGTCGAACAGCACCATGTCGGGCTGCAACTCAGCCAGCCATTGGTCAAAGCTGTCGCAGTTAAGCGCAATTTGTACCTCAGCAATGCCCAGCGCCGATAAGTTCGCGCGGTGCTCGGACAGCGCGGCGGCACTGGCGAAGGTCACATGCCAACCCTGTGCGCGAAACAACTCCAGCAGCTCCATCATCCGGCTGCCCGCGGCGGATGAACGTGGTTCTGGCCAGACATAGCCGATAACAAGGATATTTTGCATGTGCAGAGAAAGGGACGGTTGCTCAAAACACGGATTGTAGCGGAGTTAAGGTGCGGGGCCGTCATCCCTTGATTGGTGATCAACCAGTATTTAGTTGTGGATAGCGGTATGTGTAAATTTTATACGCTCCAGACTAGTAAACTCGGCTTTTTTGACTATGTTTTACCCTAAAATGCACGTAGTCAGCGGATTCTGGCTGGCTGGAATACTCAGGTCGATCCAAGGCTCCACGGTCAGTTGAGCAGCGTTAAATTCCGCAAGTGGATTAAATCAAATGGTTAAGGATCCTCTGAAAAAGGTAGCGAGCGACGAGAGTACAAGGCGCAACGACCAGCGGGAGTAACAGCCGAAGGCTGGCCCGCAGGGCGAGCGCAGCGAGTCAAAAACTGCGAAAAAGTGACCGGGGTCGCGCTCGACTTTACGTGCTGTAAATGAGCATTTGATTCGCTTTGCTCACCCCTTCGGGGCCGCACTGAAGTGCGTTCAGCCTAAAGGCTGTGAGCCGTTTTTTAACGCAGTAATATCGAGCGCAGTAGTTTTTCAGAGGGTTCTTAAGTGGTTATAAACATACAAGGATATCTGGCCATGTTGCGCAAAGTTTTATCGTCTATTTTGCTTTTAGGCGTTGCAGGAAACGTATCGGCAGGAGGAAACTTTGTCTATGAGGTCGGCCAAGAAGGCGCAGGGTTAGCCAATGCGGGCGCGGCAGTACTGGTTACGGATCCCAGTATCCTGATGAACAACCCGGCAGGCCTGACCGCCTTGAAAGGCACTCAGGTCAATGCGAACGGCCAGTTGATGTTGGGCCACATCAATTTTTCGCGTGATGACGATAATTCCTTCGACGGTAACGAGGGCGGTAATGCCCTGAAGTATTTTCCCGGAGGCAGTGTTTTTGCCAGTCACCAGATAAATGATCGCGCCACGATCGGCATCGGCATGGTGGGCAACTTTGGTCTAGCGGTTAATTATGACGATGACTGGGCAGGGCGCTATTTCACCCAGAAGTCATCGATTATTGGCATTGCGTTCCAGCCTACGCTCTCCTACAAACTCACCGATGATCTTTCTGTTGGTTTTGGGCCGCGGTTTGTATTTGGCCGGTTCCTCACGGAGGTAGCGGTTAACAATAACCCCCTTGGCATCGGTAATGCGAAAGATGGCCAGCTTAAATACCAGGACACGGACTGGGGAATGGGGGTTACGGCAGGGCTTATGTACGACTTGAGCGATCGCACTCGCTTGGGCCTGTCCTACGTCAGCAAGGTCAAGTTCAAGTTTGATGACCAGCCGGATTTTGATGACATCAGCAACCCACTGCTCAATGTTGCCCTGGGCCGGATCAATGCGGATCAATTAAACGCCGACATAACCATTCCGCAATATGCCTTGGCGAGCATCTCGCACCAACTAAATGATCATTGGACAGTGCTAGGCAGTGCAGGCTGGCAAGATTGGAGCGAGTTCGGCAAGATCGGTGTCGAGGTTGACGGTAATCCTGATGGATCATCCGTATCACGCCAGATAAACCGTAAATACAAAGATACCTGGCACCTTTCGGTTGGCGCGCAAAATCAAATGACCAACAAGCTGCGTATCAATATGGGTGTTGGTTACGACACCTCATCTGTCGACGATGATGATCGCACTGTCGATGTCCCAGTCGGCGCTGCCTGGCGCTTTGCAACTGGCCTCAACTACAAGATCGATGAAAGCATGTCATTCAACCTCAACTACACCCTGATATGGATGGATGACCTGAGCGTCGAGCAGAGCAAGAGAAATGGTCAAACCATCTCCGGCGAATACAAGAAAGCGGCGATTCATGTTCTTGGCGGCGGCGCTACCTGGCGCTTCTAGCCCACCAGTCACAACGCCGAGCGGTCAATGAACGAACGCTCGGCGCTGGATCAGGGGCGCTGAACAATGGCTGCAATAGCCGTTACAGCCCCAGCGGATTACTCGCCCAAGGTCAACTTCATGCTTTTGGTCAGGGCTTTCAGGCTGGGCATAAGTACTTCAGGCGGTGGTGTCAGGCCTGTTAAATCGTCGGTGCCTTGCTTAAAGGTCTTGGCTTGTATCGCGATCAGGGGTTTAGTCAGGCCGCCGATATGGGCTAGGCCAAACCATGCACGTTCCTTCTCTGCCGAGCCCGGCTTTGGATCAAGTCGCCAGCCGTCCATACCCACCAGTCGCCTGTCGAAGTACAGCGACTCAATAAACGATGTTTTCTGCCAGTTTTCTCTGTCGTAGCCGGGGTTGTAATCGGTGTTGTAGGTGCCGGAGGTGGCCTTCATGTACGGGTCACCAGCAGAAGCATTGAGAATGGTGAATATCACGTTGGGTTCACGGGTAAAGCGCAGGCTGTTCTTGATGCTGTACTTGGTTTTTCCATCATCGTGGATAAAACCATATGGGAAGCAAAAGCCCGGGCCTTTTGGCACTTCATACAAATCGCGTGGTTGAAAGCGTGCGATAAGGTCTTTAATACGCTGTGATTTATTTTTATCGTTGCCTTTAAGCGAGAAATAATAAATACGATTCTTACGCCAGAGTAAGACATCATAGACGGTGTCCTCACTGCCAAGAAAGTAGGCGTCCGGGATGCCGAGGTCGTGCTCATAGGCATGGGCGAGGGGGATATCGTGTTCTGTTTTAGCAATGCTTTCCTCCCAGCCTTTAATAGAATCTTTGATGCCTTCAGTGCTTTTCATGTTTTTTAATTCTAGAAGTATTTCTTTTTTTCTCGCTAATTCTTTGATCAAACTTTTTTGGTATAGGCTGCGAGTTCCCTTTGCATATCTGGCAGCACCATCAAGCTTTGATCGCTCAACGATATCACTTACATAAATAACTGCATCATCATAGTCATAGCTAGCATTTTCTCGATCGCCAAAAACATGTTGAGAAAAGATGTGCCCACCGCCATCGGTTATTCTTGCAACATAATCTGCATGGAACGTTGCCCATTGCATATCTTCTGGTACATCAAAGGTTAATCGGCCTATACATTCTTGACGAACCGTGTCTGCTTGTACCAGATGAATTGGCAGCAACCAGCACAAGCCTAGGCTCAAAAGTAACTTATTCATGTGCGTTGGCCTTTGTCATTCTTGCTATTGGTTGTCATTGCAAGCGAGGCGTCATGCTCAAGCCCTTGCTGTTTCTGGTTTTTTGCAAGCACCGTCAGGTTGATACCTGAGTCGTTGTTCTCGCCGCGTGTCCAGTTGGTGGGCAGCGCGCAAATAAAGCCTTGTACACCAATTGGAGGAGAGAAGTTTTTGACCGGTGTAAGGGAGGTTGAGCGCCAAAAAGCTTCTTCATAAGGCATAGGCTCGTATAACTCGCCTCTACCATCCGGTGATTTGTAAATCCAAGTCGGCCAAACGGGTGTAGGGAAACCATTTTCATAGCCCTTCATTAACGGTGATACAAGTGGTTGAAGCTGGCTAGTATTTTGTGGAATAAACGTAAATGATTGGTTATAAATAGCAGTATTTTTGCTTGAGCGCGCTTGAATAGCTCGCCATGTGTCTTCTACTGCCGGCTGCTCTAAATATTTTTTTAATTCATCGGCAGGCTTAATAGAACATTTCTTGGTGAGGCTTGGTCCAAAATGTTTTTTCCAGAGATCAATTCGCAATTGTTGAACCGCCTTACTGACGGGCACTGCATTTTTACCGTCTAGTTTGGCTTGACCCGGGGCGCTGTCGCGCACTATTACGGCCAACTCTGAATCGCGATTACCTTGTAGGCTGCGATCGTTAATATTGGCGCTGCCCAGAATGGCAACTCGGTCGTCTGCTATCAATAATTTACTGTGAATATAGATTTGCTCGGTGACGACCCGGCCGTTCAATGTATCCCAGTTGCGTAAGTTGAGCAGGGTCAGGTATTGGCTCCGATCTTGTTGCTCATAAACGGGGCGGTCCTTTGTGTTTTTGACCTCAATACCTTCAAGCGCTTCGGCTTTTGTGCGACCTCGCTGCATTTGTTCATGTAGCGCCATGCGCCGCTGAATACCTTTGACTAGGCTGTGCTCACCAAATACCAGGCTCTGCATGGTCAGGCTGACTTGGTGCATGATATTTAGGGTGTTCAGTGTACCTTCCGGGTGAACGGGTAACACCAGATAAACGTGAAAAGGAAGCTCTTCATCAATGGCGCGCCCGATACGATTGACAAGGGACTGACCTATGTCATTAAGCAATCCACTTTGCTGCTCGCCCAGTTTTTGGGTTACCCAGCCCGTGGCATTGCTATTGAATATTGCCCACATGTCAGTTAAAAACTGCTTTGCTTCTGCGCTTGGGTCTTGGGCTATAGAGCTAATTTCTTGCCAGTTTAGCTGCCAGATATCCTCGGCTTCTAGGGCTTCGCGCAGCCGCACACGCGCGACTAAATTTTGCGGCAAAGTCATTGGGTCACGCAGGCTTGCCATCGGACCAGATAGTTTTATACCTGGAAAGAGTTCTTGTTCCGTTCCATAGGCGCTTTGAAAGAACTGGTTTTCAATATAGATAAACTGTTGAGCGCTGGAGATGGCTTGCTCCATGGCGCTTTTGCAGTTGGCTTGCATGCCGCCAGTATCAATACCGGGCGGCAAGGGCAAGTTAACCCCGGCTATACTGCGACCATGTTGTTCTTGCTGAGTCATACGTGCTGATGCACTGCGCAGTACCTGCACACTTACGCCAGCAGGTTTGGCTACCGGTGGTTGTGGCAGTTGATCTTGGGCTTTGATGTACACAGGCTCAGGCTTGCTAAATTTAATATTCTGTAAATCATCAGCGTTAAGGTAGTGTTCGAGGTTTACGCCTTTAATAAGGCGGTTTAGCCAGACCATGATTGCCTTTAATGCCTTGTTGACAACTTCCGTGTTCTGGATGGGTGGCGTGTCGGCAATGTAAGCTTGTTGGCCATTCCAGCGATCAATAAAGTTGCGGGAAAGGTCGTAGACTGATGGCCCTTCAATTCGGCTGTGTACATCTTGCCAGGGCATGCGTGGCTGGTCTGCATCCAAGGTTGTATTGTTTGGGGAGGCCAATGGCTGAGCATTGTAATTGAGATAATAATACGGCTGCTTATTTCCCCATGCCTGGTTCTGCAACATTCCATATATAGACCAAAGCACCGAACTGGCCAGTTCATTGACGTTGCTCATGACATCCCCAGGCAGATCCTCAAAGGTGCCCTTGCTGATGATTTTCACCACATGGCCTAGCTCTGTAGTGCTCATCCATTCGTTGATGAGCACAGTGCTTTTAATTCGTAATGACTCGGTCATGTTGTTGCCTGCAAGTTGCAGTTCATCAAGCCAGCTTACCAATCGCGCCTTGAAGGACTGGTCTAGCGCTTGTGTCTCTAGGTTATCGCGGATCAGTTGAGCAACCGCTTTGCAGGTTTTTTCCAGAAGCTCGCGTTTTGCTTGCGCAATTGAATCTGTAACTTGATCAATACCCTGGCTCGCACTTTCGAGTGCTCGGCCAATATATTGGATCCAACTCAGCGCAGGACTTTTTATAAAGTCTAAAGGATAATTGGCGCTGTTCAGTACAATGGCAGTGGGCTTGGACAGGTCAAATAGCGTCGCCAGCATCAAGCCGTCTGCACTGACGTGATCTTGAAGCCTCATCCACCCCAGTTTGGGTAGCCCTGGGTTGTAAGCATCGTTGCCTTTGCGGGTGCTGGCGTCGAGGCTAAAGTTGTTGTCGTCTCTGCGACCGTACGCAAGATCAATACCGCCAACGTAGCCAATCTTGTTGTCGATCACCACTGATTTTTGGTGATGGGAAAAGGCAACGCCCAAACCTTTCATGTCGCTTTGCTGGATAGCCGGTGTGCAAAAAGCTCTTGGTCCGCCTGCCAATCCAGCATTTAGCTGGAAAATGGTCAGCATTGTTTCAAAATCATAAGTGCCCATCGCCGAATTGGGACTCAGCCAAGGCATTACATAGACTTTCAGCGAAGTTGAACGTGTTAGCGCTTGATAAAGGCACTGCCAAAGGCTGCGTTTGCCATCAAGTAGTACGTCATAGTTGACCTGCCAGCCGGTAATGAAAATTGATTGAGTGGCTTGGTCAATTGCGCTTGCGAGGTTTTTGAAATAGTCCTCGCCCGTGGTAAAAAATTTAACCTCATTGCCCGTGCGCTTCGGGGCAAAAAGTCCTTGCCCTTTGAGGAAATAGTCCGGTGCGGAATACGCGATGAGCGCCTTGCCGTCTTGGGTATTAATTTGGCTAAGCTCTTTTGCTCGAACGCCATTGTAAGCAGGATTGGTCGCCATGATTGATTAGCCTTTGGATTGAAGGTGGGTGTAGAAATCAGTCGTACAGGCGGTGTCCTGCTTACTGCGTTCGTGATCAAGTAACGATGGCGTGCCTCGGTTTGGTGACACGCAGTCATTGAAGTCCAGCGCGCTAAGGGCATGGTGTTCGCTGTCCCACTGAGGCTGCTCAAGGAACAAACGCAAACTGACTTGCTGGCCTGGATAGGCGAGAAAAAGGCTTTGCGAGGCACTTGCATAGGCTTTGGACAGGGTGGTTTGTTGGTCTGAGTCGAGCACTATTTGCCCTTGCTCATTGGTTTGACCTTGCAACAATGCTTGCTCTTTTCCTGTTTGCAGAATACGCCAAGGAGTAAACGCTAATGGGAAACCGTCTTCACCTGGTACATCGCGCAACTCAATATTGAATACATAATCGCGCGGCTCAATCTGGTCGCGAGGTTGTAGCGTGCCAGGAGTGGCGTTCTTTAAAAGCTCTCCCGCCTTATCCATATCTGCCGGCAATGGGATTGCGGGTAATAATGCGGCAATCCCCGTCCCCTTACCCGGGGCGCCACCGGCGTTGTAGCGGATGATTGGGCCGACCATGCTGATGCCGCTTGGGTCGAGCTTGATAAAGCTGCCGCCTGCTTGCAGGGTGAGTTCAACGCCCGCTTCGATGACCATTTTCTGCCCGGCCTTGAGGTGGATTTCGCGTCCGGCTTTGGTTAGTTGGGCGGTGCCGAGTTGGGTGTGTTGGCTGACGCCGATGCTCAGGTGGTCGTTGGCTTTGGTTTCGACTTTGCGGTCGCTGGTAACGGTGATGTGTTCTTCGGCCTTGAACTCACTAAAGCTGTTGGCTTCGACTGTGTCGTGGCGTTCGTTGCCGATGTGGATTTTCTGTTCGTGTTCGATGTTTTCAGCGAGGTCGCGCTGGGCGTGGATAAATTTTTGTTCCTCGCCCTTTTTGTCTTCCAGGCGCACTTCGTTGTAACCGGCGCCGCCCGGTGAACTGAGGGTTTTAAAGGTGCTGCGGGTTTTGTTGGCGGGCAGGGCATAAGGCACATTGTTTTCTGCGTGGTACAGGCAGCCGGTGACCAGGGGTTGGTCGGGGTCTGCCTCAAGAAAAGTCACCACCACTTCCATGCCGACACGAGGGATGGCGATGCCGCCATATAGATCGCCTGCCCAGTTTGAGGCGACCCGCAGCCAGCAACTGGATTTGTCGTCGCCGCTGCCTTCGCGGTCCCAGTGGAACTGCACCTTGATGCGGCCGTATTGGTCGCAGTGAATCTCTTCGCCCGCCGGGCCGGTGACCACGGCGGTCTGGCTGCCCAGCACCTGCGGCTTGGGATGCAGCAGCGTAGGGCGGTAGGGAATGTCCCAGGGGGTTGCGACAAAGCTGTTGCGATAACCCTGCTGGAAGTCATCCGTGTCGCCAGTGTCATGGGTCATGGACTCTTCGAGCACTTGCGGCTGTTTGCCTTCATGGTGAACCTGATGAATCAACCATAAGTCATTCCACTCGCTGCGCGGGTGATCTGAAATCTCCAGGAAATGACCGCTGATCAATGCCGGTTGGTCACTCTTGCCCTCTGCCAGGCGATAGTCGCTGCGATGGCGCTCAAGCGCGCGTTGGCTCAGGTGCTTGCCGCGTTCGCGCTCGCTGAAGTGGCCAGGGTAGCTGTAGTCCTCCAAGTCCGGCAGCGCTTTGGCGTCTTGCTCCTGGGGCTGCTTGTAGGCCGCCTCTAGAAGCAGGCGCGGTGTTTCAAAGTTGTAGTCGCGCTGGGTAACACGGCTGCTGCGGGTGTGCTGGCGCATGGCAAAGCGGCGGATTGCCGGCTCATTGGCAACCATGCCGCTGCCGGGTAGATAGACGGTCGGCTGGCCCAGCTTGGGGAACACGCTCTGGTCGTCCCCGAACACCAGCATGTGGGCATCAGGGCTGTGCTGGAAGTGGTAATGGATACCTTCCTCTTCGCACAGGCGCTGAATGAAATGCAGGTCGGTCTCATCGTACTGCACACAATAGTCGCGGGGCGGATAGACAGTCGGGCCCAGCTGGAATTGGTAGCTATTGCTGAGAATGCCATGCTCTTCCAGCACGGTACTGATGATTTGCGGCACGTTCAGCGCCTGGAAAATACGCTGGTTGGTGCGCCGTGCCAGATAGCTGAGCTGGGGCGCGATATTCAACTGGTAACGGGTCAGACGCTTGCCCGACTCGCGCTGGGCAAAGCTTTGGATGATGCCGTGAATGCCCGCGCCTTGTGGGGTAAATGCTAGAAATACAGCCTTGCCAAGCAGGCTTTCAAGGTCGATATCGGGCTGCTCGCTGACCACCTCGACTTGAAACAGGTATGGCTGGCTGATGCGTTCAACACCCGTAAAGTTGAGTACCTGCAAATCGTGCGGCTGGTCTTTGATGTTCAGGCTGAAATGGGTCTCATTGGCCGGATTGAACATATCGGTTTCCTTGTGCAGTAATCATCCTTGGGTACCTTTTGACGAGAAATGATTAAGCCATCCCGTTCGTCTTGCAGGCTCGGGCCTTTGGAACGCATGCAGTAGTTCGGTGCAGCACTGGCTGCGGTGTTGCGGTTCGAAGGCTATCGCCTTGAGCAGCGCATCCCAGCAAAGTTGAGGGATCTTGTCGGGGCGTTGCAGTTGTTGATCAAGCTTTATGTTCATTGCCTGGCGTGCACTGAGGCGTTGGAACGGATGCTTGCCGTTGCTCAACTCAAGCAGTACACAGGCCAGGGCGTAGATATCGGCTGCCGGGGTGAGCGACTCGCCGTTGATCAATTCCAGGGCGGCATAGCGCGGCGTCCAGGCATTGAAGCGGGTGCGCGACAGGCGCGGCAGACCTGTTAGCAGGCCTTCCATCGGCTGCCCGAGACCGTAGTCGAACAAGCGCAAGCCATCATCGGCGAGCAGTACGTTGCTCGGTTTTATATCGCCATGAAGCACGCCTTTCTGATGCGAGTAGTGCAGGGCCTCGATCAGTGGAATGGCAATGCTGCGCAACTCATCCCAGGGTAAACCGTGGGGCTTGTCGCAGAGCAACTGATCCAGAGTCGGGCCTTTCAGCAGCTCAAGGGTGATGAAGGCCCGCTTGCTCGATATGTCTACATCAAAGTTGAATACACGCACCACATTTGCGTGTTGCAGCCGGGAAGTGAGGGCAAACTCACTAAACAACAGCGCATTGGCGTCGGGGTATTCAGCGAAGTCATCGCTTACGGTTTTGAGTGCAATGTAGGGATCGGGGTCGCCAAATTGCTCACGCAGCAGATCCCGCGCGCGATAGACCACGCCCATGCCGCCCACACCCAGCAGGCGCTCAAGCTTGTAGCGACTGCCCAATATCTCCGCCATCTCGCTTAACCCTTCTGGGGCTTGTGGCGGCGCCGATCTGGCGGCATTTTCAGCGAAGGCAAAGTAAGTCAGGTCGTTGGGCTCGTCATTGAGCGCCACTGGCTGGTCGGCGGCATTCTGGCTAGTCATCGAGCGTCCTCATTGGCGCACCAGTACGGCGCTGAGGTTGTCGCGGGCGGGACCATCAAGCACCTGGTCGAACATCCGGGAAATGGCCAGGTGCGGTGATGACAGGTTGAGCTGGGCGCTGATCGAGTCGGCGCTCAGGCTTTGGTAAAAACCGTCACTGCAGAGCAAAAACGCATCATTGGGAAACACGTCCAGCTCGATTGTTTCCAGTTGCAGGTCTTCATAGGCGCCAATGGCACGGGTCAGGGCATGTGAGCCGGGATGGAACCTGGCCTGCTCGGTAGTGATTTTTTTCTCGTCGATCAACTGTTGGGCGAGGGAGTGATCACGCGTCAGTTGGTAGAGCCGACTGCCGCACCACAAATAGCAGCGACTGTCGCCAGCCCAGACACAAGCCGCCCGTTCGCCATCAATCAGCAGCGCAACCACTGTGCTGCCGATTATGGCGTCGGGGCGTGCTGCGGTGACGGTCAGCTCCTGGCCGAGCCGTCGGTTCAATTCATGCAGGCATTTGCGTACATGCTTGAGACGCTCCTCCAGCGCGCACTCATGGGGTAGCTCGGCCAGTTGCTCGACAATCAGTCGGCTGGCCAGAGCCCCGTTCTGATGACCGCCCATACCGTCGGCGACCACCCACAGGCCACGTTCCGGCATGGCCAGGAACGCGTCCTCATTGCGTGCTCGCACTTTACCTGTCTCGGTCCGCGCCACGCTTCGCCAGCGGCTTGTTGCGCCCTGCATTAGAGCGCAGCCGGCAGTCTGAAACTGCGCAACATGTTGATGTCGAAAGGGTTTGGCGAGCGCTGGCTGTGTAGCAAATAGTTTGCGCGTAAGCCACCCAGGTCAGCTTTAGGCAACAAGACGTCGCGGCCGCTGTGGTAGTCGACACTCATCAGGTCAAGCAGGCGAAACAGTGACCAGGGCCCGTTGTTCTTCTCAATCCCAACACGGCGACCATCAAGTTCTTCAAGCACCAGGCTGGTGCGACCTTCGTTAGCCTGGGCTGGCCAGCTGAACGAGGTTTGCACTATTGGTCCGTGGCGATACTCGAGGTTTTCATCGCCAAAGCGGAAGTCGGCTCGTGCCAGGCTTGAGTCCAGTGAGTAAGGCTCCAGGGTAAACAGCACCTGAGGCTCGTTCGGATTCTCGGCAAAAAAGCTGCGGCGAATGGTTTGGGCATTGCCCATTTGACGCAGGAAGGATGCTGAAATCGGCATGCCTTGGTCATCGACTCGACGCAGTTGATACTTGCCGGCGCTGCCGCGAACAAAGGGTTTGAGGTAGCTGTCGAAGAAGTCCTGGGCAATACCACCGGCCTTGAAGAACTCCCGGAAGTCGGCAATTGCGACGTCGCTGTCACTGTCAGCGCTAAACGGATAGCGGTTGCGCAGTGAGTTGCGATAAGCACCGTACAGTTCGTTCTTGTAGCGCTTGTTGAGATAGCCGTAGGCCTCATTCAGGGTCAGCGTCCAACTGCCGATCGCCAAGGGTTGGATCCAGCCCTGGACGGGCATTGGCAAGCGTGCCGCGGCAGCTGTCACCTGGTCGATCGCATTCGAACGTCCGCCCATGCGGCCTTTGGCCTGCTCAAACGCCGATTGCTCCGGAGCGCTGGCATTGGCCAGGCTGTTGAGTTGGATCTGCAGCTCGCTCAACGCTTGCTGGGTCGCTGCCAGTTCAGGGCCGGGGCCGCCTTCCTTATCGAGCAGGCGATGCAGTGGCTCGAATTGGCGCTCGAGGGTTTTGCGCGCAGTGGCCGGCAAGCTGTCGGCCAAGGATGTCTTGGCTTGCTCTGCAGCGGCGGCAGCCAGGCGCGCGGCTTTACCAAGCTTACCGTTTACACCTTTGACTTTGCCTGCGGCGGCAACACCGTCTGCGACTTCGCCAAGGCCGGCAAAGCGGGTGTTGTCGCGAACTTCGACCAGCAGCTTGACCAGGGGTGAGTTGGCTGCGGTGAGTGCGGCCAGTTCTTGCGAGCCCTGCGTGGTGCCGGTGATGGGCTGTATGGAAATCTTCGCCAGTGCCTCGCTCCAGTAGTTGGCATAGTCGCGGAAGTACAGCTGTTCCATTTCGACCAGCAAGCGGCTCAAGTCCTTGCTGCTCAGCGTATCGGACTTGTCGTCGCCCAGGACCCAGTTGTCCTGCAAGATGTTGCGTACCAGGTCGGTGCCTTGAGCAACGAACATCTTCTGATAGCCCGTCTGGGTGTAGAAGCCGGGAATGGTGTAATCGCTGCCGATAAACAGTGGCGCTTGCGGGCCAAGATTCTGGCTTAAACGATACTCCGGAAGGCTGCGCGCCTGGTCGCGAAGCATGCGGTACACCACGTTTGCCAGGGATTCACTGCGCAGCATCTGGCGTGCTTGCGCAACCAGTTTGCTGTTTAGCGAGTAGGGCTTGAACGGGCCACTGAGCAAGCGTGCGAAGTGATCATTAAGTCGCTTTTGCGCGCTGCTGTTGCCTGAGTAGCTTACGGACCAGTCCGCGGCCATCCAGTCTTGCAGATACGCCGGATCACGGCGTGATTCCAGGTTGAGCATGAGGTAGGCGCGCAAGCTGTTGAGCAGCCGCTCGCGGTCGTTCATGTTGGCGCGGATTTGCGCTTCAAGCTGGCGTGCCACACGGGGCAGCAGGAGCTCTTCGAGTTCGGCTCGATAGGCGCTCTGCACCACCCGGCCTACCTCCTCGCCCTGGTACAAGCCGGTGCGCTGGAAGTAGGACACATCATCAATCGGCGGGAATACCCGGGTTGCCGCGTAGCTGTTATCAAGTGCTCCCAGGATGCGCAGCGCGTCGTCCTGGGGTGTGATTTCAGCACGTTGCTGGTCGAGATCCTGGGCAACGCTGCGTACTTGCTCCAGGCGTCCGTAGTTGGACGAGAAACCATTGGCCCAAAGGAAACCGAAAATGGCCAGACACGCAATAGCGCAGCCGTACATGATCCGATGGCCCCAGTCGATCCGGCGGATTTCGCGCTTATCCAGCCCCGCAAGATCTGACTCGGGAAAGATAACCCGGCTCAACAACTGGTTGATAAAGCGTGTGCGGCCTTTGCGGAAGGTCGGCAGGGCGCTGTTGATCAAGCCAAGGTTATCGCCAATGCTGGCGGTCGTGCCGTCCAGTTGGCTATCGAGCTCCGGCGCACTGGTGAAATAGAATCCACGCAGGCGGCTGGCGCGTTGGTAGCGGTTGCCGCTGAAGGCCAGTTCGATGAAAAGGCACAGGCGCTCGCCGACCTGACCAAGCTGGTGTGGGAAGTCGAGAATACGGCCCCGGCGCAAAGTATCGCGCTCTTGGTGCATGCGCAAAATGACTTGGCTGTTAAGGCGGGTCAGCAGGGCCTCGAATTCGCGGCGCACAACTGGGGTGTCGCTGCTATTTTGCCCCTTGCGGAAGCTGGCGCCGAGCACCTGGTCGCTTTCCTCGCGGGAGAGCTGGTCGAAGAACTCGTCGAAGCCGAGAATTTTATCGGCTTTGCTCACGGCCAGGTAAACCGGTACATCCGCGCCCAGGCGCTGGTGGATTTCCTGCAGGCGTTGACGGGTCTGGCGTGCCAGTGTTTCCAGGGCTTGCTCGGATTTGCCCTGCAGGTCGTCCAGCCCGATATTGATCAGAACCCCATTGAGCGGCCGAGCGCGTCGCTTGCGCAGCAAGTCGAGCAGGGTGGTCCAGGCGCTGCCGTCGACTTGTGGCTCAGGTTGAGTCAGGTAGCGTCCGGCGGTATCGATCAGCACGGCATGTTCGGCAAAGTACCAGTCCGCATAACGGGTCCCGGATACATTCTTGGTCATGCGCGAGGCGTCGCCACGGTTGAGTGGGAACTCCAGGCCGGAGAAATCCAGCAGGCTGGTTTTGCCGCTGCCTTGCGGGCCTATGACCAGGTACCACGGCAGGTCATTGCGCCAGCGTTCGCTACGGCCCTTGTACATGCTCGAGCGCTTGAGGGTGCGCAATGCATCTTTGAAACGGCGGCGCAATTCATGTTGCTCGTCGCTGATCTGGCCTTCGCGGCGCAAGCGCTCTTGAGCTTGTTCGTCGTTCTCGTCGGCTTTCTTTTGCGCAGAGGCTCGCCAACTGACGAATACCATCGTCAGGCCCCAGATCAGGAACAGCAGGCTGATGGTCAGCAGGCGGCTGGTGGCGGATGCCCAGAACTTGTAGTCGTTGACCGCAAACAATGGGCCTACGAACCAGACAATAAGGGCAATGAACAGAACCAGCAGCAGGCTCCAGACCCATGTTTTACGCAGGAATACGGCTAATTTTTCGAAAAAACTCTTCATTTAGGATCATCCATGACCGCAGCTGAGGTCGGTAGATTTTGCTGAAATGGCTCAAGCGTGGTGTCACGTTGTTCGCTCAATACCCAAGCGAAACCGCTGTACATGACACCCAGGCATATCAGGGTGAAAAGCGCGACCATCCACCACGGGACAATGCGTACCAGGCGATTGCGAGCATCCTTCAAGCCTTCCCAATGGGGTGAAATGTCCCGTGGGATGTCGCCGCGCAATTGACGAATTTGCCGGTAAAGGCTATCGCGCACCGCTTCGAGCTCAAGCATGCCGCGCGGTAGCACGCGGTACTTGCCTTCAAAACCGAGGGACAGGCACAGGTACATCAGCTCCAGCATCGGCAAGTGTTTGACCGGGTTGCGGGCGAGCCGCTCAAGCAGCATGAAGAACTTCTCGCCGCCGAAGGTCTCGTTATGGAAGCTGCTCAGCAGGCTCATTTTCGACCATTGGCTTTCATTGCCCCATGCCGTTGTAACCACCGCTTCGTCGACCACAGTGCACAGCACATAGCGCGCGGCCATGACCTGGCTGTTGTCAGCACCTTCGTTGAGTGATGTGTGCTCAAACAGGCGGATGGCGCTGCTCAGGCGTTGATGCAGGCTCGAAAGGTCTTCGTGTTCGTAGCTGTGCTTGAGCCTGACCACTTCGGAAAGCAGTGGCGAGGCAGCAGCCACCAGCGGATTGAGGCTGATGTTGAAGCTTTCCGAAGGGCGCAGGCGGGCGGCGTAGATCATCCGCTCCTCAAGCTGTTCGAATTTGGGCGCAGTGGCAAAGTCGGTCAGCGGACTTTGTGCGGGAGCGCCGCCATCTCGGCTCAGAATGACGGTCTGGTCACCCTGGCTGTAGTTATCATCCTTGTTGCTCATAATCAGTTCCTGATCGCCCAGAATTTCAGCTCAAGCTCGTTCAGCTCGCCGGAAACGTGAAACGCGAAGCCGCCAGAGCGCTCCAGTTGCGCACGTTCTTCGGTGGTCAATTCCAGTGCGAAATAAGTTTTGCCGGAGTGGAATGGAATCTGCCGTGGGGCCACGGAAAGTGGCTTAACCTTGATGCCTGGCAGATGCAGGTTTACCAGTTGGCGGATACGCTCGACCGGTGCGACCTTGAGGTGTGCAGGCAAGCGTCGGCGCAGTTCTTCGGAGTCACACTGGGCACTGGCTGCAAGTACGAACGACGAGCTGTTAAGCAGCTTGTGGTCGTGTAGCGGCGATACCTGAATGCCGTATTGACGCTGTTGCAAAAGCAATTCGATTGCGTGCTGCTCGAGCACCATCGACAGCAGCTGGCGCAGCGCATCCATCAGCTTGCTGAAGCTTTGTGCCTGGTCGCTGTGCAGGTAATAGCTGTCCAGCCGTGGGCGTTTCGTTTCGCCGGAGTAGGTTGCCAATTCGCCGAGCAAGGCCAGTAGTTCACGGTAGATATGTTCAGGGTGAACGTGCTCGATGTTCAGGTAATGGCGCAGCACCGGTTCTGCACGGTTGATCAGCTGCAGCATCAGGAAGTCACCAACTTCAGCGCCCGCGACCTTGCCCGACGCTCGAATCCGCTCAGCGAGGATGTCACCGCGATGGCCGAGCATGCTGATGACTTCTTTGAGGCACGACAGCAGGTAACCGGATGCCTTGAAATTGACATAGCTCGGCATGAACTCGGTGTCGAGGCTGATAACCCCGGCCGGGGTGCTGTCAAAAATCACGCACAACTGCAGTTTGACGAATGCCTGATCGCTTTGTTGGTCGCCCAACAGCAAGCGAAAGTCCGGACGCGCGCAGCTTACCTGGCTGCTGGCGGCATCATCGGCATTGGAGTCGGCCACATTTTCGACCACGGCGGTGTAGCGCGACAGTACATCCTGCTGTTCAGGCCGGCGGCTTTCGATGTGGTTGCCCGTGACCAGCGGCAGCGCGAGGTAAACCGGGGTATTGCCCGTGCTTGGTGGCACGTCGATGACCAGCGGTTCGCGCTCGTCGCCAAGGTCGAACAGGCTGCCGTCGGGCAGGACGCCGCTGGCCTTGCTCACTACCAACTTGCCCATATTGAGGAATTGGCGGTCGATCTCCAGTTCAAAGAAGCCCCAGGCATAGCTCTCGAGCTTTTGCGTGCGGGTCTTTAGCTGGTAGTCGTAGTAGCGGTCATTTTGTTGAAAATGCTGCGGGCGCAGCAGCATCCCTTCTTGCCAGACTACTTTATGTTGGCTCATGGTCAGTCCTTACCCGCAACTGCGTCGGACACCGCATGAATGCCTTGCTCATCAAGGCGCAGGTTGACCTGGTTGAGCGCTTTGTCTTGCAGCGGGATGATGAATTGCCACTCGGTTTCCGGCAGGTCACGGTAGGCTGCAAAAACCCCCACATAACGGCTGCCTTCATTGACTGTCAGCTTCAATTGACGGTTTTCGCCCGGACGTAACTCCAATTCTTCAAGCGCGACCAGGTCAGGCGAAAGCGCCTCTTTTGGACGTTCATAGAGCGAGAAGAAATCTGCATTCTCGAAGGCAACCGGGTGCTTGAGCTCCATCAGCCTGACCACGATTGGCGAAGGACGGTTGCTGATATCGGGGTTTAGGCCGCTGCTGCCCGACAGGTTCAGCTCCAACTTGGTGTAGTTCGAGTAAGGTGACAATGCCGAACAGCCTGCGAGGGACAACAGGGCGGCGATGACGAATAGGGAAATCAAGCGTTGCATGGAAATCATCCTTGGACGTCGTTGTTAAGTGTGGCGATCAGGCGGACCTGTTCTTCGTAGGTTGTGGAAAAGTCGCGGGCAAACAGGCGCTCGTTCCATTCATTGTTTTGTTCGAGACTGCTGTGCAGGCGTCGATACGCGCGCCAGCGGCTGCCCGAGGTGGCCACCAGCGGTTTGCGTCCGTCGCGTTCGAAGCGCAGGATCAATTGCTCGGGTGAAAGCTGCTCGAACACACCCTTTACCGCCGCGCGGCTGGCAGCCAGCCAAGCCACCTGGTGTGCCTGCAGGTCCCTAAAACCACGACCGATGGCTTGCTCGGCGGGCAGTTGCCCCGGCTTTTGTCCGCGCAGCAATGTATTCATCACTTCGCTGGTGTCGGTGCTGAGTTTTAGCGGGTTGTTACCTGCGCTCTGCACGGTGGTCAACGCCAGGCGCATTTCGTTTTTCAACTCACTGCGTGTGCGCAGGCTTTGCTGCAAGCTGCCAATGCTTTGCTTGAGCAGCTTGGCAGCCTTCAATGCCAAGGCTTCGCGGGCCGGCTCATCGAGGTCGTTGAGCGGAACCCCAAGTGCTTCGGAAAAGCGCTGCCAGAAATCGTTGGACATTGGCTGCGGGGTCGGTGCCTGGGCCTGACTGGTCGGCGCGGCCTGGGGTGTGACCAGCTCGGGAACCAGCAGGTTTTCGGTCTCGACCTGCGCGTAATCATGCTGCTGCACATCGGCCAGTTCTGGAACATCGAGGGCTGCCAGTTCGTCAGTTTGCAAATAGCCCTGTCTTTGCTCTTGCTGATCCATCGCGCTGAGCGGGTCCAGATCGAGAAAAGCGTCATCGGGAATGATGCTGCTGCCGGTTTCATACGGCCGGCCCAGGTCCGCCTCGAACTTGCTGGGGTCCTGGATCAGGCGTGCGCGCACCTCGAACTCACCAAGGCAATAGATGCTGCCGTGCTCAATGCGATGGGGCTCATGCTTGCGCAAGTTGGCGCCGCTGTCCTTGAGTTGAATGCCATTGCTGCTGATATCGGTCAGGTAGAAACCGCCATCGCGAAAACTGATCTCGGCATGGCGGCTCGAAAGCACGCGTTTACGGTCGGGAAGCACCCAGTCACAGGTCTCCGCACGGCCAATAATGCCGCCGGCTTGCTTGAAGGTTTTGCTGGTTGCAAGCCCTGGCAAAAATTGCTGGGCACTGACCACGTCGAATACCAGTTCCATGGTGCTAATACTCCTGAGATCAGTTACCGCGATCGTTAGCTTGCGGATCGCCCAGAGGGCGAAATTCATCGTCGTTAAACTTGTAGTTACCGGTGCAACCAGCAAGTGTCAGCACTACAGCTAGCAGTGCTATGGCCCATACATGCGGCTTCATATCGAGTCCCTCTTGTGTCATTGCTGGCAGTGCACAGCGGTTCTAAGTGGTGTGATTGAGTTATTTTCAAACGGCTCAAACATCGCCAGGGTTGATGTTCAAGCGCTCCATCCGGTACAGCAGGGTTCTTCGTGGCAGTCCAATTTCGCGAGCCGCCTTGCTCTGGTTGCCACGGTCCTTGCGCAGGCTGTCGAGCAAAAAGTTACGTTCGACCTGCTCCATGCGCTGGCGCAAGCTGGTTGCCGCGTCGGTGCCGGTTTCGCGATTGAGGTTGAAGTGTTCAGGCAACAACTCATTGCCTTCACAAAGCAGTACGGCGCGCTCGACCAGGCCCTTGAGCTGGCGCACATTGCCGGGAAAGCTGTATTGCGAGATAGACGCCAGGGTCTCGTCCGAGCAGGCACAGGGCTCACGCTTGAGGAATTCGCAGGTGTTATCCACAAAGTGCCGGGCAAGCAGCGCAATGTCGTCATTGCGCTCACGCAGCGGTGGTAATTCGATTGGGAAGTGCGACAGGCGAGAGAACAAGTCCTCGCGGAACAGGCCCTTTTCAACCTGGTCATGCAGGTCGAAATGGGTGGCGGCAATAATCCGAACATCCACTTTATGGGTATCGTTGCAGCCCAGCGGGCGAACCTCGCCTTCTTGCAGCACGCGCAGCAGTTTGGCTTGCAGGCTAAGGGGCATGTCACCGATTTCATCAAGAAACAGGGTGCCGCCATCTGCGGCATCAAACAGCCCTTTGTGATCGCGATCAGCGCCGGTGAAAGCGCCTTTGCGATAACCAAAGAGCTCACTTTCGAGAAGGTGCTCGGGCAGTGAAGCGCAGTTCTGGACGACGAAACTCTGGCTCCGGCGTGAGCCGCAATTATGAATTGCCTGGGCGACCAGCTCTTTGCCCGTGCCGGTTTCACCGGTGAGTAATACGCTCACGGGGTTGTGCAGCACCTTGCCGATCAACTGGTAGACATCGCGCATGGCCTGGCTATTACCGATCAGGCCATAACCGCTGGCGCAGGCCGGTTGCAGGCTTTCTGGTTGTTGCGTCTCGGTCTGCGACGGCTGCAGTCGATGCATCAGTTGCAATTGGTTGACCCCGAAGTTACCGAGTAGCCTCAGTGAATCGGCAAAACCGTTCAGGTCCTTGGCCTGGTAGCTGGCGCACAGTAGAAGACCGCTGACATGCTGCTGCTTGTCGACAATGGGCAGGCACAGCAAGCTGCGCCGTGACTGCTGTGTAACCGGTAGAAACTCGGTTTGATGCAGGCTGTTGTCGAGTTCGTTAAGGCTCAATACGCGGTTTTGGCACAGGCAATATTGCAGCAGCTGTTCGCCGTCGTAGTCACTTGGCAAGCTGTCTGCCGCACGTGGTTGCAAGACGCCATTGAGCCACTCGGCGGTGAGCGTCAGGCGTGTATGGGTGCTGTCCAGCAGGTATAGCTGGCTTAGCGCCGAACCCGTCAACTCAGCGGTCGCTGCAACCAGCCCATTGAGCAGGTTGTCGGCGTTGTTGGCTTGAACCAGGCTCGCCAAGCGCTGCAGCAGCCCTTCCGCATAGCGCAGTGGCTGCGGCACCTGGCCGAGAATGGATGGCAGGTTAAGCGAACTCACAAACCACAGCTCCGTGTTCATCAAGGGTGGCGTGGACCTTTTTCAAGGTTTCACCGTTGGCCATTGCCGCGAGCAGACGATCAACCACCAACGGCTGTAGATGCTGGTCGATCAAATGGTCGATCAGGCGTGCGCCACTTTCGCTATGGGTACAACGCGCGGCCAGGTTCTCGACCAGGGCCTGGCAGTGGCTGAACTGCAGTTGGCGACGTTGCAGGCGCTCGGCGAAACGCTCGAGTTTCAGGGTGGTCAGCTCATGCAGGACCTCGCCGCTCACCGGGTAGTAGGGCACCACGCGCATGCGCGCCAGCAGTGCAGGCTTGAAGTGCTGGCTGAGTATTGGCCTGATTGCCTGTTCGAGGTCCTCGGCTTCGGGGCGTTGGCCGTTTTGGCACAGTGAGTCGATGCGCTCGCTGGCCAGGTTCGAGGTCATCAGGATCAATGTATTGCGGAAGTTGATCTCACGTCCTTCGCCGTCGTTTGCCACACCTTTGTCGAAGATTTGGTAGAACAGATTGAGGATGTCCGGGTCGGCTTTTTCGACCTCATCAAGCAAGACCACCGAGTAGGGTTTTTGCCTGACCGCTTCGGTCAGCATGCCGCCTTCGCCATAACCCACATAGCCTGGTGGGGCGCCAATGAGCCGCGAGATGCTGTGCTTTTCCTGGAATTCCGACATGTTGATGGTGGTCAGGAAACGCTCGCCGCCATAGAGCAGGTCAGCCAAGGCCAAGGCTGTCTCGGTTTTGCCGACACCGCTGGGCCCGACCAGAAGGAACACACCGACCGGGGCATCTGGCCGGTTGAGGCCGGCAGCAGTTGCGCGCATGGCGCGGTCCAGGGCGCTGATGGCTTGTTCCTGGCCGCGCAGTCGCTGGCGCAAGTCCGCAGAGAAACTGATGACTTTGCTGTTGTGCTCACGGGCCAGTTGGCTGAGCGGTACGCCCGTCCAGTGGCTGATAACCTCAGCCACCAGGCGCGGACAGACTTCATAGCTGACCAGGCGCTGTTGGTTTTGCGCCGCGCTGAGCTCGGCTTGTGCGGCACGCAATTGAGCCTCGAGCTCTTCGAGATCGCTCGACTCGAAGTGTTCGTCCTGCTCCTCGGTTGCAACTGTGGCCGGGGTATTGAGTTGTTGACGAGCCTGCGCGCAGCGCATGCGCAGGCTGATCATGCGCTGGGCGAGGTCTCGTTGTATCGCCCAGCGGGTTTCCAGTTGCTCAAGCTCGGCGCGGGCCTCACGCAGGCGCTGCTCAAGTTGCTCGGCGGCCACATCATCGATGTTCAGGCCCGAGTCGCGATCGCGCTGCTGGGCTTGATCCTGACGCTCGCCTTCAGCGATTTCGTTACGCAGTTGCTCAAGGGCCTCGGGGGCGGCAGCAAGGCTGATACGTACGCGAGCGCAGGCAGTATCCAGTACATCCACGGCTTTATCCGGCAGTTGTCGACCTGCGAGATAACGCGCGGAAAGTTCAGCTGCGGCGACAACAGCATCGTCGCGCAGGTAGATGCCGTGGCTTTTTTCGTAGACCGGGGCGAGACCACGAAGGTTGGTCAGGGCTTCCGATACCGTGGGTTCGTGCAGCTGCACCGGCTGGAAGCGTCGCGCCAGGGCCGGGTCTTTTTCGAAGTATTTTTTGTACTCGCTCCAGGTGGTGGCTGCAATGGTACGCAGCTCGCCACGGGCCAATGCCGGCTTGAGCAGGTTCGCTGCATCACCGCTGCCCGCCTGCCCACCGGCACCGATCAAGGTGTGGGCTTCGTCGATGAACAGGATGATAGGTTTGGGTGAGGCCTTGACCTCATCGATCACCCCTTGCAAGCGCCGCTCGAATTCGCCCTTGACGCTGGCTCCCGCCTGCAGCAGGCCCAGGTCAAGGCACAACAGCTCAACGCCCTTGAGCACCTCAGGTACTTCATCAGTGGAGATGCGCAAGGCCAGGCCTTCGACAATCGCGGTCTTGCCCACACCTGCCTCGCCAACCACTATGGGATTGTTCTTGCGACGCCGGGCAAGAATGTCGATCATCTGCCGGATGGCTTCATCGCGGCACAACACCGGGTCAAGCTTGCCGTCGCGGGCTTGTTGGGTGAAGTTGTGGGTGAAGCGTTGCAGGTTCGACTCTGCACTGCCCGAGCTGTTTGCGCTGCTGGCCTGGGGTTGCTGCGATTGGGCAAAGTCACGCAACCGCTCGGCGTTGAGCTTGGCCAGCATGCTTTGATAATGACTGCCGGCATAGCGCATGGGATTGCGCAACAGGGCGAGAATCAGCGCCGCCTGATCAATTTGGCTGCTGCCCAACTCCAGGTTGGCGACCAGCAAGGCATCTTGCAACCACTGCACCAGCTCGGTGGAGAATACCGGGTTGCGCGTAGCGCTGTGTTCGCTGCTCGGTTGCAGGGCTTTGGCCAGCTCGCCAGCGTCAATTTCGGCATCGCTCAATGCACGCTGCAGCAGGCTTTCAGGGCGCTCCAGCAGGCCCAGCAGCATATCTTCCACAAGTACCTTGTTGCCGCCACGCACCACGCAACGCTCAGCTGCGATTTCCAGGTCGCGCTTAGTCTCGGCATCGAGTGCCTGCACCAGTTGTTGTAAGTCGACGTTTATCATTTCATCTGTCCTTAATGAGCTCTTTTGCCGAGCGTGACGATGCCATCGGCGTTGTCGCAGCCGAGCCAGCTGGTCCAGCCGAGACGGCACAAATTGTCATTGCCAATGCGCAGTTCTTTGATCTGGTCTTTGCGCAGTTGCAGGCGGATGTCGTAATCCATTGGATCACGCAGGGGGAAGCGGACCAATGCGCAAAGTGGGTTGTAGCCACTGCCCACGGGAAGAAATTGCTGGAACATGTCCCACTGCAGTTCGCGAATATGGACGCGGAACTTGCCGCCGCGATCGCGTACCCAGCCGCCCAGCACCAGGCTTTCGCCAAGCATGCTGTTGGCTGTACCGAGCTGGTTGCGCTGCTCGGCTAGGATCTCGACGCGACGCTCGATGAACTGCTCGATATACACATCGGAATGCTTGAAGTAGTAACGCAACACCGACTCGATCAGCGCTGCCGAGTGGGCACGCAAGCTGAGTAAGCCCAGGTACGGCAGCAGGCGTTTCCAGTTGAGTTCCGAGGTTGCGCGGATTTTTTCCCCACGCAAGCCGATCAATGAAAACAGCTGTTGCGAAAATTGATCCAGCGCCCCGGTCTTGAAGCGCGAGTGGTATCGGTATTTTTGCCAAACCGGCAGCAGCAAGCGCTGTAGACGGTTATTGAACAGGTCAAGAAAATCACGGGTTGGATTGCCGTCTTCACCGTCCCCCAGGGCTTGTTCGCCATAAAAGGCGGGCAGCGGCGAACCCGAGCCAATGAGGCTGACCAGGTTGATGCGCATGCGCGCTCGCAACTCACCGTTTTCCTCGATGAATTCAACGCGCTCGATGTCGCTCCCAGGGAAACCAAGGCTTGGGTTAGCCTGCAACTCAAGGTGCAGGTGCAAGGACTCCTCATCCAGCTCGGGATGCGCTTCTTGCAATCGTTTGAGCACCAACTGCACACCCTGGAACAGGCTGTACTCGCGGATGCCCCGGCTAAGCCGGCTTATAGCAGGGGCTGTAGCCCCATGCGTGGCGTCCCTGTGTAGACCTCTCCCTGAGTACTGTTTACGCGAAGCTCGTGGTAGGAATTCAAACTGGCGTAAAGGGCAAAAAATTCATTAAGTACCGATGCGAACAAAAACAGATCGCCTTCGCCGATGTAGCCATCTGGGTCGATGGTCATTTCGGTGCGCACGCCACGTATCGGCAGCCCGCGTTCCAGGCGGTCGACATGGGTGTGGCGAATGCTTTTCAAGCCATCAAGCAAGCGTTTGCTGACTTTCTCGGCGTGTTGGTCGTAGTAGCGCGGCAAGTCGTAGGTTTCGAGAATGACTTTCAGCGCCTCAACGTTGGCCAGTGACAAATAGTTGAGCGACATGTTGGAAATCAGCTTCCACAGGAAGTCGCGATTCAATGGCGGTGCGTAGCTTGGGGTCACGGCGCTGATGTTGCGAAAGTGCAGGAAACCCGGGGTTTTCTCGCTGGGTACGCAAATATCACCAAGGGCCAATTTGCTCGGCAGGCTCTGATTGGTGCAGGTCAACTCGATCGATAGTGTCTCGTGCTCGGCTTCATCGCGCAGGCCAAAACTGAGCCAGGTATCGGTGCCTTCCCTGAGCAGGGATGTTTCCTGGCGCACGCTGTAGTGGGGACGGGCGGTGCCGACATCGAAGCTTGCGTCGTGTTCGAAAGATTCGAAGGGCACATAGACCTCATAACCCTGGCCACCGGGTTTCCAGCCAGTCACCCGGTCAACCGAGAACACCCCGCAATGTTTGGTGCTTAGTTCGGCAGGCAGCAGCAGGTAGCGATCCTGTTTGCCGTCCAGGCGAATTGGTGTGGCGTCATGCTCGAACAGGTTGACCACCGGGGTGCAGTAGAGCCGCACGTTATCCAGGGTTGGACGAATTCGCTGCTCACCGGCCTTATTGATATCAAAACGCAACTCGATACCCCGGGCTTGCTCCATGACCTCCTGCGGAACCTGCTTCAAGCCGTCCAGGCCAAACAGATCAACAAACATGAACTTCTCTTGGAAAGCGAAATATTCCTGCAGGTAGCGGTAGCCGCGGAAGGTGTTGAGCGGATAGGGGATCAGTGCCTGGTCTTCGGCAAAACCAACCGGCTTGACCTGATTGGCGCTCAGGGTCAGGCTGGGCACCGCGACTTCTCTTGGGTCGCGCAGGATGGGCTTGCCTTTGTCGTCGAGCAGCACCACCTGGATGCTGCCCAAGTGATGTAGCAGGCTGAGGTACAGCATCTGGCTGATGTAGCGCTCGCCGGCCAGGTGCAGACGCAGCTTGGTCAGGTTCAGGTCAGCGATATTGCCGTCGGCGCTCATCTGCATTTTCAGGCTGAGCACCGCGCCCATTCCTTTGACCGAGTACTGCAGGGCGCTCATCGCCAGCGGTAACACATCGGTGTCGTAGGCTGTGCGGAATTGACAGGTAACACCCTCAATCGGCTTTGCTTCAACCGGTGTGTTACGCGGTACAGATTGAGCGGCGCCTGGACGTGTCAGGGGCTCGAACTGGAGCATGCTGAAACCCGGCAATGGGCGCATGTAGTTTGGCCACAGCAAGTGCATCAGCGAGTGGGTCAGCTCTGGCAGTTCATCATCAAGCTTTTGCCGCAAGCGCCCGGTGAGAAAGGCGAAGCCTTCCAGCAAACGCTCCACATCCGGGTCGCGACCGCTCTGCCCAAGAAACGGCGCCAACGCCGGATTGCGCTCGGCAAATCGCTTGCCCAGTTGGCGCAGGGCGGTGAGTTCGCTCTGGTAGTAGTGGTTAAAAGACACGGATCAATCCTTGATTGGGCAGTTAATGGAAAGGCGCTTCAGGGCTCTCGCGTCAGGGCGAGATTTTCCCAGTGGTGGTAATTGCCAATAATTTGAGCGCACCGCTTTTTCCTGCAAAAACCTGTACGAAGCGGATGTTGCGGCGCAGATAAAACAACATCGCGATTACTTGAACGTCGGTGACCGCAACCGTTATCTCCAAAATTACGCTGGGATACTTTGCTTTCGATCAATATCGCGCTTGTCTGGCCAAGGTATTAGCTGGAGGTATTGCCCTCCTTTGTGGCCATTTGCGCAGGCGCAATAAACTCCGCTGCTGTATGCGAACTGCCAATCACCACTGTGCCGGAGCCTGTTACGATCGGGTTGTTGTTATGGCTGGCCGTTGAGCCGAGCACCGCTGCGGGTTTGCCGTTGATCAGCACGTTCGGAATCACGGCGCTGCTGATCGCGCTGTCGCATGCGGTTTTGTCCCCGAGACGGGCGGCTCCCAGCCCATCAAACAGCACGTCGGAAGAACCTTCTACGATTGGGTTTTTGTTATGACCTGAACAGGCGGTCATATCGCTGATTCGCGCGGCGGGTTTACCAGACACGGGGCTCTCCTGCGTTAACGGTGACTTGGCCGCTGCCGTCCAGGCTGGCAGCGAAACTGACGCGGCGCTTGACGCCGGCTACTTCAAGCAGGCCTTCAATCGCGAAGGCCAAATTCAGTGGGTTATGGTCGCGCGGCATAGACACAACCTTGACCTCACGTAAACGGGGTTCGTACGCCTCGATAAAGCGTTCGATAGCGATACGCGCCTGTTGCAACGAGTCGTGCAATGACAAGCGCATATCGTTGAGATCGGGCAACCCGTAGTCGGCGAGCGTTTGCACGCTGCCGGCCCGGGTGCTGAGCATTTTTGCCAGGTGGGCAGCCACCGACGCCATGGCGCTTGCTTCACGCGTCCAACCGGCGCGTCGATCAAGTTCACCACCTATGCGTTCAAATAGACTGCCGTATGACATGGATGCTTATTCCTTATCCAGCTTGCCAACCAGCGACAGGGTGAAGTCCGCACCCATGTACTTGAAGTGCGGGCGCACGTTCAGGCTGACGCGGTACCAGCCTGGCTCGCCTTCAACATCGCTGACCACAACCTGAGCTGCACGCAGTGGACGACGGCCACGGATCTCTGCGTTCGGGTTTTCCTGGTCGGCGACAAACTGGCGAATCCACTTGTTCAGTTCCAGCTCGAGGTCGGTGCGCTCTTTCCACGAACCGATTTGCTCGCGCTGCAGCACTTTCAAGTAGTGCGCCAGGCGGTTGACGATGAACAGGTACGGCAACTGGGTGCCGAGCTTGTAGTTGAGCTCTGCGTTCTTGCCTTCTGCGCTGTTGCCGAAGAACTTTGGCTTCTGCGTCGAGTTGGCCGAGAAGAATGCTGCGTTGTCGCTCCCTTTACGCATGGTCAGGGCGATAAAGCCTTCTTCAGCCAGTTCGTATTCGCGACGGTCGGATACCAACACTTCGGTTGGAATCTTGGTTTCGATTTCGCCCATGCTTTCAAAATGATGCAGTGGCAAATCTTCAACCGCGCCGCCGCTTTGCGGGCCGATGATGTTCGGGCACCAGCGGAACTTGGCAAAGCTGTCAGTCAGCTTGCTGGCGAAGGTGTAGGCGGTGTTGCCCCACAGGTAATGCTCGTGACTGTTGGCGACGTTTTCCTTGTAAACGAAGCTTTTGACCGGGTTCTCTTCCGGGTCGTACGGGTTACGCAGCAGGAAGCGCGGTACGGTCAGGCCGACATAGCGGGCATCTTCTTGCTCGCGGAAGCTCTGCCACTTGGCAAATTGCGGGCCTTCGAAGTGATCCTTGAGGTCCTTGAGGTCAGACAAGCCGGTGAAGGCTTCCAGGCCGAAGAACTTAGGACGTGCGGCGGCAATGAATGGCGCATGCGACATCGATGCAACGCTGGCCACGTATTGCATGGTCTTGATGTCTGGCGAGCTTGGGTCGAAGTAGTAGTTGGCGATAATGGCCGCCACTGGCTGGCCACCGAACTGGCCATACTCAGCGGTGTAGACGTGCTTGTACAAGCCTGACTGAACGATTTCCGGGCTGTCTTCGAAGTCTTCGAGCAGGTCTTGCTTGGAGGCGTTGATCAGCTCCAGCTTGGTGTTCTCGCGGAAATCCGTGCGATCGACCAGCAGTTTCAGGCCGCGCCATGAAGATTCCAGTGCCTGGAAGTTCTGGTTGTGCAGAATCTCGTCCATCTGGCTGCTGAGCTTGGCGTCGATCTCCGCGATCATGCGGTCGACCATGGCCTTTTTGACCGGCTCATTTTGGTTTTGCGGTTTGAGTAACTCTTCAATGAACGCCGACACGCCACGCTTGGCGATGTCATAGGCTTCGTCGTCTGGCGTCAGTCGGGTTTCAGCGATGATTTGGTCCAGAAGACCGACTTCGGTAGCTTGGCCGCCGGTGTCTTTTGCTGCGCTAGTGCTCATCTAATAGCTTCCTTGTTAATTGCGATCAGGATTCAAGCTTGCCTTGGGCAGCGAGTCCGAGTTCACCGAGTACGCGGTCGCGAGAGTCATCGTCGGCCAATACGCTTTCGATGGCTTTGCGGAAGGCCGGGGCATTACCCAGCGGACCTTTGAGGGCGACCAGGGCGTCACGCAGTTCCATCAGCTTCTTCAGCTCTGGCACTTGCTCAACCACGTTGGCGGGGTTGAAGTCTTTCATCGAGTTGATGTTCAGCTTCACGGCGAGCTCTTCGTCGGCGCTGTCTTCCTGCAGGCGGTTAGGCACTGCAAAGGTCAGGCTCAACTCCTGCTTCTCGAGCACTTCGTCGAAGGTGTTCTTGTCGATGCTGATCGGTTTACGATCTTCGATCTTGCGGTCGTCCTGACGCTGAGTGAAATCGCCCAACACCATCAATTTCAGCGGCAGCTCGATTTCTTCCTGGGCATCGCCAGTGGCGGGCTTAAAAGTGACGTTAATCCGTTCCTTAGGTGCAACTGAGCCTTCTTTGGCCATGGGAGTTCTCCTATTCGGTTATGGCCCGAGGGCCTAGTCCAGCACCACTTCGAGGTCGAGGTGGCACAACCTGCGGTAGATCTCATCCTTGTGTTCGCGCACAGCATGGTTCTGCGGCAACAATTCGCAGCAGTTATGCAGCATGTGCAGGACTTCGAGGGCGAGATCGGGTTCCCAGGCAGCAATGCCTGAGCTTTGAATCATCTGGTCAAGGGTGTCGAGTTGGGTCTTGGCCAATTCATACTTTTTGGCGCTGAAGCACAGCCTGGCGAGCGTCAGTTGCCAGAAAAAGGTTTCGCGACCGCCACGGGCGGACTCCATGGCTTTCTTGATTTGTTGCACGGCTGGCTTCAAACCCTCTTTGCGCAACAGGGGTAAAGCCTCTTGCAGGGCTTCATCCCAGGCGCGCTGGCTATCGCCGCCGCTGGCAACCGGAGCACTGACTGGTTGCTGGGGCGTAACGTGGGGCATTACGTGTGAACTTAGCCAGGCCCGGGTTTGCTCGTCTGCAAAAGGCGTGGCGTCGTGAAATTGCAGCTCTTCGAGACCGCTCATGCGTTGCATGAACAAGGCCAGTTGGATTTCGATTTCAAGTGCCGCCGCTTCTGCATTCAGGCCTTGCAGGCATTGCCAGGCGAGATGCTGGCCATCAAGCCAGAAGGGAGCCCTGGCAATACTGGTTTCGAGGTCCACAAGCAGGTCGGCGTATTGCCCTTGCTGATAGCGCTCCTGATAGGCTTTCAACTTATCCACAGGCAGGCCACGCAGGCCGGTGACCTTGTCGGCATTGCGCTCCGGCAAGCTGTCGATGGGCAACCACAGCAGGGTCCTGGACAGCCGCAAGGCGCGCACGTCACTGACCTTTTGCTTGAGCCAATAGGCACACAGCGGGCGCGACTGGTCTTGCAGACTGCGCAACTGTTTGTGCGCGTCTTTTTCGCTATCGACCGATGTTGAGGCATGCAGCAGGCTGCTTGCGGTTTGCTTGACCTGGGCAAGCGCGCCGGCGACGCCTTTGTTTGAATCCTGCTTGCTTTGGCTTGCTCGCTTGATTTGTTCTTCTAGCCGTCTGCACAGTGGCAGCAGCAAGGGGGCATCAGTCCCAAGTTGTTCGGACAGATAGCCTTCAAGCTCGCGTAGTTTTGCCGCCAGATCACCGAACAGATCAAGCCTTTCGCCAACCGGGACGTCAGCGGCAAGGACTTGTTCCAGGCGTGGGGTCAACCAGCTGATTGCTGCAGCCCGGGTGCGTGCCTTTTGCGGGTAGAGATCGGCCCAATGGCGGGTGCAAAGTGCATGTAAAAGTACGATCCCCGCGTGCAGGCCGGCAAAGGATTCACGCTGGTAAAGCGCCCAGGCCAACCAGGCTGTTACCCGGATATCTTTGGAGTGGCTGGTAAGGATTAATTCGCTGGAGTCGAGTACTTTTTGCCAGTCAATCGTCGCCACTTCATGCAAAGCATTTGCTTTGCGAAGTTCGCTTTCGAGATGTTCGTATTCAGTTGAATAGCGAATATCGCTGCCAGCAAAGTTGTTGGCTGATATGGGCGTGTTTGCAAGCGATAGATAGCGTGCAGACAGCGTACTCGAATAGGTCATTCCCTGACTCGGTATAGTGTGGCGAACACATAAATGCAGCTTAGTTCACATTAATTGCTATAAGCTGACACTAAAAGTGCGCAACTTTTTGCGCACATTGTATGTGCAATAAGTTGCGCAAACGTCTCTGAGGCCCGCATCCTATAGGCCTCGCGTCTGATAGGCAATATATCATCGCCTGAATTTATTGGTACTAAAGTTCAGAACTTAAGCCTGTCTCAGTGGTGTCACCGCGCTATCAGGCGCTTATAGCTATTTAAGCCCAGGCTGATATCCTTTGGGTGGATATTTAATTATGTGAAACAGTACAGATCTAAAGGTAGGGTTAGGTCACAAATGACTTTTGAAGTTATAAGCCAAATAACTTGGCCGGAGCTTGCTGGTTGCAGTCAATAATGGCTTTTTGCCTTCAAATATGTTTTTAGGTTAATTGCTAGATGTAAATGGTTGATTATTGGTTATTTGTCGACCCAGATGTCGAGATGCAATTGATGTTCGCTTGCCGGGGCCAGCGTTACCATGTCCTCAAGTACGTTTGCATGCTCGATGCAGAGCATCCGTTGCCAGGCCGCGTCATTGAATTGTGATAAGCGCCGGGCTTTATCTATCCATGGATTCCAGACCACTGCCGATTGCGAGCCACTGCTGAGCAGGTTGATGGTGCGCTGCCAGCCAGGGTCGCAGATCTGCAGCTTGGCCGGCGGGTGCAGGTAAATCCGGTCGGTTTCACCGCTGAAATGCAAGGTTCCGGATTGGGTGAGGGTTTGCCAGTTGTCCAGCGTCTCGATGTAGTCGCAACCTTCTAGACCCTCAACGCCCACGGTATGGATGTCACTGACCGCGAAGTAAGTATGCAGCGCCTGGCTGAAGCTCAGTGGCTGTTCGCCAAGGTTGCGGCAGGCCAGACTGATGCTCAGATGTTCACCGAGGCGCACACTGAGTCTCAGTTCGGCTGCATGTGGCCAATGCGCTAGCGGCTGCTCAAGGGTGTTGTAGCTGAAGCTGATGCAGGCTGCCTGCTCATGCTGTTCAATTCCAGCCAGGGACCAGTCAATGCTGCGTACAAGGCCGTGTGCGCTGGCCTGTTGCGGCTGTTGGTGCATGGCTTGGATGCTTTGCGGGTTGCGTTGCAAATCGCCGAACCAGGGCCAGCACACGGGCACGCCGCCGCGCACGCTGTTACCGGGTTCCAGCCTGGCTTCTTCGCTGAGCCAGATGATTGGCCTGTCCCCTTCATGCCCGTAACAGAGGATTTGGGCGCCTTGCTGGGCAATCAGTAATTTGCTGTTGTTGAAGCGCAAGCTCCAGCAATCCAGCGAGCCCTGTTTAATACGTTCAACGCCTGACGTCATCAGATTCTCCTGCACATGGATATTCAATGCCCTGGTTGTGGGCAGCGGGCCTGTGCCTCAATGCAAAACGCCCGTAACAAGTACGGGCGTTTTGACCAAAGCGTGTTGCGTTAGTTGCCGTACACCTGCTCCGGCAGCCAAGTGATCAGCCCCGGGAATACGTAGGCGATGGCCAGCAGGAAGATCTGGATCAGGATGAACGGCAGCACACCTTTGTAGATGGTGCTGGTTGCAACCGATGCCGGTGTTACGCCCCGCAGGTAGAACAGGGCAAAGCCGAATGGTGGGGTGAGGAAGGATGTTTGCAGGTTGAGTGCAATCATTACCCCCAGCCAGATCGGGTCCAGGCCCATGGCCAGCAATACCGGGCCGACTATAGGCACCACCACGAAGGTGATCTCGATAAAGTCGAGAATGAAGCCCAGGAAGAAGATCACCACCATCACCAGGAAGAAGGCGCCAAGCACGCCACCTGGCAGCTGGGCGAAAACCTCCTCGATCAGGATTTCGCCGCCAAAGCCGCGGAAGACCAGGGAGAACAGCGAGGCGCCAATCAGGATCATGAACACCATGGAGCTGATTTCGGTGGTGCCGTAGGCAACTTCTTTCAACTGGGTGAAGTTCAGCTTGCCTTTGAGCGTCGCCAGGACCATAGCGCCCAATGCGCCAAGCGCCGCTGCTTCGGTTGGTGTTGCATAACCCGCGAGAATCGAGCCGAGTACTGCTGCAATAAGTATCAGCGGTGGAATCAGGGCGTTTGCCAGCTTGCCCCATTCAATTGGACCGAGCTCCTCTTGTGGCAGTGCCGGGAGTTTCTTTGGCTGAAAAATCGCCACGCCGATGATGTACAGAATGTACAGGCCAACAAGCAACATACCAGGCAGGAATGCCCCGACGAACAAGTCGCCGACCGAGACCGTCTTTGGCGAGAAGATACCCATCTTCAACTGCGCCTGCTGGTAGGCGCTGGACATGACGTCGCCGAGCAATACCAGGACGATCGAAGGCGGAATGATCTGCCCCAGTGTGCCGGTCGCGGCCAATGTGCCGGTTGCGATTGCCGGGTCATAGCCGCGACGCAGCATGGTTGGCAACGCAAGCAAACCCATGGTTACCACGGTTGCGCCGACAATACCGGTGCTGGCGGCAAGCAAGGCTCCGACCACGCACACCGAAATGGCCAAACCGCCGCGCAGGGTGCCGAACAGTCGCGACATGGATTCGAGCAGGTCTTCGGCGACACGGGATTTCTCCAGCATCACACCCATGAACACGAATAGCGGCACCGCCAGCATCGTCTGGTTGTTCATGATGCCGAATAAACGGTTGGGCAGTGCGCTGAGGTAGGTGGCGTCGAAAGTACCGGTGACTATGCCAATACCGGCGAACAGCAGCGACACGCCGCCCAGGGTAAATGCGACCGGATAACCGGCCATAAGCGCCAGACAGATGCAGATAAACAGCAGAATCGGCATTAACTCAACCATGCTTCACCTCCGGCTCGGGCAAACGACCGGCGAGCATGTAAAAAGCTTTGATGATGTCGGAGATTCCTTGCAGGACCAGGCCGGCAACCAGAATCAGGATGATGCTTTTTTGCAGGTAGACGAAGTGCAGGCCACCTGACTCGCTTGAGGCCTCTTTCGTGGCCCAGGAGTTGGCGACATAGTCCCAGCTACTCCAGCCCAGGAACAGGCAAAGCGGTAGTAGAAACAGCAGCGTGCCGAGAATATCCACCAGGGCTTGGCGTTTGCTGCTGAATTTCTGGTAAAAGATATCCACGCGTACGTGCGCGTTGCGCTGAAGTGTCCAGGCTGCTGCACCCATAAACACCAGGGCGTGTGCATACAGGACGGCTTCTTGCAGCGCCGTGGCGCCGATTCCCAGGCCGTAGCGCAGGACGACTACAATGGCTGTTCCGATAACCAGAAATGCCGTTAGCCAGGCACAGGCCTGGCCAAAGCGTTTGTTTAACGCATCGATAATGCGCGCAAGTTGGAGCAAAAGGGGGGGCTTGTCGGACATGGTGAGTCCTTATCGTTATGGGTGAGAAAGCGGGCAGGCCGGTGATTCTAGGCAGCTCGTGATCATGCAGCAATGGCACTACAACTTTAGTCGCATCTACTAGGCTTGAGAGTCACTTCGCCCTATGTTACTCAGGCGCGGTCTGCTGACAGTGATCCTGTACTAAGACCAATACAACAAGAAGGAGCATTGCATGAAACGTCGTCAAATTCTCGCAGCAGCTGGTGTGGGCTTTGCCGCCACTGCCTTGGCGGGTTGTAACAATGAAGCTGATTGCAGCAAAGAAGTCGCTGCAGGCAGCGCGGCCAAGCCCCAAGAAGGCGGCGGTGGAGAAACGTTCCATTGGAAAATGGTCACTTCTTGGCCAAAAAATTTCCCAGGTGTGGGTGTTGGCGCAGAAAATTTCGCCAAACTGGTTAATGAAATGAGTAAAGGCCGCCTGACCGTTAAAGTCTATGCGGCCGGTGAGCTGGTTCCTGCGCTGGAAGTATTCGACGCTGTTTCGCGCGGTACTGCAGAAATGGGTCATGGCGCTCCTTACTACTGGAAAGGCAAAGTGCCTGCTGCGCAGTTCTTCTGTGCCCTGCCATTTGGCCCCAACGCGCAAGAAATGAACGCCTGGCTGCACAAGGGCGGTGGCTTGCAGTTGTGGGAGGAGGTGTACAAGCCCTTTGGTGTCCTGCCGATGGCCTGTGGCGCGACTGGGGTGCAGACTGCGGGCTGGTTCAACAAGGAAATCAACTCGGTTGATGACTTCAAGGGCCTGAAAATGCGGACGCCGGGTCTGGGCGGCGAAGTGCTGACCAAGATGGGCGGTACCGTGGTCAACATGCCGGCCGGTGAGATTTTCACTGCGCTGCAAACCGGTGCGATCGATGCTACCGAGTGGATTGGTCCTTACAACGACCAGGCGCTGGGCCTGCACAAGGCAGCCAAGTACTACTACACGCCAGGTTGGCAGGAGCCGAACGTCACCTTCGAGCTCGACGTCAACATCAAGGCATGGGAAATGCTGCCTGCCGACTTGCAAGCTATCGTGCGCGCCGCTGCGCGTGACATCAATGGCGACATGCTCGACGACTACAACGCCCGTAACATGGAAGCCATGGAGCAGCTCAAGAAAGAGGGCGTCGAAGTACGCCGCCTGCCTGATGATGTGTTGGCCAAGCTCAAGGGCATTTCGGCTGAAGTGGTTGATGCCACTGCTGCCGCTGACCCTGCCGCGACCAAGGTGTGGGCGCAACAGAAGGCATACCTCGAGCGCCTGTATAAGTATGCCGAGGAAAACGAAAAGGATATCTACAACATTCGCGGTTAATACCGGGGACCTTTGTAGCGCAATTAAAAACGCCGTCTCAATAGCCGGCGTTTTTGTGTGCGATTTGCTGGCTGAGGGTGGCGTTTACTTTGCTTAGCGCCGTGGCGGCACTGGACGGGTTCGTCCGCTGCCATCTATCGCGACGAAGACAAAAACGGCCTCGGTAACCTTGCGCCACTCGCTGGAGAGTGGGTCGTCGCTCCAGACTTCGACCAGCATCTGTATCGAGCTGCGGCCGACTTCAAGCTCCTGGGTGTAGAAGGATAACTGCGCGCCAACGGCAACCGGGACCATGAAGGCCATGCGGTCAACGGCCACTGTGGCCACGCGTCCCCCCGCGACTTTGCTCGCCATGGCGGTGCCCGCCAGATCCATTTGGGAGACGAGCCAGCCACCGTAAATATCACCAAAGCCATTGGTTTCACGGGGCAATGCAGTGATTTGCAGCGCTAAATCACCTTGTGGGATTGGGTCATCCTGTTCGAAGTCATTCATAGACGTAACAGCTCGCGGCGCGGTTGTTGTTATGGAGCGCTGAAGTCAAGCGCATGGCGAGTATACCGACTGAGTGGTCGCTGGGCGACTTTAAGCCATCAATAAGCCACAAATTCAGGTGCTGTGAGCGCTATTGCACTGCTGGACCCCGCAACAACTGGCTGATTCTGAATGTGTAGCCCCCGTATGTAATCGGTTTTCGCCTTGGTCATTGCTGATCTTGAGGGCCTCAGGTCCTGGAGTGGGCAGCAATGCAGGCAAATTAATAGTAGACGTCATCTAACTGTCACATTGTTTTCATAGATTGGTCACACGGCCTGAAGATACTTGGGCCCGTTCCATCCAACACTAATTCTGCTAGGAGCAAGGCATGAAACTTAAGCGTTTGATGGCGGCCATGACTTTTGTCGCCGCTGGCGTTACAACCGCCACCGCGGTTGCCGCTATCGACCCGGCTCTGCCGACCTATGAAAAAACGTCCGGCGTATCCGGTAACCTGTCGAGCGTCGGCTCTGACACCCTGGCTAACCTGATGACCCTTTGGGCCGAGAACTACAAAAAGTTCTACCCGAACGTAAACATCCAGATTCAGGCGGCAGGCTCCTCTACTGCGCCACCGGCGCTGACTGAAGGCACTTCCAACCTCGGCCCGATGAGCCGCAAGATGAAAGATGCCGAGCTGCAAGCATTCGAAGAAAAATACGGCTACAAGCCGACCCCGGTTCCGGTTGCTATCGATGCCCTGGCTGTGTTCGTACACAAGGACAACCCAATCAAAAGCCTGACCATGGCTCAGGTTGATGCGATTTTCTCGGCAACTCGCCTGTGTGGCGAAGCTAAGGAGATCAAGACCTGGGGTGACGCTGGCATGACCGGCGAGTGGGCGAGCAAGCCGATCCAACTGTTTGGCCGTAACTCGGTATCCGGCACTTACGGTTACTTCAAGGAAGAAGCGCTGTGCAAAGGTGACTTCCGTTCCAACGTTAACGAGCAGCCAGGCTCTGCCTCGGTGGTTCAGTCGATCTCCAGCACCGTTAATGCCATTGGTTACTCGGGCATTGCCTACAAAACCTCCAGCGTTCGCGCTGTAGCCCTGGTCGACAAGCAAGGCAAAGCCGAAGAGGCCACTGAAACCAACGCACTGTCGGGCAAATACCCGCTGTCGCGCTTCCTCTACGTCTATGTCAACAAGGCGCCGAACGAGCCTCTGAGCCCGCTCGACGCGCAGTTCCTGAAAATGGTTCTGTCCAAGCAGGGTCAAGAAGTTGTAGTCAAGGATGGTTATATCCCGCTACCAGCCAAAGTGGTTGAGAAAACCATGAAGGAACTGCAGCTCTAAGCAGCGCCTGGTTGCGTGAAATGATCTGATGTACCGACGCCCGCGCTCAGAGTTGAGTGTGGGCGTTGTCGCGTCATCGGGCTGTAACCTATCTGTCATATAAGACCGTTAGATTTGTGCCTCCGCTGACTCAAGGCGCGCGCCCACAACCGCCCAGAGATCCTCGAATGAACGACTTGGCCAATGAATTCATGAACACATCCCCCGATAGCAGCCAACGAATCGACTTCAATACGCCTGTCTTGCTGCGTAAGCGCCGTACACGTGCGCTCAAGGACCGTATGGCGCGGTGGTACGTTTCGATTGGCGGGCTGGCGGTGCTGGCAACCATCACCCTGATTTTCTTCTACCTCGCCTATGTGGTGATGCCGATTTTCTCCGGTGCTGATCTCACTGCACATAAAGCCCAGCAGCCAGCCTGGCTTGCAGATCAGGGCGCTCCGCTGATGCTTGCGGTTGAAGAGCAGAACAAGGTCGCGATGCGTTTGAACAGCAACGGCCATGTGCAGTTTTTCAAGCTCAAAGACAGCGCCCTGCTGAACAGCATTGATTTGCCAATCCCGGCAGGTGTAAGCATCTCCTCATTCAGTGAAGACCAGCCCGGCAGCCGCCGTACCGTAGTCGGCCTGTCTGACGGCAGCGCGCTGGTGTTCAAGCAGAACTATGCGGTGACCTACCCGAATAACGTCAAAACCATCACCCCGGTCATTCAGTACCCCTTTGGTGAAGAGCCAATCAAGCTCGATCCCCAAGGCCGTGCGCTGGAGCATGTAGCCGTTAGCATCAATGGCGACAATGTATTGCTGACCGGTTCGACAGGCACCGAGTTGCACGTACTGTCGATCGTCAATGAAGAAAACCAGTTCACCGGTGAAACCAGCCAGGAGCAGCAGGCTGTTGATTTACCGCAGATCGCGGAGCCGATCAAGGCGATGATTATCGGCCCACGCCACCAATGGCTGTATGTGTTCAATGGCAAGGGCACCGCCGATGTGTTCGACCTGCGCAGCAAGACCCTGAACGGCCGATACCAGCTGCTTAAAGGCGATGCCGAGGTGACTACAGTCAGCCCGCTCCTGGGGGGCATCTCGCTGTTGGTCGGCGATAGCAAAGGTGGCATCGCCCAGTGGTTTATGGTGCGTGATAACGACGGCAAGTCTGTGCTGACCCATATCCGTGGTTTCCAGATGAAGGACAGCCCGATCACTCAGTTCATGCCCGAAGAGCGCCGCAAGGGCTTTATGGCAATGGACAGCCAAGGCAACCTGGGCCTGTTCCACAGCACGGCGCACCGCACATTGTTGATTGATCCTGTTGCAAAAGGGGCCAGCGTTGCGGCTTTGTCGCCACGGGCCAAACGCGTACTGATCGAGTCTGGCGGGCAGTTGCAAACGTTCAAGGTCGATAACCCCCATCCAGAGGTTTCCTGGAGCTCCTTGTGGGGCAAGGTCTGGTACGAAAGCTACGACGAGCCAAAGTACATTTGGCAGTCAACCTCAGCCAACAGCGATTTTGAGCCGAAGCTGAGCCTGGCGCCCCTGACCTTCGGTACGCTCAAGGCCGCGTTCTATGCCATGCTGCTGGCTGCACCACTGGCCATTTGCGCGGCAATCTACACCGCCTACTTCATGGCACCGGCCATGCGCGGCAAGATCAAGCCGGTCATCGAGCTGATGGAAGCACTGCCAACGGTCATCCTTGGCTTCTTTGCCGGACTCTTTCTCGCGCCTTATGTCGAGGGGCACCTGCCCGGAATATTCAGCTTGTTGTTGCTGACGCCGATAGGGGTGCTGGTTGCCGCTTTCCTATGGAGTCGCCTGCCTGAGCGCATCCGCCTGGTGGTGCCGGAAGGTTGGGAAGCTGCGCTGCTGATCCCGGTGATTCTGCTGATCGGCACGGTTTCATTGTCGATGAGCGGGCACATGGAAAACTGGTTCTTCGGCGGCGATATGCGCTCATGGCTGAGCAACGACCTGGGCATCGCATTCGACCAGCGCAACGCCTTGGTCGTTGGCCTGGCAATGGGTTTTGCAGTGATCCCGAATATCTACTCCATTGCTGAAGATGCCGTGTTCAGCGTGCCCAAGAGCCTGACATTCGGCTCGCTGGCACTCGGCGCCACGCCGTGGCAAACCCTGACTCGCGTGGTGATCCTGACCGCCAGCCCGGGCATTTTCTCGGCACTGATGATCGGCATGGGGCGCGCCGTGGGCGAAACCATGATCGTACTGATGGCCACCGGTAATACGCCCATTATGGACATGAACATTTTTGAGGGGTTGCGGACCCTGGCCGCCAACGTTGCGGTCGAGATGCCTGAATCGGAAGTCGGCAGCAGCCATTACCGAATTCTGTTTCTTTCTGCGCTGGTGCTGTTGAGCTTTACCTTCGTGATGAACACGTTGGCAGAAGTCATTCGAACCCGCCTGCGTAAGAAATACGCCTCGCTCTAAGACTCAGGAAGGTAGACGTCCGTGAACGTGAAAAAGCAAAATCTCAAATCCTGGTTCAAGAGTGGTTCGCCCTGGGTCTGGATGACCGCCAGTGGTGTATCCATTGCCGTGATCATGACCGTAGGCCTGCTTGCCGTCATTGCTACTCGCGGTTTGGCGCACTTTTGGCCTGCTGATGTGATCCAGGCCTCCTATCAAGTACCGGGTGAAGCGCCGCGCTTGATGGCAGGCGAACTGGTCCAGGCTGAACAGGTAACGCGTGCGCGCCTGGCCTCTGCAGGCTTGCCTGTTGATGTGCAGGGCGGCGAATTTATGACCCGTGAGCTGTTCAAGGTCGGTAACCGTGACATCAACGGTGCGGACTTCAGCTGGGTTGTCGACGAGTGGATGAAAGATGCCAGCACGCCGAAAGACATAGTGGCGGTAGAGCGCCGTGAGTGGGGCAACTTCTACGGTTACCTGGTCAACGTCAAGGAAAACGGCAAGTTGGTCGCTGAGGGCGATGCTGCCTGGGATGAGCTGCAAAAGCGAATAGCCCGGATCGACCAGTTATACAGCCAAATCTCGACGCTGCAGAAGAAGGACATTGGTCGGATCAACTACGGTCTTGAAGGCTTGCGCCTTAAACAGCGCAAGCTGGAGCTGGATAAGCAACTGGACGCAACCAGCCAGGCCAACCTGGATGCCGAGCGTGCGCAGTGGGATGCCGAATACAAAGTGCTGGAAGCACAACTGCTCGACCTGCATAACCAGTTCAATCGCGACAGCGTGACCCTCAAGACGGTAGACGGCACAGAGAAGGAAATGAGCCTGGGCACTGTGGTTCGCGCCTATATGCCCAATGCCATGGGTACCACTGAAAAGTTGGGTTTCTACTTCTCCAAGGTATGGGAGTTCGTCAGTGACGAGCCTCGCGAAGCTAACACCGAGGGTGGTATTTTCCCGGCGATCTTCGGCACCGTGATGATGACCTTGATCATGGCGGTGATTGTTACCCCATTTGGCGTTCTGGCCGCGATCTATCTGCGCGAGTATGCCAAGCAAGGGCCAATGACCCGCATCATCCGCATTGCGGTGAACAACCTGGCGGGTGTCCCGGCGATTGTGTACGGGGTGTTTGGCCTGGGGTTCTTCGTCTACGTGCTGGGCGGGTCGATTGACTCGCTGTTCTTCCCGGAAGCTGCGCCAGCGCCAACCTTTGGTACTCCAGGCTTGCTTTGGGCATCCTTGACCCTGGCTATTCTTGCCGTGCCAGTGGTGATAGTCGCGACTGAGGAAGGCTTGGCGCGTATCCCGCTTGCATTGCGTGAAGGTTCGCTGGCATTGGGGGCAACCAAGGCCGAAACCCTTTGGAAAGTAGTGTTGCCAATGGCCAGTCCGGCGATGATGACAGGCTTGATCCTGGCCGTGGCCCGCGCGGCGGGTGAAGTTGCGCCGCTGATGCTGGTGGGTGTGGTCAAGCTGGCCCCGGCGCTGCCGGTGGATGGTAACTATCCCTACCTGCACCTGGATCAGAAGATCATGCACCTGGGCTTCCATATCTATGACGTGGGCTTCCAGAGCCCGAACGTTGAAGCCGCACGGCCTTTGGTGTATGCCACTGCGTTGCTGCTGGTGCTGGTAATCGCGCTGCTTAACCTCAGTGCAGTGTTTATTCGTAACCACCTGCGCGAGAAGTACAAAGCGCTGGATCATTAAGCATTTTGAGCGCTGCACCCTGGTGTGCAGCGTCCGATCAACGAACTATCAGGAACCTTGAAAACGGAGCAAACGCAGTCGTTTTCAGTGGTTCCTCAGCGTAGGGAGCGTCTCATGCAGCACAGTACACCGACCCATGGTATCGACATCTCCGCCCTTGGCCGTGAGAAACAGGGCCTAGATCTAAGTAAAGAAACCACTGCCATCCAAGTGCCGGGCCTGAACCTGTACTACGGTGATAAACAGGCGCTGTTCGATGTCAAGATGGACATCCCCAAGCAGCGCGTTACTGCGTTTATTGGCCCCTCGGGTTGTGGTAAATCGACCCTGCTGCGCACGTTCAACCGGATGAACGACCTGGTCGATGGCTGCCGCGTTGAAGGTGAGGTCAACCTCGACGGCACCAATATCTACCGCAAGGGCGAGGACGTGGCTGACTTGCGCCGCCGTGTCGGCATGGTGTTTCAGAAGCCGAACCCCTTCCCGAAAAGCATCTACGAGAACGTGGTCTACGGCCTGCGCATCCAGGGTGTGAACCAGAAGCGTGTGCTGGATGAAACCGTCGAGTGGGCGCTGAAAAGCGCAGCCTTGTGGGATGAAGTCAAAGACCGCCTGCACGAGTCCGCATTGGGTATGTCCGGCGGCCAGCAGCAACGCCTGGTGATTGCCCGCACCGTGGCGGTCCAGCCAGAAGTCCTTCTGCTGGATGAGCCATGCTCGGCGCTCGATCCGATCTCGACCCTGAAAGTTGAAGAGTTGATCTACGAACTGAAGTCCAAGTACACCATCGTTATAGTGACCCATAACATGCAGCAAGCGGCGCGGGTGTCCGACTACACCGCGTTCATGTACATGGGCAAGCTGATCGAATACGGCGACACCGATACCCTGTTCACCAACCCGGCCAAGAAGCAGACCGAGGACTACATCACCGGTCGCTACGGTTGATCGCCCCGGCCATGCCTGACGTCGCTGAGCTGCGGCGGCGATGCTAGTACTGCCTGCGATCGCCTTCTTGCTCGGCGCCCCAAGCAAAGGCCGGTTTTGGAATCGTTGGAGGGGTAAGAGCAAAAGCTCGATCGGCATTGATGTTTAGCAAGTAACCCTTTTGTATTTAACTAATTTCGCGTCGCAAGGGCTTGAGCATGATTAATAAAGACAGTCTTACTCATCACATTTCACAGCAGTTCAACTCCGAGCTCGAAGAGGTGCGCAGCCACCTTCTGGCAATGGGTGGCCTGGTTGAGAAGCAGGTCAATGACGCGGTCAACTCGCTGATCGAGGCCGACTCGGGCCTGGCTCAACAAGTGCGTGAAATCGATGACCAGATCAACCAGATGGAGCGCAATATCGATGAAGAGTGCGTGCGCATCCTGGCCCGCCGTCAGCCTGCGGCCTCTGACCTGCGCTTAATCATCAGCATCTCCAAGTCGGTTATCGACCTTGAGCGTATTGGTGATGAGGCGACCAAGATTGCCAAGCGCGCCATTCTGCTCTGTGAAGAGGGCGAGGCGCCTCGTGGTTATGTTGAGGTACGCCATATCGGCGGCCAGGTACGCAAGATGGTGCAGGAATCGCTGGATGCCTTCGCCCGATTCGACGCGGATCTTGCGCTGTCCGTGGCGCAGTACGACAAAACGGTCGACCGCGAATACAAGACCGCACTGCGTGAGTTGGTGACCTACATGATGGAAGACCCGCGCTCGATCGCGCGCGTGCTGAATATCATCTGGGCCTTGCGTTCGCTGGAACGCATTGGCGACCATGCTCGCAACATCGCTGAGCTGGTCATCTATCTGGTGCGTGGCACCGATGTTAAGCACATCGGCTTGAAGCGCATGCAGGAAGAAGTCGAAGGTACGGGTAAAGCCAAGTAATCCGTTTCTGGCGCACACAAGGCCAATTGTCTGTTGGCCTTTAGCTACTCTCCCGGACTATGCTAGTCGAGGTAGATAGGGAGGGGTAGATGAGTAAAGTCCGCGTTCTGATTGTTGATGATGCAAGCTTCATCCGTGATCTGGTCAAGAAAGGTTTGCGCGATCACTTTCCCGGTGTGCAGATCGAAGAGGCTGTGAACGGTCGTAAAGCGCTGCAATTGTTGAACAAGCAGAGCATCGACCTGATCCTCTGCGACTGGGAAATGCCGGAGATGTCCGGGCTTGAACTCCTCACCTGGTGCCGCGAGCAGGATAACCTCAAGGCCACGCCGTTCATCATGGTCACCAGTCGCGGTGACAAGGAAAACGTGGTCCAGGCGATCCAGGCTGGCGTTTCGGATTTCATCGGTAAACCCTTCTCCAATGAGCAATTGGTCACCAAGGTCAAGAAAGCATTGCATCGCGCCGGCAAGCTTGAGGCATTCGCGCCGAACCAGAAACCTGCCAGCAATGCCTTTGCCAATGACTCGCTCGCCGCGTTGACCGGCGGCAAGGCCGAGGTGCTCAAGCCCGCTGCGCCAAGCACACCAGTGGCAACACCAGCCCCGGTTGCCAGCCCCAAGCCGAGTGCGGCGCCTGCAGGTCGGGGCCAGGGTAGTTTGCGCCTGCCAGGTGGCAGCATGGCGTGCGTTATCAAGGCGCTGAGCCTCAAGGATGCACAGTTGCTGGTCAAGCGCGGCCAACTGTTGCCGCAAGTGCTGGAAAGCGTCGTGCTCGACCTGGAGCAGGGCGAAAGCTCAGAGATTGCCCGGCTCAATGGCTACTTGCACGCGGTTGCAGCCTTTGAGCCCAAGGCCGACAGCGAATGGTTGCTGCTGACCTTGCGCTTTGTCGACAGTGACCCGCAAAAGCTGGATTACCTTTCGCGCCTTATCGCCCGCGGCACCGCGCAAAAGCATTTCACTCCAGGCGGCTGATAGCGCTTGCTGGCCAGCCTTTGCCTAGCTGGCGAGCATACGACCGCATTCTTCCAGATTGATATGCCAGCTCATGGCTTCGCGCAGGAGGTGCGGCGTGTGGCCGCCCTTGGCGCAGGCTCGCTCAAAATAGTCGAGCAGCGGGGCACGGAAATCCGGATGCACGCAATTCTCAATGATTGTGCGGGCGCGCTCACGCGGTGCCAGGCCGCGCAGATCGGCAAGCCCCTGTTCGGTCACTAGAATATCGACGTCATGCTCGGTATGGTCGACATGGCTGACCATGGGTACCACGCTGGAAATTGCGCCAGCTTTGGCAATCGACTTGGTAACGAAAATCGCCAGGTGTGCATTGCGGGCAAAATCGCCTGAACCGCCAATGCCGTTCATCATCCTGGTGCCGCCCACGTGGGTCGAGTTGACGTTGCCGTAGATGTCGAACTCCAGGGCGGTATTGATCCCGATGATGCCCAGGCGGCGAACCACTTCCGGGTGGTTGGAGATTTCCTGCGGGCGCAAGACCAACTTGTGCTTGTACCTGTCCAGGTTGTCGAATACATCGGCATTGCGTCGGCCAGACAAGGTGATCGAGCTGCCGGAGGCAAAGCGCAGCTTGCCTGCGTCGATCAGGTCGAATGTCGAGTCCTGCAGCACTTCGGAATACATGCTCAGGTTCTCGAATGGCGAATCAATCAGCCCGCACCTCACTGCTTTGGCGATGCTGCCAATACCTGCCTGCAATGGGCCCAGTTCATTGGTCATGCGCCCGGCGTCGACTTCAGCCTTGAAGAAATCGATCAGGTGATCGGCGATGCCCTGGGTTTCGGCATCCGGCGGCAGCACCGTCGAGGGAGAGTCAGGCTGGTTGGTGATGACAATGGCTGCAATCTTGGCCGGATCTATGACGATTGCGTTGGAGCCGATGCGCTGTTCAACCTCAACCAGTGGGATTGGGGTGCGGGTGGGCCGGTAGGTCGGGATGTATATGTCGTGCAACCCCTCCAGGTTGGGGTTGTGCGCCATGTTTATCTCGACAATGATGCGCTTGGCAAAGACCGCGAAACTGGCTGAATTGCCCACGGATGTGGTCGGCACTATATGCCCTTGCTCGGTGATGGCTACCGCTTCAATTACCGCGATGTCGGGTAACTTGAGTTGGTGGTTGCGCAACTGTTCGACTGTTTCCGAGAGATGCTGGTCGATAAACATCACCTGTCCCTCGTTGATTGCCTTGCGCAGCGTCGAGTCGACCTGGAATGGCATGCGCCGGGCCAGAACACCGGCCTCGGTCAGCTGTTTATCCAGATCGTTGCCCAGGCTTGCACCTGTCATCAAGGTAATTTGCAGTGGCTGCATGCGGGCGGGCTCGGCCAGCGCCTGGGGCACCGCCTTGGCTTCGCCTGCACGGGTAAACCCGCTCATCCCGACCGTCATTCCGTCCTCAATTAACAGCGCGGCGTCCTGCGCGCTCATTACTTTGTCCAGTAGGTCGGGGCGACGAACACGATTCATGCAAATCCTCAGGCAGGCCATAAATTAAGGGCCCGCAGTCTAGGCCCACATGGCCATAAAACCTCTAGTACCAAAGTCCAATGGAAAGCTCTATTGCAGGGGTTTTGGGCGACCGGTCGTCGGTTGTGGTAGAGATACAGCGCACATCTTTGGACAAAGCATCTCGTGCCACGTCTGTGTGGCTGCTAATCTGCCGATTCCGGACACTGAAAAATATAAGATCCGAACGATATGCTAGGGCGCTTACTACTTCTCTTCAGTTTTATGACTGTGGCCGTTGATGCTGCGGCCGTGACAATCTACAAGTACACCGATGCCAATGGCGTGGTGACCTACACCGACCAAAAGGCCGCCGGTGCGCAGGTGTTTGTGTTCCGTGACCGTATGGTTGAGAGCCTCGACAGCGAGGTAAAGCTGGAGACCCTCAAGCATGCTGCCGGTGAAACCCTGTTGGTGCGCAACGACCTCTATGCGCCGGTTCAGATCGAACTGAGCATCAACAACGCCGAGAACGCCGCTGGTGTGCCTGATAAGCCAATCAGCTGGATCCTGGCGCCGCGCAGCAAGATTCGCCTGGCCACGCTGGCGCCCTTGGATGCCGGCAAGCCGGTGCGCTACAAAACCAAGCTACGTTACGCCATGGGCGACCCACGGTTGATCCCGACGCAAAAGAAGTATCCGCTGCCTTGGCGTGGTGGCCCGTTTAGCCTGAGCCAAGGGGCCAACGGCAAGTACAGCCACTTCGGGCCTAAAGGCCGCTATGCATTGGATATCGCCATGCCTGAAGGCACGCCTATTGTCGCGGCGCGCGCAGGTGTTGTGGTCAAGATCGAGAACCAGCAGAGCGGGCGTGGCAACAACCCGGCCGGCAACTTCGTTCGGGTGCTGCACAAGGACGGCACCATGGGCGTGTACCTGCACTTGATGAAAGGCTCGGTCAAGGTTGCCGAAGGTACGCACGTCAAGGTTGGCACACCGCTGGCGCTCTCGGGTAATACCGGCAATAGCACCGGCCCGCACTTGCACTTTGTGATCCAGCGCAATGTCGGCCTGGCCCTGGAGTCGATTCCTTTCGACTTCTCGCAGCCAGTCAATACCCTGCCGAACTTTGCCGTGGGCGGCGATTAGCTAGCCTCGCAGGCAACCAAGCATGCCGAGCTTCAATCTATGTATACCCCAAAGCGCCATAAGTGGTGCTTTGGGGTGTGCTTGGTTTGATTGCGGGTTGTGACGCGAGTGGTTGGCGGGCTGGACTGCGGCCAATCAACCGCTCAGTCCAGCTTGACCACTTTGGCCAGCACTATCTTTGGCCCTTTCATCTTCTTGACGATGATGCGCAGGCCTTCGACTTCGAGCACTTCCTCTTCCTCGGGCATGCGCTTGAGCGTTTCGTAGATCAGCCCGGCCAGGGTCTCGGCCTCGATATGGTCGAGGTCGATATTAAGCAGTCGCTCGACCTTGAACAGGGGCGTATCGCCGCGTACCAGCAGTTTGCCTGGCTGGTAGGCGAGGATGCCGCGCTCGGTCTTGCGATGTTCATCCTGAATGTCGCCAACCAGGGCTTCGAGTACGTCTTCCATGGTCAGGTAACCAATCACCTTGCCGTCTGCTTCTTCAACCAGGGCGAAGTGCGAGCCGCCCATGCGGAACTGCTCCAGCAGGTCGGACAGGGGCATATGGCGACTGACCCGTTCCAGCGGGTGCATCAGGTCGCCAATCTTCAGTGCCGAAGGCAGCATCTCCAGCAACGACAAATGCAGCAGCAGGTCCTTGATGTGCAGCACGCCGACAAACTCGCCCTGGGTTTCATCGTAGATCGGGAAGCGGCTGTACTTGTGGCGGCGGAATACGCTGAAAACTTCATCCAGCGGCGCATGCAGGTCGATGTAGACCAGGTCTTCACGGGAGTTGGCCCAGTCGACCACCTCCAGTTCGCCAAGCTCAACGGCCGAGGCCAGCACGCGCATGTCCTGATCGCTCGGGTCGCGAGCGCGGCTCGAGTGCAAGATCAACTTGAGCTCGTCGCGGCTGTAATGGTGTTCGTGATGTGCGCCAGGCTCACCCTGGCCTGCAATGCGCAAAATCGCGTTGGCACTGGCATTAAGCAGGAAGATCGCCGGATACATCGCCCAGTAGAACAGGTACAGCGGCCCGGCAGTCCATAGCGACAGCAGCTCTGGCTTACGAATTGCCCATGATTTTGGCGCCAGCTCGCCGATGACGATATGCAGGTAGGAAATAATGAAGAAAGCGCTGAAAAAGGCGATGCCACTCACCAGTTTGGGTGAGTCTATGCCCAGGCTTGCGAGCAAGGGTTCGAGCACCTGTGCGAATGCTGGCTCACCGACCCAGCCAAGGCCCAGCGAGGCTAGGGTAATGCCCAATTGGCAGGCCGATAGGTAGGCGTCTAGTTGATTGTGGACGGTGCGCAGGATATGCCCGCGCCATCCATTCCTGGCGGCGAGTGTTTCAACCTTGGTCGAGCGCAGTTTGACCATGGCAAATTCTGCGGCAACGAAGAAGCCGTTAAGCAGAACCAGAAACAGAGCGAACAAAATGAGGCCGAAGTCGGCAAAGTAGCTTGCAGCAGAGTAACCAGTCGAGGGGTCCATACAGGATTCAGATAGCTAATGACCGCTAAAGGTTGGGGGCAGATGGTTCGCTTTGCAAGCCTGGTATCAGACTAAATTGCGTTGCGGTTTACCGCTGCTATTAAGATCCAGGCTCGAACGCGCGGCGCTAGGGACGTGGGCGCACCACCTGCATGGGCGGGAAATTGCAGGTGAAGGTACTGCCCTGGCCTTGAGTGCTCTTGATATCAAGCAGGGCGCGGTGACGCAGCAGTACGTGCTTGACGATGGCCAGGCCCAGTCCGGTTCCGCCGGTGCTGCTGGCGCGACTGGAGTCCACGCGATAAAAGCGCTCGGTCAGGCGCGGCAGATGCTTGGCTTCAATGCCCGGGCCGGTGTCCTGCACCGATAAATGGGCGCCGCTGGCATCGCCCCACCAGCGGATATGGATCTGGCCTTGTCCGGGGGTGTATTTCACCGCATTGAACACCAGGTTGGAGAATGCGCTGCGCAGTTCGGCCTCGCTGCCCTTGAGCTTCAGTTGCGGTTCCACTTGCAGCGTAATCTGGTGGTTTTTTTCGCCTGAAAGGGCCTGGGCATCGCTTTTTATCGATTGCAGCATCAGCTCAATATCGACCGGGTGATTATCCGATGGATAGTCAGTGGCCTCCAGCTTGGCCAAGAGCAGCAGGTCATTGAGCAGGTTCTGCATACGCCCGCCTTGCTCCTGCATCTGCTTCAGCGCCCGGGTCCAGCGCGGGTTTACCGCTTCGACATTGTCGAGCATGGTTTCCAGATAACCGGCGATCACGGTCAACGGGGTGCGCAGCTCATGGGAAACATTGGCCACGAAGTCTTTGCGCATTTGTTCGAGCTGGTACAGGCGGGTCACATCGCGTACCAGCAGCAGGTGTTCGTGATTACCGTAACGGGTGATCTGGATCTGTAGCCGGCGTCGATCGGTCAGGGGTGACGGCAAATCAAGCGGGTCATGGAAGTTGTTGCTCTCGAAGTATTCCTTAAAGCGTGGGTCGCGCACCAGGTTGGTGATGGGCTGGCCGCTGTCCTGGGGGGTTTTAAGGCCCAGCAGCGTCTCGGCGGCGATGTTCCACCAATCCAGGTTGCCCTGGCTGTCGAGCATGATCACCGCATCCTTGAGGGCCGCGGTTGACTCCTGGACCCGGTCGATGACCGCTTGCAGGCGACCACGCACTTTCTGGTCGCGGCGTTGCAGGTGATAAATACTGTCGAAGACTTCGCCCCACATGCCGTAGCCGTCTGGCGGCGGCTCTTCAGGTTTGTGCTCTTGCAGCCATTTGTGCAGGCGCAGCAACTGGCTCAATGTCCAACCCAGATGACCGGCTAGGCCAATGACCAGGGCCCAGGCGTATTCGCCAGTCACCAAGCCGACCAGCAAGCATGCACTGACCAGTAACAGGAGGCGGCGCAACACTGCGCCATGCCAGTTTCTATTCACCTAAGGCTCATCCGCCAAGCAATCCTTTTGCGTATCGCCGATAACGAAGGCGATGTGGGTTGATCAATTCAGCCAGGTTCAGCTTTTGGTGGAGAAACGATATCCGGTGCCGCGCACGGTTTGTACTAGATTTTCGTAGACCTCGCCCAGTGCTTTGCGCAGGCGCCGGATATGCACGTCGACCGTGCGCTCTTCCACGTAGACGTTGCCGCCCCAAACCTGGTCGAGCAGTTGGCCACGGGTGTAGGCGCGTTCCTGGTGGGTCATGAAGAACTGTAGCAAGCGGTATTCGGTCGGGCCCATTTCCGCCGGTTTGCCATCGATGGTCACCCGGTGGCTGACCGGATCGAGCAGCAGGCCACCAATTTCGATAGGGCCTTCACTGTCACTTGGTCCTGCACGGCGCAACACGGCCTTGAGCCGCGCAACCAGCTCTCGCGGCGAAAACGGCTTGGTGATGTAGTCATCCGCGCCAACTTCCAGGCCCTGGATCTTGTTGTCTTCCTCGCCCTTGGCGGTGAGCATGATGATCGGAATATCCCCGGTCATCTCGTCACGCTTGAGGCGCCGCGCCATTTCTATGCCTGATGTGCCCGGCAGCATCCAGTCGAGCAGAATCAAATCGGGCTTACGGTCAACGATGATGCTGTGGGCTTGTTGGGTATTTTCAGCTTCCAGGCATTCATAGCCCGCCATCTCCAGAGCGACCGCAATCATTTCGCGGATTGGAGCTTCGTCATCGACGATCAGGATATTCTTGCCAACCATGGTTCCCGCCTCGGTAGGTTCAACTGTCATGCGCTGCATTAGATAACGGAATTATTGCAGTCATATGACAGAAAAACGCAGCGCGCCGATAAATCAGCGCTGCAAAGGGCTTTCGTCAGGCCGCTACTGGTGCCGCGCGCAGCGCGTAATCGGCGACCAGGCCAATAAAAATGGCCAGTCCGGCCCAGTGGTTATGCAAAAACGCCTGGAAGCAGGCCATGGGTTCGCGCTCGCGCGTGCTCCAGAACTCCCAGGCAAAACAGCCCGCAGCGACCAACAAGCCCAGGTGGAAACAGATTCCCAGCTCGAAACGCGCAGCGGCCATGAGCAGGCACAACAGGGCCAGGCCCTGCAGTGTGGCAATGATGATGCGATCGGCTTCACCAAACAGAATGGCCGTAGAATTGACCCCGATCTTTAAATCGTCCTCGCGGTCGGCCATGGCGTAATAGGTGTCGTAGGCGACTGTCCACAGCAGGTTGGCGATATACAGCAGCCAGGCTTCGGGTGGAACCTGGCCGGTTTCTGCGGTGAACGCCATCGGCATGCCCCAGGAGAACGCCGCGCCCAGCACCACCTGTGGATAAAAGGTGTAGCGCTTCATAAAGGGGTAGCACGCCGCCAGTGCAACGCCACCAAATGACAGCCAGATGGTCGCCGGGTTGGTGAACAGCACCAGGATGAAACTCAGCGCCACCAATATGGCAAAGAAGATCAATGCCTCGCGTGGACTGATCTTGCCGCTGGCCAATGGTCGTTGCTTGGTGCGTTTGACGTGCCCGTCGAAGTTGCGATCGGCATAATCATTGATAACGCAGCCGGCGGCGCGCATCAGTATCACGCCGAATACGAAGATAAACAGGTTCTTCAGGCTCGGCATGCCTTCAGCTGCGACCCACAGCGCCCACAGGGTTGGCCAGAGCAGCAAATAGATGCCGATGGGCTTGTCCATGCGCGTGAGTTGAATAAAGTCCCAGCAGCGCGGGTGCAGGCGATTGAGTGATTGCAGCAGGCGGCTATACATCGAGCGCTTTCTCCGTGGCAGTTGCGCGGATTATACGGACAGTGCGAGCAAATGCCCGACACAGATGCAGAACCTGTGAAAGCTAGCGCACAGGGTATGGATTGCCAACCGCAGCCCTGGCTGCTGCATGACGGAGGCGGGCAGTGCGAATCAGATGGCGATCCCGAGCATTGAAGTCAGGTGATCGCGGTTCAGGGCTGATCGACCTGCGCGGCAGCCCAGAATGCAGGCAAGAATACTTCCGCGACCAGAATCGCCAGTTTGCCCCGGCTAAAGCACGAGCGCCGCGCCCACGGGCGCTGTGCGCGTACCTCGGCGGGCACGCAGGCCGCTGGATAATGGCAGGCTTGCAGTTCTCCGCGATCAAACGCATGTTCACTGAACAGCAATTCGCCGAGTGAGCGCGTGCCGAGTTGTGCCAGCGCCAGCCCTGAGCCTTCGAGCGCGCTGCGCGGGCTTACGCTGCGGGCGAACACCCAGGGTTCGCCATGGCCACGCAAATACACTTCGCGCACCCAGCCCTGGCTGCCATCTGCAACGCCCAGGGCTGCGCACTCATCATGGCGCATGCGCTGCCAGCCTTCGCTGATGGGCGTCACGCTGAAATGATCGGCAGACAGGCCGATCAACCTTTGAGTCAGCGAATCCTGGTTAACAAACAGCCAATCGTGCACCTGGATGCTCGGCGAGGGCTGTAGCTGGCTGGCGGTAAACCAGCGCGGTGGATGGGCTAGCGCAGCCTGGGGCACAAGATTGATCGGCACGGGGTTGGGTCTTGAGTGCTTTGGAGGTGCGCGAGTTTATCACGCACACCGTCAACCTCTGAACAATGTAGCGAGCGCAGTGGTTTGTAACTCATGCCCAGCCTTCGAGGCGCATGGTCGCCCGCACCAGGCGTTGCTCTTCAAGCTCGATGTCTTTGAGATTGTCACGGATGCTATGTATGTGTTCGCGCGCGGCGCGTTGTGCCTGTTCCGGCAAGCGCTCGATCACGGCGTGATACAGCCGTGAATGCTGGCGGTCGATCTGGCGCTTTTGCAGCGGCCGGTGATAAAGGTTGTTGACCGAGGCAAACACCGAGTTAAGCATCAGGTCAGTCAGTGATTGCAGGGTGTGCAGCAGCACCGGGTTATGCGATGCCTCGCAAATGGCCAGGTGGAACGCATGGTCGAGTCGTGCATGTTCACGGGCATCAATTTCGCGTGTGTCGCTATGGGCGGCAAGCATTTCCTCATAGCGCCGGGTCAACAGCACAAAATCCGCGTCGGTGCCGCGCAGAGCGGCCAGTCGCGCTGATTCCGCCTCCAGCAGGCCGCGCACTTCCAGCAGATCGAACAAGGTACGCGGTTGTGAGCTGAACAGGTGCATCAAGGGGCTGGCATCACGGGTGCCGGTAAGCTGCGCCACCCGTGAGTTGCGACCTTGAGCCGTGTCGATGATGCCGCGCCCGCGCAATACTTTCAGCCCTTCACGCAGGGCCGAGCGAGAGATACCGAGCTTCTCGCACAAGCGCCGCTCCGAGGGCAGCGGTTGGCCAACCTTGAGTACGCCATCGACGATAAGGCGTTCAATTCGCTCGGCGACCACATCGCAGACCTGACGTCGTGCCGGGGTGATTTCTCCTGACATTGGGTACCTTTTCAACTGGTAGGACCAGTTTTTAATTGTTGTTCAAGGGTCAATCAATATAAACCGAGTTGCCAATGATTGCGGGCTTTATAGCAAGGTATCAATAAGACCTATTGCTTAAAAACTGGTCGTACCAGTTGTTCCGGTGCTAGACGCTCGATCGCTGGCAGCTTAAACATAGGCGGCATAACTAGCCTGTGCATGTTTTGCATGGGCAATAAAAATAACGCTGCTGTTGAAATGAGCCTGCCATGAGCATTGTTTACGACGAGCGAGTCGATGGCGTGCTGCCTAAAGTTGATAAGGCCGCGCTATTGAGTGAACTGCAAGCGCGCCTGCCCGACCTTGATGTGCTGCATACTGAAGAAGACCTAAAGCCATACGAGTGCGATGGCCTGTCGATGTACCGCACCACGCCGATGATGGTGGTGCTGCCTGAGCATATCGGGCAAGTCGAAACCCTGCTGAAAATCTGTCACCAGCGCCAGGTTCCTGTCGTTGCGCGCGGTGCCGGCACCGGTTTGTCAGGCGGCGCCCTGCCTTTGGAGCAGGGGATTTTGCTGGTCATGGCACGTTTCAATAAAATCCTCGAAATCGACCCTGCCGGGCGCTTCGCTCGTGTGCAACCGGGTGTGCGTAACCTGGCGATCTCGCAAGCCGCCGCGCCCTATGAGTTGTATTACGCACCGGACCCATCCTCGCAAATTGCCTGTTCGATTGGTGGCAACGTCGCTGAAAACGCCGGTGGCGTGCATTGCCTTAAATAAGGCCTGACGTGCCTAAACCTGCTCAAGGTTGAAATCCTTGCCGTCGGGGGCGAGCGGATGACGCTGGGCAGCGATGCGCTGGACTCGCCCGGCTTTGATTTGCTGGCGCTGTTTACCGGCTCTGAAAGCATGCTCGGGATTGTCACCGAAGTGACGGTCAAGCTCCTGCCCAAGCCGCAGGTGGCCAAGGTCTTGCTGGCCAGCTTCGACTCGGTCGAGAAGGCCGGGCGCGCCGTGGGCGACATCATTGCCGCGGGGATTATTCCCGGTGGCCTGGAAATGATGGACAACCTGGCGATTCGCGCCGCCGAAGACTTTATTCACGCCGGTTATCCGGTGGATGCCGAGGCCATTCTGCTGTGTGAGCTCGATGGTGTAGAGGCCGATGTTCACGCCGATTGCGAACGGGTCAGGCAAGTGCTTGAAGCCGCAGGTGCAACCGAGGTGCGTCTGGCCCGTGACGAAGCAGAGCGCGTCAGGTTCTGGGCCGGGCGCAAGAATGCATTCCCGGCGGTGGGGCGTATTTCGCCGGATTATTACTGCATGGACGGCACCATTCCACGCCGCGAATTGCCTGGCGTGCTCAAGGGCATTGCCGATTTCTCCGAGGAATACGGCCTGCGGGTGGCCAACGTATTCCACGCCGGTGATGGCAACATTCACCCGCTGATACTGTTCGATGCCAACCAGCCGGGGGAGCTTGAGCGCGCCGAAGCCCTGGGCGGCAAGATTCTAGAGCTGTGCGTGAAAGTCGGTGGCAGCATCACCGGCGAACACGGGGTTGGCCGTGAAAAGATCAACCAGATGTGTTCGCAGTTCAACAGCGATGAGCTCACCCTGTTCCATGCGGTGAAAGCAGCATTTGACCCCAGTGGCTTTCTCAATACGGGCAAGAACATTCCTACCTTGCACCGCTGCGATGAGTTCGGCTCGATGCACGTGCATCACGGTCAGTTGCCATTCCCTGAACTGGAGCGTTTCTGATGGTTGTGCGCCATGATGCAGACGCCAGCAAGGCGCTGCTAGAACAAGTGAATCAGGCCCTCAATAGCGGCACCAAACTGCGTATTCAGGGCGGTAACAGCAAGGCATTTCTCGGCCGCAAGGTCGAAGGTGAAGTGCTCGATACCCGGGTCCATTGTGGCATTGTCAGCTACGACCCAACCGAGCTTGTAATTACCGCACGCGCAGGTACGCCGCTGGTTGATTTGCAAGCAGCGCTGGACGAAGCCGGGCAGATGCTGACCTGCGAACCTCCCCATTTTGCCGAAGATGCAACCGTTGGCGGCATGCTCGCTGCCGGTTTGTCCGGGCCGCGCAGGCCCTGGTCGGGTGCGGTACGTGATTTGGTGCTGGGCACTCGGGTCATCACCGGTTTTGGCAAGCACCTGCGCTTTGGCGGCGAAGTGATGAAAAACGTCGCCGGTTACGATGTTTCGCGCTTGATGGCCGGCAGTCTTGGTTGCCTTGGGCTGGTCACCGAGGTGTCGCTCAAGGTCCTGCCCAAGCCCCGTGAATGTGTCAGCCTGCGCTTTGAGGTCGATGTCGAGACGGCCCTGAAAAACCTGGCGGAGTGGGGCCAGCAGCCTATTCCGATCAGCGCTGCCAGCTATCACGACAATGCGCTGCACCTGCGTCTTGAAGGCGGCGAGGGTTCTGTCGCCTCGGCCCGTGAACGTTTGAGCTGCGAGTTGCTCGATGGCGATTACTGGCAGCAACTCAATGAGCATCAATTGCATTTTTTCCGCAGCGAAACGCCGCTGTGGCGTATCTCGGTACCGAACAACACCGGCGTATTGGCGCTGCCGGGCGAACAGCTGATCGATTGGGGCGGGGCGCAGCGCTGGCTCAAGTCCGATAGCGATGCCCAGACCATCCGCCGGATCGTCAGCGAAGTTGGCGGCCACGCCACCTGTTTCACCCCAGGCGGGTGCGACAGCCCGATGCCGCCGCTGAGTGCACCACTGCAGCGTTATCACCGTCAGCTCAAGGCCCAGTTGGACCCGCAAGGGATCTTCAATCCTGGCCGCATGTACCCCGAGGTTTAAGCCGTGCAGACCAATTTAAGCGAACAAGCCAAGCGTCTGCCGCGTGCCGAAGAAGCCGAGAGCATTCTGCGCTCGTGCGTGCATTGCGGTTTTTGCAATGCGACCTGCCCGACTTACCAGTTGTTGGGTGACGAACTGGACGGCCCGCGCGGGCGCATCTATTTGATCAAGCAAGTGCTCGAAGGCCATGAAGTCACGGCCAAAACCCAGCAGCACCTGGATCGCTGCCTGACCTGCCGCAATTGTGAAACCACCTGTCCTTCAGGCGTTGATTATCACAACCTGCTCGATATCGGCCGCGCCGTGGTGGATGCCGCCGTGCCGCGCCCAGCCAGCGATCGCATCTTGCGTGAAGGCCTGCGCTTGCTGACGCCGCGCCCGACACTGTTTAAATCCCTGACTCAGGTGGGGCAGGTGTTTCGTCCGCTGCTGCCGCAGACCTTGAAAAGCAAGTTGCCGCGAACCGTTCGCCCGGCCAAGGCCCGGCCTGCGGTTACCCATGCGCGCCAGGTGCTGATGCTCGAAGGCTGCGTGCAGCCGGGCCTGTCGCCCAACACCAATGCTGCGGCGGCGCGCGTGCTGGATAAGTTGGGCATTAGCGTCAAGCCGATTCAACAAGCCGGTTGCTGTGGCGCGGTGGACTGCCACCTCAATGCGCAGGATGCCGGTCTTTAGCGCCCCCGGCGCAATATCGATGCCTGGCTGCCAGCGCTGGAAGCGGGTGCCGAAGCGATAGGGCCAACCGCCAGCGGTTGCGGTGCATTCGTCAAGGACTACGGCCATATGCTCAGGCACGACCCTGTCTACGCGAGCAAAGCCGCGCGGGTCAGCGCCCTGACCAAGGACTTGGTCGAGGTGTTGCGCGATGAGCCGGTTGAAAGCCTCGGCGCTGATTCGGACAAGCGCCTGGCATTTCATTGCCCCTGCACCTTGCAGCATGCACAAAAGCTCGGCGGCGCGGTTGAAGCGGTGCTCGGGCGTATTGGTTTCAACCTCACCAGCGTGCCGGACAGTCACCTTTGCTGTGGCTCGGCAGGCACTTATTCATTGACTCAGCCGCAACTGTCGAAGCAGCTGCGCGACAACAAGATGAACGCCCTCGAGAGCGGTAAGCCCGAGGTCATTGTCACCGCCAATATCGGCTGCCAGACCCACTTGGATGGTGCAGGACGCACGCCAGTAAGACACTGGATCGAGCTGGTCGAAGAAGCCCTTAATTAGGATCTATGTCATGCAAACCAAAGCAATTTTGAGCCAGCAGGAAGTCAACCGGATCATTGCCGCAGCGCGTAGCGAGGCCCAGCAAAACCAGTGGGCGGTGAGCATTGCCGTGGTGGATAACGGTGGTCATCCACTGGCCCTGGAACGCCTTGATGGCTGCGCGCCGATTGGTGCCTATATCGCCACTGAAAAAGCGCGCACCTCTGCGCTGGGACGTCGTGAGTCAAAGGGTTATGAAGATATGGTCAATGGTGGGCGCAATGCATTTCTGTCGGCTCCGCTGCTGACCTCACTGGAAGGTGGTGTTCCGGTGATCATTGATGGCCAGGTGGTTGGCGCAATCGGGGTTTCCGGGGTGAAAGCCGAACAGGATGCACAAGTGGCTAAAGCGGGCGTACAAAGCCTGAATTGAGTGGCTTGCCGGCCTACCGCAATTAATGGAGATGTGAAGATGACTAATCAGCGCCTGCAAGTAGCTGCCAACCTGCAACGTTTTGTCGATGAAGAAGTACTGCCGGGCACCGGGATTGAACCCAAGGCTTTCTGGGCTGGTTTTGATGCGCTGGTGCAAGACCTGGCCCCGCTTAATCGTCAGCTTTTAGCTGAGCGTGACCGCCTGCAGGTCGAACTGGACAACTGGCACCGTGCCAATCCCGGGCCTGTCAGCGACATGCCTGCGTATCGCAAATTTCTGGAGTCCATTGGCTACCTCTTGCCGCAGCCCGAAGCGGTCAGCGTCAGCACCAGCAATGTCGATACTGAAATAAGCAGCCAGGCTGGCCCGCAACTGGTGGTGCCGGGAATGAATGCGCGCTATGCCTTGAACGCCGCCAACGCCCGCTGGGGCTCGCTGTACGATGCGCTTTATGGCACCGATGCCATCTCCGAGGCCGATGGCGCCAGCAAAGGGCCGGGCTATAACGAAGTGCGCGGCGCCAAGGTCATTGCCTTTGCCCGCAATGTGCTGGACCAGGCTGCGCCATTGGCCAGTGGCTCCCATGCCGACTCGGTGCGCTACAGCGTGGTCGAGGGTCAGTTGCAGGTTGCCTTGCAAGACGGCGCAACTGTTGGCTTGAAAGCCCCCGAGCAGTTTTTTGGCTTGAAAGCCCCCGAGCATTTTTTTGGCTTGCAAGGTCCGGCCGATACGCCCAGTGCGGTCTTGCTGAAAAACCATGGCTTGCACATTGAGATTCAAATCGACCCGAGCAGCCCAATTGGCAAGACCGATGCCGCAGGCGTCAAGGATCTGCTGATCGAGGCGGCGCTCTCGACGATTCTCGATTGCGAAGACTCGGTCGCGGCTGTCGACGCCGACGACAAGGTGGTGATCTACCGCAACTGGCTCGGCTTGATGAAAGGTGACCTGACTGAAACCCTGTAGAAGGGCGGCAAGCAGATTGTTCGTCGGTTCAATCCCGATCGCCAATATCAGACAGGCTCTGGCGCCGAACTGACATTGCATGGTCGTTCATTGATGTTCGTGCGTAACGTTGGCCACCTGATGAGCAATCCTGCAATTATCGACGGTGAAGGCAACGAGATCCCGGAAGGCATACTCGACGGGGTGATGACCAGCCTGATTGCCTTGCACGACCTGCAACGCAAGGGCAATTCCCGTACCGGCAGCGTGTACATCGTCAAGCCGAAAATGCATGGTCCGGCCGAGGTTGCCTTTGCCAATCAATTGTTTGCCCGTATCGAAACGCTGTTGGGCATGGCCAAGAACACCTTGAAGATGGGCATCATGGATGAGGAGCGCCGTACCAGCGCCAACCTCAAGGCCTGTATCGCTGCAGCCTCTGAACGTGTGGCGTTTATCAATACCGGTTTCCTGGATCGCACCGGTGATGAAATGCACACGGCAATGGAAGCCGGCCCCATGTTGCGCAAGGGCGATATGAAATCGACGCCCTGGATTCAAGCCTACGAGCGTAACAATGTGCTGGTTGGCCTGGCCTGTGGCCTGCGCGGCAAGGCGCAGATCGGTAAAGGCATGTGGGCAATGCCGGACTTGATGGCCGACATGCTGGTGCAAAAGATCGGCCACCCAAAAGCGGGCGCCAATACCGCCTGGGTGCCTTCGCCAACCGCGGCGGTATTGCACGCCCTGCATTATCACCAGGTTGATGTGCAAGCGGTGCAGCGCGAGTTGGAGCTGATCGACCTTGGCGCACAACGTGACAGCCTGCTCAAGGACTTGCTCACAGTGCCAGTCGCCGTTGCGCCAAGCTGGAGCGACAGTGATATCCAGCAAGAGCTGGACAATAACTGCCAAGGGATCCTGGGCTATGTAGTGCGCTGGGTGGAACAAGGCGTTGGTTGTTCGAAAGTCCCGGATATCCACAACGTTGGCTTGATGGAGGATCCCGCCACCTTGCGTATTTCCAGCCAGCACATCGCCAACTGGCTGCGCCACGGTATCGTCAGCCCGCAGCAGGTCGAGGCAAGCTTGCAGCGCATGGCGGCGGTGGTTGACCAGCAAAATGCGGGCGACCCGTTATACCGGCCAATGGCGCCTGATTTTGCCCAGTCCGCGGCGTATCTGGCGGCGAGTGATCTTGTGTTCAAGGGCCGTGAGCAACCGAGCGGCTATACCGAACCATTGCTGCATGCATGGCGACTGCGTTTCAAGCAGCAGCATGGCTGATCGACAAAAGTAATACCCGGCCCCGACCGCTTTTAGCTGTCGGGGCTTTTGAGCATTGGCGCCGACCTCGGCTAAACGCTGGGGTTGGCGTCACATAGTCCTGCGTAGACCACACAGGACTGAGTGCGTGGCGCCGGGCAAGACCCGGAAAATATGCGGTTCACAAAAAGAACAAGGAACCAAGCTAATGAGTCAAACACTGTTGTCCATATTGGCCTTTGTGCCATTGATACTTGCGGGCGTATTACTGATTGGCTTTCGTTGGCCAGCCAAGTATGCAATGCCCGTGGTCTTCTTCCTCACCGCAATCATCGGCCTGACCGCATGGGATATGTCCCTGGTCCGGGTTGTTGCCTCAAGCTTGCAGGGGTTGATCCTGACTGCTGCGATCCTGTGGATCATCTTTGGCGCGATCCTGTTGCTCAATACCCTCAAGCATTCGGGTGGCATCAGTGCCATTCGTCGCGGCTTTTCCGGCATCAGCCCGGACCGTAGGGTGCAGGCGCTGATCGTAGCCTGGTTGTTCGGTTGCTTTATCGAGGGTGCGTCAGGCTTCGGTACACCCGCTGCAGTGGCTGCACCTTTGCTGGTTGCGCTGGGCTTCCCGGCATTGGCTGGGGTGGTGCTGGGCATGATGGTGCAGTCGACACCGGTATCTTTCGGTGCGGTCGGTACACCAATGCTGGTGGGTGTTGTCGGGGGCCTGGACAAGACCGGGATGACTGCACAACTGGCGACAGTGGGCAGCAGTTGGGACATCTTCTTCCAGATGATCGTCTCGCGCGTGGTGATCATGCACGGCGTGATCGGGATACTGATGCCGCTGTTCATGCTGGCGATCATGACGCGCTTTTTCGGCAAGAACCAATCGTGGAAAGAAGGCCTGCAAATGGCTCCGTTCGCGATCTTTACCGGTTTGGCCTTCTCTCTGCCGTACATGGCTGCCGGGGTTTTCCTCGGGCCAGAGTTCCCATCGATGATCGGTGCGCTGGTTGGCTTGTCGATTGTGATTCCAGCTGCCAAAGCCGGCTTCTTGCTGCCCAAGCAGACCTGGGACTTTGCCGATGCCAAAGATTGGCCGGCGGAGTGGATGGGCAAGATCGAGATGAAAATCGAAGATATCGCGGGCAAGACCCCGATTTCCGTGCCAATGGCATGGGCGCCTTATCTGCTGCTGGCGGTGTTCCTGGTTGCATCTCGGGTGTTTCCCGAACTCAAGGCTGCCTTGAGTGCGGTCAGCTTTGGCTGGAGCGATATCCTCGGTGAAACCGGTGTTTCTGGCTCCATCCAGCCGTTGTTCCTGCCGGGTGGCATTCTGTGCATCGTGGTGCTGGTGACCTTCTTCCTGCATCGCATGCGTGCGTCGGAGATGGCGGCGGCTATCGGTGAGTCGAGCCGCACGCTGTTGGGGGCAGGTTTCGTGCTGATCTTCACCATTCCGATGGTGCGTATCCTGATCAACTCGGGCGTCAACGGTTCAGACCTGGTGTCCATGCCGGTGGCAATGGCTCAGTTTGTAGCCGATAGCGTAGGCGGTATCTATCCGTTTTTCGCGCCTGCCGTTGGTGGCCTGGGTGCCTTTATCGCAGGCTCCAATACCGTTTCCAACCTGATGCTGTCGCAGTTCCAGTACAACGCTGCCGGCCTGCTTGGGGTGTCCGGTGCGATGATGGTTGCCGCACAGTCGGTCGGAGCGGCGGCGGGTAACATGATTGCCATTCACAACGTGGTGGCAGCATCGGCCACAGTCGGCTTGCTGGGACGTGAAGGCATCACCTTGCGTAAAACCATGCTGCCAACCCTGTATTACCTCCTGGCGGCAGGTAGCCTGACGCTGATTGCGATGTACGGTATGGCCATCAGCGATCCACTGCTGGCAGCTGGCTAAGCCTTGATCTAGAAGGGGTTCTGCCCGTCTTTCGACGGGCAGTCCAGGGCTTTTATTGGCTCAGTGGCAATGGGCAGTCGTCGCTCAACCGCTTGGCGCACTGGCGCATTTACGGTAGTTTCCCGCGCATAGCCCTGAGATTCACCTGAGGTTGACATGAAGAAGTGGCAGTGCGTGGTATGTGGTCTGATTTACGATGAGCGTCTGGGCTGGCCAGATGAAGGCATTGCGCCTGGAACGCTGTGGCAAGATGTGCCGGAAGACTGGCTATGCCCGGACTGCGGCGTAGGCAAGGCAGATTTCGAGATGATCGAGATCGGTTGATCCACTATCAGCGGAGCCCCGCATGGGGGCTGCGCTGGCCAGTGCTGCAAAGCAAACGGTGACCCATGAGGTCGCCGTTTTTTTATGGCGGCTTTTCAGCGCCATGTGTTTGATTTGGAGGCTGAAGGATAATTGGTTATGGTCGTCTGGTATTGCCCCGTGTCTTGGCTGTATCAGTGCACATGGCATCTTCGCTCCATTGGCTCTTCTCAAGCAGCAACGCGCATGCGCGGGGTATGCATTAACTCAAAGGAAATATCGTATGAGCGCACCTGTAGTTATCGTCGGTACCGGGCTGGCCGGTTACAACCTGGCCCGTGAGTTTCGCAAGCTCGACAGCGAAACGCCGCTACTGCTGATTACTGCCGATGACGGTCGCTCTTACTCCAAGCCGATGCTGTCGACCGGCTTTGCCAAGAACAAAGATGCCGATGGCTTGAGCATGGCCGAGCCTGGTGCCATGGCAGAACAGCTCAATGCTGAAGTGCGCACCCATACCCGTATTACCGGTATTGATGCCGGACACAAGCAATTGTGGGTCGGCGAGGAAGCCATCGCCTACCGTGACCTGGTGTTGGCGTGCGGCGCCCAGGTGATTCGGGTTCCGGTTGAGGGTGATGCGCAAGACGCCATTTACTCGATTAACGATCTTGAGGATTACGCCAGGTTCCGTGGCGCCTCGGTGGGCAAGAAGCGGGTGTTGATAATGGGCGTAGGCTTGATTGGCTGTGAGTTCGCCAACGACCTGACGCTTGGCGGCTACCAGGTTGAATTGGTCGCACCTTGCGAGCAAGTCATGCCGGGCCTGTTGCATCCAGCTGCCGCTACAGCCGTGCAAACAGCACTTGAAGGCCTTGGCGCTCGCTTTCACCTGGGGCCGGTTCTGGCCAGCCTTAACCATAAGGCTGCGGCGCTTGAGGCACATTTATCCGATGGCACTGTGATTGAGTGCGACCTGGTGCTTTCGGCCATTGGCCTGCGTCCGCGAACCGAACTTGCTACCGCCGCTGGCTTGCAGGTCAATCGCGGGGTAATGGTCGACCGCCAGTTGGCGACATCCCACGCCAATATCTATGCATTGGGCGATTGCGCGGAAGTTGATGGCCTTAACCTGCTCTATGTCATGCCACTGATGACCTGCGCACGCGCCTTGGCACAGACCTTGGCTGGCAATCCGACAGCTGTCAGCTACGGCGCCATGCCGGTGACGGTTAAAACCCCGGCGTGCCCACTGGTGGTATCACCCCCGCCCCTGGGTAAACACGGCGAGTGGACAGTTGCAGGCAGTGGTTCTGATATTAAGGCGCTGTGCCATGGCCCCTCTGGCGCGCTCTTGGGGTACGCGCTAACCGGTACGTCCGTGCAAGAAAAGTTGGCTCTAAATAAGGCCCTCCCAGCCCTGTTGGCGTAAATAGCAGTCGATCTGTCGGTTACGCCACAAAATTGCTTGATTTAACTGCCGAGCAGTACTGGCGCTGCTTGTAAACGCATGCCATTCTCCTTGTGTCTGCCGCAGCGCAGAGCTGTTGCGGCGCCTTGGGCGCTGCTCATGGAGAAGCACGGACACAACAAAAACAAACCGTCAAAGGGGCAACTATGCGTAAACCAGAATTGGCCGCTGCAATCGCGGAAAAAGCTGATCTGAGTAAGGATCAAGCAAACCGTGTACTCAACGCCGTACTTGAAGAAATCACTGGCGCGCTGAACCGTAAAGACAGTGTGACTTTGGTTGGCTTTGGTACTTTCATACAGCGCCATCGTGGTGCTCGTACTGGTAAGAATCCACAAACCGGTGAGCCAGTAAAAATCAAAGCCAGCAACACTGTTGCTTTTAAACCGGGCAAGTCCCTCAAAGATGCGGTAAATTAAACACAGAGTGT